>JBCNUX010000002.1:0-7277 GCA_039630485.1 Chlorobiota bacterium | reverse complement strand
GGCCACATCTACGATCACGACCTCCTCTCCCGAGCGCAGCTCAACGGCTCCAGATGGAAGGGTACCAACGCGGAGCTTGGGTCCAGGGAGGTCTAAGACTATCGGGACGAAGCGTCCAATCTGCTGCTCGACCTCGCGGATCCACCGAACATAGGTGGCGTGAGTTTCTTCAGAGCCATGGGAGAAGTTGAGTCGGAAGGCATCGGCTCCGGCAGACAGAAGTTGGTAAAGCTTCTCCGGGGATGCGACCGATGGTCCAACGGTACAGAGGATTTTAGTGCGGTGGTACGCGGCCTGGTGTCTCCGTTGTGGAACCATCTCGCCAGCCTCAGTAGAACGCCTTGGGTCTCAGCTAGCTCTGTGGCGGAGTGCAACCTTGCACAGCACCTGCTACGCTCACCACTCTTCACTCTGCTCAGCCAGCTGGGGCAAAAATACGGACTTCGCCCAGCCTCCTCCAGACGGCGGCATCTGGTGCTGAATCGAGTTTCGGTATTTTTGGGCTCCCCAAACCCCTATAGCCGGCATATGCTGGATTTGCGGCGAATCGTCTCAGACCCAGAAGGGATAGAATCTCAGCTGCGCCGCCGCGGAATCTCAGTCCAGCTCGTGGAGATCGTGGAATTAGATGCCCGGCGGCGTGAATGCATTCGTACCCTGGATTCCCTACAGCATGAGCGGAAGCTGGCCCAAGAACGGGTAGCGGCAATAAAGCGTGAGGGAGGTGACCCTGGTCCACACCTTGCCTCCCTTCGCACAACTGCGGAGCGGATCCGGGTTCTAGAAGATGAGCTAAGAGCGACGGAATCCCGTCTCCGGGAGCTCCTTCTCTCTCTGCCGAACATACCTCACCATACCGTCCCGGACGGGGCAACATCTGAAGACAACGTCGAAGTCCGTCGGTGGGGCGAACCGCAGCCGCAGGAATTCCGGAAGGACCACGTGGAAATTGCTAAAAGCCTCCGCCTCTTGGACTTCAGCCGTGCAGCGAAGGTAAGCGGCAGTGGTTTTGTCTTCTACACAGGCAAGGGAGCACTGCTGGAACGGGCCCTCATTAACTTCATGCTCGACTTCCACGTACAGCGCCACGGCTACCAAGAGCTCTTCTGCCCCTTCCTCGTTCTCCCACGCTCGATGGAGGGCACAGGCCAGCTCCCCAAGCTCCGGGAGGACATGTACCACATCCCCGGCGACGATCTCTTCTTGATCCCGACAGCCGAGGTGCCATTGACAAACTTCTTCGCTGATGAGATCCTCTCCGCAGATTCCCTCCCCATCAAGCTCTGTGGGTATTCCGCATGCTTTCGTCGGGAAGCCGGCAGCTACGGGCGAGAGACCCGCGGTCTCGTCCGCATGCACCAATTCAACAAAGTGGAGCTCGTCAAGTTCTGTCGCCCTGAGGACTCTTACGAGGAGCTAGAGCAATTGGTGGGGGAAGTGGAAGCCGTACTCAGGGAGCTAGGGCTCGTCTATCGCGTCGTTCTGCTGTGCGCTGGCGATCTCGGGTTTGCCAGCGCGAAGACGTACGACATAGAGGTCTGGTCGCCGTGTCAACAACGCTGGCTAGAGGCTTCCAGTTGCTCCAACTTCGAGGACTTTCAGGCTCGGCGCGCAAATATTCGGTATCGCCCGGGGCCTGGCTTGAAGTCCACTTTCGTTCATACTTTGAATGGTAGCGGCTTGGCGACATCGCGGCTAATGGTTGCTCTCCTGGAACAGTTCCAGACTCCAGACGGAGCCGTGGTTGTTCCGGAGGCTCTCCGCCGCTACTGTGGTATGGACATCATCGAACCTGACTAGCTCTCCTAGGACTGACTTGCGAGGCTGACGAAAGCTGTGGAAATGTGGAAAAGCACTCCTTAGTGTGTCGAAGTGCTAAGTCCGATAAGGAAATCCCCACGTGTGGAAGAGCACTGTTAGGCTGTGGATTTCGCAGGTAAATGGCATTGTGGGGTGGGGAAAAGGGACCCCCTTCTAGGGCTGAGGGACTGGTTTTCCACATGGGTGTGGAAAGTTAGCTGTGGAAAAGTGCAAAGAGATGTGGATAGTGCTGGCCGTGGTAGCGAGTGGTTGGCTATGGGGGTGTGGAAATGGAGAGCCGGAGGATGACGCTGGAGCGCCATTCGACTCCCTTTCCCTCGTTTTAGAGCGCTGGTGGAAGGATAGCCTGTTCATGCATTCGCCGGATTCCCCAATTCCGGAAGGAGATCGGCCCAAGTTCCAGGGCCTCAGCTACTACCCGCCAGCTGCGGAGTTTGTCCTCCCAGCGGTCCTGCAGAAGTTCGAGCAGCCGAGCATCGTGGAACTCCCTTCTACCAAGTCAGGTGGGGTTCATCGCATGGTGCTCTATGGGGTTTTTCACGTAGCCTGGCAAGATACGGTCTTCCAGCTGACTGCCTATAAGTTGTTGGGAGCTCAGGGAGATATCCTATTCGTGCCGTTCAAGGACTCCACAACAGGGCACGAGACTTACGAGGGTGGGCGGTACCTGGAGCTGCCTGAGGTGGACGGAGAAGAGTACTGGCTGGATTTCAACCGCGCGTACCACCCATACTGCGCGTATAACCCAGCGTACGCCTGTCCACTGGTGCCTCCAGAGAATGTACTTCTGATCCCGGTTCGCGCTGGCGAGCGGTTACCGACAGGCAAGAGATGAGGATTCCAGCCTGGGTCGTCAGTGTCGGTGTCGTTATCGGCGCGGCAGGCTGCCTTACTTGGCGGGTTCCGGAGAGGGCTCCAAGGATTGTCGTTTTCGAGCTGACTCCAGAGCCGGGGATCCCGCTCAACCCTGACCCTGTGCGCTCGGCCCAAGGGGATGTACTGCTGTTCTTGCCAAAGGGATGGTTCCCGTTGGAGCTTGGGGACAAGGCACCAGGGGGGGTCATTGCAGTCGGTGTGAACCCCGAATACACGCTTGCTGTAACGGTTGCTAGGCTCTACCCTAGGGTTCCAAGTGACACTGCTAACCAGTACGACCTGCTGGAGCTCGCAAAGCACAGCTTCACGCGTCGTCAGGTGAAGACAGCGGGGGGCATTCGCCTGATTGGAGACTTCGCCATCGTGAGGGTTGGACAGAAAGCGTTTGCTACGTATCGCTTCGCAGATGCCGAGCGGCGCGTCCGGGTGGCTATCTTCGTCTCTTTGCTCGGGGCAGCGTACGAGGTCGCGTTGGTGCCGTTGTCGTTGCGAGTGATAGAGCCTCCGCCAGAAGAGGAACAGGAGCGACTGTTTGAGGGTATTCTGCGAGCTCTGCAGTTCTAGTTCAGGCAAGCTGTGGATTCGGACGAGCTATGGAGCTCTCGCCCGACACTGAAGCTGTGATACGGTACCTCCAAGCATATTCGGGGAACACCCTGCGCAAGATGAGGGATGTGGGCTTCATCTTGGAACTCGCTGCCCAAAGGGGGGATGCAGGGATGGCTAACGATATTATCTTCACAGGAGCGGCGCTGTGGCGTACTTATCGGGTCTGGAAGCGGCTCGGTCCGTCAGACGAAGGGTACAAGACGGTTTCGGAGGCTTTCTCCGAGAGCATCACTAAGCTGCGCTATCTCCTACACCAACTCCTAGAGGGAGCTCCAGCGCCACTCGTTGGGCGCTTTCAAGAAGTCTACTTACGCCTCACAGAGGGGGCTGTGCGCAATCTGGTTGACTTATCGCACGATCTCTCCTGGCTTAAGCAGCTACAGAACGACATGCGGAGAGGGGGTAGGCAGAGTTGAGGAGTCGCTCTATCCTTCAGTTTCACCACTGATGGCCGATGTATCCAAGGGAGCTTCTAGCACTGTGGCGTAGGATGTGTGATAGCCTCCACTTCCCTTCGGCCATAGAGGGTGGGATTCAATCTATCCGCTGGGGTCACCAGCGGAAGGCCAATGACGGGAATGGGGAGGCGTTTGCCGAACTGCTGTGCTCCTACCTGCCACCTGTATGGATGCAGAGTACAGCGATGGGAGCAGTAGAACCGAGGCCGGCAAAGGGTGACTCTAACCGCGAACTAAAAAAGTTAACACCGAATCTAGGTTTGCGGCTCGCACCGGGTGCATCCGAAGGTCCTGCAGAGACTGTACAGAAGGGGCTGGAATTGCAGGTAAGGACGGTGTCAGTAAAGGCGTCCAGGGATAGCGGCTCATTGCAGGATTACTGGGGAGCCGTAGACGGCAGGATTGTCGAGATGTTGTCCGCAAGCAGTGTTCCTCCTGCAGAAATTGTAGCATTCTCCGCTGAGCAGGCGATAAGAGAGAGTTCGACGCTGCAGTCTCTGGAAAGGACGGAGACTCACTCGGAGCTACGGACTCTCTTTCTGCGGGCCCTAGAATACGCAGCGGGAGTTGTCCGAGGGAAGCCCCCAACGGTAGCCCAGCTGCATGTAGAGGTTCCGCATCACGGGCACCTGCTGTTAGTAATTGCCGTTGAACAGGGAGGGATCCACGTTCAGGCTGAGACTACCTCGCCAGAGCTCGCCTGGCAATTCTCCCTCGCAGCAGAAGAGTTGCAGCGCCTGTTCAGCGAGCGTCGGCTCTACTTGAGGGAGTTCGTAGTCCAGACCCCTTCTGAGTTCAGTAAGTCTCGGAAGGACACTCCTCGAGATGCCCGGAAGCAGGATACCAATGGCCAAGAGAGCTTCAGGGAGCGCTCCCGATTTATTCGCTCCTTTGGATGGCACCAGACAGAGTATGTTGGATGAGCGGGGCTGAACATGTCGAGGGTTGGCAGTGTGGTAGCTGATATGGCTGCAGTAGGCACTGGGGCTAGGGAGGAGGTACACAGTGGAGTGGGGAGAGAGGAGTTCCTGCGCCTCTTGATCGCTCAATTACGGATGCAGAGTCCACTCCGCCCCCACCAGGGGGAGGAGTTAGCAGTACAACTGGCCATTTTCTCTCAGCTGGATCAGCTCCTGGCCGTGCGCCAACTGCTGGGACTGCAGCTTGAGAATATGGTAGCTCTGGCGGAGACGATGGGAAACGCCGTGGCACCGGCACTGGTAGGCACACTTGTGCGGGTTGAGAGTTCTACACTCTGGCTGCCCTCCGATGAGGTGGTGCGGTTTGGATACAAGCTGCCAGAGAGGGCCACGAGTGTACGGCTAGAGCTCTGCTCACCAACAGGTGAGGTGGTCTGGGTCATGGAGTTTCGGGATGTGCCTGCGGGGATGCACGAAGTGGAGTGGGATGGGAGCTCGGCTACGGGCAGGCGATTGCCGGCAGGCTTCTACTCTATCCGAATCGTAGCTGTTGGTCAAGGCGGACAATCGCTGGTGGCCACCCCGTTCGTTGAAGGGGTCGTAGAGGCAGTCCGCTTTTCGGCACGCGGAGGGAGCTTGGTCTTTGGAGAGCTCGAGGTGCCGCTCCAGCAGTTGATAGAAGTCCGCAGGCGTCCGTAGAACAATCAGGGCAAGATGGTATGGCACTCTCACAGTCACTGATGACAGCCCAGACTTCTCTACGAGCACATCAGCAACGGATGGACGTAATCGCCAACAATGTGGCGAATGTCAACACGATTGGATACAAGGCGAGTCGGACGCGGTTCGCAGAGCACATTGTCCAGCAGATAAGCTTCGGAAGAGCACCAACAGTGGCTATGGGTGTTGGTGGCCTGAATCCGCTGCAGATCGGAACTGGCGTGGTCATTGGCTCTATTCTGGCCGATATGTCGCAGGGTCCGCTTGGGACGACGGACCGCCCACTGGACGCTGCTATCCAGGGTGACGGGTTCTTCGTTGTTCGCTACTATGGCCAGCAGCGTTTCACTCGGGCCGGCTCCTTCGGCCTTGATCCCCAGGGCAACCTCGTTGAGATGACAACAGGAGCACTGGTGCAGGGATACAACGCTTTGCACGATAGCGGTGGCCGGCCGATTTTAGACCCAGCGGGTCGCGCAGTGCTCTCTCAGAGTGTGGAGACCCTACGGATACCGCCAGGTCTGCGTTCCCCGGCGCGGCAGACAGAGTACGTGCGCCTCTCCGGGAACATCAGCGGGGAGATGGCAGCAGGGGAGAGCTTCTCCACCAGCGGGGTGATCTACGACTCTGCTGGTAGGGCACACGTTCTCCAGGTGGAGTTCCGTTCGACCACAACGCCTGGTGAGTTCGCGATCGCTCTAATGCTTGACGGACGGCCCGTACAGCTACCTGCGAGCAGTTCCTCCATACGTTTCGCCGCGAATGGATTGTTGGAGTCTCCGGTGGCGCTTAGAATCCCTGCCTCAGAGTTGAACGCGGCACTTGGTGGGAACTCTGCTG
The DNA here is from genome assembly GCA_039630485.1 of Chlorobiota bacterium. Taxonomy (GTDB): domain Bacteria; phylum Bacteroidota; class Ignavibacteria; order Kapaibacteriales; family HRBIN21; genus HRBIN21. The sequence continues at coordinate 1,033 of JBCNUX010000002.1, read as the reverse complement.
TGTTTGATCCTGGGAGGTCGCTGACGGTAGAATTAGCCCCAGATACCAATCGGCTTGCAGGTGTCACGAACTTTGCTGGGCGAAGTACAGTCAGTATCGTTGAGCAAGATGGCTATGCGGCAGGCGAGCTCCTCGGTATCAGCATTGATGTCACTGGAAGACTGTTAGGCAGCTTCAGCAACGGCCGGACAGAGGTCTTGGGACAAGTAGTGATTGCTAGGTTCACCAATCCTGAAGGGCTGCTCAGAGAAGGGGGCTCTCTCTTCGCCGCAGGACCGAACGGCGGTCCCCCGATCTTGGGGACAGCTGGGGATCTCTTCCCAGGGATCCGGATTGCTGGAGGCTTCCTGGAGGAAGCAAACGTGGATCTCACCGCTGAGTTGACAGAGCTTATCACTACGCAGCGGGCGTTCGAAGCTGCTGCCCGAGTCGTGACGGTGAGTGACCAGCTCCTTGCGGAACTGAATGCTCTGAAGCGGTAAGCTCCTCAGGGGCGAATGGGTCCAAAGATGGTAGCAGCCCCAACGGCAACGAGAGCATCGTAGCCCCCAAAGTCGGGCATGCGGTAGTACACGAATGCCCAGAAGGAGATGCGGGTACCGGACGTATTCCCCTCCCAGGCCTCGAAGGAGAGCTTCTGAACAGCTTTAGAGTCAACGCTGAGCTCTCCAGTGGCATAGAGGTAGTTGTGTCGGCCGCGGCGCAGGACTTGGCGGAGGCGGTAGAGGCGCTCTTCGGGATCGTAGCTGAGGCGCCATTCGGCCGTTGCCTGCCAGTTGTTGAAGGAGCCCATGACGAAGGTCTCATTGGATGGTAGTCTTCCCTCTGGGTCCAGCACGAACTCCACAGGGACGTAGTCCTGGAGGTAGGGAGGAAGGTGCGCGGTGATGCAGGCGCCGTCGTCAGCCCATTCCCAGAAGTTTCCGTTGCGGCGTAGGTCTGCCAGAGGCAGGCGTAGAGGAGCAGCAGTGTTCGGCGGGAATTGGGCCGGATTGCTTAAGTCCAGGACCCGGTATTCATTCTGAGCCGGGAG
>JBCNUX010000019.1:0-31499 GCA_039630485.1 Chlorobiota bacterium | reverse complement strand
TGCCAGTAGCGACGTCGAGGATTAGGAGAGCGGTTGCCAACAAGTTCAGCATCGATGATGACGATGGCTCGGTAGCCCCTCTGGATAAAAGGTACGTGATCGTCATGGATAGGCCCGACAGGTTCGTTACGGAACATTGTGGAGGAGTACTGAGACCCCTTTTGCCATATGGTCATCAAAAGATCGGGTGCGCTGCGCCAGGAGTATTCTTCCCATGGAAACCACGCCTCTCGATCTCCTACCAAGTCAACGACAATCACCCACGTCGGAGACCTCTGGAACGGATAGTACTGGGCGGCATGTTGGGACCCTAAGCAGAAGTTCTCTAGATCTGATGCCTTGCCGTAGTCTTCTCCATCTAAGAGGAGCAAGTCTACACCAACCGGCGGAGGATGACGCTTTAAGACGCGAGCAATCTCCAGCAGCACTGCAACTCCACTGGCACCGTCATTGGCTCCTAAAATTGGTTGCTGACGATTCCGTGGATCTGGATCTTCGTCTGCGTACGGACGCGTGTCCCAGTGAGCACAGAGGAGCACCCGCTTAGAGAATTCAGGCCGGAAGGAAGCCCCAACGTTGGTTAACCGCAGCAACTTACCGTAGACTTGGCGAGAAAAGCGTTGCTCGAACACTGTGTCTGCATATTGCCTCAAGAACTCTACCAGGAACATGCGGCAGCTGTCATGTCCAGGAAGTCCAGGGGCTCGTGGCCCGAAGGTTACCTGGTGTACAACGAGCTGATAGGCATGATCAGCGTCGAATGAAGGCTGAGGGGGCTCCACCAACGCTGCAGTGTCACTGTTCGTAACCCTGGAAAGAGAATGGCGCACAGTGTCACAGCTCCATGCTGCAGCTATAGTCCCAACAGCCAGAAACAGAATCGCAATCCTCGAACTCCACATTCGTCGCTGTTATCTCACGAGGCTCGATATATCCGAGAGAGCAAGAGTGGAGCTAGCTGCAAAACTACAGCGTATCCGTCTGCTCATCGCCGACGTTGATGGTACGCTCACCGACGGTAAGCTCTACTACCTGCACCCAGGAGAAGTACTCCGGTGCTTCCATGTCCACGACGGCTTAGGGCTCCGCCTGGTGCAGCAGGCGGGAATCTCGGTTGCTCTGATTTCCCAAGACTCTTCAGCAGCCATCAGCATGCGCGCTCAGAAGCTTGGTATCCGCTACTGCTTAATGGGAGTGGACGACAAGGCATCCACCGTTCGGCAAGTAGCCGAAATGCTCTCCCTTAAGCTGGAGGATGTTGCCTACATTGGTGATGATCTCACCGACCTCCCTGCCTTCCAAGTTGTCGGTGTCTCCTCTTGTCCAGCAGATGCTGTACCGGAAGTACGCCGACAGGCTTCGTACGTCTGCAGACAGCCTGGAGGAAATGGGGCTGTCCGAGAGTTCTGTGAGCTAATTCTCAAAGCTCAGTGTTGGACCCTTGAAAGATTGCTGGCAAGTAAGTCCTACCAATCTCTGCACCAACCATGGGTGAGCGCGGAAATGGATACTTCCAAGGATTCCTGACTGGCGTGCTCTTTGGGAGCTTGGTTGGGGCTGTTGTAGCACTGCTCTTTGCTCCGAAGAGTGGTCGCGAACTTCGGGCCGATATCCGCCGGCGCTCAGAAGAGCTCTACACAAAGGTGCGTGAGCTATTAGAGGAAACCTCAGCTGAAGCCACTGAAGTGCTCAATGAAGCGCGCCAGAGAGCTCAAGCCGTCGTCCAATCTGCACAAGAGCAAGCTACCGCTCTTCTCAAGGATGCCGAGCGGACCATCCAGGAGGCACGCGGGAGATTGTCATCGACTACCGAACACTTCCGGGAAGCAGCACAGGCAAGTTCTGAAGCCCTCCGTAGCGAGATAGGAGGGACCTCCTCCATTCCGAAGACAGAGTAGGGACTGCCTCGCTAGGAGCTACAGGAGAGCTATGGAAGTGTGGCTTTCCGTACTGATTGCCACAGTAGTCCTCGTCCTACTCAGCGTAGGATTTGTCTTGGTCCGGCTTCTGCTCCAACTCCAGAAGCTCTTCCGCACCGTGGAAAATAGTCTCCATGATTTCCTCTACTTGCTTGGAGAGCTTCGCCGAAGCCTTATACCCGGCGTGGAAGCGATAACAACGGCTGCCCAGCGCTTTGACAGAACTCTCAACCAGTTGGAGCCAAGCTTTGGAGCGCTACAGCGCTTCCTGGCGATTCTGCAGGGAATTGCGGAAGATGCGCGTAGTCTGGAACAAAGGATATACAGGAGAGTTGCCCCACCTTTAGAAGATGTTGCAGCCCTTATTAGCGGTATCCTCAAAGCTGCTACCGTGTTCGTGCGCGTTTTAACCCGCCGTCAGCGGTCAACCGCATAGAGCTCCGGCTTAGGCGTTCCCAGCCAGGAACAGGGACATAGCCAAACAGCCGTGCGGCGAGAAAGTAAGCCCCAAAGAGCAGACCTGAGTACAGGATATCCGCCAGCAAGCTATTACGGTAAAAGGGAAGGGCTGCAACGTAACAGGCCAATAGTCCCTCCATAGTCTTCGGATACCAGTCCGTCAAGAGCCAAACGGCAAAGTTTGTCACGAGGAAGAAGATGAACGACGAGGCTAACACTACTGCTGCCAATCGGCTCACACGGAATTTGAGTCTCAGGAAACCCCGCGCCAAAGCAACTCCTATAGCAAAGCAACCGTAAACGAACGGAAGGGTAGGGTGGAAGGTTATCGTCCAGTCTCGGTTTAGAATTCCCAAAGCAACATCGCTGAGTGCCATAGCTCCGAGTGGGATTCCATAGGCCCAGCCTGAGCTCAGCACTGTTCCACCGAAGAGAGCTATCGCCATCATCGGGGTAAAGTTGGGCGGATGGGGTAGTAGGCGAGTCAAAGCTGACAGTACAATAAGCCCACCGGCAATCAACGTCTGCTTCCAATGCCTGTCTCTCTGTGACTCCATCTGGAATGCCGCTAGGGTTACGAGGTACAAAACTACTGCAGACATGGGTAGCCGCGTATACCTTCAGCATACCTGTGTTTCCAGAGAGTACGTATCACTGGGAGCGCGGCTGGATTGACACTGTCATCACCTTTCGGCCTGGTAGTGGGCAGAACTTTGGCCAAGACAGCGCGTACTACCCTCGGAACATCTTTGGCCCGCCTGATACGGCAGCGCGGCCATCTTTGCCATCAGCTAACCCGCATCAAATCCTCTCGCTTGGCATGGGGGGCGAAATCGTCGTCGGATTCCGAGGCAAGGTTATCGTGGACGGACCAGGTCCCGACTTCGTAATCTTTGAGAATGCCTTCGTGACGCCTCGCGGCAGAGTCTTCGTTGAGCCAGCACTGGTCAGCGTCAGCAAAGATGGAATTACATGGCAGAGCTTCCCGTGGGACAGCTTGACACTGGAGGGCTGTGCAGGTAGGACCCCGACGAATGGTGCTGCCCAAGATTTGCTTGACCCTTCACAGAGTGGTGGGGATTGGTTTGACCTACAGACTCTCGGCATTGATTCTGTGCACTACGTTCGGATTACCGACCTTACCACGTGGCTAGCCCAGCAACCCCAACATCCCTTCTGGGACCCAACCTTGAGCGGCTTCGACCTAGACGCTGTCGGGAGCCGGTATCTGGTGAGCTCTCCTACAGACGTGCGGTCTATTCCCGAGACTTACACCACCGTAAGCTCCCAACGCTTGCTCCATGAACCTTGCCTGCCTGCTGAGAGTCTAGGAATTGCCCGAGGTGCACGCTACAGTATCTTCACCGTTGAAGGGCGCTGCCTCTCTGAGGGAACCATCAAGCAGCACCTGTGCCTTCCAGTCCGTGGGCAACCTCTGCTACTGCGGATCTGTGCTGGTAGGGAACAACGACGGTACGTGCTTCTCTGGCTCTGAGGGAAAGGCGGGGGGCACGGAGGTGAACATGAAGTTTACATAATGCCCCTTATCAGTCCGAGCTCTCTACGCGGTTCCAGATGGAAACTCCCTAGGAGACCAGCTCATCCGTAGGTCCCCAGTAACGCGATGCGTAGGAAAAGGTATGTCAATTCCTGCCGAGCGATATGCAACCAGGAGGCGCTTCAAGAACTCATGGCGCAAGAGATACTGGTCTTCTGCCTTCTCAGCACGCAGGATGACGAGTAGCCGGATACCATAGTCGGTGAGCTCCTGAAGGCGAACGAGTGGCTGGAATTCTCTCACAGCACCCTCGACCTCTTGTTGAACTCCGCGTGCCACTTCTAAGGTCACCCTTTCGACGAGTTCCAGATCGCTGCCGTAAGCTACCTGAATTGGAACGGTCACCGAAAGCTCCGGCTCCGGGACTCGGTAGTTGACGAGCACAGCATTGGCAAGGCGACTGTTTGGGATGATCACCACGTTGTTGCCTAATGTTCGGATCGTGGTGTTGCGCCAGTTGATGTCTTCCACTACCCCTTCATGCCCAGTATCTAGCCGAACGAAATCCCCCGGACGGACTTGTCGGGCTGCCAATATGTGGAGCCCAGCGAAGAGGTTGGAGAGCGTGTCCTGCAGTGCCAAGGCTAACGCTAGTCCACCAATTCCAAGCGCTGTTAGTAACGGTGCAATCGGGATCCCAAGTACTTGGAGCACGATTAGAGCTGCAACGATAATGATCCCCAGGCGTACAACGTTGACCAGAATGGAAACGGCTGGCAATCCACTGTCGGTAGCATGGAGCCAATGGCGTACGGCACGAATTGCAAAGCGTAGCAACGCAACAGTGGCAATTCCAATGCCTGCTACCAAGAGGACCCTGTCTATGATCAGGACGAGCGGTGCAGGCAGTGTGAGCCACCGGACAAGCCAGAAGACTGCGACGACCGTGGTACTAACGAACAGTATTCTCCGAAGGGATTCTGCTATCGCATCTCCCCACCACCACTGTGTCCGTCGGGCCACTCCTTTGAGGAAGCGATAGAGGATGAAATCTGCAATCCACCCGCCCGCCGCTATTCCTATAGCCCCCAAAACGCTTAGGGCAACCTGCTTTGTCAGATTCATCCAGAGACGGTGTGGAGAGACTCTTGGAGGTACGGATCACGATACGCGACAGCAGGGACACGCTGCATCTGTCGGGTGATCAGAAGAAGTGCAATGCCTAGCCACGCGGCAAGCACTGCTATTTCCTGCCATCCCCACCGCAGGCTTGGAGCGAATGCCGGAAGCACGATCCAAGCAATGTCAATGTAATGGCCCAGCAGCACGGTGATGGCTGCTGCCATGAGGATGCGAGGATTCCTCTTTGCGTCCCGACGCAGTAAGAGGACGAAGGGGAGGACGAAGCGTAATGCTGGCAAGAAAATGCCGAAGATCTGCCATGTCCCTTGCCCCATTCGCTTGAGAAAGTAGACCGTCTCTTCTGGCAGATTCCCGTACCAGATCAGCATGTACTGCGAGAAAGCGATGTACGCCCAGAAGATGCAGAATGCAAAGAGAAGCTTTCCTAAGTCGTGGTAGTGCTCGTCTGTCACGAAGTCTCGCAAATACCCCTGCTCCCGCAAAGCGACCACGAGAAGGATAACGGCAGAAAGAGTGGCCGTAAAACTGGCCGCAAAGCTATAGACGCCGAAGATAGTGCTGTACCAGTGCGGTTCAAGGGCCATCAGGAGATCAACTGAGGCGAAGGTAAAGGTCAAAGCATAAACAAGTACCCAGACGGCTGACTGTCGGAAGTTGCAGAGTGTCGGGGTGTAATCCCCTTCTGGAGCGAGGTCTTGGCGGAGAGAGTTCCCGATGACAGAGCGGTACATAAAGCCCCACGCGACTCCGTAGAGTATTAGTCGAGCAGCGAGGAAAGGTTCGTTGAGAAACCAACCCTTGCTAGCGATGATTGGATCGCCAGCATGGAGTTCGTGGATCCAGTGGAAGAAAAGACCAGGAGCGATGGCAAGCGGGAGCAGTCCTAAGAGCAAGAGAGGCAAGGGTGCTGCAATGAACTCTATACTTCGGCGTACCGTTGCGCTCCACCCTGCCCTCACCAAGAAGAGCAGAGCGCTCAGGAAGGTAGCCGTAACTGTGATGCTGAGGACGTAGAAGAATCCAAGAATGTAGCTCGGTGCCAATCGCTCAGGCGTCAGTACCGCAGTAAACGCAGTCCCCAACAGCCCGATGGCTAGGAGGACCGTACCTATGCGCTGCAGAGTCTGCACGAATCGACTCCCTTGGAGACTTGGCACTTCGTAAACGAATAGGTGGCTGCCCATTACTGATTCGTTCCTCTAACTCACTGATGCTGTGGTGTAGATACTGACAGCTGGGCAGTAGAAGCACCGCTGGCTGCCCGCTGGAGCTGGCGGATGTAATAGACAATCGCCCACCGCTCTGGCTCGGTGAGCTTGCTCGCATAGGAGGGCATAATGTTTTGCCCAGCACTAATGACATGGAAGATACGAGCATCGCTGTACGCTTGTGCTTGCGGGCGGGTTAGGTCCGGTGGAGCTACGAATCCACGCTGGACGACAGGTCCATTCCCTTTCCCATCCACACCGTGGCACGGACTGCAGAAGATGTTGTAGCGGTTGCGGCCGTATGCGAGGACGTAGTCGTTCACCGGGAATGGAGCCCGCGGGAAGAGCTCTTCTGCTTTCGCGACATCGGCCTGTCCTAGCGGATAAGATCGTGCATCTCGAGGGACAGTATGCTCAGGGGGTGTGCGGAAGGAGCTACGATCCGCGAAGAAAGGAGAGGCCTCCAACGGGTCAACCCGGAATTGGTCATCCATATCAGGGATGATCTGCAGTGGTGGGTGCTCGGAAAACCATGTCCTCTGGCCTGAAAGGACCAGGACCCAGAACACCACGAAAGCAATGCCCACAATGCCGAGCGGAATATGCCACCACCGAATCCGTCGGAGTGCTTCCATTGACTATGCCTCGACTAAGCGCACATTCTCTGCCCCAAGACGCTCTAAGAGCGCTCGGGTCTCTTCTATAGAGAACAGCGGGTCTCGACTCTCTATACTCACAACGAACGTGTCGTCCGTTGCGGCTCGGAAGCCAGTATCATGCTGGTAGTCCGAATACCAGCGAGGTAGGCGACACAACCAGAGGAAGCCGATGACTGTAGCAAACGCCGTAAAGAGGACGGTTAGCTCAAAGTTGACTGGGACGGAGAACTCCCATGCGAAAAAGGGCTTTCCACCGATGTTGAGGGGATAGTCAACGGCACCGGTCCACCACTGCAGTAAGAGGGCCGTTCCTAAACCAGCCAACCCACCAAACAGAGAAATGTAAGGCAACCGACTACGCCGCAACCCCATTGCCTGCTCTAGCCCGTGGATAGGATACGGCGTATAGACCTCAAAGTACCGGTAGCCTGCCTTGCGGATCTCTACCACGGCTTGTAGCAGGGCATCAGGGTCCTTGTAGTTCCCCATGACAGCTAGAGGTTTGAGCTTCGCTACCATTCGTAGCCTACGCAGCTACTGGTACATGGTGCTGAGGCTGTGACCGAGGGAGTATAGCCTTGACTTCCGAGATGGCAATAATGGGAACATACTTCGCAAACAGCAAGAAGAGCGTGAAGAAGATGCCCAACGTCCCAACGTAGATGGACACCTCCACCCAGGTCGGCGCGTAGTAACCCCAGCTAGCCGGCAGGAAGTCGTGGTGGAGTGAGGAGACGATGATGACAAAGCGCTCAAACCACATCCCGATGTTCACGAGGATGGAGGCGATGAAGGTGACGACGACATTCCGCCGGAGGCGCCGCGACCAGAAGAGCTGCGGAACAGCGACGTTGCAGAATACCATCGTCCAGTATGCCCACCCATATGGACCGAAGGCGCGGTTGAAGAAGACATACCGCTCATACTCGTTGCCACTGTACATCGCGACGAAGAACTCCATTGCGTAGGCGTAGCCTACCATCATGCCAGTGGCGAGGAGGATGCGGTTCATGTTGTCGATGTGCTTCAGCGTGATGAAGTCCTGTAGATTCAGGACCCAGCGGGCAATCAACACCAGGGTGAGCACCATTGCAAATCCGGAAAAGATAGCGCCGGCGACGAAGTACGGCGGGAAGATCGTCGTGTGCCACCCTGGCAAGATGGAGACGGCGAAATCGAACGATACGACGCTGTGGACGGAGAGGACTAGCGGTGTAGAGATAGCTGCCAGGATAAGGTACGCAATCTCGTAGTGCTGCCAGTGGCGAGCTGCTCCAACCCACCCGAGGCTGAAGAAAGAGTAAATCGCCTTCGGCAAGCGACGCTGCACGAAGTTCCGGACTGTAGCTAAGTCCGGCAATAGCCCAAGGTACCAGAAGAGGATGGACACCGTCAAGTATGTAGACACCGCAAACACATCCCAGACCAAAGGCGAGCGGAAATTCACCCACATGTACATCTGGTTAGGATACGGTAGCAGCCAGTAGGCAAACCATGGCCGACCGAGGTGGATGAGAGGAAACAACCCAGCACAGATGACGGCGAAGATGGTCATCGCCTCAGCCGAGCGGTTGATGGCCGTACGCCAGCGCTGGCGGAAGAGATGGAGGATAGCCGAGATGAGCGTACCGGCGTGACCAATACCGATCCACCAGACGAAGTTCGTGATATCCCACCCCCATGCCACGGGGTTGTTGAGTCCCCAGACACCGATGCCTGTCGCGATCGTATAGCCGATGCAGAAGATTCCCCAGGCAGCGGCTAGCCCTGTAACGGACAGCGTAAGCCAATACTTCCAGGTAGGTGGTCGGTCTACGATCCCTGCGATCTTCTCCGTTACGTCATGGAGGGTTGGATTCCCGAGGACCAGGCTCTCCCGTAAAGGTTCGCGGTCGACTCTTGGGGTAGCCTCTACCGCAATCTGTGCCATGTTATGCTGTCCTCATTTGGGAGACTTCCTCCGGCTGCGCGTTCCACACCTTTGCGAGGTAGGTTACGGACGGACGCACGTTGAGCTCCTCCAACACGTGGTATCCGCGATCATTCTGCCGAAGCTGGGTGACCTTGCTCTGCGGATCGTTCATATCTCCGAAGACAATCGCCCCTGCCGGACATGCTTGCTGGCAGGCCGTGAGGACTTCACCATCTCGGACACGCTCCCGTCCTTCGTCCTTCGCGTGGTACTTCGCCTCGTTGATACGCTGGACGCAGAAGGTGCACTTCTCCATAACACCACGCATGCGCACGGTGACGTCGGGATTGAAGAGCATCTCCTTCGGTGGTCTCCGGTCGGTATGGTAATCCAGGAAGTTGAAGCGGCGCACCTTGTAGGGACAGTTGTTCAAGCAGTACCGAGTACCGACGCAGCGGTTGTAGGTCATCTCGTTGAGCCCCTCTGGACTGTGAGTGGTTGCAGCAACGGGGCAGACATTCTCGCAGGGGGCATTCTCGCAGTGTTGACATAGCATCGGCTGGTGCACTACCCGTGGGGCGTCTGGGGAGCCAAGGTAGTAGCGGTCTATCCGGATCCAATGCATCTCCCTCCCCCGACGGACTTCCTCTTTGCCAACTGTCGGAATGTTGTTCTCTGCCTGGCAGGCGATGATACAGGCCCCACAGCCGGTGCAAGCATTCATGTCAATCACCATTCCCCACCGATGGCCCTTGTACTCGTATGGAGGCACAATCGTTAGCGGGATACGGTACTGGCCGTCTAGTGAAGGATAGCCCGGGAACTTCGGCTCCTCAAAGCGTGGGCCCTCTGGGGACCGGTACTCAGCCAATGTCGTCACTCGGACGATCGGGCGTCCATGGAGTCGGGCATGATGCTGGGTCGTTACCAGGAGATATCGCTCTCTCAGTGGCTCAAGGCTCACTGTGACATAGCTCAACCTCCCTTGGGGCAAGAGCGGATACGTATTCTGCCCCACCCCTTTGAGCACCTCCCCACCCTCTCGGCGTCCGTAGCCGAGCTGCGTCAGAATGACTCCATCTGCCATACCCGGCTGAACCCAGACCGGCAGTTTGACGCTGACATCCCCTATACGAAGCTGCACAACGTCCTCCGTTGCAAGACCGAGTCGATGCGCTGTCCCCGGACTCATCGCAGCGACGTTGTCCCATACGAGCTTAGAGACCGGGTCGGGTAGTTCTTGCAGCCAAGCGCAGTTAGCAAAGGAGCCGTCGTAGATCCCGTAGGCCGGCAAGGCAACGGCAAGCAGCCCTTCCCGGCTGAGACCCGACGGACTGATAGCCGCTGCCAGCGCTGCTGCCGAGAAGCGGAGCGTTGGCACGGACCGCCGCGGTGGCGCAAAGACCCCTTCTCGTAGGATGTTCTCCCACTGCACATCCGTGATGCCGTAGCTCACCTGCCAGCGCTGACGTAGGAAATCGTAGTAGCTCTTCACCCCAGCGAAGGCCGAGGCGTCTAGTTGCTGAGCCAGGAGGATGAGAACGTCCTGTACCGATCCAATCCCCTCGTTGAGGGGAGCTATTAGCGGCTGCTGGACGCTCAGGCTGCCATCCGCAGCCATGACATCCCCCCACGATTCTAAGGAGTGTGCAACCGGGATGTGGATCCAGCAGTTAGCTGCCGTCTCGTCGTGGTAGAGTGACAGCGCAATCCGCCACGGTACGGTGGCAATTAAACGCTGGAGTTCCCAGTCAGCGCTGTACTCTGGGTTGACATTTGCGAAGAAGAGTGCACCGACACGTCCTTCACGCAAATCTTGCCGGAATCGTGTTAGCTCGGGCTCTTTCGGAAAGCTGTTAGGCAATGTGTAGGCAGGATCGAGCACCTTTCCCTCCCCTACACTGCCCAGAGCAGTACTAATTGCCAGTGCCAAAGCGTGAACTGTCCGCGGCAAATGTGCGCCCACGAGGACAACTGCTCGCTCGCCAGAACGGAGGAGTTCTTGGGCTATCTGCTGTGCTTTCTCTGCGTAAGCAGCGGGGATTCGGGAAGCAGCCTGACGCACAGGTTCAGGAACTGGCCGAGAGCGAGCAAGCTCTAGGAGGATGGATGCTAGGAAACCTTCAAATGCAGCTGGATGCATCCGGAGCCGGAGGTCTGCATTCGTACCCGTCAGGGTCATCAACGCCTCGACGGCCACGAGGCGGTTCATGGTGTCCTGTCGAGACCGCATCCGTCGCCGTTGGGCGAAGTTGTGCGTGTGCCATACCGCGTAGCGGTCAATCCCTAGGAGGTCGGCTTCTACGCTGAGGATGTAATCGGCCCGGCCCAAGTGCGGAACGAACTCTGCAGGGATGCCTAACACTTCCGCGTTGAGGGTCGCGGCTGTGTCGGCTAGGAAGCTTGGGAGCACGACGACTCGTAGCCATGGGAAGCGGCGCTGAAGCTCCTGCAGCAGTGCATCGTAGCTCGGTGAGCAATGCTCTTCGATGCAGAGATAGCACAGCTTCCCCTGCTGCTGGACCTGCTGGAGCTTCTCGGCTATCGCTTGCAGAGCAGCCTTCAGAGGAGCGGAGCGCTGCTCGCCCATCCGAACTCGGCGGATTCGGTCAGGATCGTAGAGGGTATAGAGCAGCGCCTGTGCATAGGCGGAAGAGGCTCCCAGACTCATCGGATGGCGCTCGTTGCCTTCAAGCTTGATGGGCCGACCTTCGCGGCACTTTGCTACCAGCCCATAGGCAGCATTCTTGTGCTGGAAGGCGGTCGCATAGAACAGTGGCAAGCCAGGGACCTGGTATTCAGGGGCTGCCGCTGCTGGGACGAGTTTGTGGTCGGGACGGCGGCATCCAGCAGCGATCGCTGCCATTGCTGTCCCGAGGGAAGCTAGCTTCAGGAACTGACGACGGCTGACCCCTGCTTCTGGCAGGGGCTCCGGCAGCTCTTCCCGTGGATCGGACGGTGACAGCTCTGCAAAGTCCTGAAGGCTCCGCCAAAGGTGCTGCTGCATTGAGCAGATCCTCGCAGTTGCCCTACATCAGTAATGGCACGATGAACAGTTCTCTGGACCGCGCCCCGGTAGTTTGGGTGTAGGCACCCCGGGAATGACCTGCGCCGGTACTGGCGTCTGCCACATCCCGTACGACGGGTTAGTGACCGGCCAGCTCTCAGCGAGTTTTACTGTCCTCACGGGCTGCTCCTGCTCGGGGAGTCCCGTGAAGATACCGGAGATAGGACGTGCCGGGATGATGTGCTTTTCGGGATTGCGGTGGCAATCCAGGCACCATCCCATACTGAGCGGCGCCACTTGCGAAACGACTCCCATGCGCTCAACGGGTCCGTGGCAGGAGGCGCAATCGATTCCTGCCCGAATGTGCCGGGCATGGTTGAAGTGGACGTAGTCTGGCAGCTTATGGACACGGCGCCACTCGATTGGCTTCCCTGTCTCGTAAGCTTCTCGCACGAGAGCTAGCTTCGGACTCTCCGCCCTGACGACAGTATGGCATCCCATGCATGAGCTTGCTGTGGGGATGGGCGAGACCGCCGAACGCTCTACCCCGGCATGGCAGTAGGTGCATTTGATCCCCAGTTCGCCAACGTGCAGCTTGTGCGAGAATGGCACGGGCTGTTGCGGCCGGTAGCCAACGTCGGTTACGCGGTTGTGCATGCCGAAGTACGTCACAACTGCCGCCGTTAGCACAGTACCGGCGGTACCGAGGATGATGTGCTTGATTCGGCGGTCAACGCTTGGCGTAAACATCGTCCATCCCCATTGAGCCCGACATCGTCATGCAGACGCCGGAAAGAAGTGGTAGAGCATCAGGTAGATGAGCACGCCTGTAACGGAGACATAGAGCCAAATCGGGAAGGTCCATCGAGCAATCGCACGATGGCGACGGAGGTCGTTTCGCACTGCTCGCCACAGTGTTATGATAGCCAACGCCGGCACACTGGCTGCTAAGACGGAGTGCGAAATTAGGACGCTATAGTAGACCGTGCGCCACAGTCCTGTTCCGCCGAACGGCGTAATGACATGGGTGCTGAAATGGTACACCAAGTACGACGCTAGGAAGAGGATCGAAACGACGAAAGCCGCTACCATCAAAGCGCGGTGGTACACTACCTGCCGGCGAGCAATCGCCCACCGGCCTAACAGCAGACAAATCGCCGCAGTTCCGTTGAGCGCTGCGTTAATCGTTGGGAGCAACTCGATGACGGCCATCGCTTCAGGTCCCCTGCTCTTTCATTTTCGTGAGTAGCTGTCGGATAGCTGCCTCCAATTGCTTATGCCCCGACTCATCCACTCCCGAGAAGAAGCCGCGCACCATCCCATGATGGTCCACGAGAATCAGACGGGTACTGTGGAGGTCAGGGTTGCTGACGCTGGCTGGCACCCGGAATCCCTTTGTAGCAAGCCACTCTACGCTGTCGGGTCTCATCCAGAGGAAGTCCCATCGTCCAGGTTTGGCACCGTAGCGCTCAGCGTAGTACTTGAGTACCTGCAGCGTATCGCGCTGGGGGTCGACGGTAACGGAGACGAACCGTACCGAGGGTTCTTCAGCAAAGATCGAGTGCAAGACGCTCAAGCGAGAGTTCATGATTGGGCAGGGACCCGTGCATGAAGTGAAGAAGAACGAGACAACGTAGATGCTCCCTTGCAGCTCTTCCGAGCTGAAAGGCCGTCCTTCAGCCGTAGTAGCTGTGAAGCTTGGGGCCGGGAAATACTCTGGCAACTCCACCGGAACGTGGGGGGGTTCTTGGCGGGCACATGCCAACAGCAACAGCGTTATAGGCACTGTCCAGACGGGCATCTCACGGCCGCGCTAGCAGCGTTAGTGCAACGAACCCCAGCAGGTAGACATATGCACTCCGTAGGACGTGGCGGGCACGTTCGAAGCCTGGACTGCGCCAGAAGAGCGCAGCCATCCCAACGAGCCACCCGCCAAGCACTGCCATTCCAGCAACGAATGCAGGAGAGAGCTCGAGGGATATACCGACCAGAACTCCTGAGCCGAGCAGAGCGGCCGAAGAGAGGAGGAGGTACCACCCCACTCGACGCCCATCTTCCTGAGCCACGGCGGCTACCGGAAAACCAGCTTGGGCGTAGTCCTTGCGATAGAGCCACGAGAGGGCGAGGAAGTGGGGCAGCTGCCACCAGTACAGAACGAGGAAAACCAGCGCCGCCCCCAGTCCTACACCGGAAGCCGCAATCCAACCGCCGGCAGCCGGGAGTGCTCCGGGAATAGCCCCCACGAGGAGAGCGTACGGACTGCAGCGCTTCATTGGGGTGTAGACCACGATGTACGCTACTACCGTCAACGTTGCCAGCAGTAGGACAAGGAAGTCAACGAACAGCAGAATTCCAAGCCCTAAGCCGCAGAGTATAGCTCCCCACAGAAGCCCCTGCCGAGGTGTAAGAATGCCCGCTGGGATTGGGCGATTCCGTGTCCTGGGCATTAACTGGTCGGTTGTCCACTCAACAGAGTGGTTCAGCGCTGCACTTCCCGCACTAACTAGGATAGTCCCCACGAGGGTAGCGACGAAACGAGCCGCGACATCCCACGCCAGGAGGTCGTGGACTCCTCGCGGTAGCGCTAAGATGTGCCCGGCTACCATGCTGAGGGCTACCGTTGCCGTCACTCTGGGCTTCGTCAGCGCGTAGTAGGCCCACAGCTTCGTTCCCTTCTTCACCGCCCTTGCAGACTCAGCCACCGCCATCGCCATAGTTGGAAGAAGAGGGCTGTGTTCACTGCCCAGAGTGCCGTGCCAACGATGACGTGCAATGTCGTTGGAAACACAGCTCGATAGCTCCACACCAGCCAGCCGCCCAACAGAATCTGCCCAATGACCACAACGGCTCCGCTAAGGGCAAGCCAGCGAACCCAGGCCGCCTGCCCTTTCGCCGACCAGAGGAACCACCCCTGCAGGAGCATCGCCGCCGCAAGTGCAAAGCCCAAGAGACGGTGCGTGTAGTGAACGAGCACCTGCCCATTGAGGGCCGAACTGGGGGGGAAGATTCCACCGAAGACGAGCGGAAAGTCGGGAATCGCAAGGGCGCTGTACGTATGCCGCGTCAGTGCCCCAAAGAGGATTTGCCCAAAGCTCAGCAGCCAGACGAAGAGCGCGAACTTGGCGAGTGACTGTACCTTGTCCAGCGGCAGTGACGGGCCGCGATACCATCCTGCCTGTAACCCAACAACCAGCAGGACCGTACAGGCAAAGAAGCTCTGTGCCACCATCGCATGGCTAGCAGAGAGCAGCGTCGGTAGACGGTAGAGTACTGTTAGGCCTCCCAGAAGTCCTTGCAGCACCACTAGGACAAAGGCCACGAGCGCCACATTGCGTACCCACTGGTACCGTGGCTCCCGAATGAGAAGCCAGCTCCAGAGGACCAGGACAAAGCTCATCAACCCGACGACGGCGGCTACCAAGCGGTGCGTGTGCTCGTACAGGATTCCACCTCGCCACTCGCTGATTGGGTAGAGGAACAGGTGCTGACCATACGTTGTCGGCCAGTCGGGGACGCTGAGTCCTGAGCCTGTACTGTTGACAAGCCCTCCCAGGCCGATGAGACCGAAGGTCATCAGCATCAGCGCTACGCTGAATCGCCGCAAGCCCCGTGGCGGTGCCTCAGCCGTGACTTGCAAGGAGAGTTCCATCGGTGCGGTGGACATTGGTAGGGCTATAGAGGCTGCTTGAGTTCTGCCTCCGTATAGGGCTGGCTGCGCCCTTGGGTCTTCTGGCGGACTTCCCGTACCTGCTCCGCTGTGATTGGTGGAGCGGAATTCCCCCAGGCAGAGCGGGTATAGCTCAACACTGCTGCAACATCCTCGTCACTGAGCACAGTCCCCCACCCGCTCATGACACCATTGTAGACCTTCCCCTTCCGCTCAATTCGGCCTTGGAACCCATGGAGTACGATGCGGATCGGGATCGTCGGATCCCCCTGAAGGAGCTCCGAGCCAGCTAACGGCGGATAGACGCCGGCAATCCCTTGGCCGTTCTGCTGATGGCATGAAGCACAGATCTGCCGGTATACACCGGCTCCTTTGCTGTCCCCAGCCGCCGCTGTCCCGGCTGTCTGCTCCGACACCTGCTGTCCCGGCTCCTCAGAAGGGCCGTGGAAGACGGGATCATCTTCGTACCGCACGAAGAAGCCGCGGATATTGCATCCGGCAATCCCCACGAAGAGTAGCATACTGCCAATTTCGATCAGCCACTTTTTCATCATCACTCCTCTACCTTGCAGGTGTGCGGCACGAAAATATCAAAACCAGCCTACTCCCCTACTGCTACCCAGTCAGCACTTCGACTGCTCTCAAAGCTGGCACTCCCACATCTGTCCACGGTTGATAGCCCACTTCGGCTTACCGCGGAGAGTCCAGCCCGCGAAGGGCGTGTTGCGCGCCTTGGAACGAAAGTGTTCAGGTGAGACGGTCCACTCCTCCTCCGGCGCGATGATGGTGAGATTCACCTGCACTCCCGGAGTGATTTCCGGGAGTGGCAGCCCTAAGAGCTGTCTCGGCGCTATGGCCATCGCCTGCACGAAGCGCTCGTAGCTCAGGATGCCTGTGTGCACAAGGTGCGTTAGAACGATGCCAACAGCAGTCTCGAGTCCGATGACTCCGTGAGGGGCTGCTTCAAACTCTTGCTGTTTCTCGTAGGTGGCATGTGGCGCATGGTCCGTGGCAATGCAGTCGATCGTACCATCGGCCAGCGCTTCCCGAAGGGCGTCAACGTCGGCCTGGGTGCGCAGTGGTGGGTTCATTTTCGCATTCGTGTCGTAGTCACCGACTGCCTCCTCCGTTAGGACAAGGTGGTGCGGAGTGACCTCGCAGCTTACTTGCACGCCCCGACGCTTCGCCTCCCGAATGAGGGCAACAGCCCCGCGCGTACTCACATGCTGTATGTGGTACCGGGCCTGACAGTAAGCAGCCAACAGGAGGTCACGGGCGATAGCTATTTCCTCAGCAACGGCTGGGTATCCTTTGAGTCCGAGACGGGTTGCAACGACACCATCATTGACCGCAAAGCCCTCCGTCAAGGTTGGCTCCTGACAGTGCTGGGCAACAAGCCCGTTGAAGGAGCTCACCAGACGGAATGCTCGTCGCAGTAGCTCTGCATTGGAGAGCCAGGTGCCGTCGTCGGAGAACATTACTGCGCCAGCAGCGTGGAGCTCCAGTAATGGGGCTAACTCCTGCCCGCGCCGACCGCAAGTGAGGGCTGCGCAACAAACAAGGTCCACGGGAGCATCGTACGGTGTAGCCAATACCGCCCTCAGGACCACGGGGTGATCAACTGCTGGCTCGGTATTCGGCATGCAGCAGATCCCCGTGAAACCTCCGTTAGCTGCCGCAGCCGTTCCAGAGGCAATATCCTCCTTGTGAGTCTGCCCTGGATCACGCAGATGGACGTGCATGTCGAAGAGTCCGGGGACAGCAAGGAGGTGGGAGGCTGGTATCCGCTGCGTCGCCGGCTCTACAACGATTGGCTCACGACTCAATGCAGCAATGCGACCATCCTTGAGCCACAGGAAGAAACGGCCGTCCAATGCTTGCGCTGGATTGAGGACTCGAATGCCCTCAAAGAGCACGTTCATGATCCGCAACAGCGTCAAGTCGACGGAGAAACGTGCGGCGATGGAGGCTGCAGGGGCCGTAACGGCGGAGCGCTGCCCAGTGAGCCGAAGTCCCATACCCCTTGTGCTGGGCAAAGCCATAGACCGGGTACCGAAGGTCGGCAACCTCAACCATCCACCGGTCTCGGGCAACTTTGGCTACGATGGAAGCTGCAGCAACGGATAGACAGCGACGGTCCCCATCCACAATAGCGCAGCCGGGTAGCTCTACGGCGGGAAAGATGGGGCCATCCACGAAGACGTAGTCAGGAACAACTTGGAGTCCGTAGAGTGCCTGCTCCATTGCCAAGAGCGTTGCCCGGAGAATACCGAGCGTATCAACGACCTGCGGCTCAACCCACCCGAAGGCACAGGCAACAGCGCATTGCTCAAGATACGCAGCCACCTGCTGGCGCCGCCGAGGGGAGAGAAGCTTCGAATCACACACTGGGAGCGCCGGAACAAAGCCGATTGGTAGGACGATAGCTGCCGCTACAACGGGACCAGCGAGTGCTCCACGGCCGACCTCATCAACGCCAGCGACATACTTCCCACGCCGCCACCACAGCTGCTCGTACTGGGATGCAAGGCTACTTCGTGCCATACTCGGGCACTTCGACTGCAGCCAGGCGGAGGAATTCTTGCCGAAGCTCTGGATTCGTAGCGAGCTCACCGCGCCATGCTGCCGTCACCATGATCGCCTGCTCTTCGTCCCCTTCGACGCCTCGCAGGATCATGCAGTAGTGACGGCAGGCTAAGACGACTCCAAGGGCCTTTGGGCGCAGCCGCTCCTGGAGGAAGTCCGCGATCTGCTCCGTCAGCTCTTCCTGGACCTGCCCACGCCGGCTGAACCACTCCACGACCCGGTTGAGCTTCGACAGTCCAATGATGTACTCGTCGGGCACGTAGCCGATCACGCACTGCCCGATGATAGGCTGCCAGTGGTGGGAACAGACCGAGCGGACGTCTATGCCACGACTCATGACTATGCCGCTGACCCGCCGCCGATTCGGGAAGACCGTACACCGCGGCGGTGGTTCGTACCGGCCTCGGAAGAGCTCCCGCACCCACATTCGGGCCAGCCGCTTCGGGGTGTCAGCACTGTTAGGGTCGCTGGGATCGATCCGCAGGATGCGCAGAACGTCGGCGAACTTCTGCTCTAGTTCCTGCTCCATCTGCTGAAGCTCTTCCGCCGTTAAGCGGAGATTCCCATTCGCGTCGGCTAAGGAGAGCTGGGATATAGCTGCTGTCTGCCCATTCGTTTGCATCACGCTCTATCCACTCGCTGACAAGCTATGGGACATGACCTGGGTAGGGTTCCACGGAATCGGCTCGCCACGGTACTCCGCGTAGTTGTTGTCGGACTCGTAAACGCGAACAGCATAGAGCCGCCCCTGTGGAATCTTCCCCTGAAGGACATGCCAGAAGGCAATCGCAAGGTTCTCCACTGTGGGATTGATACCACGGAGGAAGTCCACGTCGTAGTTGAGGTGCTTGTGGTCCACTTTGCTGATGATCTCTGCCTCCAGCACCTGTGCTAGCAGCTTTAGGTCGACGACATAGCCTGTCTCCGGATCCGGTATACCGGCCACGGTAACCTCTACCACGTAGTTGTGTCCATGGCCGTTCGGGTTAGCACACTTTCCGAAGACCTCACGATTCCGCTCATCTGACCACTGCGGGTTGTGGAGCCGGTGGGCTGCGGAAAAAGTTGCTCGACGCGTGACATAGACCATCAGCTGTGGGGCAGTTAGCTGGCGTCCTGAGAAACTGCGCTCTGTACCTTCGACTGCAACGCAATAGCCAGGGACAAAAATCGTGAAAACTCCAAACTCCGTAGCAGAAGCTTTGATGGCTATCCATAGCCAAGCATTCGCAGTGGTCTTTTGCGTACTCCTCCTGAGTTGTGCAACACCGCGTGCTGGGATTACCCCTCTGAGCGAAAGCGAGCTCTCAGCGGTGCTAGAGCAGCTCCATACGCGGCAACGGCCGACTGCCCCAGTGGTGACGCTGTCGGCAGAGCTCTTGCTACCACGGACACCTTTGCCGGTTCGATGTCAGATAGAGGTTGCCGGCTCTGACTCCCTCTGGGCAGAGCTGTGGGGACCTTTTGGCGTCGCCGTAGGACAGTTGCGCTTGACAGCATCGGAGATGCAGTACTACGATGCCCTCCGGAACGTAGTACTCCGAGGAAAACCAACTCCGCAGGCCGTTGAGCGCGCACTTGGACTCGCTCTCCCACCATCGGTGCTGTTCACTCTCTTACGACCCGAGGCTTCCCTGCCGGAAAGGTTGGGATCGGTTGCTTGGGAGAAGGACAGACAGCGGCTGAAGCTCTGCGATACAGCCAGTAGCTGCTGGACCTTTCGGTCTCTGGACTTAAGGCTACTTTCCTACGAGACCGAGCTTCCTGCGGGGCAACTCCAAGTAGAGTACAGCGGTCAGCACCATTCCCTACCAAGCTACCCCGAGCGACTGCGTATTGCGATGGCTGGAGTCAGCCTCGCGCTTGTAATCCGCGACGTTGCCTACCATCCTACCCCTTCACGCCCGTATAGCCTGAATGTTCCGACCAATGCGGCCCGGGTTGAACTTGAGTGAGCTGCTGCGGTGGCTGCTGGGCTTCTGCACAGCCGGCGCTGTAGCCCTAGCACAGCTTCAAATCCGCACACAACCGAAGTCTCCAGAACTCGAGAGACAGGGTGACACAAGCCTTACCCTACCCCAACCGCCATTCCCTGTGCAGTTTCCCGACACTACTGCCTCTGCAGAGCCACGGCCTACCCCTGAACCGCGACGGAACCGGAACCTTGACACAGTCGTCGTCTTCTCGGCGAACGACACCCTACTTTTCGTAGCCGCAGAACAACGGCTCCGCCTTCGTGGGAAGGCTAGGCTAGTGCTTCGCCAACAGGAGCTTACAGCCGAAGTCGTAGAGCTGTGGCTTCCTCGGTCAGAACTGACGGCAGCAGGAGTCCCTGACTCTTCTGGAAAGCCTCAAGGAACTCCTATCTTTCGCGACGGCAACCAGGTCTACAAGGGCGAACAAATCCGGTACAGCTTCCAAACACGGCGCGGAGTTGTCGTAGGGGTCTCAACCCACCTCGGCGAAGGCTACTATGCTGGAGAACGCCTCAAGCAGGTGGAGCCTGGCGTCTTCTTCGTGCAAGGAGGCTGCTATACCACCTGTGACCACGAGCGTCCGCACTACCGCTTCTGTGCGCCGCGCATGAAGGTCGTCACTGGTGACCGCATCTTTGCTGACCCCGTCATCGTGTACGTGGAGGACCTCCCCGTCTTCCTCTTCCCTTTCGGGCTCTTCTTCCCTAACCGCGGCGGACGGCAGTCTGGTGTCCTCACGCCGTCGTTCTTCTTCTCGGCCACAGGGGGTTTGGTAGTGGAGGGCCTCGGCTACTTCTATGCCCCGAGCGACTACTGGGATATCCAGCTCCGGGCAACCCTCCGGACTCGTCAGGGAGCATTAGGACATGTGCTCTTCCGGTATGCCCTTCGGGACTGGCTCCAAGGCTCAGCCGAGCTGAGTGGGGGCATAACCCGTCCTGACCTAGACGTACCTCTCCAGCGGCACTGGAACATCAACTGGCAACATCGCCAGCGCATTACCCCAACTTGGGACCTCCAAGCCAACCTCCGTCTCAGTTCGCCAGACTACTTCCGGCAGGTCTCCACTGACCTCCAGCAGCGTCTTTTGGAGAGCTTGTTGTCAACGCTCAGCAGCTCTTACCTCTTCGAGTCGGGCGCTTCCCTCTCGTTGACATTGCAGCGTGAGCAGAACCTCATCACTGGGGCACACGCTGGCACCCTCCCTCGGCTAACTCTGACGCTGCCTAGCTGGATGCCACTCCAGCGATGGCATGCCGCTCCAGAATGGCTACGCCAACTGACCCTGGGCTACTCCATGGTTGCACGCTGGCAGTATCAGCGCTCGGCAACTGGATACGCCCACCAGAGCTCCATCAGCCATACTCCGTCTCTCCGGGTTAGTCCCCGCCTGGGGTACTTCGTATTCACTCCCAGCCTAAGCTACGAGGAGCGGTGGTACTTCCGCCAACTCCGCCAGAGGATGCGCCCGGAGGACTCCACCTTGGTCCAAGAGCGCCTAGCCGGGCTATTCCGGGAGTACAGCTACAGCATCGCCCTGGGCATCAGCACTCGTCTCTACGGAGTTGCAGCCTTGCCCTCCATTATTGGGGCGGATGCCATCCGCCACGTTCTGCAGCCGACCGTGACTGTGTCCTTCACTCCCGGGTTCCCGCAGTTCTACTCCTCCTACGTTGACTACCGGACTGGTAGGGCCGTTACCTACAGCCGCTTTGCATTAGACGGCGGAGGCTTCGCCCCACGTACTCGGTCTGCCCGCTTAGACTATCGCCTGCTCAACAGCTTTGAGCTGCGCCTCCTCCCTGCTGCAGACACGGCTCCCCCTTCCGTCGTAGAGGTCTTTCGGCTCGCCGTTGCTGGGGGATATGCCCCGCTAGCTGATTCGCTGCGTTTGAGCGACGTTGCTTTGGATTTCTCCATTCCAGCACTCAAGCTCCTCAACCTTCAGGGGGGTGCGACTGGTAGCTTCTACGTCGAAGTTCCCTCCCCGGACGGCCGCCAGTGGTATCGTATCAACCGCCTGCGGATCGCCGATGGCCGCTTCCCGGTGCGTTGGACCAGCTTCCGACTGCAGGCCGACTTCAGCCTTGCTGGGAGCTTCCCGCTATCAGCCACGCCTACTATGCACGAGCCTAACAGGGCTGACACGGCTGTACCTCCCTTCTTCACGCTTCAGTGGCGGCTATCGCTCTCGGCCGCACTCCGATACGATGAGCCTGTCCCCAGCCAGAGGAGCCGTGCAGCAAGTCTGGGGATCGGGCTTGGGATTGTGCTCGGTGGCTGGGACATCCAGGCGAACGGTAACGTTGATGTACTGGGAGGCCAATTTATTGCCCCGAGTATCGCTGTGGTTCGGCAGCTCCACTGCTGGGAGCTGCGCTTCCAGTGGTACCCGATAGGTACCTTCCGGGGGTATTGGCTTCGTTTCAGCCCGAAAGCGGCGATCCTCCGCGACCTGAAGTACGAGGAGAAAACCCTTCCTGGGCTGTGACCCTACTCCACCGTGCGGAACGAGAGCGTAAGCCAGGGAACGACCGACCACTGTTGGTCTCGGTCAGAGCGCCGCAGCTCGTACCATCCCATTGCCGTAAGGGTCCCGTAGGCCGTCTGAAGGACGACACGTGCCTGAGGCCCAAGGCCGTAGGAGCTTCGACTACCTTCACCCCGATGTTCGCGGTACTCAGACACCAAGAATCGGGCCCCTATCCCCCAGCTCTGTCGTCCCCTCCCCCAGACGAAGAGCAAACCTCCGCTCTGCTCCTGAACCTGTGCTTGTGGCTGCTCCGAAAATGCCTTCCACTGCAAGAGGCCGATTCGAGTAATTCGGCCAATATAGCCCACTTCGGCTTCCCACTCTGCAGACAGCCGTATCCAGATGCTGTCACGGTAGCTCCATTGCCGCAGTGAGAGGTCGCGGAGGACAGTAGTGTAGTCGTAATCGCGGACAGTGTACGTGGCGCGGACTTCCCATGTTGGCTGCCACATGAGGCGTCCTGTTGCCCACTTTCCTTGCCAGCGTAGCGCAAGCGTGTAGAGCCAGTGGTTCCATGCACTTCTCGGAGCTAGTAAGAAGACCAGGTGTCGGCCCTGGAATTCCACCGTAAGCGTCGTCGTGACTGCCCCACCCCAGGAGCGGCGATGGGTGAGGGCTGTGGAGAGATGCTGCTCG
The DNA here is from genome assembly GCA_039630485.1 of Chlorobiota bacterium. Lineage (GTDB taxonomy): Bacteria > Bacteroidota > Ignavibacteria > Kapaibacteriales > HRBIN21 > HRBIN21. Next base: position 8,296 of record JBCNUX010000019.1, on the reverse strand, counting down.
TCTCGGTCGTCCGTGTTCTGTGGACTCGGAGTGTCGTAGCGGAGCAAAGCGATGGAGCCTATGAGCAAAAGGCTATCGCGCTGGCTAAGCCTCAGATGCGCCGAAGTGGCAAAGCGAACCCATAGGCTGGTGAAGTCCTTGAGCCTTTCCTGTTGTTGCCTCTGCGAGTCACCAAGCTGCATGGGGAGACTCTGGAGGCGGTGTGCCTCTTCGCTGTACTGGAGGTCTGCTGTGACGCGGATTGCTCCCAGAGGCAGCGACCAATTCAGCATGTTCTCTGCTTCCCCATTCAGCCGAGTCCGCTCCATTGGGGAGATTTCCGAAATCCCTCCCACCCACGTGTTAACGACACGCATGCTCTGCATTCTCAACCGTAACTGCCACCTCAGCGCTGGTAGAAGAGGCTCGTCGAGGATGAGGAACCCCCTGAGGTGTTGTTCGTGACGCCGTTGGAGCTCGTCAGGCCCAAATCCTGGAAAGTCATTCTGCATGAGGCGTGCGCTACCAGCAAAGAGCGTATCCCCATTCCCTCCTCGGCTAGCGATGTGTGCTTGGACATCATACCGGCGCCGTTGGCCCTGGAATCGAGTTCCTTCGGCGGCAAGTTGTGCTTGTAGCCAAACTCCAGCTACTCCGTCCCAACGAAGCCGTGTGTACCCACTCATTCCCCAATCCGACCGAGAGAACTGGCGAAGTATCTCCCAACCTCCACCGCCGCCTACCTGCAATCTTGGGAGCGAGTGCAAGAGGCCGACCGTAGCCTGCCAGCGGGCGCTTTCCGGACGGCCAGATAGGCGCGTGTCCCGCAGATAGTACCCCGTTAGCTGAGACTCAAGCTGCCACGGAACGCTAAGCAGATAAGAGTACCGAACGTTCGCGCCTACGTCATCACGGAAGCTCGCTGAAGGTACACGCTCCCCCAGCCCACTATAACTTAGCTTAGCCCAAAGGGAATCGCGGCTGAAGAGAGAGGATGCGGTGGAGAAGGACCCCGACCACGTTGCCGTTGGTCTCTGGTGGTGGAACTCCCACTGTAGGCTATTCTGGGCAGTTGTGGTGTAGATGAAGGTGAGGAGGGTGGTTAGGGCTGCTGTTGTGTTTTTGTCTTTTTGTTTGGGTATGGGGTTTTGCAATAACGGCAAAATCTTACGCGTCACCATGTAGCTGCATGCCAAGCTACTTCACTGCCGCAGACGGGGGTCCAGCGCATCCCGCAGAGCATCCCCAATCAGGTTGTATGCGGCCACAGTCAAGAAGATCAGAAGTCCCGGGAATAGCACCAACCACCACGCAGAGATGCTCCCCCGTGCCTTTGCCAGCATGGAGCCCCACGTTACAACCGTCGGAGGCACCCCAAACCCGAGGAAGCTCAGCGCAGACTCAATAAGCACTGCGTTGGCAATTCCGAAGGCTGCAGCAACCAGCACAGGAGCCAACGCATTTGGGAGCACATGACGGAAGATGATGCGCGCAGCGGAAAACCCTAGTGCACGTGCCGCTGTCACGTACTCCAGAGTGCGGACCCGCAACACTTCTCCTCGAACAAACCGTGCAACCCCCGTCCACCCTGTCAATCCAATCATCGCCATAATGAGCCAGATGCTCCCTTGTTGGACCAAGGCCACAACCGTAATGATGAGGAAGAACGTTGGGAGCGTAAGGACCAACTCAATGAGGCGCGAGAGGATGATATCCAGCACCCCACCGTAGTATCCAGCCAATGCCCCGATGAGGATGCCAATCGCCAGCGCAATCCCCATGGCCACGAAGCCAATGGAAAGAGCGTACCGCGTACCGTGGATGATTCCGGCAAGCACGTCGCGCCCTATCTCGTCGGTCCCGAGCCAATGCCGAGCCGAGGGAGCTCGATCACGTAGGGTCCGCAGAGTCGGATCGGTCGTCTCCGGACGGTACGGAACAGGCGGCCACAGCGCCCAGTCATACTGCGCCGTACGCCAGTCGATCAGCTCTCCTCCTTCCTGGGTCACCACCCCAAGCTGTACCGCGTACTGCTGCAGCACCGGGAACCAAAGCCGGCCCCGATAGAGGGCAACGATTGGAACATCGTTGGCTAAAAAGTCCGCGAAGATGGCAACCGCAGCCAACACACCGACGAAGTACAGCGATACCATCCCCAGCGTGTTCTTCCGAAACTGCCGCCACACCATCCGTCCATACGATTCGCCCTGCTCAGGAAGCGGCGACGATGGTTCCACCGGCGATGATGATCCCGGGGCTGGAATCCGGAAAGTCTCGCTCATTCCGCTCTCCGCTCGAAGCTGATTCGCGGATCCACAACGGCATAGAGGATGTCCGCCAGCAAGATTCCCACGAGGGTAAGGATAGCCGACAGCGTAAAAACGGCCATGATCACAGGGTAATCCCGAGCAACCAAGGCCCGGAACGAAAGCTCACCCATTCCAGGAATGCTGAAGAGCGTCTCCACAATGACACTCCCCCCGATGAGCGCAGGCAGTACCCCCGCCAATATCGTGACGATCGGGATCAAGGAGTTTCGTAACGCATGCTTCCAGAGGACAACCCCAGACGACACCCCTTTCGCATACGCTGTCCGAATGTAGTCCTGACGCAATACTTCCAGCATCGCGCTCCGCATCTGCCGGGAGATGAAGGCGAAGCTGCTGTATGTGTACACGAGCATCGGAAGGGTCAAATGCCAGGCATAATCAAGAATCCGTCGCCACAGGCTCCAATTCTCCGAATGGAAGACAGAACGAACACCACCCGTGGGGAAGAGTGCTAGGTACTCGGGATTGCAGAGAAATGTGATCGCCAGCATCCCTACCCAGAAGGTAGGCAGCGAATACAACGCAAAGAGAACGAACGCAACTGCCCGATCCACCCAACTGCCAGCCCGAGCTGCGGAGTAGACTCCTAACGGGATCGCAATGCCATACGCCAGCAATACTGCCAGCACGTTCATTGCCAGCGTGATGGGCAGCCGCTCACTGATCTTCTCCAGCACGGGACGGTTATCCTGGAACGAGCGCCCAAAGTCCAAGCGGATGAGATCGCGCAGCCACAGAAGGTACTGCTGCCAAATCGGCTTATCCAAGTGCCACTGCTGGCGTAGGAGTTCGAGAGTTCGCTCGTTGAGCCCTGTGCGTCCCGCAATTCCCCCTTCAGCAGTTACACCTACCTTGAGAGCTGCCGGATCCCCGGGAGCTAAGCGGCTAATTCCAAAGGTCAGGAGCGTAATGAGGAAGAGGGTCGGGATAAAGAGCAGCACCCGCTGTACCGCGTACTTCCACATGAACTATATCCCCTTGCCGGCTATCAACCAAAATTACAACGGAGGCCATCTCGATAGCGAAGCCCGTAATTTTGCGCACCCGCTAAGGTTACACGTCGTGAGCCGCACAATGGCGAAGCGCTGCCAGCTGACAGGAGTACAGCCTCGGTATGGTCACAGGGTCTCTCACGCCAACAACCGTTCTAATCGGCGTTTCCTGCCGAACCTCCAGTGGAAACGAGTGTGGATTCCAGAGTACGGCCAGTGGATCCGACTGCGGCTGACAGCAAAGGCCCTGAAGGCATTGGACAGAAAAGGCTTCGCAGCGATGGTAGCAGAGCTCAAAGAGCGCGGCGAACACGAGCTACTGCACGAACTTGAGCGTCGGTTAGCAAAAGCTCGTACCTCTGCCTCTACCCTTTGACCACTGCGATCGGGCGGAGGCGCGCTACCATACGAGCAATCCCAGCTTCGTGGACGACACGCACCACTGCATCGACGTCTTTGTATGCAACCGGGGCCTCCTCGACCAATCCTCGCACGGAGCCAGCCTGCACCACGATCCCACGCTTCCGAAGCTCATGGCGTAACTCCTCCGCGTTGACCTGCCGCTTCGCAGCGTGACGGGACATCTGCCGCCCTGCTCCGTGGCAGGTGGAGCCAAACGTACGCTCCATGCTACCCGGCGCACCAACGAGTACATACGACGCTGTCCCCATGCTACCCGGGATAAGCACAGGCTGCCCAACGGAACGATATGCAGCCGGCGTCTCCGGATGTCCTGGCGGAAAGGCCCGCGTCGCTCCTTTGCGGTGAACTAGAACGCGCTTGCGGTCGGTCCCTACGACATGCTCCTCAATCTTGGCGATGTTGTGAGCAACGTCGTAGAGTACCCGAAGTCTCCCCGCTGTTCCAAAAAGTTCCTGCCACACTTGACGTACCTCCCATGTGATGAGCTGCCGGTTCGTCCAAGCAAAGTTGGCTGCGGCACACATAGCGCTGAAGTACCGCCGACCCTCCGGTGAGCGGAATGGAGCACACGCCAATTCTCGATCTGGCAGATGCAGGCCATAACGCGAAAGCGCCGACAGCATAACCCGGATGTAGTCAGTGGCGACTTGGTGGCCAAGACCGCGCGAGCCCGTGTGGATGAGGATTACCACTTGATGGCGCCACAGTCCCAGCACCCGAGCGATACCTTCATCGTAAAGCGTATCAACGTAATCAACCTCCACGAAGTGATTGCCTGCTCCCATTGTCCCCAACTGATCTCGCCCCCGCTCTTTCGCATCCTTGGACACCGCATCAGCGTCAGCCTCACTGAGCGAACCGCGGGACTCTATGGCCTCCAAATCCTCCTCTTCGGCATACCCTTGGGCAAGCGCCCACCGCACTCCCTGCTCGAGAACTCGATCCAGCTCCCGCAATGAAAGCTTGAAGCGTCCCCCCCGACCAACTCCAGATGGGATTGCTTCGTAGAGCTCCTTCGCTAGCTGTTCCAGCCGAGGCTCAACCTCTGAACGTGACAGCCCCGACACCAGTAGGCGTACTCCGCAGTTGATATCGTACCCTATTCCCCCCGGTGAAATCACTCCCCCATCCAGCTCCATCGCTGCAATCCCGCCAATAGGGAAGCCATAGCCCTCATGGGCATCCGGCATAACAATCGCCGCTGACTGGATTCCAGGAAGTGTTGCGACGTTGATGAGCTGTTCCAGCGACCGATCTCGCAGAATCTGCTCCAACAGCTCCTCTGAGGCATAGACATGCGCTGGAACTTGCATGTCTGCCCGCACAGTGGGAGGAATCTCCCAAATAACTTCCCCGATCCGCCGCAACTGTTCTCTCCGAACCATCCTCACACGTCCAAGACGAGATGTGCCGTATACTGACCTGTATGGAGACGACGGACCTCTGCCTCGTGGTAGGTCACAGCCTTCACATCCTGCTGGAATCCACCTACAGGTGCCCCATAGATTACCGCATCGAGATCGGTCTCCGTAACGCCCCGAAACCGGGCCCGACAGAACAATGCCTTACGAATCTGGCTGTAGAGCAGGACACGGCCTAGGAACTCAATGAGCAGAGCCGTACTATCGGCCTCATGTATGACCAGTGTGCGCCGCAGAGGAAGGCGCCCAATCTGTTGGCACCTTTGGGGTAAGAGCACTTCAGCTAACCCTTGGAGCGCGATTGCGAAGAGCTCCGGGAGGCTCTCAGCCCAAAGGACCAGTCGTATATCTGCAGTGTGCGGGCGTAACTCAAAACCCGCAGCCATCTACTGCTGGTGGAAGATCAACTCCACCCGCCGATTACGGGCACGTCCCGTTGCAGTGTCGTTAGAGTCTATCGGCTGAGTACGCCCCAACCCGACAGCGGTAATTCGCCGAGGCTCAACACCCTGAGCGATGAGGAAGTTGCGAACCGCTTCTGCTCTCATACGTGACAGCCGAAGATTCTGCTCATCCGTCCCAACAGAGTCTGTATGGCCACGAACCTCTAGGACAACTGTCGGATGTTGTCGAAGCCACTCAGCAACGTACTCCAACAACGCTTCCGCCTCAGGCAGGAGGGTGGACTTGTTGAACTCAAAGAAGAGCCCTGGCAGCACTAGCGGTCTCCCGACCACCGGTTGCTGCACCAACTGGGTTACGATCACTGTATCACGCACGACACGCTCCACTACCACAGTATCGTAGCGGACGGCGACGATCGTATCTAGCCGTCCCGGAGACTCTGGCGCCAGTCCCAGCGACGCCAGCGCTGGATGTATATATCCCTCCGGACAGCCGTGGTTCCTAAGGCTGCCAACAAGGCGTGGACAGAGATCATCCCCATCACGGACCCCATCACCATCGGAATCAGCCAACAGAGGGTTTGTCCCGAGCCTGATCTCCTCCCAGTCGTTGAGCCCATCACCGTCCGAGTCAGCCCTTAGAGGATTCGTAGCATAGTAAAGGACTTCCTCCCCATCGCTGAGTCCATCGCCGTCGGTGTCACGGCGCGTCGGATTGGTGAAGTACCGAAACACTTCCTGCCCATCCGTCAAGCCATCGCCGTCCGTATCCGCCAGCAATGGATTGGTGTAGTGGCGGCGCAGCTCTTCAAAGTCACTAAGTCCGTCAGTATCTGTGTCTGGATGGTACGGATTGGTTTTGGCTTCCTCTTCCTCCTCGTTCGTCAATCCATCCCGATCATGGTCGCGCTCATCGAAGAGGTAGTACGAGAGCTTCAGGGCTAGTTCTACATAGCCGTCTGCGTGAGAGGGGAGGGTATCCCCACGGTCCGAAACGACTCGGAGAGCAAACCCATCTAGCCAATCCGTCGTCAGCATGTGAGCAGTCAGCTGGAGTCCGATGGATACCCGACGGCTCAAGTAGTAGTCAGCTCCAATACCTCCGACGGGGTGGAGATTGAACTCATCGCTTTCTCTAAAATTTGGATAGTGCACCCTTCGGCCGTTCGGCATGACGGCGTCTTGCACAATGTCCTGGGGCTGAAACGAGAGCAAGCCAATTCCACCAAAGAGATACGGATTGAACTCCGAACGCGGGAAGAGATTGATGAAGAGCAACGCTTCCCACGTGGCTATCTTAGTCCAGCGATAGGCAGGGCCAGGATAATTCTGAGGCGGGAACTGCTGGTAGTAGAACTGCCCAAACCGCCACTTGTACCGGCGCTCATATCCAAGGTATCCGAAACTGCCACGCACCCCCAGCGCTAGCTCTGCACTGAAGGGCAAAAAGTAACGGAACTGAAGCCCTGTAACCCCATGGATGTGGGAACTGGTAAACTCACCTGCATACTTCGTGATCCCGCCAAGTATACTGGCCTCCAGGCGACCTTCAGGATAGAGCCGGAAGGGACGATAGTAAGCTGGTTCTTGAGCTACTGCCACTAGGACACTGAGCGCCATTCCCGGCCATATCCACACCATTACGTCCTCCCCGAGGATGTGATCCATTCGTGAAACATGTCAACTCCTGTGCCACCCCACCTCCCCTGCATCACCCCTCTGCAGGAGTTCGAAGTCCGCATAGCCCATCTACAGCCGTACTGTTGCCTCATTCATCGCCTCCAACGCCCGCCGAACGACGCTCAAGAACTGCCCAGCAAGCATACCATCTATAATGCGATGGTCAAAGCTTAGAGAGAGATAGACCATGTGCCGCACGAGGATGACATCGCTTCCATCTATTTCCTTGACGACAGGTCGCTTCTGGATTACCCCAATCCCCAAAATCGCCACTTGTGGTTGATTGATGATTGGTGTTCCCAGGAGCGTCCCAAAGGTTCCAAAGTTCGTGATAGAGAAGGTTCCACCTTGAACTTCGTCCGGCAATAGCTTCTTCGTCCGCGCGCGCTGTGCTAGGTCGTGGATAGCTCGGGCTAGCCCAGTAATGCTGAGAGCATCGGCATTCTTGATAACCGGTACGATCAGATTCCCGTTTGGCAAAGCTGTCGCGATTCCAATGTTGATGCGCTTGTGGACTATGATGTTCTTGCCATCTACGCTCGCATTCAGCAGGGGGAATGCTTTCAAGCCCTCAATCGCCGCTCGCACGAAGAAGGGGAGATAAGTCAGGCGGAACCCCTCACGGCGCTCAAACTCTTCTTTGTACCTCTCCCGCAGGCGGACAATCCCTGTGACATCCGCTTCATCTACACTGGTAACGTGAGGTGAAGTGTGCTTGGAGCGCACCATGTGCTCGGCTATGAGCTGCCGCACATGGTCCATTGGGATGACCTCTACGTCGCCTCCGGTGAAGGCTGGCACCGTAACGGTTGGAGGCTCACCGACCCGTTCCTTCGGGACCGTAGGAGGTGGCTCTACAACCTTCACTTCTGGCCTGACTTCTACGGGGGTAGGCTGCACCAAGGTCTGACGACGGCGCTGCTCCAAGTAGTTCAGTAGATCGCGCTTCGTGACGCGGCCCTCTAACCCTGTTCCTGGGAGCTGCTGCAATTCCTCCAACGTTATCCCCTCCGCCTCGGCAATGGCCCGCACCAAAGGCGAATAGAACCGCGATCCGACCATTCGTG
>JBCNUX010000018.1:32525-32796 GCA_039630485.1 Chlorobiota bacterium | reverse complement strand
ACTCTGGCCTGGCCCCAGCGTAGCTGGAGGTAACCTGCGAATCGGTCAAAGTAACGGCGTGCTTCAATGGTGAACTTCAGCGTGCGTCCCAGACTAGGGTCAATCCGGAGTGCTGCTTCTGGAGAACCGGCGAATCGTGCTCCGTTGGAGATGTCTACAAATCCTTCGGCGTTGGCACCATACCGTACGAAGGCTTGCCCTCCTAGGCGGGCTAAGAGGGGAGTGCCGGTAGTATCCCCATACCGGACAGCACCACCGCGGAGCATAATGC
>JBCNUX010000018.1:0-32515 GCA_039630485.1 Chlorobiota bacterium | reverse complement strand
ATTCGGAAGCCAGTGTCAGCGATAGTAGCAAGGAACCGGTGGCGAGCAATCTGAGGGAGAAAGCGTGAACCTACGGAGGAGGCAGAGTTGTACCAGAGGGCGTGGGCTGGATGTTCGTCCTGCGGTAGGAGCGAGATGACCTCCGCAAGGGGTATAGGCCAGAGGACGATGCTCTGCAGGGGGGCATTGCCCAGGAGGACTTGCCGAAAGGCAGCTTCGTAGGTCCAAGGATCAGAGGCAGGGTCTACGTTTTGCGCCAAACAGTAGCTACCTACAGTCCAGAGGAGCAGGGGGAGCAGGCGGTATGAGTTCATAGCGACAGTAACTGGGGGGTCGGGTAGGAGACTAGGTCTGGACACAGAGGAACGCGCTGTCCATGGCGCGCAAGCGATTCCTCGGCAGCTTCGAGGATGCTAACTACAGCCCGTCCAAAGTACCCGTCGCTAATCGGCCGCTGTCCTGTATGGATGGATTCCAAGAAATGGTGGATAACCCGTCCCAAGGCTTCATGGTTAGGAAGCGGAGGAGCATACATCTGCCCGGCTCGGTATTGGACGCGGAGCCGTTCTTCGCCTTCCTTGGAGGTGATTTCCACGCCGCGGTCGTAGATACGCAGTTTCTCGCTCGTTTCCATGTCATCGTAGACAACCATTCGGCGAGAGCCTCCTAGGCAGATTGTGCGGATCTTAACGGGGGAAAGCCAGTTCACGTGGAAGTGCGCCAAGAAGGAGTTGTTGTAGTGCACGGTCACATACGCTAAGTTTTCCAGCTCGTAGTAGTGCCGAATGCCAACGGCGGAGACAGCTGTAGGGGGCTCGCTGTCGAGGAGGTAGAGAAGGATGGAGACATCATGGGAAGCCAAGTCCCAAATGACGTTTACGTCGGGTTGGAAAAGGCCTAGATTAGCACGCACTGAATCGAAGTAGAGCGGCTCTCCGAGCTCTCCCAGCACGAGGAGCTCTTTGAGTTTCTGGACGGCATCCGTGAAGAGGAACGTATGGTCGACCATGAGTGTTAGACCTTGGGCCTCCGCGATGGTGAGGAGCTCTGTTGCTTCGGTAGCGCGGCGCACCATAGGCTTCTCTACCAGGACGTGCTTGCCATGGAGCAATGCTATGCGAGTTAGCTCAAAATGCGAGGCGACCGGAGTTGCAATGGCAACGGCATCGACAGCTGGGTCGGTAAGAACGGAGAAAGGATCGGCAGAGGTCCGAATCCAGCGGAAACGCTGCCGGACCGCTTCCAAGCGGTGCTCGTCAAGGTCACAAGCGATGACAGTATCTACGGATTGGCACTGGAGAAAGTTGCGGATAAGGTTAGGCCCCCAGTACCCGCAGCCTACAACGGCGACGACCATGGGTGTTAGCGGTTCTGCCCTCGGAGCATGTACGGGACTGTCTTCAGCACGACGTAGAGATCAAGCCATGGGGAGGCGTTCTGGACGTAGTAGATGTCCAGCAGGAGCATCTGTGCAAAAGTATGGGAACGGTCAGAGATCTGCCACAGTCCCGTGCAGCCAGGTTGGATGAGATGGCGCCAGCGCTGCCACTCAGGGAAGTGGGCAACCTCCTCAGGGAGCAACGGTCGTGGGCCGACGAGGCTCATTTCGCCACGCAGTACGTTCCATAGCTGAGGTAGCTCATCTAGGCTCCAGCGTCGTAGCCAGCGGCCAACACGGGTGAGGCGTTGCTGGGGCACAATCTTCCGCAAGGGCTTGTTAGCGGAAATGTGCTCTTGGATGCTCTCAGCCCACTCCTGGTACGCAGCTTCCCCCACCTCCATTGTCCGAAACTTGTACATCGGGAAGCGCTTGCCGTACCGGCCTATCCGCTGCTGCCGGTGGAAGACAGGGCCAGGTGAATCCAGCTTGATGGCAACTGCAATGACCACAAAGAGGGGGAGACAAAGCAGGAGAATGCTCGCAGCGATGAAGGTGTCGTAGATGCGCTTCAGCAAGAGGAAGGGGTAGCGAGCACCTGCTCCGGCGAAGGAGATGAACCGTAGGCCAGCAACGTCGTCCATCATCTGCTCGGGGATCAGTGTAGGGTAAAGCTCAGCTACTGTAGACACCGTCGCATTCCGCTGAATCCACTTAGCGGCAGATTCCAACAGCTCTTCAGGAGACAGCTGAGGCTCGGCGTAGATGACGTGCTCAATGGCCGCACCAGTACTTGGAGTGCGCCAAGAGCCGAGAACATGGTAGCCATTCAACACTGGGGTCCCGGGGGGTAGGAGATCGCTAAGGAAGCCCACAAGTTTGTGGTCGTGATTGTCATCAACGAGTAGACGCTCGGCGACGAACTGCGCTAGTGCGCCTGTCCCAACAATAGCTGTGCGGCGTTGGAGACGAGCGTTGCGCAGCAGAGGGCGCTGCAGCAGCCGGAAACCGACAAGGCGCCATCCCAAGAGGAGTAAGAGCCCTGCGGAGAATGTTGCCCCCGTAATAAGGCGGCTATCTAGCCAGTGTGGAGGTCGCAGGAAGAAGGCGATGACGGCAAAGCCAACGAGCGCGTAGAATCCAGAGCGGAGTATCAGTACGGTCTGCCGTGACGGTGAGCGGATAGAACGGAGCTTATAGAGTCCGTTGTGCTGGAGGATGACAAGCCAGAGTAGGCCAAAACAAGCGAAAGCTATCCACGGCTGCCATTGCTGTAGTAGCGTCCAGGCATCAGGGCGTCCAAAGCCGTGCGCCAGAGCAGCCACAGCTATGCCGTAGCCCCCTAGGATACAGAGGTAATCCCCGGCAGCCAGCACCAGCTTGTATGCTGGGTATCGTGGGAAAGCTCGCATTAGCCTCTCCAAGCCCGCCAAAACGGCCCTCTCAGTTAGTAACTCTGTGCCCCCACCCCCCGCCGTCTGGTTGCAAATTAGGAAATGCCCCGGATACGAGGAGCCTTCCGCCAATGTGTTGGAAGGAGCCGCCGCTTGGCTTAAGTTTGAAGTTGTAATTTCGTGCCACAATACTCAAGGTACATCCAGGAATGGCGCTCTACATAACGGCGGACTGCATCAACTGCGGGGCTTGCGAGCCCGAGTGCCCGAATACCGCCATCTATGAACCTGGAGCTGAGTGGACGTTAGGGGGTCAGACGTATCGGGGATCGTACTCTCCAGGCGGCTACCAACGGGACTTCTGGTCGGAAGAGTATTACTTCATTGTGCCTGACAAGTGCACGGAGTGTGTTGGGTTCTACGATGAGCCCCAGTGTGCTGCGGTCTGCCCGGTTGACTGCTGTCTGCCGGACCCGTTGGCACCGGAGACTCGGGAGCAGTTGGAGGCGAAGAAGGCATATCTCGACCAGATAGACCCCGGACGCGTTCGGGTCTAAGCTGTGGCACTACAGGCACAGCAGTCGTGGCTCCGCATTCGCGGTGGTCGGATCTGGGACTTCAGCCCAGCGGAAGGTGAGGTCGTCGTAGAGACAGAGGCCGGGAGAGCGCGGTATCCGGGATGCTGGATTTTACCTGGCTTCGTAGATGCTCACGGTCACATCGTCCACTTGGGCCTGGAGCTCATCCAGCCCCGACTACGGGGATGCCGTAGCGCGGAGGAATGCTTAGAGGTGCTACGCTGCTGGGAGCCGAACCGCGGGGAGTGGCTGGTAGGACGCGGCTGGAACCATGAAGAGTGGGTGCCAGCAGTCTTTCCGGCTGCGGCGGTGTTGGATACACTCTTCCCTGACGTCCCCGTTGCTCTATCCCGAACCGATGGACATGCGCTCTGGGTGAACTCCGAGGCACTGCGCCGAGCGGGGATTACTGCTGAAACCCCAGACCCCTCAGGCGGGCTCATCGTTCGAGATGCCTCAGGCGTGCCCACGGGGGTATTGGTAGATACTGCAATGGAGCTCGTGCTGCGGTGTATCCCCCCTCCGAGTCCGGAAGAAGTACGACAGGCTATCTTACGGGCAGCTGCCCAGCTCCTCCAATACGGCATCACCGAGGTGCATGACATGGACGTAGACGTAGCATGGGTTCCGATCTTCCAGGAGTTGGCCCAAGCGGGGCACCTGCCCATCCGCGTACAGAGCTACGTACGGGCTCAGCGGGGGGAGTGGAGCCAAGCGGGGCTGCTTCCAACAACAGGGGAGTTTTTTCAGCTCCGTGGGGTCAAGTTCTACGCTGACGGAGCTTTGGGATCGTATGGGGCAGCGTTACTCGAACCATATGCCGACTTCTGGCCGCACAAGGGCTTTCTGCTGTTCACCACAGAGGGCTTGGAGTTAGCAGTTGCAAAGGCCATGGAGGCGGGGTGGCATGTGGCAATCCATGCCATTGGGGATGCGGCGAACCGACAGGTGGCTCACGTCTACGCGGCAATCCGTCAGCGAGGTATCGGGAAGCTCGAACAGCGACTGAGAATAGAGCATGCCCAGCTCGTCCATCCAGAGGACATTCCAGTGATGGTAGAAGCTGGCTGCATAGCTTCGGTCCAGCCTCTGCATTGTGTCCACGATGCACCCATGGCTCGGCGACGGCTGGGGTATGGGCGGTCGAGTATCCCGTATCCATGGCGTAGTCTGCTCAACGCGGGTCTCCCCCTTGCCGCTGGTTCTGATTTCCCGATAGAGCCTCCAAACGTTCTGGCCGGCATTTCGGCATTCTGCACGCGCCGGCCACCAGGCGAAGCTGTTCCATGGATGCCGGAAGAGTGCCTGAGGGTTGACGAGGCCTTGGCAGCTTACACGACGTGGGCCCACTATGCCAGCGGGATGGAAGACCGTCGTGGGTTGCTACTCCCGGGGTACGATGCTGACCTCGTCATTGTAGACGCAAATCCGGCAGAGGTGCCGCCAGAAGAGATAGCCTCGATTGGCATCGTTGCCGTCTACGTAGCTGGAGAGCGACGCTGGGTGTCACGGCATATGTAAATTTGTGGCCTCCGAGCATAAGGGGATGCCCAATGTATGACTCGGCCTTTCGGGAACACCTCCGGCGAGAGCTGGCAGTCCTTCGGGAGGCGGGGCTCTACAAGGAGGAGCGAGAAATTCTAGGCCCCCAAGGACCAGTAGTCCGAGTCCGCTGGAATGGGCAAGTACGCGAGCTTCTAAACTTTTGTGCCAACAACTACCTAGGCCTCTCGGCAGACCCCCGAATCATAGAAGCCGCAAAGCGGGCAATGGATACCCATGGCTTTGGAATGTCCAGTGTCCGCTTCATCTGCGGTACCCAGGATTTGCATAAAGAGCTGGAGCGTAGGATTGCGGAATTCTGCGGCACAGAGGACACCATCCTCTATGCTGCCTGTTTTGACGCAAACGGTGGACTCTTCGAACCCTTCTTCACCGAGCAGGACGCTATCATCTCTGATGAACTCAACCATGCCTCCATCATTGACGGTATCCGCCTAACGAAGGCGAAGCGTTATCGGTACAAGAACTGCGACATGGCCGACTTGGAGGCAAAGCTCCAGCAGGCAGAGGCCGAGGGAGCGCGCTTCAAGGTGATAGCCACGGATGCTGTGTTCTCTATGGATGGGAACATGGCTCCGCTGGACCGCATCTGTGAGCTCGCTGAGCGTTACCGTGCCTTAATAATGGTAGACGAGAGCCACTCTCTAGGGTTCGTCGGTAAGCGGGGCCGTGGGGTGACTGAGTACTATGGGGTTATCGGCAAGGTGGATATCATCACGGGCACGCTCGGCAAGGCCTTAGGAGGCGGTATTGGGGGGTTCACGACAGGGCGGCGCGAAATCATCGAAATGCTGCGGCAGCGCTCTCGGCCGTACCTATTCAGTAACTCTCTGCCTCCGATGGTGGTTGGGGCAGCGATTGCAGTGTTCGACTTGCTGTCGGAGACGACGGAGTTGAGGGATCGCTTAGAGCGTAACACGCGCTTCTTCCGGCGGCGCATGCTGGAGGCTGGCTTCGACATCAAGCCTGGCGACCATCCGATTGTGCCGATTATGCTCTACGACGAGGTTTTAGCGCATCGGTTTGCCCGTCGGATGCTGGAGGAGGGAATATACGTAGTAGGCTTCTCCTACCCCGTCGTACCCCGGGGACAGGCGCGAATCCGCGTTCAGATTTCTGCAGCCCATACGCAAGAGCAGTTGGAGCGTGCTGTAGAAGCGTTCGTCAAGGTTGGGCGGGAAATGGGAGTGCTGAGGGACTGAGCCGATGCATACCGTCGGGATTTGCGGTGCTGGGACGATGGGACGGGGAATTGCGGTGGCCTGCCTGCAAGCCGGTCACCGCGTGCTCCTCTACGATATCCGTCCCGACGTTCTGCGAAGCGCTGAGAGGGACGTCCGGGAGCAGCTGGAGAAAGGCTACGCAAAGGGTCGGCTCCGCGAGCCTGTAGAGGATGTCCTCCGTCGGCTCGAGCTGGTTGCTACGCTGGCGGAGCTGTTTCGGTGTGACATCATCATCGAGGCAATTGTGGAGAATCGGGCTGCAAAGCAAGATCTATTCCGGGCGCTGGAATCCCTGGGAATTAGCCCAAACACCATCATTGCGAGCAACACTTCCTCCATCTCCATTGCGGCGCTAGCCTCGGTCCTACACCATCCCGAGCGCTGCGTTGGGCTCCACTTCTTCAATCCAGCGCACGTGATGCGCCTAGTAGAGGTCGTCCGAAGTGCCCGCACTTCCGAAGAGACCCTACAGCGTGCATTGGCTTTCGTCCGGGGATTGGGGAAGACGCCAGTGGTGGTGCGAGATGTCCCTGGGTTCATCGTCAATCGGGTGGCACGTAACTACTACAACGAGGCGCTCCGGATAGTAGCCGAGGGAGCAGCGACGGTAGAGCAGGTGGATCGGCTCATGCGGAGCGCTGGATTTCCGATGGGACCGTTTGAGCTCATGGATCTCATCGGCGTAGACGTGAATTTGGAGGTGACCCGCTCTATCTACGAGCAGCACTTCCAGGAGCCCCGCTTTGCACCATCGCCGCTACAGCAGCAGTACGTTGACGCTGGCTTGTTAGGTCGTAAGGTGCGGCGTGGCTTCTACTTGTACGGCGACGAGGGGTGATGTTCCACGATATGGGAGGAGCGCAGATGCGGACAAGCCTTGCGGTCGGTCTCCTGCTTGTGGTAATGGGCGCTGGGGCCCAGCAGCTCGTTGTCGCGCCTGGGCCTCCTCAGAGGGAGATGAGAGCCCAGGAGCCGGAGCAGTTAGGTGCCTCACGGGCGATAGCGTGGAAGGTCCCTTCGCTGCCACTGCGTTTCCGGAACGGGCAGATGCCAGCGGCGATCCAAGAGTTCATCTTTGACTCGCTTGTCAACGCCTTTTCCTACTACTCCTGGCAGCAGCAACCCGTGTGGTGGGATCCTACCAGCGACGTGCTCGTTACGGTCAAGCGTGGCGGAGCTGCTGTCCAAGGTGATGGCAATCGGCTCTACTACCGTTACTCCACCAACCGAGGGCAGTCGTGGTCAGAGCCCATCCGGCTGTTCGATGGGAATGCTCCAACCAACCAGCTACCGCGCTACCCCAGCGGATACTTGGTCAATCCCAACAACAGCGTCACTTCTCCGCAGGACTTGATACTGGTCTTCACCGGCCCGGTGACGGACGGGACGGCCTGGAGGGGCTTTCGGGATGGCTTCACGTACCTTGGCTCTAACAATGTGCAGAGCTGGTTCAACGATGGCGTGGATGTGACCATCCAGGGGCAGCAGTACCGCTACACATGGGGCACGGACTCCAGAATCACAGCGACGCGCGCTGGAGACGTGGCGTTGACTCTGGGTGCACTCGTTGCCCCGGATGGGGTGCCTACGGCTGAACAGAACTACGTGGGACTGCGGCTCCAAGACTTTGCTGCTCCAGCATTCGGCTTCGTCCCGGAAGAATGGAGGAGTACTCTGTTCGGTGATCCTGGGCAGCCGGGCTTTCGGGCAAACGTTCCTATTGGGATTGCCCGAGATGACGCCGGTAACCTCGTCTATGCTGTCTTCGGGCGCTTTGTGGATGCTGATGACCCCGGTTTGCCTACGGTAGGCTTCTTCCTCTCTACAGATGGCGGGGAGAGCTGGCGGGGGCCGACCTTCCTTCAGCCTTCTGCGATTCGGGAGTACGCCTTCCAACAGGGGGCAACACCGGATTCGGTGGTAGTTCCTTTCGGGCTACAGACTGGGCAAGGGGGTGCGATAGCCATTCCGAAGTCCTTCGCTGCCTACGGGAACGGCAAGGTCAGCATTGCGTTCCAGATATTTGAGTTCGACGGCAGCAAACCCTTGGAGGAGCGGGCAGCTCAGATGGTTGAAGCCACTTACGACAACGGCAACTGGACACTACGGAAGATTGCAGACCGCTCGTGGCTCTCCCTGGCGCTCATTGCTGACCCCAACTCTCCTGCTTCAACCCAGGTTGGCAACGAGCTGCAGCTCAGCCGAACAGCCGACGGTACCAAGCTACTAGCCAAGTGGATAGAGGGTGCTGTCTATGTTGCCCAAGTAGACATAGATGGTGATGGTGATGCACCGGACACCTTCTTGACGACGGACGTGTATGTCTCGACCCGCCAGTTGCCCAATGGACAGTGGTCGGAGCCGGTGAACGTCACTCAGACCCCGATCTGGGACAAGTTGGCATGGATTCCCCCGATTGTGCCGAATGACCTCCAGCAGGTTCCACTGCTGATGGTCAAAACGGCGATTGACACGTTTGTCTACCCAACGCTCTTGGAGCGCCTGATCAACAGCCAGCAACAGCTGCTGGAGAAGCAGTACGTCACGATTGCAACCTTCTCCGGAGTCGTCTCGGTCTGGGAGCCCTCAGCGACCATTCATCGGCAGCTTCAGGTCCGTGTCTCGCCGCATCCGGTGGAGAGGGAGCTACGTTTGTTCGTCAGCGACGCTCCTGGAGGTCATGCTTCTGTGGAGCTCTATGCAACAAGCGGGGAGCGGCTCTGGACACGGGAGCTCGTGCTAGCACCGGGGTCGCAGATGGTCATTCTGCCGGTCTCTGAGATCGCTGCAGGTACCTACGTGCTGAGCGTCCGCAACGGGAGTGCGGTCGCAGTGCAGCCGGTGGTGGTGCTACCTTGAGTGGACAAAGCAGGCTGGCAGCGGGCGCCGTCTCTAGAACAGGGCGGCGCCCGCTCAGTTTCTTTAAGTGTCAGTTGCTACAGTGCAGCAAGAGATAGCGACTGAGATGGAGGAGGCCGTTCGAGTGGCTGGACTTGTCGTTGACGTCGTAGAACGGCGAATCACACCAGCAGAGGTGGTAGTGGAGGAGAGGGAAATCACCTCTGTGACGTACCGCTCTGCCTCAGAGGTGCCGTCGGTGTACATCCTACCAGGCTTTGTGGATGCCCACGTCCACGTAGAGAGCTCGCTTCTGCCGCCGCCAGAGTTTGCGCGCTTGGCGGTCATCCATGGGACGGTGGCGACAGTCTCCGATCCGCACGAGATTGCCAACGTTCTGGGGATAGAGGGGGTACGGTACATGCTCCGGACGGCGGCCGAGGTACCCTTTGTCTTCTGGTTCGGGGCCCCGTCGTGTGTGCCGGCAACACGCTTTGAGACAGCCGGGGCCGAGCTCAGCGTGGAGGAGCTTCGAACGCTGTTTGAGGAGGGCGTGCCGTACCTCAGCGAGATGATGAACTTTCCAGGCGTTCTGGCGCAGGACCCTGAAGTGATGGCGAAGCTGGAGCTTGCGCGTGCTTATCGACGCCCGATTGATGGGCATGCTCCAGGATTGCGGGGGGATGAGGCCCGCCGATATGCTGCAGCCGGTATTACGACCGACCATGAGTGCTTCACGCTAGAGGAGGCGCTAGACAAGGTCGAGGCGGGTATGAAGATCCTCATCCGCGAAGGCTCGGCAGCACGGAACTTCGACGCTCTCCATCTGCTGCTGCGCGTGCATCCAGATCGGTGTATGTTCTGCACCGATGACCTTCATCCCGACGCCCTTGCGGCGGGGCACATCAACGTACTGGTTCGGCGGGCGGTCGAACTCGGGTACGACCTCTTTGATGTCTTGAGAGCAGCTTGCTTGCATCCGGTCCAGCACTACGGGTTGCCCATTGGGCTCCTGCGGCCGGGGGATTCGGCCGATTTCATTGTGGTGGAGGACCTCCAGAACTTTCGGGTGTTGGCAACGTACGTGCGTGGGCGTTGCGTGGCACGAGAGGGAGAGAGTCTCCTACCGTTCCGTAGGGCACCGGTTGCCAATCGGTTCGTCCAACGGCGGGTGCGGGAGGAGGAGCTTCGGGTGCCCGCTTGTGGTGAAACTCTCCGAGTCATTGAGGCGTATGACGGACAGCTGGTCACGGGCGAGCTGCTGCTCCCTGCCCCATTGCGGGATGGGGAGATCGTGCCCGATGTGGAGCGTGATATCTTGAAGCTGGTGGTGGTCAATCGCTATAAGGAAGCTCCGCCGGCGGTAGCCTTCATCCGAGGCTTTGGACTCCGCCGTGGGGCGATCGCTTCGAGTGTTGCCCATGATTCGCACAATCTCATCGCCGTCGGAGCGAGTGACGCTGAGCTTTGCCGGGCTCTCAACGCGGTTATTGAACACCGAGGCGGCTTGGCAGTTGCCGAAGGGGAGCACGTAGACGTCTTGCCGTTGGATATCGCTGGGCTCATGAGCTCAGAAGAGGGCATGACGGTGGCGCGGCGCTACACAATGCTGGAAGCCGCCGCTAAGCGGTTAGGCTCTTCACTTCGGGCACCATTCATGACGCTGTCGTTCATGGCACTCCTCGTCATCCCAGCGCTGAAGCTTAGCGACCGGGGGTTGTTTGACGGCAGGGCGTTCCAGTTCACCTCACTGTGCCCAGAGTCGTAGGGAGCGTGTAGCTCAGCATTGCTTGCAGGGTGGAAGCCCTAAGTTTGCGCTACGCAAGCACCAGGAGCGTCCAGCAACGTGCCATGGGCAGCCAGACAGCCATAGCGTTCCCTCACATCCGAAGCAGCCGTGCGGCCTTGTGGAAAGAGGTGGCTCGATTGGTCCTCCTGTCGCGTCGCATTGATGAACGGGAAGAGCAGGAGCTCCTGCCAGCTGGCAAGATCACGTATCAGTTCTCCGCAAAAGGGCACGAGCTGGCACAGATCCTTCTTGGACTGCATCTCCGCCATCCCCACGATGGGGCGACGGTATACTATCGCTCGCGTCCATTTCTACTGGCTGCTGGACTGACGGCGGAAGAAGCGTTTGCTGGCCCCCTTGGGCGCATTGGGAGTCCAAATGGGGGACGAGACATTGGAGTAGTGTTCAACATGCCTCCGCGGCGTGGCGTCACTGTTCTCCCTGCCAGCGGAGACGTAGGGGCACAGTATACGCCAGCCGCCGGATGGGCGCAGGCCGTTCTCTACCGGAGCCGAGTCTTGCGGGAATCGGAGTGGGAAGGGGCTATCGCGGTCGCTCTGGGGGGAGACGGTTCCGTGGCTACCAACGGCTTCTGGTCGGCCTTGACGATGGCAACGACGCTCCGTCTGCCGATGCTCTTCTTCATCGAGAACAACGGCTACGGCATCTCGGTCCCTTCTCGCTTCCAGACGCCGGGTGGGCGAATTGCTCCCAATCTCCGTTCATTCGGTGGGCTCCGTCTATGGGAGCTGGACGGTACCGATCCGGAGGCTGCACTACAGGGCATTGCGGAGGCGGTCGCTTTCGTGCGCTCCGCGACCGGTCCCGCGCTCGTGGAGGTCTACGTCCCGCGGCTCTGCGGCCATTCCAGCGCCGACAATCAGGCATACAAGACGGCCAAGGAGCGTCAGGAAGAGCAGAAGCGAGACCCTATTGTACGTCTCCAGCGCTACCTACTCCGCAAGCGTCTGCTGACGAGGTCTGAGTGGGAGCGGCTTCGGCAGGAAGTGGAGGCAGAGGTTGCGGCGGCTTTGGCTGCAGCGTTGGCGCAACCCGAGCCGGAGCCAAGCTCGGTGTGTCGCTTCCTCTTCTTTGACCCTGATGCTCCCCAGCAAGTGGGTGGTATGCTCCCCGAAGGGCAGCATCTGCCAACTGGTACGACGCAGGCACGACCGACTGGTCCGCGAATCAACATGGTGGAGGCCATTCGCCGGACCTTAGAGCAGGAGCTGGAGCTCAACCCGAGGGTAGTCGTCTTCGGCGAGGACGTTGGCGTCAAGGGGGGTGTTCACGGGGCCACGGTGGATTTGCAGCGGAAGTTCGGTGCCGAGCGAGTGTTTGATACTGCGCTCTCGGAGGAAGGCATCATTGGACGCGCCGTCGGCATGGCACTGGCGGGCTTGGTGCCGGTGGCGGAGATTCAGTTTCGCAAGTATGCCGATCCCGCTACGGAGCAGCTCAACGACTGTGGCACTATACGGTGGAGGACGAACGGGCGGTATGCGGCCCCGATTGTGGTGCGCATCCCCGTGGGGTTTAGCAAGGTCACCGGGGATCCGTGGCATAGCATCTGTGGCGAAGCGGTCTTCGCTCACGCGCCGGGCTGGCGTGTTGCTTTCCCTTCCAACGCCGAAGATGCTGTGGGGTTGCTGCGCTCGGCACTCCGTGGCCACGACCCAACCCTCTTTTTAGAGCACCGAGCCCTGTACGATACGCCAATGGCACGGCGCCCATACCCAGGAGATGACTTCGTCGTGCCATTCGGCCGTGCTGCGATTGTCAGAAGTGGACGCCACATCACGGTCGTTACGTGGGGGGCGATGCTCTACCGAGTCCTGGAGGCGGTGGAGCAGCTCCAGGTGGACGCCGAAGTAATAGACCTGCGGACGATTGTCCCATGGGACGTGGAGACGGTGTTAGCGTCGGTGCGGAAGACAAACCGTTGCCTCATTGTCCACGAGGATACGCTCATGTGTGGTTTCGGTGCTGAAATTGCCGCTACTGTTGGGCGGGAGGCGTTCCAGTGGCTGGATGCCCCTGTAGAGCGGGTAGCCTCGCTAGATTGCCCGGTACCGTACAATCGGCGGCTCATGGACGCTGTGGTGCCGACCGTGCAGCAGATCGCCGCTGCGTTGGAGCAGCTCTTACGCTTCTGAGAGTCCGCTGAGCACTGCCGCTAAGGAGGTAGCGATAGACTCAGCCCCGCCGCGCTGCTGCAAGAGTCTCTGAGCTGTAGTCCCCAACCGCTGACGCTCCTCGGGGTTGCTGAACACGGCGTAGAGCCAATCTGCAAACTGCCGTTCAGTGCGAACGATCGTCAAGGCCCCGGTGCGCAAGAGTGCATGGGCATCAGGTGACTTCTGAACCCTTGGCCCGCAGACGAGCGGAATGCCGTATGCTGCCGGCTCCGCAAGGTTGTGGACGCCGTGACCAAAGCCTCCGCCGACGTACGCCACGTCGGCAAAGCAGTAGAGATGGAGTAGGAGCCCGAAACGGTCAACGATGAGGACCTGGGGGCCTTGCTCAACCACTCCTGGGCTGGCGTCGGTCACTTCCGTCCAGCGGTGTGCTCCGCGGAAGAGGCGAAGCAGCGCCGTGACCCTCGCTGGGTCAGGTTCATGAGGCACGATGATGAGCACAAGCCGTTGGCGAAGGTCGTTCGGTAGGTAGCGGAGCATTCCTGCCAGGAGGCGGTGATCCTCCTCCCAGGTGCTGCCGGCGATTAGGCAGAATGAACCTGGATGGCGGAAGGCCTCTGGCAGCCATACGCGGGGCTCTTGGTGGGCAACTTGCCAGATACGGTCATACCGCGGATCCGGGACTACCGTCACCGGAACCTCAGGGACGAGGCGCCGGAATGCTGCGGCCTCTCGGTCGTTCAACGCCCAGATTCTCTGGAAGCTGCTGAGAGCTTGTCTCAATAGCCGCTGTGCCACAGGTAGCCTCCAGAGCGAGCTCCGAGGGAATGTAGCAGCTACGAGGAACGTAGGGACTTGCCGCTGGCGGAGGGCAGCTAGGTAGCCCAACCACAGCTCATACCGCACGAAGACAGCAGCCGTTGGCTGCAAGGCCGCCAGAAAGCTGTGCCTGCTGTCAGGGAGGTCTGGGGGGAGTAGGAAGACTTTGTCGGCGAAGGGGGTTGCTCTGTGAGCTTCGTAGCCAGAGGGAGAGAAGAAAGTCAGGATGACCGACAACTGAGGGAGACGTGCCTGCAGTAGTTGTAGCACAGGGCGAACGTGCTCGAATTCGCCTGCAGACGCAGAATGGACCCAGAGGCGAGGATGTGGGGCAGCGTAGCTCCAATCCTGCAACTCTCGAAGGTGCCGGTGCCATTCTTCTCGCGCCTTGGCCTTGAGGCGTAGCTGTGGAGAGAGACGGGCAAGGCTCGTAGCCTGGCGGAGCGCAGCCTCGTAGAGCCATAGTGCAGCAGGCATTGTCCTCCGATGACTGACAGGATGGCCCCGAAACTATGTAATTTGCCAGCTGCTAGCGAAGCCCCTGTGATGCTCTCTCAGCAAGTCATCGCCGCGGTCCTTGAGCACAAGGTTCGGCAGCGGACGGGAAAGTATGTTGCCGTGTTGGTGCTACAGGGGACCGTAGTAGGACTGTTCGCCTCAAGCGTAGAGCTAGCCCTGGCCATCCCGATCGGGCTTTTGGGTTTAGGCTGTGGCGTTACGCTGGCGTGGCTGCGAGAGCAGCGGCGATTGCTGAGGAACTCGTACTATCGCCTCGCCATGGAGGGATGGGAGATGTGCCTGCTGTTGGGAGCACTGGGGCTTTCAGGATTGGTGGCACACTGGCTGCAGCTCTCGCTGGTGCTCTATCAGGCACATCTGAGTTACGTGCTCTTTGGGTACGTCCTCGGATCGTGGCTGGGGGAGCAGAGCTGGCGGTACAAGGTGTTCGGCCATTTGCCGATCGAGCAGCAGTATCGGTACGTCCAGAACCTCTCACCGTCGCTCCTCTTTCCGTACACTTGGCAGCACTTGCGGCGGCTCTGGCAGGCTTGGCGGTGTGGGTAGCGGTGAGCTATGACTCTGCCGGTGCTGATCCCGGTACTTGCACTGCTTTTAGGGGAGCCCAAAGCGCAAGTGGTGTCGTATGGTGCATTCCCCTTGTCGGGGGTAGAGCACGGTATAGTAGTGGCTTCGGTGAGCAAGAAGCACCGCTCGATACAGCGGCAGCGGTCCAGAGCTCGACCTAAGGTAAGTGTGGCCGCCAGGAGGCAGCACCGAGAGCTCCGAAAGCCTCAGCGTCGTGCTCGTCAGAAGGCCCTACTTCGCAAGAGGCCTACTTCAAGGAGGCAGGCCTACCGAGTGCGGCGGCGTCAAGAGCCGACCTTCCAGTGGCAGTTGGTGGCCGATTCCGCTCTTAGCCGGGCTGTCCGCTACCGGCGGTATCGCGTGCTTGGAACGGCAGAACGCTCAGTGCATGTGCTCAGAGTCAGTCTGCGGGATCCGTCTGTCGAGGTCAAGCTCGTACCGGCCATTCCGGGGCAGCAGGAGACGTTGACGGAGATTGTTCAGCGTTACGACACCCTCAGCCCATTCCAGGTAGTGGCGGCGGTCAATGGCTACTTCTGGAGTCGGTCAGGGATGCTGCCGGTTGGTCTAGCTGCAACCGATGGCGAACTTCTCCAACTCCACCGCTACAAGCGCTGGAGTTCCTTTGTAGTGGACGCACAGGGCGCTTCGGTGCTGGATACCTTCCTCTTGGAAGCATGGGTACGACTGCCAAGTGGGGAACGAGTGGAACTTGCCGATGTTAACCGTCGGGAGCACTCACAGGGAGTTGTGCTCTATACGCGGTTCGCTGGGGACACGGTGCCTCGACGGGGGACGAGTGTCATTGCCGTCCCGATTGAAGAGCAGCCCGATAGCGTCCTTCTCGTCAGTGTTCCGACGGACACGGTCGAGCTACCCCTGAAGAAGTTGCGCCTGCGGTACTTGCGGATGCCGTTCGTGGGTGGGGCGGTACCGTGCCAAGTGCTCAGCGTGGATTCTGGCGCTGCGGCTATGCCACTGCGGGGATGCATTCTCTCCTTGGGGTGGGACTTTCCGGACTCGCTCTTACCTGTGCCGGGAGACACAGTCTGGCTGGAGACTCGCCTGAGGCCTCGAGTAGGCCTCCGGGTTCGGCATATCTGGAGCGGGACTCCGCGGTTGGTTCGGGACGGCCGTATTCGAGTGGAGGCAGCACAGGAGGGCACCACATCGGAGCGCTTCCTCTACCGTCGCCGTGCTCGCACAGCGATAGGAGTAACTCGGCAGGGTGAGCTACTACTCGTCGTCGTTGAGCACAACGGCCACTCTGCCGGGGCAACAGTACCGGAGTTGGCTGCATGGATGCGTTCTTTAGGAGCCTACCAGGCCCTCAATCTGGATGGCGGTTCCTCATCGGGGATGTACCTCGCAGGAGGCGGTAGCAGTGGCAATCGTGTTCCAGTTGCTTCTGCGCTGGTCATTCTCCAGCGGCAGCTACGCTCAGCCCCTTAGCCCTCTCACGGTGCCACGGAGTGCCAGAGGTGGCGCGAGCGATCGTAGAGCCATGCAGTGAAAGGCTTGCGACCGACGTAAATGGTTGCCTGTACTGGTAGCCCCTTGCGTAGCTGTATCTGGACCGATGCGGCTGCTGAGCGCGACCGGAGCACGGTAGTATCTAGCACTGCGCGGACACGGTAGACTAAAGCAGTGCCTTCGGCCGATATGTCTTCTGCGATGCTCTCAACTCGTCCCCAGAGGGGCTCCCATTCCCCCAACGGTAGACCGACAACGGAGAGGCGTACTCGCTGTCCGGGTTGGACGAGAGTGATATCCTCTGGCAATACCAGAAGCTCTACTTCCAGACGGGCTTCAGGTGTGATGGTCACGAGCTCTTGCCCTGCCGTGACGTAGGTCCCCGGGCGGGAGACGGAGAGCCGTACGACCTGCCCGTCGACGTTCGATACAAGAACAGTTTGCCGAAGGCGTTCCTGGAGCAGCTCGAGTTGCTGGCGGAGTTCTCGCTGTCGGTGCTCTAACTCGTCCACGCGCTGCAGCAGTTCTTGACGGCGTGCTTGGAGGTACTGGAGCACCTGTAGCTCCTGGAGCCGGAGTTCGGTGAGGACGGACTCGTACTCCTCAGCAGTGGCGAACTGCTTCTCACGCAGTGCTGCGATGCGGTCCCGGCGTTGGGAGAGGGTCTCGTATCGCCGAGCGAACAGATTCAAGTCCTTTCGGATGAGCTCCCAGAGGCTGCGGACCTGGGGAGTTCGCCAAGAGAGGACGGGGAGCTGAGCGGCAATTTGTGGGGGGGTCCCTCCGGTGGGCAGAGAGCGCGCGAGTGCGAGGAGATCAGCCACCATCTGTTCCTCGTGCCGAAGCTCCTCTTCAAGGACGGAACGGCGGAGCTGAAGTTCTGCAGAGCGGAATCGCAGGAGGGTATCACCACGCCGGACGTGCTGGTAGAGCTGGATAGGGACAGCTTCTACGATGCCATCTATCGGGCTGCGCAGAGTCTGTGATGGCGTTGTAGGGCGAATGTATCCGCGGCAGCGGATGGTGATATCCAGCTCCGCGAAGGCCGCCCAGACGAGAGCAGCGACAGTCGAAAGTGCCAGTCCCCAGAAGAGCCACATTCCTGCGGTCGGCGGACGTACCAAGTGTGCTTCCAGGCTACCTGGAAGGGCTTCTGGGGGGAGTAATGTCCGTTCTAGCTCCTCCCAGCGCTTAGGTTGGTGTTGTTCCATGGCCCGAAGAGTTCAGTTCAGCCCTGCAGTGTAGCGATGCCACAGCCGGGCATAGAAGCCGCGACGTGCCAACAGTTCTGCGTGGGTACCCTCTTCTACGATGCGCCCGTCGGCTAATACGGCGATCCGGTCCGCAATCTGGACTGTACTGAGCCGATGGGCAATCAGCAGGATAGTTGTTCCCGCTTGCCGCAGCTGTTGAAGTAAGCGGGCGATGACCATCTCTGCCTCAGGATCCAGATTGCTTGTAGCTTCATCCAGCACCAGGATTCGGGGATTGCGGTAGAGGGCCCGTGCAATCGCAATCCGCTGCCGCTGGCCTCCCGAGAGTGCAACACCGTGTTCCCCAATGACAGTCTCGTAACGTCCCGGCAGAGTTGCAATGAAGCGGTCGATCCCGACTTGCCGGCAGACGGCTACCGCGCGTTCACGATCAGGCTGTGTGTCGCCGTAGGCAACGTTTTCCAGGACCGTGCCATGGAACAGCTCTACCTCCTGCGGTACTACGGCAATTAGGCGGCGGAGGGAGTCGGTGGCGATATCCCGGATGTCTATGCCGTCCAGTAGGATAGCCCCCTCTTGGAGGGGGTAGAGCTTGAGCAGGAGCCGCACCAGTGTAGTCTTCCCTGAGCCGGACTCTCCCACCACAGCAGTGATCCGGCCTGCGGGGATGAAGAGCGAGCAGTCCCGCAGCACGGGCAGCCGTGCTCCGTAGCGGAAGGTGCAGTGCCGGAACTCTATCTCGCCCCGTACTTGTTCGGGAGCAAGGTGAATACCGCGGTGGGGAGGTTCTTCGGTCTCCAGTGCCATGATTTCAAACAGTCGTTCTGCTGCGATGAGGGCGTCGTAGACCATCTGCTGCAGTGCCAAGAGGCGTCCGAGTGGCTGTACTGCCAATGCGGCTAGTAGAGACGATGCCATGAGCTCACCGACGCTTAGCCGCGCCTGGAGCACTAACAGGCTCCCTATCCAGAGGACACCTGCTGCTACCAGGCCGCTGAGCAGTTCGGCTGCCGTCGTAGCTGTTAGGTACTGCCGAAGGGATTGGCCCAAGAGGCGTAAGATCCCAACGAAGGTACGCTCGGCCTTCCATTGGGTATAGAGCTCGGCGGTGAAGGCTTTGACCGTTGCACTGCCGGCAATCGCGGAGGTGAAGTGAGCATTGAGCTCGGCGGCCTGCTCCATTAGGGCACGCTGTGTCTGCTGCATAGGACGCCGGAGGAGCACTACCGTAACGCCGTAGAGTGGTAAAGCCCCCGTCGCTAACAGCGCTAGCGAAGGGGAGTAAAGCCACATCAGCCCGAAGGCTACGACGAGCATCGTAGCATCTACCAATAGGGTCAGGGCCGCGGTGCTGATGGCGTTCCGGACCTTGGTAGCATCCACGACTCGGGAAAGGATCTCCCCCGTGCGTCGGGCATCGAAGAAGAATTGCGGGAGGCGCAGGAGATGCCGGAAGTACCCCATCACGAGACCGGCATCCACACGCTGGATGGTGTGGAACAGTAACACAGAGCGCATCCATCCAAAGAAGGCCCGAAGGGCGACGGTGGCGACGAGGGCAATGCTGAGGGCATGGAGCAGCACCGTGTTTCCGGTAGGGATGACCACGTCCAGCAGAAAACCTGTGTAAAGAGCCGGTGCCATCCCCAGGAGTGTGGTCAGTAGAGCCCCTACAAAGGCCTGAAGGAGCCAGCCACGATGAGGCCTTAGCAGGCGCCAGAAGAGCCTCCAGCGTGAACTGCCAACCTCCGCCTCCTGGAACTCCTCTCGCGGCGCCAAGATAACTACAACTCCCGTCCACTGTGCTAGGAAGTCTTCCATCGGCACCCACACAAGCCCACGAGCGGGATCTCCCAACTGCAGCCGGTTGGCCTCAACCCGGTAGAGCACTACGAAGTGGTAGCGTTGAACATCGGGCACGTACATATGGGCAACTGCCGGCAACGGCAGGTCGCGGAGCATCGTTGGCAGGATTCGGATGCCCTTTGCGTAGAAGCCCAGTTGCTCGGCTGCCCTAACGATGCCGAGGACTGTGGTTCCTTCACGGTCGGTCATTGTGTACTGGCGGAAGAGGGCTAGTGGCAAACGCAATCCCCAATAGGCAGCAACGGAAGCTAAAGCGGCGGCCCCGCAGTCGGTGGGATCGTGCTGCTTGATGACCGTGGGGCGCCGCTTCATCGAGAGTCTCACAGGGAACCCGTCCGCACAAAATTATGCCACGCCGCTGCCAACCTGCAGAGCTAGTGAGCTTGCTGAGTTGCATGAGCGGACGCGTGGAGGAGGTTTTTTCCTATTTTTGCGTTCAGCTGGGCCGGTAGCTCAGTTGGGAGAGCGCCAGAATCGCACTCTGGAGGTCGGGAGTTCGAATCTCCTCCGGTCCACTTGGCCGTTGCCCCGTGGTGTAACTGGCAACACGCCTGACTCTGGATCAGGAGAGTCCAGGTTCGAGTCCTGGCGGGGCAGCCCTCGAATCGGTGGGGGATGTGGGCAGGTAGTGCCGTCTCTGTCGGCAGCATCCAGAGACTCACTCGAGGGGCGTGGAGTCTGGCACTGGTGACAGTGCTCTATACCTTCGGCGAGGCCGCAGTTTCGCTCTGGGTCGGACACGTTAGCAACAGCTGGGGAATTCTCAGCTTCGGGATAGAGGCAGTTGCTGAGTCCCTCTCTGGCCTTGCCATCCTCTGGCGCTTCGCTCCTAGCCTAAGCTCGGCAGAGCGTGTGCAGCATGCCTGGCGAGAGCGGCGGGCAGCAGGCATCATTGGAGTTGCTTTCCTCCTCCTGGCAGCAGTTATTGCTCTGGAGGCCGTCCAGCGGCTCTTTTGGGGTATCCGTCCCCACGTCCACGAACTCGCCTTTGGGCTGGCGGTTGTCTCCCTCGTCGTTAAGCCGAGCCTCTTTTGGGCGAAGTGGCAATTGAGTAAAGTGCTGCAGAGTGCGGCGCTCCGTGCCGATGCGAAGCAGACGTTAGCGTGTGCAGCCCTATCGCTTGTTCTGCTGGTTGGGCTGATGGCCCAATGGTGGTGGGGAATATGGCAGGCAGATGCCTTGCTGGCTCTCGGTATTGCCGCTGCTCTTGTTCGTGAGGGCGTCCATACTCTCCGTCACCGGCATATCCTCTGCTGCTGATTCGGTTCCTCAGCGGTGCGGGAAGGGAATGGGGAGTTGGAACCGTTTCGTGCTCATTCTGCTTGTGGGCGTAGCGCTTGGGTGTGCTCCAGAACGTCGTCAGCCTGAGGGACTACGTCCCGCAGTAGGTGGGAAGTTCTACGGGGGGACGTATCGTGTCAACGAGGTCGGTGAAGTCCGGTCGCTGGACCCAGTGCAGATCAACGACGTCACGTCGGCACACGTCGCTGAGCAGCTCTACGACAAGCTGCTGACGCTTGACGAGAACCTGCGCCTCCAGCCTGAGCTGGCGGAGCGGTGGGAAGTCTCTCCCGATGGACTGGTCTACCGGTACTTCCTTCGCCGTGGCGTGCTGTTCCACGACAATCCCTGCTTCCCCGGTGGCAGAGGGCGTGAACTCACTGCGGAGGATGTCAAATACTCCCTCACGCGGGCTTGTGACTTCCGAACAGGGACGTTGGGATACGACTACTTCCGGGGGAAGGTGAAGGGCGCGGATGCCTACTTTGAAGCCACACGACGTGCTGCTCAGCAGGGTGGTTCGCCGGACGTTTCGGAAGTAGAAGGCTTCGTCGTGCGAGACCGATACACGTTTGAAATCCATCTGACCCGGCCGTTTGCTCCGTTTGAGTACTACGTCTCTCTTGTGACGTTCGCAATTGTGCCGCGAGAGGCGGTAGAGCACTACGGTGCCGACTTCTTCCGGAACCCCGTAGGATCGGGCCCCTTCGTGTTTGTCTCCTGGGTACCGGATCGCGAGCTCATCCTTCGGCGCAACCCGAACTACTGGCAGCGGGACGAACACGGGAACCAACTGCCCTACCTGGATGCCATCCGCTTCAGCTTCATCAAGGACGACAAGACGCAGTTCTTGGAGTTTCGCCGAGGGAACTTGGAGGAGTGTTACCGGATTCCGGTGGAGTTCTTCCCACAGGTGGTCGACGAACGAGGGCAGCCGCGAGGTGAATGGCGGCAGTATCAGCTTCTCCGCGTCCCGGCGCTAGCGACGCAGTACTACGGAATGCTGACCACTCATCCGCTCTTCCGGGATAAGCGAGTGCGCCAGGCCTTGGCGTATGCAATCGATCGTGAGCGGATTGTCCGCTATGTCCTCAAAGGACAGGCAGGGGAGCCGGGACATTATGGGCTCATTCCGCCTTCGATGCCCGACTATCCAGCTCGCAGCATTCAGGGCTACCGCTACAACCCAGAGCGCGCGCGCCAGCTGTTGGCGGAGGCTGGGTATCCGGGAGGGCGTGGCTTCCCCACAATTACGCTCCAGCTCAATGCAGGCGGTGGACGGAATGGCCAGATCGCTGAAGCCGTCCAAGCAATGCTCCGAGAGAATCTGGGGATCACAGTGGAGCTGCGGCAGGTAGAGTTTGCCCAACATTTGAAGGAAATCGATGCGGGTCGCGTTCCCTTCTTCCGGCTTGGGTGGGTTGCTGACTATCCTGACCCAGAGAACTTCCTGAACCTATTCTACGGCAAGCTGGTCCCGGCGAAGGGGACGGACATTAGCCCTATCAACTCCACGCGGTACCGCAACCCTTCCTTTGATGCGCTTCTGGAGCAGGCTCTGTCCACCCCAGACCGACAACGCCGCATGGAGCTCTATCGCCAGGCAGAGCAGCTTGCCATTGGCGATGCTCCGATGATCATCCTCTTCTACGACGAGGACTACCGTCTGCTCCAGCCCTACGTTGCAGGCTACCGCAACAACGCAATGGATCGGCGGTTCTACAAGTACGTCTGGCTACAGCCTCAGTGAGCACTGGGCCTCGTATGTGCGAGGAATTTCGTTTCTTGCGGCTCCTGAAGGTGACCAGCGGGGTGAGGGGTTCTTTGACATGCTGGGTGGTGGGATGGCTGCTGGCGGGTTGTGGTGGTCCGTCAGAGCGCCCAGGAAAGGGGAGCTTCGTCTACAACGAAGCCGAGGGGATTACGACTTTGGACCCTGCCCATATGAGCTATGTGTCGGCAATCTGGGTGGGGACACAGCTCTACAATGGGCTTGTGGAGCTGGATACGGCTCTTCGGATTGTTCCGTGCTTGGCGCGTTCCTGGAGCGTTGATGCCAGTGGGCGGCGGTGGCGCTTCGTCCTGCGAACGGACGTCTTCTTTCATAATGATCCCTGCTTTCGCGGTCAGCCGCGCCGATTACGGGCGGCGGATGTGAAGTTCTCGTTTGAGCGGATTTGCGATGCGCGGACGCGTTCCCCGGGATTGTGGGTCTTCTGGGGAAAGGTGGTCGGCGTAGAGGAATTCCACGCTAAGACTGCGCGTGGAGAGGTTCCGGCCGAAGGGGTCCGCGGTATCCGGGTGTTGGACGATAGCACGGTCCTCATTGAGCTCCAACGCCCGTTTGCGCCTTTCCTCGCACTCCTTACGACTCCGTACTGCTGGATTGTACCAGAGGAGGCTGTACGCTTCTATGGTGAGGACTTCTTTCGCCACCCGGTGGGCACGGGACCCTTTCGGTTGCAGGAGTGGAAGTCAGATGTTCGGCTCGTCTTAGTGCGTAACCAGCACTACTTTAAGCGTGACCACCGAGGTCGGCCGCTGCCGTACTTGGATTCCGTCGTGGTGCGCTTCCTCCGGGACCAGAAGACGGCCTTCTGGGAGTTCCAGCAGGGCCGCTTGGACATGGTCTCTGGCCTGGATCCGAGCCTTGTGCCGGCCGTGCTGACGCCGGAGGGAACGCTGCGACCGGAGTTCTCGCGGTATCAGCTCTTGACTGCCCCGGCCTATGCAGTGGAGTACTACGGTATCATGCTCGACACTACCACAGAGGGTGGGCGTACCTCGCCACTGGCACGCTCTCGCCTCTTGCGCCAAGCGCTGAACTACGGGATAGATCGCGAGCGCATCATCCGGCACGTGCTCCATGGCTCGGCTGAGCCGGCCCACTACGGCGTGATACCCCCGGGGTTCCCAGGCTTCTCCCTGCAGACGGTTGGCTATCGGTACGATCCCGAGCGGGCTCGTCAGCTCCTGGCGGCGGCCGGGTACCCAGGGGGTAAAGGGTTGCCGCCGCTGGTACTGCAACTCGGGATGCATCCACGAACGCTCTCGGTTGCCGAGGCAGTCCAGCAGCAACTCAGAGAGCTTGGACTTCGGGTGGAGCTCCGCCAGCTAAACTTCCCGCAACATCTGTCGATGGTTCGGGAAGGCCGAAGTATGTTCTGGCGGACGAACTGGATTGCAGACTACCCGGATCCCGAGAACTTCCTGTCGCTGTTCTACTCGCCGTATCGAGCTCCACAGGGACCCAACACGACGCGCTTCCGCTCGCCAGAGGTGGATTCTCTCTACGAGCGGGCACTGTCGGAAGCCGATACAGCTCGGCGCTTCCAGTTCTATCGCCAGATGGAGCGCATCGTCCTCGAGGAAGCACCGTGGGTCTTCCTCTACTACCCACGCCTCATTCGGCTCGTCCAGCCTGCAGTGAGGGGAATGCGGCTGGACGGAAGTGACCGACTCCTGCTGGAGTGGGTCTCCAAGGAGTGAAGTTCCACGAATTCAGGGAGGGTGAAGCCATGAAGGCACTCATCCATGTCCTCTGTGCTGCTGTTGCCTTCGTTGCCGTTGACTTCTGGAAAGCCCCTGCGGCGTTCGCTATACAGCAGTTGAAGAAAGCCAGCCAATGGGTCAACAAGGCCAAGAAGCGTAAGCAGTTTGGCCGCACTGCCTCCTCGGTCCGTCGGGAGCTTGTTCGCCAACAAGCGTTAGGGGTCGTTCGGGAGCACTCCCCGGTCCTTTGGCAGATGATGAACGGAGCTCCGCAGCCAGGATTGATAGCTCAGGAAGAGGCACAAGTTTTGGAAGGGGCGATGACCGCCGATGAGCTCTTGGAGGGTGAAGACCCTGTCGAGCTGGAGCAGGAGGATGACGTCCCCGTGGATATGGAGACTTTCTATCGCCTCTGGCATGCCTATATGGAGGGCGAGGATGCTGGCGAACGGACGGCCGCCGGTATAGAAGTCCGCCGAATCCTAGATTTCGTTCAGGAGTGGCTAGGCACTCCATATCGCTTTGGTGGAGAGACGTCGCGAGGGATAGACTGCTCTGCCTTCATCCGCCGGCTATTCGCTGAGGTTGCCTCTGCGACGCTACCGCGGACAGCGGCGGCTCAGTTTACGCTGGGCATGCCCGTCAAGCGCGAAGAGTTACAGTTCGGCGATCTGGTCTTCTTCCATACCCGACGGCATGCTTACGTCTCCCACGTTGGGATCTACCTCGGAGACGACCTCTTCGCTCATGCCAGCTCACGGTATGGGGTGACGATCTCATCACTGCGGAGCACTTACTACAGCAAGCGCTTCATTGGAGCCCGCCGCTTGACGGAGCGAATGCTTCTACAGCTCCAGCTGGCCAGCGAGGGGATCGTTCCGGGAGCCATGGTACCGAGCAATTAGTCTGGAACTAACCGAACGATTAAGCGCCCGTGGCGCTTGTGCGCAACCGTTAGCGGGGAGCGGGCAAGTGCTGTGATCAACTGCGGTAGCGGGCGATCTTCCACTGCGCAATGACAGAACTAGCATCGCAGACCCAGTAGTGGTCGTGGAGGGCTGCCGTCAGGCAGGAGTGATTCTCCACAATCCGCACACGGCTCCCAACCGGGTAGCGCTCATGGAGGTAGTTGGGATGCTCAGTGACAACGACTCCATGTTCTTGGCTCAGCCGGGCGATGCGAAGCCGAGGTTCGGGTATGAAGGTGCCATCCAGTTCGTGCACGAGGAGTCCGTAGGAGGGTGAAGGCATGAGGTGTTGCGGGCCGGGGTCCAGCGATAGGGCTAATGCGCCGGCGTCGATCACGAAGTGGGTTGCACTGGTTTGGTGTGAGACGACGGTCGCTAGTACTGTCAGCGCACAATCCTGCAACGTACAGCTCCCTAACAGAACCTGGGTGTAGTCGTAGAAGACGTAGTTGCCGGGCCGGATCTCTGTGATGTCCGGAAGGAGACTTGCAGCAGCCATCATGGTTGGCGTAGAGCCGATGCTGAGCCCAGGCACTTCGATGCCGGCAGTGCGAAGCCAGCCGGCAACTTCGGCCATGGTCTGTTGCTCCTGCAGAGCAATCTGTTGGAGCTCTTCGGCAGAGCTGGCCCGGTAAGCATGTCCCGCATGGGTAAGGAGTCCGTCGAAGATGAGCCATGGTGAGTCAACCACGAATCTGGCAGTCTCCATTAGCGCTGGGGAGTTGGGAAGGAAGCCGGAACGGCGTCCACCGCAGTCGATCTCCAGCCAGACGTGGATGCGCTGGACTCGACGCATACAAGCACTGGCCAGTGCCTCAGCTACTGCTTTGCTATCCACCAGGAGGCGAAGGCAGCAGCGGGAGGCCAGCTCAAGTGCCGGCTCTATGGCCCAAAGTGGTAGTGGAAAGGCCCAGGTGATGTCCTCTATACCGGCATCTGCGAAGAAACGTGCCTCTGCCAGCGTCGCAACCGTAACGCCACAGGCACCGAGTTGGCACTGGAGCTGAGCAATCTCTGCGCACTTATGGGTCTTGGCATGGGGCCGCAGAGCAACCCCCCATTGCCGAGCCCGCTCCTGCATCCGCTGGAGGTTCCGCAAGAGGCGCGAGTAGTCAAGGAGGAGTGCTGGCGTTGGGAGCTCCTCACAGCACATCTTGCTACTGTTGCTCCGAACGCTCAGCGCGTTGGAGCTGGCGTTCGATCAATTGTCGCTGGAGGGTGCGCTCACGCCAGTTGAGCTGAGACCACCAACGCCGGACCTGGCGATTGCTCTGCCCAGTCAAGCGAGCGTAGGCATTCAGTAGCCGCACAGTGCGCTGATTCATCGCTTTCGGAGACTGCGTAGGGGATGTGGTAACCGGGCGCAAAATTAAGAGGGTGGGACGGATAGACTACGAGGGGTCGGAGGTTGCCACAGCGGGCTTTTCTAATTTCGCGCCGCTAGTCTAGAAGAGCAGTAGGGCGGAATGCGAGCGCTGGTCCTCCGCGAGAACAGCTTTGAGGTGGAGCAGGTAGAAAATCCCACCGTGGCTCCAGGGGAGGTACGGGTGCGGCTACTGGCTGCAGCCCTGAATCGCCGTGACGAGTGGATCCGGCAGGGGCGCTACGCTCGGATTCAGTATCCAGCAATCTTAGGCTCAGACGGCTGCGGTGTGGTGGAAGCCGTAGGATCGGAGGAGCACAGCAGTTGGGTGGGCAAGACTGTCATCATCAATCCTAGCCTAGGCTGGGGCCCGGACCCGCGAGCGCAGGGGCGAGACTATCAGATTTTAGGCATGCCGAGGGCCGGGACGTTGGCGGAGTACGTCTGCGTGCCGGTAGATCGGCTCCATGAGAAGCCGGCCCATCTCTCCCCGATTGAGGCCGCTGCCCTGCCGTTAGCAGGCCTGACGGCATATCGTGCGCTCTTCACGCAAGGACAGCTCCAGAGTGGGCAGAGAGTGCTCATCACCGGAATTGGCGGCGGGGTTGCTGTCATAGCACTCCAGTTCGCTGTGGCAGCCGGAGCCCGCGCATTCGTGACTTCGGGGCGGTCAGAGAAGGTTGAACGCGCACAGGTATTCGGTGCTGTCGGGGGAGTGTGTTATGCCTATCCTGAGTGGGAGCGCCTCCTTCGCGAGCTGGCCGATGGTGAGTTTGACCTCATCGTGGACAGCGCAGGAGGAGCTCCATTCAATGCCCTGCTCAGCCTGGCAGCTCCTGGCGGTAGGATTGTCGTCTACGGTGCTACGCTCGGCGCGGTGCCAGAGTTCAATTTGCATCGCCTCTTCTGGCGGCAGCTCCATATCGTGGGGAGCACGATGGGGACAGATGAGGAGTTTGCGGCGATGCTTCGATTCGTGGAGGAGCACCGCATTGTTCCAGTGGTTGATACTGTCTTCCCATTCGAGGAGGTGCTGCGGGCTTTCGACCGGCTTCGGTCAGAAGAGCATATGGGCAAGGTTGTGGTGCAGATTGCCAAAGCTTAGCGACGCCCGTAGGTCTGCTCGGCGATGTGCTTCAGCAGTTCGGGGTCTTGGAGGTCGTCGGCGGTGAGGGTGCGCGAGCGGATGCGGTTGATGAGGTCAGTGTAGTGGTCAATCTGCCGCTGGCATTGGCGGATTTCTTCCTCAAGCTCTCGGCGGCGTTGTGCGACCCAGGTGGGGTCGTGGAGTGGCAGGCAGAAAGGCTCATCGTTGCGGAGGCGCTCCAGGCGACGTTGCTCAGCGGCGAGTCGCTGCTCCAACTGATGCACGAAGCGGCTCAGAGCATCCAAGTCGTCGTCGGGGATAGAGTCCGCTTCGCTTTCGCCGCAGAGGAGGGAGTAAAGCTGCTGGAGTTGCTGGAGGTTGCGTTCGCGGTAGGCACGTTGCAGGACGTGCCAGTAGCGGCGAAACTCTTCGGTTTCTCCTCCAGCCGCGTCTGGATGGAGGCGCTTGGCTAAGATGCGGTAGAGCTTCGGGAAGTCTTCGGGCTCCGTTGGAGGAGGACTGGGCTGTGGACTTGTAGCCGACTGGAGGCGCTCCCATAGCTGGGCGAACTCCCGCTCGACAATGCGCTCCACGAGAGCAAACGTCTGCTCCGTGATGACCTCCCCTCGTTGGAGCTTGACGACCAGAAGCTCGGCACGGCGCCGCATCTGGGCGGCTTTCAGCGAGGCGTGCTGCAGTTGCAGTTCCAGGTCACGGAAGAGACGCTCGTAGTCAGCAAGCAGCTTGGGGTAGAGCTCATGTCGGAGGTGGAACCACTCGTGCAAGGTCTGCTGGAGAGCCTGCCGG
Organism: Chlorobiota bacterium; assembly: GCA_039630485.1. Taxonomy (GTDB): domain Bacteria; phylum Bacteroidota; class Ignavibacteria; order Kapaibacteriales; family HRBIN21; genus HRBIN21. Next base: position 4,158 of record JBCNUX010000018.1, on the reverse strand, counting down.
AGCTCTTGGCAGCGGCGTCGCAAGTGCTCAACTTCCGGGTGAGGAATGGGCTGCATCGGTAGGCTCTCCTTCCGGTTGCCATGCTTCTAAGGCTTCAAGGGCGTAGCGGAGGTGGGGGATGACGATGGATCCGCCTACGATCAGACCGATGTTGAGGGCTTCGTAGATCTGCTGTCGCGTTGCACCACACCGCAGTGCTTGGTCCAGGTGGTAGAGGATACAGTCGTTGCATCGGAGGACGAGTGAAGCGACTAGCCCCATGAGCTCTTTGACCGTGCGAGGGAGGGCTCCATCTTCGTAGGCGGCACCATCGAGGGCGAAGAAGCGCCGATAGCTGGTGAAACCAGTGTCTAAAACGGCTGCGTTCTGCCGGGCACGGCGACGTCGGAATTCGTGCCACAGGGTGCTCATCGGTCAACCCATAGTGGTTGCACTATGCGGCGGCTCGGCGCGGAGAGCTGGAGCCAATACAGGCCCTGTGCTGCCGAAGGAAGGGCGAGCTTCAGAGAGTGTTCGCCGTGTCGGAGGGCCAACGACTGTCGAAGGACCGTCCGCCCTAAGCCGTCAACGAGGTGTAAGTGGTAGGGGCCGTCTTCGTCCGCTACGATGGCAACGGAGAGTTCTCGCTCTGATTCCCACCGCACGCGCAGCTGCAGTGGTCTTGCGATGGTTAGAGATGGCGTCGCTCCAGGGCAGTGCCCTGCAACCTCCACCAAGCCGGCGCGTAGCTCTGCACGGAAAGCCTGAGTCCCACGCCATTCCACCCATAGAGGCTCGACAGGAGCGGCCGGCGGCATCCCCTGCAGGAGTCGCACGGGTAGGTGTGCGAGCGTATCGGTAGCGCGGAGCCACAGGTCCGCAGTCACCGTGTCCCATGCTGTGGGGCTGCTTCTCCTGCCGATAGGCTCTACCAACCATGCCGGCAGTCGCATCACGAGTCGGCAGGAGAAGCTATCGCTGCGGAGTGGCGGCAACCATGAGTAGTCTTCGTGGAGGACTGCAAGCGTCGTAAGGGAGCCTGGGGTGCCAACGACCGGGGCGATCCGAAGCCGGACGGGGTATTTGAGCACCACCCTGATAGTGTCCTCTCGGCTCTGAGCGGCTCCGCTTTCCCAGATTCGGATGGCGGAATCCCTCCCTGCAGAAGCCAGTAGCCGACCGTCCGGGGAGTAGTCTACCGAAAGGACTTGTCCACCGTGGAAGAGTGGGCGGCCGAGCTGGGTTCCTGTAGGCGTCCATTGGCGGAGGGTGCTGTCCAACGAGCCAGAGGCGACGCGCCGCCCCCAGGAGAGCGAACGTACGGAGCGGACGTGGAAGGTGTGTGCGCTACCACGAGCCAACTCTTGGCCAGTGTGAGGATTCCAGAAGCGGACCGTCCGATCAACCCCGCCCGAGATGAGCAACCCTTCTTCAGTGCCGAAGCAGAGAGCCCAGATGACTGCGTTGGTCCCGGAATCCCCATGTTGCCGTAGGAGCAGCGGTGGTTGCCACAGCTGCTGCCATGGACGCACGTAGATGATGCCGTTATCACCGCCGTAAGCCAGCAGCCTTCCGTCAGGAGAGAAGGCAATGCTGTACCACGACCGAACCCCAGGCTCGCCCCAACAAGCGAGACGTTGCAGAGTCGTGAGGTCCCAGAGGCATACTGTAGAGTCGTCGGCTGCCGTAGCAGCATAGCGCCCTGAAGGATGGACGGCAAGGTCCCGAATGAACTTTCGGTGTCCACCGAGACCAAAGGTGATTCGCTCTCCCGTGGGACGGTTGTAGAACAGCAGGAGGGAGTCAACGGCAATGAGCACGCGGTTGGAGTCGCCGACGAATTCAGCAGCGTAGAGAGCCGTGGTGCGAGTGCCGACTACCAAAACATCGGCTGCTTCCAGCGTGGCGACGTTCCACAGCTTGACGATTCCCTCTTCGGAGGTAGTCAACAAGTACGTCCCATCCGGGGAAAAGCGGAGGCGGCGGATAGGGGCCTGGTGTGCTTGACGCCGCTCGCGGATTGGGGCGGAGCTAGCTCCATACTCTGCCCGTGCTCGCAGGAGGAGAGCTACGGTATCCAGCGCTGGTACATGCCAGACCACGCTGTCCACGGGTAGGTCCGCGAAGAGGCGCTGCCATGTGCGGCCTGTGTCGAGTGAGTACCATACGCTGATGTTGGCTAGGCCTTGAGTGTTCCATCGCAGCACGAGAGGTCGCCCCATCAGGACCGTATCTCCGGGGCGTGGTGACAGCCACAGCGGTCCATGAAACGCCGCAGAACTGACGGCGCCGAGGACAAGCCCACAGGAGAGGAGCCACTTACTGCTCTGGCACGGCATTGCTACGCATGAGCCGATAGCTTAGGACGAGCTCCAGCACAGCCAGGAGTAGCGCCATCACTAGGAAGTAACGCCACAACTCCGTCGCGTCTGAGCCCTGGATGCCCGCTGCCAAGAGCTCGTCTGCCGACGACAGGTATCGGAAGGAAACCCCCGGGCTCAAGAGGCGTTCAAACCAGGATTGGATCTGCTCTGGGGTGGCGTACTCTAACCGGAGCTCGGCTGTCGGAATGTTGACGGTTACCGTGGTCAGCGGTGTAGCGTCGGTTGTCAGATCGTACACCCCAGGTTCCCGCAAGACTCCAAGCTCAAGGCGGGTTCCCGTGCTGAGCTGGAGTGGTGACAGTAGGCGGCGAGTCCCCGACGGTTCCTGGAGAGCGATGGTGCCCTGGGTGGCAGGGAGCGTCAGCGTAACACTTTCCCCGGCCTCACGGAAGAAGGCCGGAACAGCTGTGCTCCCCGCTAGCAGGACGGAGCGCACCACAACTGTGGGAAAAAGCCCACTGCGCGGGAAATCGCCCCATTCTAAGTCTGGAGCAATGCCGCAGAAGATGAGGCGACCCTTGCCAAGGCGTTGCTCAGCAAGGATGGTCCCGGCAGAGCTGCGGAGGAGTGGAATCCCTCCATCGGTGCTAACGAGGCGATTCAACTTCGGGGTTTCGGGGAGCAATTCCCCGCGGGTTTCGCCAGTGAAGACTCCGCTGAAGAATGGGTGGTGCTTGTCAGCCCACACAATCGTTGCAGGCTGTGCTGGAGAGAAGTCACGGCGGGCAATCCTGATCATCCCTTGCTGCGCAAGCCAAGGGGCCACAGCCTGCATCCAGCCGCCATCGGCGGCGAAGAGTACGACCCCGCCACCACCTCGTATGAAGGCCTCCAGCCGGCTCAGATGAACTGGCGTCAGGGCTGTAGAGGCAATGACGAGTACTCGGAAGCGGGTCAGATCGCTACTTGCGAGCTCGGCTGCTGACAGCGTCTCTAGCCGAAGTGGCGACGATTGGGCAGGGTAGGCAGAGAGGGCTGCCTCAAGGAAGGTAGAAGCCGGTCCATCGGCCAGCAGTCCGACGCGAATGGGTTCCGGAACCACAAAGCCGACGAAGCGGCGTTCCCCAATCGAGACGACGTCACCTTCGGCGACAACGGCAGCATGGACGAAGCCTGGTGCAGTGGGGGTGCCGGTGAGCACCACCGTCTGCGACTGCCCAGGCTGAAGGACAACTCGACGCTGGGCCACGCGCTCTCCGTTCCAGAACAGGGAGACCAGCCCGCTGGCCGATTGAGTCCCAACGTTGGAGACTCGCGCTGTGATGGCTACTGGTTCACCAACGGCGCGGAGCTGGGTCTCCAAGCTCACGGAGTCCACGACGAGCCCCTGCCCAAGTTCCTCTTCGGCGGCGACATTGACAGCGTAGACAGTGATACCGACTTCTAGCAACCTCCTCGTGGAGGACTGCTCTGCAAAGAGGTTCCGCTGGAAGTCACTGAGGATGACGACAAACCGCTGCAGATGGCGTGCTGTGCGGAGCAGCTCCTCGGCTCGCTGGAGCGCAGCCGACAAATCGCCAGCTTCAGGGCGTGGTGAGAGAGTGTTGAGCGCCTCGATGAGAGCTCCTCGAGCATTTCCCCACTCAGCCATTTGCCATTGGGCTGGGGTGACAGTCGGCAGGAGGGCAACCTCGTCTTCGTGCCCTAGGGAGCGGAGTAGGCGCTCGGCATACTGTTGGAGCCGTCGGAAGCGCTCTCCTTGAGCATCCGTAATCCCCATGCTGGCGGAGTTGTCGACGATGAGCACGATGCTTGCAGGTGCTTGCGTGCTCAGAAGCGGCAGTTTCCCTGGGAT
>JBCNUX010000017.1:3393-36377 GCA_039630485.1 Chlorobiota bacterium | reverse complement strand
GGGCGGATTCGGAAGCAGTACTCCGGGACAGGAGCGCCGATAGCAGAGGTTGTCCGTGATGTACAACAGTTGCGGGGGGAGCTATGAGGTTCTGGTTCCCTTGGGTGGTGTCTCTGTGCCTTGTTTTGGCTGGTGCGCAGGCGCAGACGAGTCAGGTTATGCTGAAAGACTTTTGGGCACGCCCTGCGGGGAAGGCGATTCCCAGCGCAGCGTACGGGGTGATTGTCAACACGGGTACCAGGGCAGATACGTTGTTGGAGGCTGCAACTGCACAGGCAGGCCGAACCGAACTCCACGAGACGGTCCGAGATGCCACGGGGCGAATGCAGATGCGCAAGATTGAGCGCATCGTCATCCCAGCGCGAGATTCCGTGGTGCTGCGCCCCGGCGGGTTGCATGTCATGCTCTATGACCTACAGCAGGCGCTGCGGCCAGGGGACACACTACGGCTGCGACTGCGCTTTGCCCAGGCGGGATGGCAACAGGTTGATTGTCGGGTAGGCCGTCCTCCACGACCCGCAAAGCAGCGAGAGCTGCCCCATGAACACCGACACTAAGTCTATGCCTCAGCAGGAAGCCGTAATTTTGCGCTGCGGGGGAGAGGTGCCGGAGTGGTTGAACGGGGCGGTCTCGAAAACCGTTGTGCCCCTTACGGGGCACCGTGGGTTCGAATCCCACCCTCTCCGCAACTGCCCGGCTGGCGGAATTGGCAGACGCGCTACATTCAGGGTGTAGTGCCCGCAAGGGCGTGCAGGTTCGAGTCCTGCGCCGGGCACCACGAGGGCATCTGAATTTCCTGACCGGTGTTCGCAGGGTGGTATGCGGATTACACCGTGGCTGACGCTTGCTCTCCTTGCGGTAGCTGCAGGTAATGTAGCGGGTGACTGTGACTCCTCTCATGCCTCAGAATTAGCCGCTCAAGCCGATAGTCTTTCCCCCACGAAGAGTTCTGCAGCAGTAAAGACTCCCACGGGCGCTCTGTGGCGGTCTCTGGTGGTCCCTGGGTGGGGGCAGTTGTACATCGGTGCCTACTGGAAGGCTCCCGTTTTCTTCTTGGCGAACGTGCTCAGCGCCTATGCGACGCTGAGCAACCACCGCTTGTATGTGCGCTACCAGCGTCAGGTGGAAGATGTGCTTGCTGGAAGGAGGACAGCGGAGGATTTAGCAACTCTACGGGCGTATCGTACGCTCTACGCGGATCGCCGTGACATTGCCTTAGCTATCTGGGTTGCAGCATACTTGCTGGCGGCGGTGGATGCCTACGTAGGCGCGAATCTCATGGGCTTTGACGTCAGCGATCGTTTAAGCGTCACTCCACTGTCGCAGCCTGGAGTGGTGGCCGCACTGCTTTCCCTCCGGTGGCGGTAAGCCTACTCGACGGTGACGCTCTTCGCCAAGTTACGGGGCATATCCACGTTGCATCCCCGTTCTACAGCGGTGTAATATGCCAGCAGTTGTAGCGGGATGACAGCGAGGATGGGGGTCAGGATGGGCAATGTTTCGGGGATGAGGATGAGGTGATTGGCCACTTCTGCGATGCGAGGATCGCTCCCATCGGTGATAGCGATGACCTTTCCACGGCGGGCTCGGATTTCTTCAATGTTGGAGAGCACCTTGTCGTAGAGCTCATCTCTCGGAGCGATGACGACGACGGGCATGTTCTCGTCAATGAGGGCGATCGGACCGTGCTTCATCTCGGCAGCTGGATATCCTTCGGCATGGATGTAGGCGATCTCCTTCATCTTCAGAGCTCCTTCCAGTGCCACAGGGAAGTTGACGCCGCGCCCTAAGTAGAGGAAGTTCTGTGCACCGGCGTAGAGCTGGGCAATTTGCTGAATGGAGGAGGCATTGTTGAGGATGGCCTGAATCTTGCTCGGGATGTGGAGCATCTCTTGGGCAATCTCTTGGGCCCGTGTGGCTGAGAGATGGCGCATCCTTCCGAGGTAGAGGGCCAGGAGCATGAGGACTGCCAACTGAGAGGTGAATGCCTTCGTGGAGGCAACCCCAATCTCTGGGCCGGCGTGGATGTAGACTCCTGCATGGGTTTCGCGGGCAATCGAACTACCGACGACGTTCACAATTCCTAAGACCGTCGCTCCGCGCAGCTTTGCCTCACGAACGGCTGCTAGGGTATCAGCCGTCTCCCCGCTCTGAGAGATGGCAATGACCACATCGTCGGGATAGAGGATGGGATTGCGATAGCGAAGCTCGGAAGCGTACTCAACCTCAACAGGCAAGCGGGCAAGTTCTTCAATCCAGTATTCACCGACCAAAGCGGCATGCCATGACGTCCCGCAGGCAGTGAAGATGATACGCCGTGCCTGGCGGAGCTGGGCTTCTACGCTGCGCAGTCCGCCCAACTTGACGTTGCCTTCGCTGGCTAGAAGTCGGCCGCGGAAGGCATCGCGGAAGGTCTCTGGCTGCTCATGGATTTCCTTCAGCATGAAGTGGGGGAAGCCACCTTTCTCGATCCGCTCCAGGTCAAACTCCAGCTCTAAGAGCTCAGGGGTGGTGGGGAGGTTCTCGATTGTCTTCGTCTGGTAGCCGGAGCGGGTGAGGATAGCCATCTCGTCGTCGGTGAGGTAGAGCACAGATCGAGTGTACTCGACAATCGCAGTAGCATCAGAAGCGACGATGTACTCCCCGTCACCGACTCCGATGACGATTGGACTGCCGCGGCGCGCGGCGATGAGCATCTCCGGGTGGTCGGCTGAGAGCACGACGAGGCCAAAGGTCCCTTGGACTTCGGAGAGGGCTGCCCGAACCGCTAACTCCAGGTCGCCGGACTGTTCGTAGAGGGCCCCGATGAAGACTGCCAGCACTTCAGTGTCGGTCTCGGAGCGAAAGGGGTAGCCATCTGCTTGCAGCTTGGCCTTTAGGGTGGCGTGGTTCTCTATGATGCCGTTGTGGACGATGGCGATCCGTCCCGAAGCGTCGGTGTGGGGATGGGCATTTCGGTCTACGGGCTCGCCGTGGGTTGCCCAGCGCGTGTGCCCGATGCCGACAGTGGCCGGTAGGTCTACACCGTTCAGCAAGCCTTCTAACTGAGCGACCGTTCCAGCTCGTTTAGCGATGAAGAGACCACCATCGTGGGGCACAGCGATGCCGGCAGAGTCGTATCCCCGGTACTCCAGCCGCTTGAGGCCATTGAGGAGGAGAGGGAGGGCTCTGCGGTGGCCGATGTAGCCTACGATGCCGCACATGGGTGTACCCCCGAGTGATGGGCGCAGCAAAAATAGGGGAAAGAGCAGCGATGTGCAAGCAGTGCGGGGTAATTGGAGGGTTCCTGAGGCCAATAATTTAGCACGGTAGGCTTACGAAAGAGGGTAACACTGACGCGGTCCGAACGCTTTGCTGTCCTTGCCCTACTCGTTGGGGTGGCGAGCTTGGGAGTACTGTACTTCCCGGTCTGGCACGGCGATGCAGCAATTTACCTGCCTTACGTCCGCTCGCTGTGGGAGCGGGGGAAGTGGATGGAGTTCAACCCGGGGGAGATGTCTTCGGGGGCAACAAGCCCGCTCTGGGTACTGTGGGTATTGCCGTGGTATGGGCTCTTAGGAGCGGAGGGCCTCAAGGCTGCGGGTAGCATTGTAGTGCTCGTGGCAGTGCTTGCTGCATACAGGCAGGCCCTCAGAATGGGAACATCCGTGTGGGGAGCGCTGCTGCCTTCAGTGGTAGTTGCGTACTGTGTTGCTCCTGCGGGGTTTCTGGGGTATGAGGCGCCATTGGCAGCGCTGGCAAGCATCGCGTGGGTGCGGCTCGTCTCTCTCAGGGAACCATCTCTGAGACACATGCCTTGGGTGGGACTGTTGGCAGCGCTCACTCCGTTGGTTCGTCCGGAGATGGCAATCCTCGTCGGGACATACGCCCTGGTCGTACTCCTCCAGCGCCGCTGGCAGCTACTGCTGTGGGTGCTACTTGGAGCGACGATGGCGCTACTGTACTACGGGTGGGTGCATGTCGCTACGGGCAGCTTCTCTGCTTCTAGCTACTGCCGGTCATTTGCGCTACGGGAGCTGACAGAGCTTCGTATTGCTGGAGTAGCGTTCCATCTCTCGCTACTTGCGGAGCTGCTGCGGAGTGGATTGCTGTTTGTTGGGGCTGCAGCGGCTGTAGGTGCTTACTTCCGGCGAGGGCAATGGCGGGACCCATGGTGGCAGTTCGCAGTCGTTAGCGTCGTAGCCTACGCGCTGTTCTTCACCCTCATTGCGCCGGTTAATACCGTGCGGTATCTGGCACCCGTGGCATTCATAGCCGGTAGCCTAGCTCTGTGGGGGATAGAGAGGCTAGGTTCGGTGGGGAAGTACGGTGCATACGGCCTGATAGCGTTGGTGGTACTGAGTCTTGGTGCCCGTGCGTGGGATGAACGGCGCCGAGGCTATGAGTTTGAGCTGGTTACAGAGCGGGAGTGTGCTGAGATCCTCAACGCCATTGCCGAGCCTGGCACGACTGTGCTAGCCTACGAGGTCCAGGTCCGCTGGTGGTTGAAGCCTGAGCTGCGTGTGCTCAGTTTGGACGGTGTGGTAGACGGCAAAGTGGCACCGTACCTTGGCAGTGGGGACCTTGCTGCCTTCCTGTGGCAGTACCGTCCGCAGTATTGGATTGCCAACGAGGCCGTCTGGCGGCGACCGTTTCTGCGGCGGAGCTTCTTGGCAGAGGTCCTCGCTCTGGGGGCGGATAGTGTGGAACGGGCTGGGATACGGTTTGTTCGGCTCTACACGTGGCCGCCAGAGCGATTGCCTCGAGGATTCTATGGCTGCTTGGCGCTCTATCGGCTCAGCTATAGCGAGCGGGGGTCGGGTCAGAGGCCGTCCGACAGCAGTAGGGAGAGAGGCGTATTTTTGCCCTTGTCCTCAGGGCCATGGGGATGGGGCTTGGCGAGCAAGTAGAGCGATTCATAGCATCGCTCCAGCATCAGGGCTACAGTCTGCAGACTGTGCGGGCTTACCGTATTGCCCTGCAGCAGTTCCGGGAGTACCTACAGGAAGTCTGGGGTAGGGAGCTGCCGGTGGAGGAGGTAGGACTGAGCCACTTGCGGCAGTTCCTTGGATGGCTCCACAACCGAGGGCTCCATCGGCGCTCTATCCAGCTCAAGGTCGCGGCAGTGAGAGCATTCTTCAGCTTTGCTCGTCGCCAGGGCTGGGTCTATCGGAATCCTGCCCGGTGGCTCCCGATGCCACGGGCTGAGAAGCCTCTGGTTAGCATTGTGCCGCAGCAGCAGCTCCAGGAGATCCTAGACAGCTTGCCGCGGCGGACGCCAGCAGAGCGGCTCCGGGCAGCCGTGCTGGAGCTGCTCTACGGCTGTGGTTTGCGAGTCGGCGAGCTTATAGCTCTCCGGTTACAGGACGTGAGCTGGGATCGCGGACTCCTACACGTTCGAGGAAAGGGGCGGCGCGAGCGCTTAGTCCCGTTCAGCGGGAAGGCAGCAGAAGCTCTCCGCGCTTACCTTGAGACGCGGCACACCTTTGCCCCTCGCGGGGATTGGCTCTTCGTTGGCCTTCGAGGAGGGCAACTGAGCCAGAGCGTGGTCTACCGGTGGGTACGCTCAGTGCTGAAGGGGGTACCCTCTGGTCAGCAGCGTGGCCCCCACGTCCTTCGCCATACCTGCGCTACCCATCTCTTGGAGCGAGGGGCGGATCTGAGGGCTGTCGGTGAACTATTGGGGCATGCATCGCTGGCGACGACCCAGAAGTACACGCACGTCTCGGTTGAGCATCTGAAGCGTGTCTACCGTCAGGCACATCCCAGAGCGGGGGAGGAGCTGTGATTCGCTTGGTCATTCTCGGCGTTGGGCACATGGGGAGCCTGCACCTCCAGAAGTGGCGTCAGCATCCCGAGGTGGAGGTAGTGGGCATCTACGATAGCGACCCACAGCGGCTGCATCAGAGTGCGGCTGCATTTGATGTCCGAGCCTTCGAAGATTGGCGGGAGGCCTTGGCTGCCGCCGATGCGGTGACGATCGCCACCCCGAGCTGGACGCATGGAGAGTTAGCACTGGAGGCTCTCAGAGCGGGTTGCCACTGCTTGGTGGAGAAACCGCTAGCAACCCGGACTGCCGATGCCGAGCGGCTGTTAGAAGCGGCATACCGCAAGGGGTTGGTACTCATGGCTGGGCACATCGAGCGCTACAATCCAGCCTTCGTCTGGCTCCAGAGTCAAGGGGCCAGACCGCGCTTTGTGGAGGGACACCGTCTCCATCCCTTCCGCCCCAGGGCCGTGGATGTTTCGGTGGTCTTCGACATCATGATCCATGACATCGACCTCCTGCTGGCTCTGCTCCACTCCACGGTAGAGCGACTGGAGGCTCACGGAGTAGCGGTAGTGACGGAGAAGGCTGATATCGCGAATGCTCGGCTGGTCTTCTCCAATGGCTGCATTGCGAATCTGACGGCCTCCCGGATTTCAGCTAAGTTCCTCCGCAAAATGCGCCTCTTCCAGCCATACAGCTACGTGGCACTGGATTTCGCTGAGCAAGCCGTAGAGCAAGTGACTCTCCATGTAGGCACGTACATGCCTTCTGGGCCTGAAGAACTGTTGGCTGAATGGGCGCCTCACGATGGGGTACAGCGTTGCATCATCCGGCGCCGCCTCCAGCTTGCAGCGGGCGATCCACTATGGGAGGAGCAGCGTGCCTTTCTGCAAGCACTTCAAGGCCGGGCTGATTGGCAGCAGGGGTTGGAACAGGCAGTGGAAGCAGTTCGAATAGCTGAACGGATTGAGCAGATGATAGCCTGCAGCTCGTAGTGCGATGAGGACTCCTGTGGTCATCCTGCTCGTCTGGGCTGCTGGCATTCTCTCCTGCCGAGGGGGACTCGTAGGGATGAAGAAGGTGTCGCTAGAGTGGCGGTTGGAGACGACGGATACCGCCGCAGTTGTGGTTGTACGGGCTGGAGCATCGCGGCAGGAGGAAGTCCAGCAGCTGCGTTCAATAGAGGCGATCGAATTGTCGCTGTATGGGCTGGGAGGGCGCCTACTGGAACGGAGCGAACTTGTGCCAATGCTCAGTGGTATGACAACGGCTGCGGGTGAGCAGGTGTCGCTGCTGCTGGAGGGACGGTCGGTCCTACGGAGCCGTCCTCACGAAATCCCTTCAGAGGTGCTGCTGGAGTATGAACTCCGAAGCGGTGCAATGATAGAACGCGGACGACAGAGGCTTCAGCGCTTACATCGAGATGGGGCACTACTGCTGATGCCAGAGGTTGCTACGTCCGATTCCGGTCTTGTGGTGCGGTTGCGGGTGCGTCGGTTGGAGACTGTTGCTGGGGAATACTTCCCTACGTCGGAGCGCCTACGGCTGGAGCTTTACCGCGGCATCAAGCGCATATGGAGCTCTGCTGAGGGAATGGCCTTCCTACAGGTCATCGGAGTCGTTGAGCCGGAGACAGTCGGGGCCGAGAGTGTTTACGAATACCGCTGGGATGGCCGCCTACCTACGGGGGAGCGCCTTCCTCCAGGGCAATACAGCCTGCGGCTCGTTTTGCCAGCGCGTCCCCATGAGTACAGTATGACGGTTCCGCTGGAGTGGGGACGGCAGCGATGACCGACGAACAGGCAATGCGGCGAGCTATAGAACTTGCGCTCCGTGGGACGGGGCGGGTGAGTCCGAATCCGCGGGTGGGTTGCGTCATCCTCAAGGAGGGACGGGTCATTGGGGAGGGATGGCATGCTGCTTACGGAGCCCCGCACGCTGAGGTTGTGGCACTGCAGAATGCGACCGAGGAGGCCCGTGGGGCAACGATGGTGGTGACTCTTGAGCCATGCGTCCACTACGGCAAGACTCCGCCGTGTGTGCCTCAGATCATCGCCGCCGGAATAGCCCGCGTCGTGGTAGGAATGCTTGACCCTAATCCACTCGTCGCAGGAAAGGGATGCGAACAATTACGCCAGGCAGGCGTTGAGGTTCGGGTGGGAGTGTTGGAGCCGGAGTGCCGCTGGATCAATCGCTTTTTTGCCAAGCACATCACCACCAGCATGCCGTATGTCGTTGGCAAGATCGCACAGTCGCTAGACGGATGCATTGCTCTGCCGACGGGGGAGTCGCGCTGGATTACGGGTGAGGAGAGCCGCCGCCGTGTCCATGCCCTTCGGGCGGAGCTGGATGCTGTGATGGTAGGCAAAAACACCGTCTTCCGGGACAACCCACAGCTGACTGTCAGAGATGTTCCAGGACGTCAACCTTGGCGGGTCGTTCTGGATACGGGGCTCCAACTTCCGCTGATGAGCTTTGTGTTTACCGACGAGTACCGTGACCGCACTATCGTCTGCTGTTCTCCGCAAGCACTGCAGACTCGTAAGGCGGAGACGTTCCGCAGGAGCGGTATCCAACTGATGGCAGTCCCCATCGGAGAGGATGGCCGATTGCAGCTCCCAGCGCTCTTCCGTCTGCTGTCGGAGCATTTCAACATCGCTTCGGTGCTGGTGGAAGGGGGAGCCGTGCTGCTCTCTTCATGCCTCCGGCATCGTCTCTTGGATGAGCTCCATGTTTTCATTGCCCCGAAGGTCTTCGGAGCTGGTCGCCATCCGTTCGAGCAGTGGGTGGTGGAGACGTTAGAACAGGTGTGGCCTGTTCACATTCAGGCCGTCATGCGGAGTGGCAATGACCTCCACGTCATTGCCCTCAAGGAACCAATAGCACGCAGCGGTGGAGTCGAGGAGCAACAGGGTGAGCCGGACCAATGCGAGCAGCGTGTGTCGTTGTAGTAGCTGTGCTGGGCAGTGCTGCATTACTACAGCCGCAAGTACCGAAGCTATCACCGGAAGCCTTGCGTGCGGTTGACTCAGCCCTTGCTCTGTTGGGCGTGTCTCGGCAGGACTGGTGGTTACCGGGCGATGTTGGGGAAGTAGACCAACACCGCCTTCCGGCTGTCCGAGCGCTCTTTCGGGAGCCCTTCAGCAGCTTTGAATTCGCCACACGCCAGGCCGAACAGCTCTTGGCGCTGCGTCCGGCCACACTGGATGCAACAGCGCGACAGTGGAGCGAACTCTTGGCGTTTGGGGAGTATACGCCGCGATACTACGAGCAGCAGCTGTCGGCACACCAAGTCGACAGCCTCCTTGGAGTGGAATTGGAGAGGCGCCTGGGCCTCATCGCAGCAACGTCGCTTCGGCAGTACCTGGTGCCGCTCGTGCTAGCGTGGCGGGAGATTAGCCAGGTGCGGAGTTCGTTCCGTTCCTTCCCGCTCCTAGTGGAGCTCTTGGATTCATTGCTGATGCTGTCGGAGGATGAGTCCCAAGCCTCGCTCTTTGAGCTTCGGCAGCGAGAGCTGTGGGGGCTGCAGCGAGCACGTGAATATTTCCAAGTGGCGGCTGAAGTCCCGTGGTATCGGCTGCTTGCTCCAATGCTGTCGCTCTGGCGGGCGATTTGGGCCACGGTAGAGCGGAATAGCCCTCCTTTGGACCGCTACCGGGATAGCGTCCGGACGACCATTCTGGAGACGCCGTATGGGCGCATTGCTGTCGGGGGTCCGGGCGAGGACACCTACGTGGGAGATTTCACCCTCATCCTGGAGGTCGGCGGGAACGACCGATATGTGTTTCCGAAGCTGTCGAAGTCGGCGGCGTTAGAGCGCCCGGTGCGGATTGTGGTGGACTTGGCAGGGGATGACTCTTACGATGGCGGGGACTACACCCTCGGTGCCGGGTTCTTCGGCTGCGGGTTCCTCATAGACCTCCAGGGCAACGACATCTATCGGAGCCGACATTTCTCCCAAGGCGCGGCCTTAGCGGGCTTAGGATTCCTGTGGGATGGTGGCGGGGCCGATCTCTATGCATGCGGCGTCCATGGACAAGGGGCCGCTGCCTTCGGTATTGGGCTCCTCATGGACGGCGGGGGCAATGACCTCTATCGGTGTTTTGCCCAAGGGCAGGGATTCGGATTCGTCCGCGGTTATGGGGCACTTGTGGACCGTTCAGGCAACGACTCCTACATCGCTCAGAGCCCTTACGTAGACGCACTCCGCTACGATCAGCGGTTCCTCACCTTCACTCAGGGGGCTGCACTCGGCTACCGGCTGCTGGCTTCCGGGGGAATCGGCATCTTGCTCGATAGTGCTGGCAACGATACCTACGTCAGCGACATCTATGGGCAGGGGACGGCCTACTGGTATGCCATGGGGGCGCTCTTGGATTGGCAGGGCGACGACCGCTACGTTGCGCACCAGTATGCGCAAGGGGCAGGAGTCCATCTGGCCTTTGGGCTGCTGTGGGACGCGGCCGGCTCTGACGTGTATCTCTCGTTCGGTGTCTCGCAAGGGTGTGGGCATGACATTGCTCTCGGTGCGCTCTACGATGCTGCTGGCGACGACACATATGCGTGCGAGAGCCTCTCACAGGGTGCAGCAAATGCCAATGGGCTGGCGCTACTGTTAGACCTCCACGGGCGCGACACCTACGTTGCCCGACGGGACAATACAATGGGCTACGGCGATTTCCGGCGGCAGTATGGCAGCATTGGTGTCTTCGCTGATGCAGAAGGAACGGACTGGTACGCTGATACAGCCCTCAACCGCCGCTCCCGAATGGGTTCAACGTACGGTGCATTGCTGGACGCCGAGTTGCTACCACCTCTTCCTCCACCACCACGGCCGGGCATTGATGTGCCAGACTCGCTCCGCATGCCGCTGGCGGAGGGTATAGACAGCCTCTTCGCGCAGGCCTCAGCAGCTCATCTCCGCTTTCAGTACATCGTCCAGCCGGCGCGGGAGAAGATCGCCAAGCTTGGCGCGGCTACCCTGCCGTATTTGGCTGCGAAGTTTGCGACGGAGTCTGTGCGGGAGCGAATTGCGTTGGAGGATATCCTGACGAGGATTGACCAGCAGGACAGCGCTGCGCTACGACGGCTCATCGTGGACTCCCTCCGCTCGAAGAACGAGCGTACCTTGGCGCTGATGGGGACGGTGGCAGGGAAGCTACGCCTCAAGGCAGCCCTGCCGGCACTTGCGGAGCTGCTCGAAGACAGCCGATGGTACATACGAGCAATGGCCGCGCTCCGCATAGGGGAGATCGGCGATACATCAGTACAGCGGCTGCTGCGCCGGTCTCTTAATGATGCCCATCCAATGGTGCGTGCTCGGGCTGCCTTTGCTCTCGTGCGGCTGTGGCCGAGGCAACCGCGTGAGCTTTGGCTCCAGGTGTTGCAGGATTCCTTCTATGTTGTGCGGTCTAGCGCCATTTTGGGAGCACTACAGTACGGCTCGCTGCCACGCTCGCTTCTGGAAGAGCTTTGGGACCTCCCTCTGCCTCGGAAGTGGCGCAGGAGCTTGGGATGGCTGGTGCTTGGGGCAGATACGACGGCTCCAATCCGACGTGTTGCTCAGCTCCTTCTGCGGCAGCCAGCAGAGCTCAGACAGGTAGCCTACGTTGCAATATCGCAGCAACGAGCAACCCCATGGAGAGAGCGCTTGCGTGTTGCCTGCGCACGGCAAGAGCCTGATGCAGAATTGCGTCGTATACTCTCCCCAGCGTCGCGTTGACCATGGCTACCCGTGTCCCCTTCGTCCACCTCCACAACCACACGCACTACTCCATTCTGGACGGCGCCTGTACGCCACAGCAATTGGTTCAGGCCGCCGCAGCCGATGACCAGCCCGCCGTGGCAATCACTGACCACGGCGTGATGTTCGGCTGCTTGGAATTCTACCGGGAAGCAAAGGCTGCTGGACTACGCCCGATTTTGGGCTGTGAGGTGTACGTAGCTGTCGGCAGCCGCTTCGAGCGCCCGACCCCAAAGCAGCGGAAGTACTATCACCTGGTGCTGTTGGCAAAGAATGAGCGAGGGTATCGCAACCTCATCAAGCTGGTGACGCTGGCCCATCTGGAGGGGTTCTACCATCGCCCTCGGATAGACTGGGAGCTCTTGGAGCGGTACCACGAAGGGCTCATTGCTCTCTCGGGTTGTCTCATCGGTGTGGTCAATGCCCACCTGCTGGACGGCAACTACCAGGCCGCCTACCGTGCAGCGGCGCAGTACCGCGAACTCTTTGGAGAAGACTTCTATCTGGAGCTCCAGCGGCACAATCTGCCTGAGGACGAGGTTGTGCTGACCTACGTCCCGAAGATTGCCGGTGAGCTCGGTATTCCGCTGGTGGTGACGAACGACTGCCACTACATCCGCAAGGAACATGCACTAGCACATAACGTGCTACTCCACATCCACGAGGCATCCACTCAGCGGAAGCCGATAGACATCTACCAGCTCCGCTACCGGCAGCCTGAGATGTACGTGAAGACGGCTGCTGAGATGGCGCAACTCTTCCCCGACCACTTGGACGCCTTGGAGCGAACGCTGGAGATTGCCGAGAAGTGCACGCTAGAGCTGCAGCCGACACTCTCCATGCCGAGCTTCCCTATCCCCCCCGATGCCGGGACGGAGAGCCCAGAGGAGTACTTGGAGAGGTTGGTCTACCAGGGCCTGCGGGAGCGCTACGGTGACCCTACCCCTGCCGAGGTTCAAGAGCGGGCTCGTTACGAGCTGGAGACCATCAATCGGATGGGCTTTGCAGGCTACTTCCTGATAGTGCAGGACTTCATCGCTGCCGCCCGTCGCATGGGCGTGCGAGTTGGACCCGGTCGTGGGTCTGTCGTTGGGAGCCTCGTCGCCTACGCCTTGGGAATCACGAGCATAGACCCGCTCCCATACGGGCTCCTCTTCGAGCGCTTCCTCAATCCAGAGCGCGTCTCCATGCCCGACATCGACGTAGACTTCAGCGATGACAAGCGGGACCTGGTCATTGACTACGTTCGCCGCAAGTACGGGCAGGACTCCGTTGCCCAGATCATCACATTTGGGACGCTCTCAAGCCGTGCGGTCATCAAGGATGTGGGCCGGGTGCTGGGAATTCCCGCATCGGTGTTGAACTCCATCACGGAGCGCATCCCAGTGGTGCTGGGGAAAGTCACACCGTTGGAGGAGGCGTTACAGCTTCCGGACCTGCGGTGGCTCCGAGAGAGCGATGATCCGAAGCTGCGCCAGTTGGTGGAGTTCGCGCTCACCTTGGAGGGCTTTTGCCGCAACATCTCCGTCCACGCCGCTGGAGTAGTGATCGCTCCTGGGCCAGTGAGCGATTATGTGCCACTCTGCCGGGCCCCGAGCGGGGAAGTAGTCACTCAGTACTCCATGCGAGACTTGGAGTATGCGGGGCTCCTGAAGATGGACTTCCTGGGGCTGCGGACCCTCTCCATCATCGAGAACACAGTAACAATGGTGCGCCAGACGCGAGGTATAGAAGTTGGGATTGACTCGGTGGCTCTCCACGACGCTAAGACCTATGAGCTTCTCAGCTCAGGGCGCACGTTGGGCATCTTCCAGTTTGAGGCCGATACCATGCAGGAGGCGCTCCGGGAGCTGAAGCCTACTTCGCTTGAGGACTTGGTGGCGCTCAATGCGCTCAATCGTCCCGGTCCCATGGAATACATCCCAGAGTTCATTGCCCGCAAGCATGGCCGCAAGCCGATAGAGTACCTCCACCCCAGCATGGAGCCAATCCTGCGGATGACCTACGGCATCATCATCTACCAGGAGCAGGTCATGCAGTTGGCTCAGGCGATTGCAGGCTTCTCGCTCGCGCAGGCCGATCTCATGCGCCGGGCTATGGGGAAGAAGGATCAGAAGCTGATGCAGCAGCAGCGTGATGATTTCATCGCTGGGGCTGTTCGGAACGGGATAGCTCGGGAGCTGGCGGAGGAGATCTTCGCCCTCATTGAGCGCTTTGCCTCTTATGGCTTCAACAAGTCGCACGCCCTCGCGTACGCCTACCTGGCGTACCAGACTGCGTACTTGAAGACGCACTTCCCAGCAGAGTTCTTCGCTGCGAACATGACGGCCGAGATCAACCATCACGACAAGCTCGCAGAGTTTCTCCGCGAGGCACGGGCGTTCGGCATCACAGTGCTCCCGCCGGATGTGAACCGTTCTGAGGCGACGTTCAGAGCTCTGGACGAGCATTCTATCGTCTTCGGGCTGGCAGGCATTAAAAATGTTGGGATGGCGGCTGTGGAGGAGCTACTCCGCGCTCGACAGCAGGGACCCTTCCGGTCTCTCTTCGACATAGTCCGACGGACGGACTCCAGAGTGCTCAATCGCCGAGCGTTGGAGGCTCTCATTGCTGCTGGAGCGTTGGATAGCCTCCACCAGGGGCATCGTGCCCAACTGATGGCAGCCCTTGACATAGCGCTGGAGTATGCTCGTGCTGCCGCTGTCTCTGGGCCGATGGAGAGTCTCTTTGGGACACCCGAAATAGGGCTTTCTGAGCCCACTCTGCCGGAAGTCCCTCCCTGGAGTTTGGCTGAGCAGCTACGTCGTGAGCGGGAGGTCTTAGGGCTTTACTTGAGTGCCCATCCGCTTCAGGAGTACGAGCCGCTGTTGCAGGGGGTTGTTACACCGCTGTCTCAGCTTGCTCGCCAGACATCGGGCAATGGCGAGATGCTCCGGGTTGCAGGAGTGGTGGTAGCGGTGGAGCGCCGCCGTGATCGGCAGCAGCGCCCGATCGCTTTTGCAACAATTGAGGACTGGAGCGGCCAAGCTGAAGCCGTCTTCTGGAGCGAGGTCTTCAGCTCTATTGAGCCACACCTGCAGGATGGGGCACTGCTGCTCCTTAGCGGACGTGTGGAGGCTCGTCAACCGGTTCCGCGGCTGATTGTCAGTGCTGCGGAGCCACTAGACCGTGGCCTCCGCCGCATAGCCCGAGGATTCCGGATAGAGCTACCCGTCGCGGAGCAGACTATAGAGACTGTTCACCGCCTCTACCAGCTCCAACGGCAGGGAGCCGGGGGGTGTCCAGTATTGCTCTACCTCTGCCACCAGCAGTTGCCCGTGCGTGCGTACGTGATCCCTCACCTCGGAGTGGAGCTTTCCGCTGAAGGCTACCGGGCTTTGGTGCAAGCAGTTCCAGAGGCGAAGATCGGGCTGTGGGTTGAGTAGCCCTCCTGCGTTCCGAGGAAAGAGTATCTTTGCTCCGCGACTGGCACACGCGCTGTGCCGTGCTGACCGGTAGCTCTGTGGCACGTAGGAGTGCGGATGGAGGAGGGATCATGGCACTCGCTAGGAACATGGGAACAGCCGACCGGCTGCTCCGCTCAATCGTTGCTGTGGTATTGGCCGTTGCTGCTTTCGTCGGGAACTTGCCGAGCCCTTGGCCAATCGTGCTTGGGATTGCTGCTGTAGTGCTCCTGCTGACGAGCTTCGTTGGAGTCTGCCCCATGTACCTCCCGCTGCGGATCTCCACGCGCAAGCAATAGAGCTTCGCTAGAGGCCCCACGATGAAGAAGGCGTTTCGAGCAAGCAGGGGGGTGGGGCGGCTTTGTGGATGTCGAGTTACCGCTGTCAGCAGTTTGGCGCTGTTGGCAGTTGGGCTGTGTGGCTGCATGCCAGGCAGCGAGCTGCCGAGACGGGCTTCCCGTGAGTTCATCCCTGACAGTGCC
Organism: Chlorobiota bacterium; assembly: GCA_039630485.1. GTDB lineage: Bacteria > Bacteroidota > Ignavibacteria > Kapaibacteriales > HRBIN21 > HRBIN21. Next base: position 20,960 of record JBCNUX010000017.1, on the reverse strand, counting down.
CGGCAGTACGTTGAGTTCCTGGCCTCTGACGGGCTCCAGGGACGGAATACACCGAGCCCTGGGTTGTTGCAGGCAGCAGAGTACTTAGCAGCGGCCTTTCAACGTTGGGGACTCCAGCCCGTCGGTGGTAGCTACTGGCACTACTACGAGCTGGTGCGCCGCGATGTTGACCGTGCCAGTCTGCTGCTGCGTATTCAGTGGGGTTCCACAGCTTGGGAAGCTCAAATCCCAGAACACGCAGTGCCGCACCCCACAACGGCTGCAGGGCGCTACTCCCAGGCTCCAGTCGTGCTCATCGGTCCTGGGGTTCCCGACTCTGCGGCCGTGGCGCAGGCAGCCCAGGAGCTACGCGGGTCGGTGGTCCTCTTCGTACGTGCTGCGTCTGGCGGTCGCGAGCAGGATACAGCCGAGCGCGAGCACACCGCCTCCCAGCCCCCTCTCATGGCCTTCGGACGATTGCTCCATCGGTATGGGGTCGTTGGGATGCTGGTGGCCAACTACCCAGAGGGACAACGGAAGCTCCGTCCGCAGCGCTATCCTTGGCCAGCGCTGAGCCCAGCTTTCTCCCAGTACAAGCCCCCGCTGCGACTGCTGACAGAAGGTCCAGAGGTACCGATCATCTACAGTGTTGGCAGCGAGGTCTTGGAGGCTCTCTTCGATGCTGAGGAGGTCTTCCGACAGCGTATCCGCGCTGCAGATAGCCTTGGCCGGGCTCTGATAGAGCCGCTACCGGGGGTTTCGGTGGACATTGCGGTGGCCTTTCGGGAGGTAGAGCGCGTTCGAGTCCCAAACGTTATCGGGATGCTCCGTGGTCGGACACAGCCGCAGGAGTACGTGCTCATTGGGGCCCATTACGACCACGTCGGCGTCATGGCAACGCCGGGTTCTGTCGACTCCATCTACAACGGTGCCGATGACAACGCTTCCGGTACAGCAGGACTCATGCTCATTGCCCGGGCCTTGAGCCGCATGCAACGGAGCCCAGAGCGGACAATTGTCTTCGTTGCCTTCAGCGGTGAGGAGAAGGGCTTGCTTGGCTCGCAGGCCTTCGTACGCCAGCCGCCTCTGCCGTTGGATGGTTGCTTAGCGATGCTCAACATGGACATGATTGGGCGCAACCATCCAGATTCACTCTCCATCGGGGTACGCGGGGAGTGGCTGCTGAGGCTCATAGAGCAGGAGAACCGCCGTCTTCCCACCCCGTTCTTGATTGGACGGGAGGCGGAGGACCTGTTTGGGCGTAGTGACCACGCCTCCTTTGCTGCGCGAGGCATCCCGGTGGCCTTCTTCCACACGGGCCTCCACGAGGACTACCACAAGCCAAGTGATCACGCCGACAAGGTCAACCCGGACAAGGTCTCCCGTGTGGCTCTGCTGGTAGCCCGGGTGGCATGGAGAATCGCACAGCAGGGGGCAGGAGAACAGCTCTCTAAAGAGCACGCGGAGAGGCCGTAGAATCTAAGCTGCTGGATGAGGACTGCGTTTCGTTCACCAGAGCCGTTTTGAAGGGTGTCGGGGGTATTGGCCAACGCCCGTGCAAAAGCATCGTGTGTCGTTCGTCTTTGGAGCCGGCGCGATGGTAGGGCATGGCGGTGTGAAGACGATGCGGCGCGTGTGGTGGGGTATTGTTGTAGCAGGACTAACTGGGGCAGCAGTTGCCCCTGCCCAATGGGTGTTGATGCGAGAGGATGCCGATAGTCTGGTCCAGCAGGGCATCTTCTACATCTACAACATGCAGTTCGACAGTACCGAGTACTACTTCCGCGAACTCATCCGCCGGTACCCGGAGCATCCCGCTGGATACTTCATGGACGCGATGGTGTCCTGGTGGAAGATCCTCACCAACCGGCGTTCCCGGGCTTACGATGAGGAATTCCTCGCCAAGATCCAGCGAGTACTGGATGTGTGCGAGCCGATCCTCGAGCAGAATCCCTACGACATCGTTGGTCTCTTCTTCAAGGGTGGGGCTTTGGGCTATCGGGGACGGTTCTATGCCATGCGCGAGAGCTGGATTCGGGCTGCTAATGACGGACGGGAGGGCTTCGAAATCCTCACACGCGTCCAGCGCCTGGCGCCAACCAACTACGACGTGCTCTTGGGGACCGGAGTCTACAACTACTACGCCGTCAAGCTCCCGGAGATGTACCCCATCTTGCGGCCCCTCCTCCTCTTCTTGCCTCCAGGGGACAAGGAGCTCGGGATTGCCCAATTGCGTGCCTCAGCTCGCCATGCTCGCTACGCTGCTACAGAAGCGAAGGTCGTGCTCCTGCAAATCCTCTACGACTTCGAGCACAACATCCCGGAGGCGCTGACCGTTGCCGAGGAGCTCTTCCAGCAGTACCCGCGAAACCCTTACTTCCACCGTTATCTGGGGCGCTGCTACGTCCGCATGGGCTACTTGGACAAGATGGAGGAGGTGTGGCGCGAGGTCTTGCGCCGCTCCATCGAGAAGTGGAACGGCTACGAAGAGCTGACGGCCCGCGAAGCGCTCTACTACGTTGGGCTTGCCCTCATGCAGCGCGGCCAGTACGAGGAGGCATTGCGCTACTTCTACAAGTGCGATGAGATGAGCCGTGTCCTGGACGAAGACCCTTCGGGCTTCATGGTCAAGGTCAACCTGAAGATCGGCAACATCTACGACCTGCAGGGTAAGCGGGATTTGGCCCTCATGCAGTATCGAAAGGTCCTCTCCTGGCGCGATGTCCAGAACTCGCACGCAGAGGCCCGTCGCTACATCGAGAAGCCGTACGGGAGCCAGTGAAGAGGTGATGCTGGAATCCCTGCCTGCAGCAGCTCCGTTCTATTCGGCGCTGCAAGCACTTCCCCACTTTCCAGCGAGGCAGAGGAATGTGACCTAGGCTCCGAAGGGTGGTAGACTGGCGATAGAGCAGGCATGCGGTGGCTTGCACTCTTGCTGAGTGGAGCGACCGTCCTAGTAGCGCAAACAGGCTTCGTAGTGGAGGGGACCGTTGTGGACGCACAGACAGGTGAACCGGTAGCCGGTGCCTCTGTCTTCGCAGTGCAGGCGCAGCGGGGAACCTATACCTCTGTCCGAGGGTTCTTTCGCCTCGTCCTGCCACAGGAGGCCGACACCCTGAGAGTGCGCTCGCTAGGGTATGAAGAGCGATACTTCCCGGTCCGTGCCGAGCAAGGTTCCCTGCGGTTGAGCCTCACTCCTGTTCCTGTAGAGATGGCTGCTGTGCCTGTTGTGGCCGAGCTGACAGCTGAGGAGGTGATTTTGAACGCGCAGCAGCGACGCCTGCAGAACTGGCGCCGTATTCGTACGGCGGAGGCTTTGGTGTACTCCAAGCTGGTCATGGGGGCAACGCAGTCGGGCGATTTAGAGGTCAGTGTCCGCCTATCTGAGCAAGGGCAAGCGACGACTGTTGGCTCTACTCGTGACACAGCGTTTGCGATTCTGGAGACCTTTGCCCGCCTCTACTACGGTGCCGAGCGAGGGCGGCGTGCTATTATTCTCCAGCGACGGCAGACTCGAAATGTCCCGCCAGAGGCCAATATGCTCGTCTTCGGCAGCATAGGCAGCCTCTACCAGGAGCAAGTTGAGGTCGTCACGGTTTCCATCCCTTCCCCAATTGGATCCGAGGCGCTGGAGCGGTACCGCTTCCGCGTACGTGAGCGCCGGCCGTGGGGCGGGCATCGGTTGGTGTATGTTCTGGAGGTGGAGCCCCGCTCGCGCCTTTACCCCGCGTTTGAGGGCGAGATCGTGATCGTGGACAGTACCTTCGCCCTTGTCCAGGCAGACCTCCGGCCCTCGGGGACGACCGCACTTCCCTTCCTGCAGCGGCTCCGTTTTGTTGAGCGCTGCGAGCACTTTCCAGGTGATGTCTGGTTCCCAACCTTTGCAGAACTCTCGGGCACTTTTGCAGTTGCTCCTCTGCGGGGTCTGTTAGAGTTCGGCGGAGAGTTCGTGCTGACGAGTATTGCTACGGAGGTGCGGCTCAACGTCCCTCTGCCCGATAGCGTGTTTGCCGAGGAGCAGCGGATTCGCGTTGCTCCACTGGCTGACTCCGCTCAAGCAGAGTTCTGGCAGCGCCACGCGCTTGTGGAGCTGACGCCACGCGAGCTAGCAATCTATCGGCGCATGGACAGTCTCGCGCAGCTCCGTAGGGAGGTAGACCCACGCGGACTAGCGCTCTCTTTGGCCAACTTCCCGCTGTTCTTTCGCTTCAACCGGGTCAACGGCGTACAGCTCGGAGTGCAGTATCGGTGGACGTGGGGAGTCGTTGAGCCAGGGGCTGCGTTGACGTATGCGCTGGCGCGCTCGCGGTGGGAAGGGTGGGGGCAAATGAGGGTGAAGTTCCCACGGTTTCCCGTGTGGCTCTCTGCTCGAGCCTTCGCTTGGACGGCTCCGATGGGCTGGGATCGGACGTACCCGGAAGTGCTCAACTCCCTGAACGCTGCACTCTTCCATCGGGACTACTACGACTGGGTTTATCGCGAGGGCGTGGGGGCAGAGACCGGAGTAGAGCTAGGCCGCCGGGGTCGGCTTGTGGCTTCTTGGGAGCTGTTCCGTACCGTGGGGTTGCCAGCCCGCGTACGGCGGTCTCTGTTTGTGGCGAAGCCCTTCCGGGACAATCCAGTAGCTGAGGCGGCTCGGTATCGAGTGGGTGGAGTAGCTCTATCGTGGGGCGAGCCAGTGGGAGGACCGTTGGCTGGAGTGCTGAGCAAGGGATTCGAGCTGAGAGGAAAGCTGCAGGGGGTGCTTGGAGAGTTTCGGCTGGATACAACTGCTGCTTCTTGGCGGCGCCTGTGGGCACTGCTGGCAGACGTGGAAGTGGAGCTCCCTACCATCTCGACGGGTGGCTACGTCCCGATGAAATTGCGCCTGCGGACCGAACTGGGAATAGGCGAAGGGCTCCCGGTCCCCTATGCTTTTCGGCTGCGTAGCACCACCGCTCTCTTGGGACGGCTGGGGCATTTAGTGACAGCGCCTCTGGGAGTCTACGGCGGACGGCGTCTTATCGCAGTCGCCGCCGAGCATAACTTCACCGACTTGTGGTGGCGTGCCCTGGGGCTGCCGACATTTCGGGGACGTGGCATAGAGCTGATTGTCACGGCGGCTGTGGCCAGGGTATGGCAGGCTGAGGGGTTGCCGTATCATGCGACAGGGCAACGATGGTACGGGGAGCTGGGGCTGGGCATCGGACGCATCCCAGTGCCGATTACAGATATTCTGGTGCTACGGCTGGATATTTGCCGAGGTGTTGGGGAGCTTGCCCAGAGACGTTGGGGGATGGTACTGCAGGGGAGCCTTGGTCTGTGACGTGCTATGGTGGATTTCGCCTACTCGGAAGGCGCGAGGGCACAACTCAGCTCTAGAGGTGGCACAGGGATTGTAGAAGCCATGGGGGCAATGTGGTGGTATGTTCTCGGAGTGAGCATCGGGCTTCTTGGCTGCCAGGTACAGCCGGTACAGCGCACAGTGCCACCGCTGCTGGTGTTAGAGCAACGCCTGCAGCTTGACTCCAGGCCCAGTACGAACAGCGAGGGCTCTTCCTCCATCCAGGAGCCCGATACTGCGGTTGCTGGGGTATCGGTGCGGCGGCTCCCGACCATTCGGGAGTCCATGGAGCGACTGGCGGCGGAGCAGGTGTCCTTACGGGAGACGCTGGAGGAAGTCCAGCAGGATATCCAGCGCACGGGGCTCCTGCTGGCGGAGCTTACGGAGTTGGCCCGTGCGCTGGCGGGAGAGCAGAGGACAGAAGTAGTCCGACCAGACCCCCCGCGCCGGCCGAGAGCACGTCGCCAGCGGACGAGTTCCCGAAGACCAGCCCAGCATTCCTTGCCGGACCAGGCAGCGGGTGCATCCACGGCTCCGGCGGTAGCAGCCTCTACGGCTATTCCGGGAGATGTGGTGCAGCGCTATGCGAAGGCTCTCCAGCATCTTGCGCGTCGCGAGTACACGGAGGCGTGGAACCTGTTGGAGTCTGTCCTCAAAGAGGCAAAAGATCCTGCCATGGTGAGCAATGCCCGATATTGGCGAGGGGACATCGCCTTTCGGCAGGGCAACTACAGTACGGCGATTTCGGAGCTCCAGCAGGTCCTCCAAGTCCCCTCGGCTCCGAAGGCTGCGGCAGCTCACGCTCTGCTGGCAGAGAGCTACCTCAAGCAGGGAGAGCGCGAGAGGGCACGGCAACTCTTGCAAACGTTGGTCCAGCGCTTTCCGACGAGTGAATTTGCCCCGCGGGCCCGCAAGCTGTTGCAACAGCTGTAGTGTACGCTGAGGCGTTGGCTTTCGTCTACTGCCAGGGCGGATTGCGAGAGCCGAAGCGTGTCTACTGCGATGCTTGCTTTCGTTGAGGGCGAATTAGTCCAGCGAGAGCAGAACACGGTCATTGTTAACTGTGGTGGCATTGGCCTCCGGATAACGGTGCCGAGCACCACCGTACAACGGCTTCCAGAGGTGGGACAACATGTGCGGTTGTGGACGGTGTTGGAGTTCTACCAAGAACCAGGAGGCCGTGGAGAGTTCCAGCTCTACGGCTTCGCCACTCGCGAAGAGAGCCAGTTGTTCCAATCCCTGCGGGCCGTCCCTGGTGTTGGGGCGAAGACAGCACTGAACATTCTCTCTGCGGCTTCTGTTGCGGAACTCCGGCAGAGCATCCTGCAAGGGGATGTGGCTATGCTGCGGCGGCTCCCCGGAGTAGGCCAGAAGATGGCAGAGCGCTTAGTGGTAGAGCTGCGGGAGCGCATCATGGAGATTGCCGATGAGGTAGGCGACGTAGTGCCTGCGGCAATTCGCCAAGAGCTGACCGCTGCACTTATAGCGTTGGGATTTTCGCGAAGCGAGGTGGAGCGCGTAGTTCCGGAAGTACTGCGTCAGACCACGGCCAGGCAGCAGGCAGTGGAGGAGCTCCTCAGAGACGCTTTAGTGAGACTGCGGAAGTAGGCCACGGAAGCAGTCTCCGTAGCGATTCTGCAGAGCTCCCTATTTTTGCGAGTCGTGGTTTGCGATTTTCAGTGTGCTAGCGCTATGAGGTATACAGGCCCAAAGGTGAAGCTGTCGCGGAAGCTGGGAATCGCGCTGACGCCCAAGGCGCAGAAGTACATGGAACGGAAGCCCTATCCCCCGGGGCAGCACGGCCCAGAGAAGCGCCGAGCGAAGCTCTCTGACTACGGTAGGCAGTTGCTGGAGAAGCAGCGGTTGCGGTTTCAGTACAATGTCCACGAGCGGCAACTGCGACGCTACTTCCAGCTCGCCTCCCGAATGCCGGGCAATACGGCTGACAATCTCATCCAGCTCCTGGAGCGACGGCTGGATGCAATCGTGCTACGGGCTGGGTTTGCCCGTACCATCTACGCTGCTCGCCAGTATGTCCGACATGGGCATGTGGAGGTCAACGGACAGCGGGTCACGATTCCGTCATACCAGGTCGATGTCGGCGATACGGTCCGGATCCGAGAGAAGAGCCGTAGGATTCCGGATATCCAGGAAGCTGTTCGGCAGGCAGCGCAAGCTCCGCCATACTTGGAAGTCTCCAAAGCAGACTTCTCAGCACGCCTACTGTACGTTCCACCGCGGGAGGAGATTCCGGTCATCTGCGAAGTGCCGATGGTGGTAGAGTTCTACTCGCGCTGAGCGAGTGGGCTTGTGGAGCGAGTGGCGGCTTCGTCCTCCGGGGCAAGCCGCCACATCTTTTTTAGCATTGCACGAGGGGTTAGGGCAGGCGTGGAAGGATGCGGGTACTAGTCGTCGGTAGTGGTGCACGCGAACACGCGCTGACGTGGGCACTGGCACAGTCACCGGATCGGCCTCAGCTCTTTGTGCTGCCAGGCAATCCCGGCATGTGGGAGCTTGCTGATCCAGTAGAAATCCCACTTTCGGAGCGGCGGGAGATCGCTCGTTACTGCGCTCTAGAGCGCATTCGCTTGGTCGTCATCGGACCAGAGCAGCCGCTGAGTGAGGGCCTTGCAGATCGTATCCGAGAGGAAGGGGTCCCAGTGTTCGGGCCATCACAGGCCGCTGCTCAGTTAGAGTCCTCCAAAGCGTTCGCGAAGCAGTTTATGCAACAGCGCGGTATTCCGACGGCTCGGTACCGAGTCTTCACGGCTGCACAGCGCGATGAGGCATGGCGCTACGTGGAGAGCCACCCACTGCCGGTCGTCATCAAGGCCAGTGGATTGGCAGCCGGTAAAGGGGTAACGGTAGCACAGACCCACGACGAAGCTTTCCAGACTCTGGAGTCGCTCTTCGCGGGCACACTGGGTGAGGCTGGAGAGACCGTCGTTGTGGAAGAGTACTTGGATGGTCAGGAGCTTTCCGTGTTGGCCATCTGTGATGGTAGCAGATACGTGCTGCTGGCTCCGGCTCGGGATTATAAACGGGCGCTGGAGGGTGACCGGGGGAAGAATACCGGCGGCATGGGAGCGTATGCGCCAGTACCGTGGGCGACGGTTGAGCTCTTGCGAGAAGTGGAACAGCATATTCTGCGGCCGACTCTTGCAGGGCTCTCAGAGCGTGGTACGCCGTTCGTGGGGTGCCTCTATATTGGACTCATGGTCGTAGAGGGCAAGCCATTCGTGTTGGAATTCAACGTCCGGTTTGGTGACCCAGAGGCGCAGGTCGTTCTTCCGATTGCCGAGGCCGATTGGCTTCAGTTGTTGGGAAGTGCTGCTCTTGGCCGACTAGCTCCGAGCACTCTGCGGAAAGTAGCGAAGCAGTCCGCATGCTGCGTCGTTATAGCTTCGGCGGGGTATCCGGGGGCGTATCGGACGGGGTTCCGTATCACGGGGCTAGAGGAGGCTGCACAGCATGGGGTTCTGCTCTTCCACGCTGGGACACGGTGGGAGGATGGGGCTCTCTGGACGGCTGGCGGGAGAGTGTTGAATGTTGTAGCAGTAGCTCCGACACTACAGGAGGCCCGCGAACGCTGCTACGCTGCGGTTGAGTGCATCCAGTTTGAAGGCAAGACGTACCGTCGCGACATAGCCCTGGAGATGGGAGGATGAGGATTGCCGTCACTGGCGGGGCAGGCTTCATCGGCTCCCATGTTGCCGAGGCGTACCTACAGGCTGGGCACGAGGTGGTGGTGATCGACAATCTCTCTACAGGCTGCCGGGACAATGTTCCGGATGGGGCAGAGTTGGTTGTGGCAGACGTCACGGACCCAGTGCTGAAAGAGATTTTCGCCGACTATCGGGTTGAGGTTGTTAACCACCATGCGGCTCAGGTCTCCGTTCGGCTTTCCGTAGAAGACCCGTTGGAGGATGCTCGGCAGAATGTGCTCGGTAGCCTCAACGTTTACGAAGCAGCCCGATTAGCGGGAGTTCGGCGGATTATCTTGGCTTCGTCAGGGGGTACCGTCTACGGCGAGCAGCTCTGGTTTCCGGCGACAGAAGACCATCCGCTGCAGCCGCTGTCACCGTATGGAGCGGCAAAGGCGGCGGCAGAGCAGTACCTGCTGTGCTACAGCCGTCTCCATGGGCTTGAGGCGGTGATCCTCCGGTATACGAACGTCTACGGTCCTCGGCAGACTTCGCATGGAGAGGCGGGGGTGGTGGCTATCTTCACGGAAGCACTGTTGCGGGGCGAGCAGCCGGTCATCTACGGGGATGGACAGCAGACGCGAGATTTCATCTACGTTGCCGACGTTGCAGCAGCGAACGTGGCAGCGCTTCAACCACAGGCATCTGGCATCTACAACTGCTGTACGGGCACGGAAACCGCTGTGGAAGCGCTCTTGCACCTTCTGCAGCAGATCATCGGGAATTGGGTTGCGCCGCGCTACGCTCCGCCACGACCGGGCGAAGTGCGGCGAAGTGTCTGTTCCCACGCCCGCATGAGCCGCGAGCTGGGGTGGCAGCCTACGACAGCACTCCCGGAGGGGCTAGCCAAGACGGTCCAGGCATGGCGGCGCGCACTATGATGGAGCTGACGGCCTGGGACTGGGGCATCGTAGGGGCGTACGTAGTAGGATTGGTGCTCGTAGGCTTTGGGGTGGCCCGACGCCCCAGCAGTGAACACCATACGGAGGCGGAGGAGTTTCTGGTAGCAGGTCGTCGGTTGACGTTGCCTCTCTTTGTGGCTACACTCGTTGCCACGTGGTATGGAGCAATCCTCGGCGTGGGGGAGTTCGTCTACCGCTACGGCATCGTCGCTTGGCTGTGTATCGCGGTGCCGTACTACGTCGTGGCGCTGCTCTTCGCTGCCACCGTGGCGGGGCGAATCCGTGCTTCGCAGACGCTATCCATCCCGGAGCAGATGGGGCACTTCTATGGCGAAGGAGTTGCCCGAGTTGCTGCCGGGGTAGTGCTGATCGTCACGGTTCCGGCAGCCTATCTGCTAATGGTGGCAACACTCGTGCGGGCGCTGACGGGGTGGTCCTTGGAGGCCTGTCTCGTGTTGGGTGCGCTGTTTTCGGTAGCCTACCTCTATACGGGCGGTTTCTACGCCAACGTGCTGACGAATGCACTGCAGTTCGTGCTGATGTATGGCGGGTTTGCCGCACTGGCGTACTTTAGCTGGCGGCAGTTCGGAACACCCGAGCAGATGTGGTCTCTGCTGCCGCCGACCCATCGCTCCATCCCAGGGCTACTTGGCTGGGGGACGGTCGCGGTTTGGTGGGTCATTGCTTTGCAGACTTTCGTTGACCCTAACTTCTACCAACGCTGTGCAGCAGCGCGCTCAGTGAAGACTGCTCAGTGGGGGATTGCTCTCTCGGTGCTCTTCTGGTTGGCATTCGACACGCTCAGCATAACGGCGGCGCTCTACGCGCGTGCTTTCATTTCCACGGAGCCGCTCAACGCCTACCCAGCCTTGGCGGACGCTGTGCTCCCTGCTGGGTGGAAGGGAATGTTCGTCGTAGCCCTCCTGGCAACCGTTATGTCCACGCTGGAAAGTTATGCCTTCGTTAGCGCAGCGACCTTTGGGCGTGATATCCTCGGGAGGATACCTTCGCTAGCTGCACGGTATTCTGTCCGCCGCCTAACCCAGGTGGGGCTAGTGCTCTCGGTTACCGCCGCTGGGGTGTTAGCCTGGGCAATTCCTTCAGCAGTGGAGCTCATTCTACGAACGGCCTCGGTTGCTGTGCCGGCCTTGTTGTTCCCGTTCGTGTTAGGGTATGCTGCTCGCTGTCAGTTACCGTCCAAGTGGGTTGGGTGGCTGATGGGCATGACGGCCAGTTCCAGCCTTGGCTGGATGGTCCTGCGCGAGGCGCGGCTTGTACCGATCGGGCTTCAGTGGATTGAGCCTGCGTTTGTTGGAATTCTCTTCGGAGCGGTCATGAGTCTCTTCTGGAGACAGTGTCGGCCATGGAATGGACTCTCTCCAACATCTTGAGCCTATTGCGCCTGCTGCTGGTCTTCCCATTCGCATGGCTCCTTGTGCAGGAGGCGACGGTAGGGGTACTACTTGTGGGGGGTATCGCCATCCTCTCCGACATCGCTGACGGCATGGTAGCGCGGTGGCAGGGGCAGGTTACCGAGCTAGGGAAGGTCCTAGACCCAGTGGCTGATAAGCTCCTTGCTGGAGTTGCAGCGAGCATTCTGGTACTGCAACAGAAGCTGCCTCTGTGGTTTGCGCTGGTGGTCATTGGACGGGATGCGCTCTTGCTGCTTGGTGGTTGGCTAGCTTGGCGGTGGGGAAAGGTCGTGCTGCCAGCGCTTCCGGCAGGCAAGTGGACAGCGTTGGCAATAGCGGGAACACTCTTTGCCAGCTATTTGCGCTGGGAAGACTGGCTAGCTGTTGGGATTGCGCTGAGCGTTTTGGGGATGATCTCCTCTACCGGCATCTATGCCCGCCGATGGTGGGAGCAGTTCCAGCGGCGAAGCGGAGACTGAGGAGCGGTGGAGGGCTGGTGTGTCACGAGAACTTAGTAGATTGAGCTGGTAGAAAAGCCGGGCCTCATGGGGGAGGAGACAGATGTGGCGGCGAGAGTTTCTGGAGACGGTGCTGAACCCCTTTCAGCGGGGTATGGAGCTACTGCACCGGGTCAGTGCTGCCCCGCCGGTACGTGTCCAAGCAGGGCTAGAGCCGTATGTCCCCTCGTCTGAAGTTCCGTGGGATGAGCGGAGTGCAGCGCATTTGCTGCGACGTGCGGGCTTTCAATGTACACGCCAAGAGCTCCAATGGGCACTTTCTCGCTCGCCGCAGGAAGTCGTTGATGCACTGCTTCGCCAGCTCCCTCTGCCAGAACCTCCGGGAGCATGGGTGAGGGAAGACCCGCGAATCCGCGTGGATTTCTCTGTCATTACTCAGCGCTTCGCGGAGCTCCGGCAGTGGTGGGTTCGGCTCATGGTCGAGACCGATCGCTCGGCCCGCGAGAAGATGGTCTTCTTCTGGCACAACCACTTCACCACGGACAAGGACAAGGTCTACATTCCGCAGTACCACTACATCCAGCACGAGACTTTCCGTCGGATGGTGTGGGGGAATATTCGAGCACTGACGCGGGCAATGGTTTCTGACCCCGCCATGCTCATCTATTTGGACAACAACGAGAACATGGTGGGCAAGCCGAACGAGAACTTTGCCCGTGAGCTCCTGGAACTGTTCACCTTGGGGGTGGGCAACTACACCGAATGGGATGTTGTAGCCGCCACACGGGCGTTGACAGGCTGGCGCGTAGTTGGGCTGGAGTCAGTCTTCATCCCGCAGCGGTTCGACGATGGCGTCAAGACCTTCTTAGGGCAGACTGGGCGCTGGGGCACCGACGACGTGATTCGCATCATCTTTGAACAGCCAGCCTGTGCTCGGTTCTTGGCCGGGAAGCTCTACTCCTTCTTCGTGTATGCCGTCCCAGATGAGCGTATCGTGGGGCAGCTGGCCCAACTCCTCATCCAGCACAACTATGAGCTGGCTCCGGTCTTGCGTACCCTCTTAGGGAGCGCTCACTTCTTTGACCCGCAGTTCTACGGTGCCCAGATCAAGTCACCGTTGGACTTCGTCGTGGGTATGCTGCGGCAATTCGGCGTGCGACATCCGGAGGCGTACAGTTATGCTGTCCGAGCCGCAGCAGCATTGGAGCTAGAGCTGCTCAACCCGCCGACAGTGGAAGGCTGGAAGGGCCATCGGCTATGGATTACTACGATGACGCTGCCACTGCGGCAGCGAATTGCTGAGCTACTCATCGACGGCAAAAGCTTCGCGGGTGCTGCGCTGCCCTTCCAGGTTGACGTGGTCAGCTTTGCACGGCAGTTCCCGTCCCATACGAATGCTCGGCAGTTTGTAAAGGATGTTGCCCGCTTCTTGCTGGCCTACCCGCTGACAAGCGAGCAAGAGGAGTGGCTACTCTCTGAGCTGCTCCAGGGCTCTCCGGAGTACGAGTGGAGCATTGACGCTCCAAATGCCGATGTCCGGCTGCGAATGTTCCTGAAAGCATTGACTCGCTTGCCCGAGTACCAGTTGACGTAGGACAGAGCGAGGGAGCTATGGATCGGCGCGACTTCCTTGCCCATTCGGCGAAAGCTGGCATCCTACTATCGGCGTTGCCAGTACTAGGGCGGTTCCCTGCGCAAGCGTTGGCATACTCTCCAGCGATGGATCGGTTGCGACGGCTGACCGAGCAGAACGATCGTGTCTTCGTCCTCATCCAGCTTCAGGGGGGTAACGATGGGCTGAATACCTTGGTTCCGATCGAAAATCCACGCTACTACGCCCTCCGCCCGACACTGGCAATCCCGAAGTCGCAGACACTTCGACTGACCGATACCCTTGGGTGGCATCCAGCCCTGGGAGGTCTAAAGGCTCTCTACGATCGCGGGGAGTTGGCGATTGTGCAGGGAGTCATCTATCCCAATCCCGATCGCTCCCACTTCCGGGGGACGGACATTTGGGTTACGGCAACGGATGCTGATGTATTCCTCGGAACGGGGTGGCTGGGGCGCTACTTGGAGACGCTCGTGCAGGATCTCCCGTTGGGTGAGATTCCGTCGGAGCCGCTGGCTGTTCAGATTGGAGGTGCTTCCTCCCTGGTGCTCTACAGTGAGCGTGGGCTCATGGGGGTTAGCTTCCGGAATCCACGAGAGTTCTACCGCCTTCTCGCTGCTAGCAGTGATGGAGGTTTTGGTGGCCCATTGCCGGAGACACCGGCGGGGCAGGAGCTCCTCTTCCTGCGCTCTGTTGCACAGGCTGCGCAGCGCTACGCTGTATCTGTGCGCCGGGCAGCAGAGCGGGGGGCGAATCGTGTGACGTATCCAGACACAGACCTGGCACAGAAGCTTCGCATCGTTGCTCAACTGATCAGTGGTGGCCTGGGTGCGAAAGTATACGTTGTTGGGATAGAGCGCAATGCTTTCGATACCCATGCCTACCAAGGCGGTGTCAGTGGTGTGCACGCCTCGCTTCTGAAGGAGCTGTCCGATGCTTTAAAGGCCTTCATGGATGATCTCAAGGCCCTTGATATTGCTGACCGTGTGGCGGGGATGACCTTCTCGGAATTCGGACGCCGAGTAGAGGAGAACGCCACTGCTGGGACGGATCATGGGACCGCAGCCCCGATGTTCATCTTCGGAACGCAGGTCTTGGGGGGGCGCATCCATGGTCAGGATCCGGACCTGGAGAATCTAGACCCTCGGGGCGACCTTCTGATGCAGTACGACTATCGGCAGGTCTACGCCGCTGCACTCCTCCAGTGGTTTGGAGCTCCGCAGACGCAGGTCCAGCGAGTTCTCTTGCGAGAGTTCTCTCCGCTGCCCCTCTTCCATCCACCCGAGGTTGTAGGAATTGGGGAACCGTGGGAGTTTGGCTTGGAAGCACATCCAAACCCAGCTTCTCAGACGGCGACGATTTCTTTCAACCTGCCGGAAGCTGCTCCCGTTGAGGTAGCATTGTTGGACGTCCACGGTCGTGTTGTACGGCCTCTCTTGCAGACCGAGCTTGCTGCAGGATATCATCGGCTTCCGGTCAACCTTGGAGGTTTGCCGTCAGGGCTGTACCTGTACCGTCTGAGAGTTGGTCAGCGATCGGTCCTCCGAGCCTTACACGTCGTGCACTGATCTTCACGAGCTCTCCTCTAGCGGCAGTACCTCTAAAGCCCGCTCAAGTCCTGCTCCACGGCGTAGGAGGCGTGGTGGGTCTTCCGTGAGATCGATAATGGTGGAGGGGCCAAGGAAGTGGTAGTCGTCCAGCTCGACGATGATATCAACGAGTGCTGAGAAGCGCTCTACGAGCGCTTCTGGCTCTGGTGCCTCGTCGCTCTCCTCTTCTCCAACCGCACTGATGGAGATGATGGGGGATCCGATAGTGCGCAGTAGGGCTAGGCAGACAGAGGAGTCTGGAACTCGAATACCGGCGGTCTTTCGCTTCAGGTCTTGAGCGTAGTACGGTACAGCCTTCGTTGCTGGCAGGATGAATGTGTAGGGGCCAGGGATTAGACGCTTCAGAATGCGGTACGCTTGGGTGGAGACGTAGGCGAACTCGGAGAGGTGCCGCAGTGAATCGCAGAGGAATGTCAATGGCTTGCCAGAGGGAAGGTGGCGAATGAGTCGGAGCCGATCTATTGCAAGCTTATTGCCTAACTGACAGCCAAGGGCAAAGCCCGTGTCTGTGGGGTAGAGCAAGATAGCTCCAAGCTGTAGGGCTTCAGCAATTCGCTCCAGCTTATGACGCTCTGGCGTAACTGTGTGCAGGCGAAACCGAAGTGCTTTCATGGCTACCGACTCCATACAGTAGAACCTATGGCCGTATCGCGGGGGGAAGGTAGGAAGTATGCTGCTCCTCTCCCTACGGGAGCGAGCCTTGCTTAGGCTCCGTGGGCTTCCATAACGTGACGGACGATAGGGAGTCCCAAGCCTGTAGGAGCCTCCCTCAGCGGTAGGGAAGTTTGCGGAGAGTTGGGTCACAGAGAGAGCGGCTGCAGTGTCCTTAGGTGGCATCCCCACTCCTGCTATGCGCAGCTTCCAAGCTGAGTGCTCTGGCTTGTTGGTAGTAGGCAAAGTACGTCCCGGGGCGGTGTACTGGAGGACGTTCTCCACCGGACTTGCCAGTATCGGCTTAGCCGGTAGCCGTTGGGGTAGTCGGCGATCGCCAAGTATCGCAGGGTGAGGGTCCGTCGGCATGTCGAAGCGGAGGACGGTGCCCTTTTGCTCGGACTCGGTCCGGAAGAGACTCACCGTGCGCTCCATGAGCTTGTCTGGCTTCAGCCGATGCGGTCCTTCAGTCATATCCCTTCCCTGCTCCTTGGCACGCTGGGCACGACAGTCTGCCTCCGGGGTAGGAGGAGGTAGAGGGGAATGCCTAAGGCAGTGAGCGCGATCCCGAGCACGGTGCGCATGAAGGGGATCTCACCGCGCAAATAGGCTGTGATGTCAGCCACGAGGCTCACAGCGACGAAGGCTGCTGCAACGGCTGCGAAGAGGAGCGGAACGACGGGGTATCCTGGCACACGCCAAGGGCGTAGAGTATCTGGGAACTTGCGGCGCAAGATGAAAATCCCGATGGCTCCCAGCGCATAGAATGCCCAACTGACAACGATGAGCATGTCCGTCAGGGTGTCGAACGTGCCGCTAAGCACTAGGAGCGAAGCCCAGACGGCTTGGAAGAGCAATGCAACACTTGGTGTCTGGTGCTGAGGATGGAGATGGCTCAGCGCTCTTGGCAGGTGGCCGTGGGTTGACATGCCATAGATGAGTCGGGCAGTTGTCAGAATCGTACCGTTGGTTGTGCCCAACGTGGAGAGTATCACCGCCAGGGCAATGAAGGCCGCTCCGCCTGAACCTAAGGCTGCGTTGGCAGCAGCAACACCGACCAGCTCGGAGCGGGCTATGACTTCCAGCGGCAAGGCCGCAATGTAGCTGATGTTGACGAGGAGATAGATCACTATGACGGCAAGCATCCCAACGATGAGGGCGCGCGGCACAATGCGGTCTGCAGAGCGAATCTCCCCGGCTACGTATGTGATGTTGTTCCACCCATCGTAGGCCCAGAAGGCACCAGCCAATGCCGCCGTGAAGGCAGCTGTGAGGGCCCATGTCCCAGAGGGTGGGCTGAGAGAAGAGGGAGCTGCAGCAGTCTCCGGCAGGCCACGGGCAATAGCAGACAGCCCAAGGGCCACAAGGACCAGAATTGCACCAACCTTCAGGGTGGTAAGGAGCACCTGTATACCGCCGCCGAGGTGTACACTACGAATGTTCACAGCCGTCAAGACCCAGATAGCAGAAATTGTGAGCAGCTTCACTCCCAGGTGGCTCAGTGGTGTGATAGTGCCAATCCCTGGGAGCCAGACCGCAACGCTTTGCTCAACGGCTGCAGGGAGGCGCGGCAAGGGGATGAAGTACTGCAGGTGTTCGGCGAAGACATACGCAATGGAAGCGATCGAGCCGGTCTGGACAACGCTGACCATTGCCCAGCCGTAGAGGTAGGCGAAGAAGTTTCCGTACATGGTGCTGAAGAAGACATATTGGCCGCCGGTGATGGGGAGCATGCTTGCGATTTCTGCATTCGTGAGCACCCCACAGAGAGTGATGAGGCCTGCGGCAAACCATGCGAGGAGGAGGAGCTCTGCTGAGCCTAGTTGTGCTGCCATGACGGAAGACTTCTTGAAGATGCCGGAGCCAATGACACTTCCGATCACCAGTGCCAGTGCGCTCCACCACCCCAAGCGGCGAAC
>JBCNUX010000017.1:0-3293 GCA_039630485.1 Chlorobiota bacterium | reverse complement strand
AGTGCCCTCTTCGGTGCGACCAACATTTTAGCCGCAGAGCTCTTAGGGCCGCGCCGCCCAACGTGGAGGAAGCTGACCACCTACGAGAGTGGGATGGAGCCCATCCGGACGGCTCGAGAGCGCTTTTCCGTCAAGTTCTACATGGTGGCGATGGTTTTCATCGTGTTCGACATTGAGATCGTCTTCATGTACCCCTGGGCAGTACAGTTCCGTGAGTTAGGCCTTCTCGGCTTAGCGGGGATGGCGCTCTTCATTGCTGTCTTGTTGGTGGGCCTCGTGTACGTCTGGCGCAAGGGCATTCTGCAGTGGAGTGAATAAAGGCAGTCGGAATTCGTCTTGGCTAGTATCTCTGTACAACAGTGTTGAGCGTGCCAAATGAACGCTCTATTGGGCACTATACAGCGGGAGGGCTTCCTGACGACCACTGTTGAGGCGCTCATCAAGTGGGCGCAGCGGAATGCACTGTGGCCGATGCCGCTTGGAATCTCGTGCTGTGCTATTGAGATGATGGCGTTTGCTGGCCCACGCTTCGACGTTGCCCGTTTCGGAGCGGAGGTATTTCGCTTCTCCCCGCGGCAGTCAGATCTGCTGATCGTTGCGGGGACGGTCACGTACAAGATGGCTTGGGTCGTGCGGAAGATCTACGATCAGATGCCAGAGCCGAAGTGGGTGATCTCCATGGGCGTTTGCGCCTCCACAGGGGGGATGTTCCGGAGCTACTCCGTGGTCCAGGGGATTGACCAGTTTCTGCCAGTGGATGTCTACGTCTCTGGCTGTCCTCCGCGGCCGGAGGCGTTGCTGAAAGCGCTGATGGTAATCCAGGAGAAGATCAAGCGCCCAGAGTATCGCCCAGCACTCATCGAGGCAGGAACACAGCCAGTAGCACCGGAGCAGCAGCCTCGGCGCTGGTACTTAGAGCCGGAACACGTCCATGCATGAGCCCTTCGAGAACCCTGCTTCAAGAAGAGGGGGTCGTTTACTGAAGGGAGATTGGAACGGTGGTGGGAGATGGAGCCGCCTCTGCCACTACTGGAGGACAGGAAGGGAGATAGACTGTGACACGTGTGCCGACTCCGACGGCGCTCTCTACGGTGATACTGCCGCCGTGGAGTTCGACGAAGTGCTTGATGATGGGCATTCCTAAACCGGTTCCTTTCTCGCCGTCGGTTCCGGGGCGCTGATGGGGCCCGAATTTCTCGAAGAGGTGGGGCATGTGTTCCGGAGGAATCCCGATCCCAGTATCCTCAACGACAAGCTTCACACCCTGCGGCTGTTGATGGAGGGTGAGTATGACGTGTCCACCACGAGGGGTGAACTTGATCGCGTTGCTAAGGAGATTGTTGATGACCTGGGCTATTTTGGGGGCGTCTACGGTAGCGATAACGGGAGACTCTGGACACTCAACGTAGAGTGCTATCTCCTTTGAACGCGCTAATCCGTCCAGAACTCGGACAGCAGAGTGGACAAGCTCGCGAAGGTCAGTTGCGGACGCCGATAGCCGAAGCCTGCCAGACTCGATTCGGGCAACTTCCAGCAAGTCGTTAACCAGGCTGAGAAGGTGGTTGGCCGTGTCGCCGATCAGTTGAGCGAATTCTCGCACCACTTCCGGATTCTCAGCATCCTCGCCTTGGAGCAGTTCCGCTAATCCTCGAATCCCTCCCAGCGGTGAGCGCAAATCGTGGGAGATGATGGACATAATACGATCCTTCTCCGCATTGCGCTCTCGGAGCTCCTCATTGGCTTGGCGGAGTTCCTGGGCGTAGGCTTCCAGCGCGTTCCGGGCCTCCAGGAGGTCTTCGGCAAAGCGTTGGAGCTGCTGGTAGGCAGAGGCGCGATCGAAGGCGGAGATCAGACTTACCGCAGCGTTTTCCAGAGCCGTACGTTCTGTTGGCAGCCACGGTCGGACTGTGCGCCAATCTTCGGCAGCAATGAAGCCCCAGAGGTGCCCTTGGCGGGTAATTGGGACCCACAGCAGAGATTGCACTGGCCGGTGGCACTGCTGGAAAGCGGGAACTAGAGAGAGCTCTTCTGCTGTTGCCTCAACGACAGCGATCGCGCTGAGGCGGTCCCGCAGGGGCTGACAGTTCTCCCAGCAGGTTGGAGAAAAGGTTGCGCGAATCGTTTGCTCCAGCTCTTTCTCTCGACTCCATACAGCTACAACATGCGGGGTTCCCTCTGGAAGCGCGACCATGTAGATAGTGTCAACGTTGAGGATATCGCCGAGCTGGGCGAGGACCGTAGGGGCGATTGCCTCGGGGTGAAGCGTGGCAAGGAGTTGCTGCGCTATTCGGGAGACAGTGTTAGCAATTGCCTCCTGCCGTTGGAGCTGTTCCACGTAACGGCGCTGCTCTGTGATATCCCGAAAGAGAGCTCGAGTGACGAGTTCGCCAGTAACGGGGTCAGGGAGAACGGTAACGTTCCCACTCACGTAGAGCGGTTCTCCTTGCTTGGTGACGAATACCGTCTCCACGTTGAACAACATTCTATCCTGGAAGGCGCGTCGGAAGAGTTCCTGGCATTTAGGGATTTGGTCGGGGCGGAGAATGTCCCAGATGCGAAGCTGCTGAATTTCCTCCTCGCTATACCCCATGACCTGGCGCCAGTAGCGATTAACGTAGACGAAGCGCCCGTCAGCAGCTACAGATTGGATCAGGTCAGGGACGTGCTCTACTAAGTCACGGTATCGGGCTTCGCTCTCTTGGAGCTTTGCAAGGAGCTGGGCATGACGCTGGAGAGTGCTACGGTAGGCTACAAGGATGGGGAAGAGGGAGAGGATCACGACGAGAGTTGCCCCCAAGAGCAAGAGCTGTAGCGTGTCTGCGCGGTTGATGGAGTCCACCAGCCGTGACTGGTAGGCCCCTAGGATTGCCAATTCAGCGCGGCAGCGGTGCAAGAAAGTTGGGGTATCCCAAAGCCCCAGAGAGTCCATGAACGAGGAAATTCCTCGGTAGGGGGAAGAACGGTCCGAGGATAAGCGCTCTCGAAGTGCGTGTTGATGGAAGAGGGCTCGTCCTGGCTGCAGCTGCACAGAGTCCCGGTAGGCAGCGATAGCGATTATGTCGTCCCCATTACGGCGCAGCTCGGCCTCAAGGTTCCGCTTGTAGAAGAAAATCCCAAGCTCACCAGCTGCCAGTAGAGCGACTAAAGGCAAACCAATAGGTAACAGCCAGTGTTGAAGGCGTTGCATGGGCAGATGGTAGCCTCTCTGCCGCATATGGTTCTCGGCACCTCGGCATGGAACTTTAGGCGATCTTTTCGCTGACGCTCTTTCCCTGGAGGAAGAGGAGCAGGTA
>JBCNUX010000016.1:0-40914 GCA_039630485.1 Chlorobiota bacterium | reverse complement strand
AAGCAATCCAGCACTCGCGGCGCCCGCCCACCGAAAGCCTCGCGAATTGCCGTACGGGCCTTTTCGAGGAGTTGTTGACGGGCACGATCGTTGTGGGAGACGACCTCCCACGGAGCGATCCGCGCCACGAGCTCCAGAAGCTGCGTCCGTCGCGCCGGGTCGTCCGGCAGGAGTGCTGCCAGCGCCGTTGCTCGCGATGCCGCCAACGGTCGCCGCGCCCACCAGATGTGCAGCGTGGAGATGTGCCCATGACGGATGTTCTTCTCACGCACAGACTCTTCCGAGACCTTGCGCAGGGGGAAGTCGACTTCGATGAGGCGAGGCTGTTGTATATGCATTGGTTGCTCTCCTGCGTTCCTGAGCGGTGTCTAAGGCTCGCATTGTTCCATACATTTGGGCGGGGCCAAAAAAGATTTGGACGCGTCCATATTTATGGACCCAGCTCGTAAAACGTACCCTTCCGTTGCCCGCGCCGGATAAGCTTACCCTGAGCTGAGAGTTTTGCCAGTAGTCGCTTCGCCTGAAGGCTGTTGAGCTTACACAGTTCGGCTGCCTCTCGGCGGGTGATGCGGCCGTGCTTTTCGACGTACTGCAGAATCATCTGCCCCTGCTGGATTGGCTCGAAGCCTGGCTGGCGAATATAGGCGGCCGGCTGTCCAAGTCGGCGGTAGGTGGCGGTAGCGGACGCGACCAACCCGTCATCGCTCGCGGGATGGGGTTCTTCGCCCTCGAATTCCATCGTGATTCGCCTTCGGTGATTGGTCGGCGCAGACGCTCTTCCGTCATTGTCCCTCCTCCAGAGCCCTCTTCCAGTCGGCAACCACATAGCGCACGACCTCTGCTACCGCCTGCGGTTCAAGCTTTGCTGCGGGGTTTTGGAGGGTGTGCAGCTTTGGCGTTGTGGCGGCATCTTCGACGATGTAGAGCCAGTACTCGTCGCCCAGGCGCTGCGCCATGAGCCACTCGTTGGGCGTGAGCACAATGTTGCCGGTGGCAGCGCGTGCCTTGACCTCGATGTAGCGCACCTTGCCTTCGGAGTCCTGCGAGCGGATGTCGTAGCCGAGGTTTTCGGCGGAGACATCCTCCGGCTCGCGCCCCTGCGCACGTTCATACTCCAGCACCACACGCATGCCGATCGCTTCAATCTCGGCGTCGGCATGCATCGCCGGATCCTGAGCGCGCTGGGGGATGACGCGGGCTACGCCCAGAATTTCGGGCGGTGTGAACGACAGGCTCATCTGGCGCTGGATGTCCTCTTCCAGCGCGCGCTTCCGGGCTTCGTATTCTTCCTTGCGGCGTTGCTCGTTGATGATCTCAACCTCAGGCACGGGCTTTCCTTCTGCGCGGCGAGTCTCGTACTCGATGATGCGTGCTTCGCACTCCCCAATCATCTGCTCCAGCGAGCGCAGGCCGTACTTCTCTCGGATCTGGGCTTGACGCTGGTGTTCGCGGAGGATTTCGGCACGGTACGGTTCGAGGGCATGGTCGATGGCGAAGGAGATGATCTCGTCTGCAGGCGGGGGTGGCTCCACCGCCTTCGGCTCGGTAAGGGGGTTAAGGTCCCAGAGGATGGCGCTATTCACTAAGCGTGGCTCGCTGCCGTCTGCTGGTTGGAAGACGGCGAAGAGGCGTGTGCCGGCTACTTGATCGTTCCCATCGCGCAGTTCGCACTTCAGGAACCAGAGCCAGCCGTCCGACCGCCCATCTGGGTCGGCAAAGACGGCACCGCGGTGTAGGTCTGACTGGCAACGTTCCAGCACCGCTTCGATGACGGTCTCGAGGAGCGGATGCCCGGGTGCGACGAACACAGCCTCATGGCTGCGGGCGATGCGCTTGTCGAAGGCGATCTTGCCGTACTCAGAGAAGACCTGCCCGAAGCGATGCTTGAAGTCCTGGGAGACATGGCGCAGCTCGTAGGGCAGCGAGGGCACGCGCCACAGCCCGTCGCGGCGTCGCTCTAAGCGGACGCCGAGGTAGCGGCAAGCGCGCTCGAAGAAGCGCTCGATGTACTCTGGCACGAGGCGGTGCTCGCGCGCTCGGCGGTCCTCGCCCAAGATGCGCTGCAGGTCGATGTGCCGCGTCGCCAAGGCTTCGAGGGCGGCTTGGCGCACCTTCTCCACCACTTCGGCATCGGGGATGGCTTGGATCTGGCTTACGATCTGCTCCAGAGTGCGTCGGTTGGCGATTGCCTCCACGATGAGGTCTTTGAGCGAGCGTCCAGGCACTACCTCGCCGATGACGTCGAAGACGCGATCGCTACCCATAGCTTGGCGAATGCGCTCGAGCTTCTCGAAGAGCGCCTGCAGCACTTTGCCCTCGCGCGTGTCGCTTGCGACCAGGTTGTAGATGTGGACTTCCTTCTGCTGCCCGTAGCGGTGGATGCGCCCCATGCGCTGCTCGAGCCGATTGGGGTTCCAAGGGATGTCGTAGTTGACCATCAGCGAGCAGAACTGGAGGTTGATACCTTCGCCACCGGCCTCGGTCGAGACCATCACCTGTGCGTGCTCGCGGAACTCGTGCTCGGCGCGGATGCGGTCGTCGAGGCTCATCCCACCGTGCAACGTCGTGACGCTGTAGCCCCAGGCCCTCAACTTCTCGGCCAAGTACTCCAGCGTCTCTCTGGATTCGGTGAAGATGAGCAGCTTCTCGCCGCGCTGACGGAGCTGCGCTTCGTCCATGACCTGGCGCAGTTCCTTGAGTTTGGTCTCAACTTCTTGGCGCTCAGCCTCGCGTGCAAGGCGTATCAACTCCGTGAGGGTGTTGATCTCCGCCTCCAGCTCCTCGCGCGTTTCAGCAGCGGTGAGACGCTCAATGAGCTCGTCCTCAGCGCTCAGGCGTTCCGCTTCGGGCATATCCTCGAGCACCTCCTCGTCGATGCTGCCCTTCTCGACGAGCCATTTCCCCAGTTTGAGGAGCTCTTCGAGACGCTTTCTACGGCGTTCCAACGAAGCGCGCACAGCGCGCACGCTTGAGGCGAGTCGGCGCTGGAGGATGAGCAGGGCGAAGGCGACGTTGCGCTTCTCTGCGGCAAGGGCTTTGTTGTAGGACCGCTCGACGTACTCGGTGACTGCGTTGTAGAGGCGTTTCTCCTCGTCGCTCAGTCGGTAGGGGCGAGTGGTGACGTGCCGCGGAGGAAACAGCGGTCGCCCTTCGAAGTCACGCAGGTCTTCTTTCAGACGCCGCAAAAACAAGGGGTTCTCCCCCTCCTGCACGGACTCCTTCAGGAGGTCTTCATTGGCGAACATCCCCGGCACCAGCAGGTCGAGGAAGAGCCGGAAGTTCTCCGGATCGCCGCGATGAGGGGTTGCGGTGAGTAGCAGCAGGAATTGACTGGTGCGCGAGAGCAGCTCGCCGAGCCGATAGCGGTCCGTCTTCTTGGTTTTGTCGCCGTAACGGTAGGCCGCCATCTTGTGGGCTTCGTCCACGATGACCAAATCCCAGTGTACCTCTGCGAGCGCGGCGAGGACACCTTCCTGCTTGGCAAAGTCCATCGAGGTGATGAGTTGGGGCTGGTCTCGCCAAATGTTGCGTCCCCAAGCGGCGTTCATCACCCCCCGGTCCACGACCATGAAGTCTTCCTCGAACCGCTCTTTCATCTCGCGGCGCCATTGGTCTTTGAGGTGTCCCGGCACGACGATGAGCGTGCGCTGTACCAGCCCGCGGTATTTGAGTTCCTTGATGAGCAGCCCCGCCATGATGGTCTTGCCTGCGCCAGGGTCATCAGCCAGCAGGAAGCGAATACGCGGGCTGCGCAGCAAGTAGTGGTAGACCGCCTCGATTTGGTGTGGCAGCGGATCGACCTGCGAGATGTTCACGGCAAACAATGGGTCAAACTGGTAGGCGAAACGGATCCGATGGGCTTCCGCAGCGAGAAACAATGCCTCGGCGTTTCCGGAAAATTCCCGTGCAGTGGGAGAGACGATACTCACTCCATCCAGGTCGGTCTGCCTCAGGAGGCGAGAGTAGAATTGCCGTGTTCTCGTTCCTACGGCTTCAATCTGGATGCGGTCGCCTACCCGTTGAATGGTGAGCACGCGAACCGGCTCCGGCCAGAAGGGTGCTACTAAGACGTCGTTGGGTTGAATGGTGCGCTCAACCATGACAGTTCCCTCCGTAGGTTCGTGCAGCGGTGCTGTTGCGGTTGGTCACTGCCTCGTGGGAGAGCAGCAGCCGATCGCGCAGGTAGGTGAGGTAGGAGTGGATGCCGAGCTGCCAGGTGTCGCGGTAGGCTTTGATCTGCTCGGGTTCGTGGGTGAGGTCTTCGTCCCTGTCCTTCACATCGCGGCGGTCAATGCGCGGCTGGAAGTTGGAGGCGTACTTGATGCCGTAGGGCGGGTCCATGTAGATCATCTGCACCTTGCCCGCCATGCCCTCCTTGACCAGCAGCGAGTTCATCACCAGTAGCGCATCGCCCAAGATCAGGCGGTTTGCCCAGCCTACCTCGTGCTGGTAGAACTCGACCTGCTTATCTGCCGGCAGCGGCGTTTCGCCGAAGAGGTCCGGCTGCAGCGGCTGCGGTCGGCGCACCGCGTCGAGGATGGCGCGCGTGGAGACGCGCTCGTGGATGTGCAGCGAGACCACGTCCACCTCGAAGCTGGTGTGCTCCTTCTTGCCTGCCCAGACGAGCTGTGGGTCGAGATGCGGGTCGTAGGCGTAGCGCCTCGCTTGGCGCTCGCGCACCTCGTAGGTGGGTGCGATACCGGCGGGCGAGTTGTTGGGGCGCCGCTCAGGGTGTCGAAAGTCCGCGATCTGTTCTCTGTAGCCGCTCGCTTTTGCCCTTCTTCGCGGCATGGCCGTTCTCCTCTCGAATGGCACCATCAGTCAGCCTTCAGGAGCGGCGGCGATTCCGCGAGGGGATGCTCGCTGCTCCGCCGCATCTGTATCCGAACTGTTTGGCACGCTGCTGAGGACAAAGCTAAGGGGCTTCTCGCACAAGGAGACAGGCTTGCGGGTGTGCTGCGAGATCGGGCCCGTGCTGGAGGCGCGCGTCTGGCATACGATGCGAGTCCCTGAACGACGCTACGGATTCGGGAGCTTGCTCTTCCCTGTCCGGATGGGCAATTTCCCGACCGCTCCGTTGTTCGCCCCATCAGTCGGGACGGAGCGCAACGTACTTGCATTGCTGTCAGCGCCAGCGTCCTGGGACGCTCCCAAGGATCACCGGCTATGTGCAATAAGGCACTGCCGACCCTTATCCGAGAGCGCCTAGACGCCGCGTGGGGTATCCTTGCGGAGCAGACCTTCGTGGACGAGCTGCAGTCGTGCCCAGTGAGCCGCGTTCTGCCAGCGGATGACCCTTGGATTAGAGCGAAGCGGACGTAGGTCGGCAGGCTTCAAGTACGGCTTCATCTCCGCATAGACAAGCTCCAAGACCTCTGATGCTCGCGCCTGGCCGCCCAGAGCGACCAACGCCCGCAGGATGGGCAGCCAGAAGTCTTTCTCCGGTGTTCGCTCACCCTGCGGACCAGAGGTCCCTCCGTCGGATTCTCCTCGGAGGCGCTCCCACTGCTGGTATACGGTGCGAGTCGCAGCGATAAATTGTTTAAGCTGTCGCGCCATACCGATTAGTATCTGAGCTTCCGCATAGGATCCCTGCTGTGTTGCCTCAGCGGCTGATTGGCGCATGCTCTCCAGCGCCGTTCCCAGTTCAGCAAGCAGTCGGCTGAATGCTTCTGAGTTTTTTGTAGTTTTCCGCGCCGAAGCGTTTGTTCCATTTAGCGGGAAGACCGATGAACGTGCTGCGAGGCATTCTTCTGGTTCTTGTCGCGTTGGTTTGGGCAGAGCGTGCAGCGGGACAGGTACCGTTTACTGCCCGTGCTGGACTGGAGGCAGCCCGACAAGCGGCGGGGGTCAATGTTCCTCCTTCAGCATTGGGCAATGCTGGCGAACTGCGAGGAGGTGGCAATGCGGTGTCGTGGGCGTATGCCTTCCGGACGGGAGGTGGTGAGGTTGTTGGGGTTGTCGTGAACCAGGAAACGCCCGGCCAATTCACAGCGAGGTTGATCCCGGTAGCAGATACAAACGACCTGCCCATCTATGTGAATGCTGATCCGTTGCCGGCAGGTTTCATTGACAGCGACAGTGCAATGGCAATTTTCAGAGAAAACAGTGTTTACCAGGAGTGGATGTCGAGCGAATCCACCGGTGAGGAGAGGCTCTTTGCAGGGCGGCTGCGCGAGGATTTGGGGGAACCGGCGTATACGCCCGTGTGGCTTTACAGTGCGATCAACGAGGAGAGAACACAGCAACTTGTCTGCTGGTGTACCGTTGATGGTAGAAACAGCGGATGCTGGAAGGTCCCCTTAGTTGAAGAAAATCTGCGACCTTTTTCGGCCCACGAGGGCTTGGAATTTGCCCAGCAGTTTATACGGACAACCAGCCAACCGTGTTTTGTCGCGGCTCAGGCAGATACGAATGGGCTTGGGGTAGCATGGGGGTACGTTTTTCCATCAGGGGACACTGTACGGGCGGTGGTGGTCACCAGTTCTGCTCCGGGTGCATTTCAAGGGGAGGAATTCGCGGTTGAGGATACGACCGACGTACCCGTTTATGTCCGTGCAGCTCCATTTGCGGCTGGATGGATCAATAGCACGGCTGCACTGGAACGTATGCGGCAGACAGCGGAATACCGCCAGTGGCGGGCTTCACTAGCCAGTGACAGCATTTTCGCTTTTATGTACGGTGGGCGCTCTCGTCCAGCGCCTGGCTCCCCTATTCCTCCTGGCACCGCGGTGTGGATATGGGTGGGAACGGGCCAAGGGCCTAATCCGATGATTGCTTGTGTCTGTAACCTGGAGAACACCGCTCCGTTCGTGCAGTGCAGCTATGTGATGAGCGTTAGCTCACCGGCACAGCCGGGGGTGATGCTTGCTCCGAACCCAGCAAGCGACGTAGTAGTGGTGCGACTGAGCCAGGAACGTCCTATCGAGGGCATAGTTGTACATGACTTGCGGGGCTGTGCACAGGGGGTACCCTACATCAGTGCTGGTGCTACCGCATGGCTGGACGTGCAGGGCCTAGCTGTGGGGACATACGTAGTAACTGTGCGCAGCGGTTCGTCATACTACCGGCACCTCCTGCAAGTGGTGCGGTAGGCACGTGAGAGACGACGGGTTTGACAGTGCTGGGGTGTTCACGCTTTCAGGGGATGACGTGCCAGTTCTTTTTATGGGGGGTGGTCTGGAAGGATTAGGCATGCTCTAAGCCTGGTTGGGAACACTTCGTCCGGCGAGGCGGTGATTGCAATGCTGAGGTGGACGGGATACAGCGTTTGTTGAACACTGCGTATTGCGCCGGCGCTAGCGGGATACTTTGCCAGAGTCCAGGGCGTGGATGTGCAGGCAGGGCACCTGCGGTCTGTTGAGCATCACAGTGTCTGTGACGTTGCTCGGTAGTATTCTACCTAACCAGTCCGCGAGTGGAGGGAGTAATCCTCGGTGACGGCGTCATTGTCCTCGTTGGTCGCTGTCTGCTTACGACAGAGGGGTAGTGGCTGTTCTAGAAGGCAGCGGCAACAGTGAAACGCTTTCCCGACTTGCTTGTTATCGCCTGTGTCGTGACAGCGAGGCACTGCACCGATGGTAGTGCGAGAGTCGATGGAGCGTGCTACGTGCTGTGCTTTACATGCTGAGCCGGGCGTATGGAAGGCCTTTGGTGTAGCATGTCGGCTCGGTAGCACATGCCAGTGCGGAGATGGCATGCGGTAATGCTAAGTCTATGCTTCATCCGAGGGATGTTTGATTTGGTGAGGAGGAGCGATGAAGGACGTGCTGCGAGGCTTTGCTGCAGTTGTTGTGTTGCTAGTGTGGGCGGAGCGTGGAGTAGGGCAGGTGCCGTTTACTGCCCGAGCTGGATTGGAGGTAGCCCAACGAGCAGCAGGGGTGAGTATCCCTCCTTCGGCGTTAGGAACAGTGGGTGATGGCAGTGGTCTGCGGAAAGGTGGCAAGGCAATGTCGTGGGTGTATGGCTTTCGACCGGAAGCTGGCAGAGTTATCTGGGTTGTCGTGACCCAGGAGACACCCGGCCAGTTTACTGCGAGGTTGATTCCGACGGTGGATATAGTCGACCTGCTGGCCCATGCGGATGCAGACCCGCTGCCCTCAGATTTCTTTGACAGTGACAGTGCGATGGCGATTGTTCGGCGGGACAGTGTCTACCAGGAGTGGATGTCGAGCGAATCCATCGGTGAGGAGAAGCTCCTTGCAGGCTGGTTGCCCCTGTACTGTGGCAGAAGGGGTTGCGTAAGGCTAGTACACATGCCTGCATGGGTTTACAACGTGATCAACCGGGAGAGAACATGGGAGCTTTACTGTTGGCGCAGCGTCTTTGGTGGCGACACGGAATGCATGATGATGCCCATCGAGCAAAACTCGTGCTTCTTTTCAGCCCGCGAGGGCTTGGGATTCGCCCAGTACGTTGCACGGACAACTAGCCAGCCATGCCTCGTTATGGCTGCTGTGGCCGATACAAATGGGCTTGGAAGGGAATGGATCTATGTTTTTCCGTCTGGAGACACCGTGCGCGCGGCAGCGGTCATCGGTAATTCTGTTCCAGGCTCATTCCAGGGGATGGAAGTTTCGGTAGAGAGTACGATTCGTGGGGAAATCCCCGTTTATGTCCGTGCAGCTCCATTTGCAGCTGGGTGGATCAATAGCACAACTGCACTGGAACGTATGCGGCAGACGGCGGAGTACCGCCAGTGGCGGGCTTCACTGACCAGCGACAAGGTTTCCATTCAGATGTATGGTGGGCGCTCTCGCCCAACGCCTGGCTCCTCTGTTCCTCCTGGCACCGCAGTGTGGATATGGGTGGGAAGGGGCTGGGGTCCTAATCTGACAATTGCTTGTGTCTGCAACCTGGAGGATACGGCTCCCTTCGTGCAGTGCAGTTATGTTTCGAGCGTTAGCTCACCGGCACAGCCGGGGGTGATGCTTGCTCCGAACCCAGCAAGCGACGTAGCAGTGGTGCAACTGGGCGAGGAATGTCCGATTGAGAGCATTGTTGTGCACGATGTGCAAGGGCGCGCTCATGAGGTGCCCTATATCTCAAGTGGTGCCACGGCGTGGCTAGAGGTGCAAGGTTTGGTAGCGGGGACATACATAGTAACCGTGCATAGCGGCTTACGGCAGTATCGGCACTTGTTGCAAGTGGTGCGGTAGGCGCGTGAAAAAACAACGAGGGCTCTGGCATGTCACTCTTCTGCCTACGGGTGGGGGAAGCGGCACTGTAGTTTTGGCATGGATGGATTCAGGCTGTCACGTTATGCTCATCCGTGTCCGAGCTTCGGCACAGTATCCCTCACTGTGTGGCTTCGGGGGCTGATCGGCGCATGCTCTCCAGCGCCGTTTCCAGCGCGGTAAGCGGTCGGCTGAAGGCTTCTGCTATGTTCTGGTGTTCTGTGGTGGCCTATGGTTTGGTGGTTGACCCACCTGCTCTTTCCAACTGTGCCGTTGCTCTGTAGACCATGTAATTTCTGCTCAACGTTGTCGTAGATGTTCGGCACAACTTGCTTTTGACGTAGCGGTGTTGCGTAGGCGATACCCGTAGGGGCTTCGTTTAGACATGGTCCTACTCCTGAGGCAGTTCCGTACGCCACGTTGTTCTAGAGCCGTCCGCAGGGTGCGAATACGCAGAATTGCAGTGGCGGAGGGGCTGAGAGCTACGAGGCTCTCATCCGCTCGTGGAGAGGAGACTTGTGGGGATTACGGGTGAGCCTCGGTGGCTTACGTATGGGAGGCGACGGTGCTGCGGGCTATCTGCTCCAGCTCCTGGAGTGTCAGGGACTTCGGACGCATGATGGGAGTGCCGAGGATGCGATGGACCAGAATCTGGGCGCAGATTCCTAAGGCACGGGAGACCCCGAACATGACGGTGTAGAACTCAAACTCCCGCAGGCCATAGATGTAGAGTAGCGAGCCGGAGATGGCGTCTACGTTGGGCCATGGGTTCTTCGCTTTGCCATGGCGCTGGAGGACCTGGGGCACGATCCGGAAGAGCTGGTTGACGAGGGCAATCAGCTCGTGCTGGAGGCGGTACCGCTCGGCAAACTGCTGGAAGAGGGTGAAGCGAGGATCAATTACCCGAAGGACTGCGTGGCCGTAGCCCGGGATGACGTGCCCGCTGTTGAGCCAGTCCCAGAGGTACTGCTCTAAGGCCTCATCCGAAGGCTGAGGGCCCAGGGTCTGCAGGGTCTGCAGTAGGAAGCGCAGGCATTCCTGGTTTGCTAATCCGTGCAGAGGCCCTGCCAACCCGTTGAGGCCGGCGCTGACGGCATAGAAGGGATCGGAGAGCGCAGAGGCAACGGTGTAGCCGGTCAGGGCGCTGACATTGCCGCCTTCGTGATCGCTGTGGAGGACGAGGTAGAGGCGCACCAGGTCCCGGAACTGCCCGGTGGGGTCCGGAAGTCCGAGCATGTGGGCGAAGTTGGAGGCCCAGTCCAGCCTGGAGTCGGGTGGGATGGGCTCGGCATTCTGGAAACGGAGCCGGTAGATGCCGGCTGCCAGCGTCGTTATGCGTCCCAGGAGCGTCAGGCAGTCTTCCAGCAGGGGCTTCCAGAGTTCGCCTCGGGAGAGCCCCTCTTCGAAGGCCCGGCGGAAGGCGGATTCTCGCTCCATCGCCAACAGGCCCAAGCTCAGCATCGCCATCGGATGCGAGTCCCGAGGGAGGGCTCGGAGCGCATCCCAGACGTACGTCGGAACAGGGGCCCGTTCGGCCAAGCTCTGCCGCAGAGACCCCCGCTCCTCCTCTGAGGGAAGCTCGCCAGTGCAGAGGAGCCAGAAGATGTCCTCTGGCGTGCGGTCCGCCAGGTCGGCAATCGGGATATTACGGATACGGAGCCCTTCGGTTGGGATGACGAGTGAGGTTTCGCAGAGGAGTGCCGGAACCCCCCGCATGCCGCCGATGACCTGCTCTACGCGGATGTCCGCGATAGGAGTGCTGCCGTAGTCACTGAGCACTGTGCGGAGCTGTTGCTGCCACTGCGGAGCCAATCCTTCCAGCCGCTGCCGTAGGAGAGTGCTCATCGGGCGTTCGTGAGACACTGTGTAACAACGAAGTGCCGTCGGCGGCAAACTTAGCAAAGTTTACGTCGGACGTGTGCGAAGCTGTGTCACGGATTCCTACGGGGGACGGGGTATTGGCAAAAGCTGTAATTTTGCAACGCCGATGGCGCATTCGTCTAGGGGTTAGGACACCGCCCTCTCAAGGCGGAAACGGGGGTTCGAGTCCCCCATGCGCTACCAATTCCGGCTCCACCCGATGGACCGCACGGTTGCCCCTCCATTCACACTCACCGCCGATGACGGTACGGAGGCCAAGTTGGAGAGTTTTCGGGGACAGTGGGTGCTGCTGCTCTTCTACCCGCGTGACTTCAGCCCTGTCTGTACAGAACAGCTCTGTCACTACCGAGATGAATGGGAGGCGTTAGAGCTACCAGGGGTGAGGGTGTTCGGCATCAGTCCCGATACTGTGGAGCGCCATCGGGAGTTTCGTCGCCGGTACGCGATACCGTTTCCACTCCTCGCCGATCCTCAGCAGGAGGTTTTCCGCCGCTACGGGATGGTGACCTTAGGGCTTCTACCGGCGCGCGGTGTCGTAGTTGTGGACCCCGAGGGGATCGTGCGCTATCGGTGGAAGAGCTCATTAGGGCTGCGGTACCCAAAGGCAGGGGAGCTGCGGAGCCTTCTCCTGCGGCTCCAGGCAGGAGGGGCACCTCGGGAATGAGCCAAGGGGCGGCGCCAGGAGAATGGCTACGGTAGCCCTGCAAGGCGAGCAAGAGGGGCTCCTGACGCACGAAGAGCGGGAGTGGTTACACGAGCGGGCTTCGGAGTGGGCAGAAGCGGAGACGGTACCCGGGGAGGTTGTGGAGTGGCTCGTGCGACGGCGAATGTTCAAGCTCTTCGTCCCAAAGGCCTTCGGTGGCAGGGAGGAGAGTCTGAGCAGTGCAGTCCGGCTCTACGAGGCCCTGGCGGAAGTGGACGGCAGCGTGGCGTGGTTGGTGCAGATTGGTGCCGGTGGGGGATTCTTCGTGCCATCGTTTGCGCCGGAGGTGGCCCAGCAGTTCTTTTCAGCAGATGGTGCGGTGATTGCTGGCTCGGGGACCGTGGGTGGGGTAGCATGTCGGGTGTCGGGAGGATACCGGGTATCAGGGCGCTGGCGGTATGCCAGCGGAGCCCAGTACGCAACGCTCTTCACAGCGAACGCAAGGGTCCAGGAGACCGGTGCCGTGCGGGCGTTTGCGTGGCTACCGGAGCAGGTACGGCTGGAGCGAGATTGGCGCGCGCTCGGCATGCGGGCGACCTCGAGCTGGAGCTTCACCGTAGATGATGTCTTCGTGCCGGAAGAGTGGAGCTTCGTCGTAGGGCAGAAGCTCTGGGAACCGGGGCTGTCAGTGTATGAGCTTCCATTCAGCTTCTTTGCCAGTGCTTCGATTGGGGCGGTGGCGCTGGGGCTTGCCCGAGCCTTCTTCCGGGAGCTGGAAGCGTTAGAACGCCCTGCGGCCATTCGGGCTCTGCTCCCTCGCTGGCGGGAGCTGCTGGAGTACGCTCGGCAGGTGTTCCACGCAACGGTAGAGTGGGCGGAAGAGAGCGCAGCGGCAGGAAGGCTGAGTCTGGGGCAGGGGCAGCGTGGTGAGTGGATACTTCGGGAGGCCGCCTGGGTGGTTAGGCAGTGTGTACTCGAGGCGCTACCGGCGGCTGGGATGGCAGCGATTCTGGAGGGGACCGCGATTGGACGGGTAGCGCGGGATCTCCTCACGGTGGCTCAGCACCACGCGTTGTGGCGGCCAGAGTGGAGTCCTGAGGCGGCATGAGGTGGGCTGAAAGGGTAGCCTCATCCGCGCTCTTTCGCCTGTTAGGTCGCCGCCTATCTCGGGTAGCGGGGGGTGGCTTCTTTCGCTTCTCTCGCGTCATTGCCTTCGGTAGCGTCTTCCTGGGGAGTATGGCGCTCATGCTGGCTCTCGCCATCCTGGAGGGCTTCCAGCGGACGCTCTACGAACAATCGCTGCGGTTTACGTGGCACGTCCAAGTGCGGACGTTCGGCGGGCGCCCGTTTTTCTACGAGCCAGTGGTGGAGCGGTTACAGCGGGAGTTTCCGGGTGCTACGGTTGCCGCAGTGCGGGAACAGGAGGCGTTGCTGCGTACAGCAGCCGGTGTTGAGGGAGTAGTGCTACGGGCACTGAGCTTGGCACCGAGTCACGTGCCAGTAGGATTCCAGATTGCGGCCGGCCGTGGGGACTTCAGCTCTGACACGGCTTCCGAAGTATTAGTCGGGCAGGCCCTGGCCCGTCGGCTGGAGCTGGCTCCAGGGGATACGGTGCTCGTCATCACCGCACAACGCCAAGGGGGCAATGTCCTGCCACTACTGAAACAGCTCAAGGTTGTCGGACTCTACCGCAGCGGGTTGACGAAGTACGAGGAACTGTATGCCTACCTGCCCTTCGGACGGGCAGGCCGGTTATGGGAGGTGCCAGAACTGGCTGCAACGGGGGTTGATCTCCTGCTACCGACTGCGGAGGTAATTCGTGAAGCTCCGCAGCGCATTGAGCAGCTTTTGGGGGTTCCGTTCTATGCCCTCAGCCTCTACGAGCTCCACCAGCCGCTCTTCGCCTGGATTGAGCTCCAGCGTGTCCCTATCCCGTTGGTGTTGGGGCTGATGACGTTGGTGGCGGTCTTCAACGTGCTCACCTTCTTGGTGCTCTTGGTTGTAGAGAAAGCCAGGAGCTTTGCCATCCTTCAGGTGTTGGGACTGTCGCCACGGCAGATTCGGTGGTTCCTGGTGTGGCAGGGGGTGGGGCTAAGCTTTACGGGGGCTGCTGCTGGATGTGCAGTGGCAGGGGCATTTGCGTGGGTGCAGACCCAGTGGGGAATCATTCGCTTGGAGGGGGCGCTGTACTACTTAGACACGCTGCCGATAGCGGTCCTCTGGTGGCAGCCTATCGTCGTCATCGCCGCGGCGGTCGGATTGGCGGTGCTGGCAAGTGTTGTGCCGAGCGCGGTTGCACGGCGCCTGCCGGTGGTCGCTCTGCTCCACTTCCGGTGAGTATCAAGATTTCCCCATCGCTGCCGATACATCGGGTGGCGTCGTGCCCGGAAGGCAGGAGCGCCTTCTGGAGAGGGTCTGACAGAGACGGTGCAGCAGGATGCTGCGAGAGCTCTACACCGCTGCGTTGGGAATGCTGCCGCGGCAGGCGCGCCTGGAGGTTGTCGCGAACAACCTCGCGAATCTGTCCACACTCGGCTACAAGCGGGTAGCACTCTTCCAACACGCACTCATTGAGGCGCAGCAGAATCTCTCCCACGTGCCTGGAGATGCCGAGCTGGAAGATACCCCGGTGAGTACCTACACCGATTTTGCTGCTGGCCCGCTCCAGAAGACGGGTAACCCTCTGGATATCGCACTGGAAGGCCCGGGGTTCTTCGTGGTGCAGGACGCTTTGGGGCAGCTCTTCCTGACCCGTCGCGGGCGCTTCTTGCTGCAGCCTGATGGGACAGTGACGACTATAGATGGGAAGGCTGTGCTGGGTGTCGGCGGAGCTCCGCTCCAGCTCCCGCTTGCGACTCTAACCTCGGTAGAAGTCTCCACGTCCCAGAATTTGGCCTCACTGCTGAGCGTCACCCCTGAGGGGGAACTGCGGTACCGCTCCCTGCCGGTAGGGACCTTCTGGATCGTGCAGCCCCCGTTAGAGGCACTCCAGCGCCACGACGGCGTTGAGTTTGCTGTAGAGTCCGGGACTCCGCTGCAGAGCCTCCTGCCGGGCCAGTACCGCCTCCTCCAGGGCTTCGTAGAGGGCTCCAACGTGAATCCAGTATCGGAGCTCGTCCAGCTCATCGAACTGCAGCGGCAGTTCGAGCTTGGACAGCGCGTCGTTCGGACGAACGATGCCACATTAGAACGCAGCATCGAGATAGCGCGCTTCGTCCCATAGTCGTGAGGTGGGGTTGATGGAGAAGACTCTGCGGACAGCAGCCACGGGATTAGCGGCGCAGCAGCGCTTCGTTGAGATCATCGCTCACAACTTGGCAAACGTCAACACGACCGGGTTCAAGCGGGTACGTCCGGAGTTCCAGGACTTGATCTACGAGACTCTGCGAACTCTGGGGACGACGGCAGCCGAAGGCACGGCCGCGAACTCCCATGAGGTGCAGATCGGGAGCGGTACGGAGTTGGTGGCTACCGTTCGGGCATTCGCTCAAGGGGACATACAGCCGACGAACAACCCGTTGGACCTTGCCATCAACGGGGACGGCTTCTTCGTGGTGCGTCGTCCCGATGGATCATTGCTCTACACTCGGAACGGTTCATTCCGAGTTGACCGTGACGGGCAGATTGTGACCAGCCAAGGCTACGTCCTGGAACCGGGGATCGTCGTGCCGGAGCGGGTATCCCAGCTTCGCATAGGCCGCGATGGCGTTGTGAGCGTGATTGCCGCTGATGGTTCCAGCGAGCAGATTTTGGGGTCTATCCAGTTGGCTCGGTTCATCAACCCTGCAGGCTTACGAGCAGTCGGCGAGGGGTTCTATGCTGAGACTCCAGCCTCTGGCCCGCCGATTCTGGAGACACCTGGACAAGGTGGCGTCGGCGAACTCCTCCAGGCCTACCTGGAGAGCTCCAACGTAGAGTTGGTGGAGGAGATGGTCAACCTCATCATGGCACAGCGTGCTTACGAGCTCAACGCCAAGGCTATCCGCACGGCAGATGAGCTCCTGCAGACGGCAGTGAATCTCAAGAGCTGAGCGGGACCGATGTGGTGGGTGTGCTCTATCCCCGTTGCAGCGGTGGTGCTATTCGGGGCCCAGGCGCAGCAGCCGACGAGAAGTATCATTTCGGAGCTCCAGCAACTCGCCAAGGAGTGCTTGCGGACCTACGTAGGACCTCTGCCAGTAGAACTCCGCTGGACCGGGGGGTCCCTCCAGTACCATGGGCTCGAGGGCAAGGTGGGGGAGCTGCGGTGCGTCTGCGATAGCGCACTCCTGAGGCAGGGGCGGCTCGTGGTGGAGCGGTGGATCCATGGGCAGTGGGGAGGCCGGTTCGTCGTGCCTGTCCAGGTCTATGTCCGAGCGCCGGAGTTGCGGCTGCGCCGGGCTGTCCAAGCAGGCGAGCTTATAGGACAGGAAGACGTGGAGGCCGTGGAGCGGTGGATGACATTGCAGGAGTACTGGCAGCGGCTCCGTCCAGAGCAGATAGTGGGACTTCGCCTCCGGCATACCCTGTCGGCGGGGAGACCGCTGCTACGCGAGGATTGCCTGCCGCAACTCGGAGTCCGCCGGGGAGAACGGGTCACCCTCGTCGCACGGGTTGGAGCGGTGGAAGTGCGGACAGCGGCGTATGCCTTGGAGGACGGCGAGCCAGGGCACTGGATCCGCGTGCGTCGAGAGGGGGCGGGACGAATCCTCACGGCCCGAGTAGTGGCACCAACAGTTGTCGAAGTTGCACCAACGGGACTCCAGTCACGATGATTGCCCTCTTGCTGTCCGTAGCCCTACTGAACGTTGTCTGGGCTCAGTGGAGCTCGTATGGGCTGCGCTCGCTGACCTCTGATGTGAGGGCCAGAGGAGTTGGAGATGTAGTGACAATCCTCGTGATCGAGGATGCTCAAGCGAGCAATGCGGCGCAGACGGGGGAACAGCGTCGGAGCGATTTCAGAGTTGGGGCTCAGGGAAGCTATCAGCGCTCTACCTTCCGCGCGGAAGGAGGATTCCAGGGCGGGGCGCAATTCCAAGGCCGTGGCGAGACATCTCGCTCCGAACGTATTCGGGCACGGCTCACGGCACGAGTAGTCGCTGTGGATACCCTTGGCAATCTCGTGCTGGAGGGAGAGCGCACGACTCGCATTAACGGCGAGACACAGGCAATCCGGATCCGCGGCACGGTGCGTCCGGCAGATATCCTCTCTGACAACACGGTCCCGTCATGGGCACTCTCGGAACTGACGCTCATCTACGAAGGCGATGGCATCGTCTCCCGCGCTCAAGAGCCTGGCTTGATTGCCCGCCTCTTGCGCTTGTTGTTCTAACGTAGGACAGGCTATGCGTTGGCTCCTCCTCTTGATGAGTGCGGCAACGGTCCTCCTTGCTGCTCGGCTGAAGGACATCGCCACAATTGAGGGCGTCCACGGCTTGCCCTTGGTAGGCTACGGGTTGGTGACAGGATTGAACCAGACGGGGGACTCCCCGCGATCAGCGTTCACGGTGCAGTCGGTGGTCAACATGCTCCAGCGCTTTGGGGTACATGTATCGCCGCTCACGCTACGGACACGGAACGTGGCAGCGGTGATGGTGACGGCTGTGCTGCCGCCGTTTGCCAAGCCGGGGACGCGGATAGACGTGCAGGTCTCTTCCCTCGGGGATGCGGAATCCCTACAAGGAGGGGTGCTGCTCTTGACTCCTCTGGCAGGGCCAGACGGCACCATCTACGCGCTAGCCCAGGGTGCTGTCTCTGTCGGAGGGTACGAGTTTCGAGCTTTGGGAACGCGCGCTCTGCGGAATTTCGTTGCCACAGGACGTGTCCCCTCAGGAGCCCTCGTGGAGCGGGAGTTCTCTCCAGAGATCGTTCGAGATCAACAAGTGCGGGTCCTGTTACATCAGCCTGATTTCAGCGTCGCTCAGCGCGTTGCCGATGCTATCAGCCGGCTTCCGGGGCTCTCTGGGGCCGTCTCGGTTGTAGATGCAGCAACGGTTGCTGTGCGTTTGCCGGCAGGAACATCGCGCGACCAACACATGCGGCTGCTGGCGCAGTTGGAGGCGCTGCAGGTTACTCCGGATGCCCCTGCCCGAGTCGTCATCAACGAGCGAACTGGCACGGTTGTTGTTGGAGGTCAAGTGCAGCTCTTGCCGGCGGTAGTGGCACACGGTGGACTTGAGGTGGTGATCCAGCGACAAGTGATCATTAGTCAGCCTCAACCGCTAACACTCGGCCGGACAGAGGTGGCCGAAACTGCCACGATTACGGTGCAGCCAGAGCAGCGACAAGCTGTTGTTCTGCCAGCGGCTGCGGCGGTGCAGGATGTTGCGAGCGCTCTGAACGCGCTGGGAGTGTCGCCTCGCGACCTCATCGCTATCCTGCAGGCACTGAAGGAGGCAGGAGCACTGACAGGCGAGCTCATCATTCAGTGACGCTGGATGGCCGACAGACTCCAAGAGCTTCCTCCGGCCACGGCCTCTGCCACGCCAGCGGTAACACAGGGGATCAAAGGTACCCTGGAGCAGTTGGCCACCGTTGCCCGAGGGTTCGAGGCTCTCCTATTGGTGCAGCTCCTTCGCGTATTCCAACAGCCCCTCTTCACCGAGGAGGATTCCGAAGAGCCCACTCTTGGGACAGGTGGGGGAATGGAAGAGCTCGCCTTGCTACCACTCGCGGAGTTCTTGGCCACCAGTGGGCAGGGGATTGGGGTAGCACGGTGGTTGTACCATCAGTGGACTGGCACAGGGCTGCCCATCCGTAACCGTGGGCTGGAGCGTTCGTGGGAGCCGCTGTCAACCCCAGCACAGGACCCTTCGGGGTCGAAGGTCCGTGGGACTGTGGAAGATGCGCTACGGCCGTACTGGGAATCCATCCGAGAAGCGGCTGCTCAAACAGGGCTTTCACCAGAACTGATCGCTGCAGTCATATGGGTAGAGTCGGCAGCCAACCCACGGGCAGTCTCCCCTGCAGGGGCTCAGGGACTCATGCAGCTCATGCCGGGGACGGCAAGGGAGCTTGGCGTCTCAGATCCCTTCGAGCCGAGGGCCAACATCATCGGCGGCAGTCGCTACTTGCAGCAGATGCTCCAACGATTCGGCAGCCTTCCCCTGGCTTTGGCGGCCTACAACGCTGGTCCGGGACGAGTCCAGCAGTATGGGGGTATTCCACCGTTTCCCGAAACTCAGCGGTACGTCCAGAAGGTCTTAGCACTCTACCGACAGCTGGAGACGGTGGTTACTGCAGAGGCTCCAATTCAGCCGTGAAGTGGCGCAAGAACGGGGGCTCTGAGACGATGCGGAAGCCGCGTAGCGAGTCCCGTTGCGTATGGAGCTCAGCCAGCGCGTTGGCCACGTACTCCAGATGGCTCTGCGTATATACCCGTCGCGGGATGGCAAGCCGGACCAACTCCATCGGCGCTCTCTGGAACTGTCCGTTGCTGCCTCGTCGTCCCAGCATGAGCGAGCCAACTTCAACAGCGCGAACCCCTGCGTGGACGTAGAGGGCACAAACGATTGCCTGGCCGGGGAAGTGCTCCGGAGGAATATGTGGAGTGAAACGAGCAGCATTCAGGAAGACTGCGTGCCCGCCCGGTGGTTCTACTAAGGGCAGCCCTGCTCTCCGGAGCTGCTCGGCGAAGCTCACGATCGAGTGAATACGGTAGTGCAGGTACTGCTCCTGGAAGGCCTCGCGGAGGCCTTGTGCGATCGCCTCCAAGTCGCGTCCGGCTAGTCCACCGTACGTCGGGAAACCTTCCCAGAGGATGAGCAACTGCTCAACGCGCTCTGCCAGCGCGGAGTCCCGCAGGGCTACGAAGCCTCCAATGTTGGCGAGACCATCCTTTTTAGCGCTCATGAAGCAGGCATCGGCATACGAGAAGAGTTCACGAGCAATCTCCCAAGGGGTGCGCTCTGCGTAGCCGGGTTCACGGCATTTGATGAGGTAGGCGTTCTCAGCAATTCTGCAAGCATCGAGGATGAGGGGGATTCCGTACTGCGAGAGCACGGCCTTCACGGCTCGCACGTTCGCCATCGAGACTGGATGTCCGCCAAGCGTGTTGTTCGTGAGCGTCAGGAGGCAGGCTGGGATACGGTGCGCGCCAACTTGCTGGATGAGCTCCCGTAACCGGTCTACATCCATATCGCCCTTGAAGGGGTAGTCCGAATCGAGGTCCAGGGCTTGTGGGATAGGCAGGTCGCGAGCCTCAGCGCCGGTGAAGGTGATGTTGGCTCTGGTGGTGTCGAAGTGTGTGTTGCTGGGGATGACTTTGCCAGGCCCGCCGAGGAGGTGGAAGAGGATGTGTTCGGCAGCCCTCCCCTGGTGGACCGGGAAGATATACGGCATGCCAGTCAACGCTTGAACGGTCTCCACGAATCGGTAGTAGCTCCGAGCACCGGCATAGGCCTCGTCCGCTTGGAGCATTGCTGCCCACTGGGAATGGCTCATGGCACCGGTACCGGAGTCGGTGAGCAGGTCAATGAGTACGTCTTCCGAGCGGAGGCGGAAGACGTTGTAGCGGGCCTGCCGCAAGAGCTGCTCCCGTTCGGCACGGGTCGTCATCCGGAGAGGCTCAACGACCTTGATGCGGAAGGGCTCGAAAGGGTATGACATGCTGGCTACACCGTTGAGGGCACGAACTCGGCGCAAAGA
Source organism: Chlorobiota bacterium (assembly GCA_039630485.1). Lineage (GTDB taxonomy): Bacteria > Bacteroidota > Ignavibacteria > Kapaibacteriales > HRBIN21 > HRBIN21. The sequence goes on along the minus strand of JBCNUX010000016.1, from coordinate 20,589 downwards.
TAGTGGGGGATGCCAGCCGCCAGTACTGACGCCGTTCTGCCCCTATGCTGAGCGGATGAAGTACTTCCCAGGCAGTTGGCGGACCAGTCCGCGGAACTCCAGCTCCAGCAGCCGCGAGAGTGCTTCCTGGACAGGGATGCCAGCCCGTTCGGAGAGAGCGTCAATGTGGATTGGCTCTTCGCTGAGGAGGTGGAAGAGACGCTCCTCTGCGGGCGAGTCGAACTGAGGCGAGAGAGCCTGAGGAGCCAAGGGAGCCAAGCCGACGTCGGCGAGGAACTCTTCGGGTGAGAGGGCTGGAGTCGCTATCTGGCGTCGGATGAGCATGTTCGTTCCTCGGCTCTTCTCCGAAGAGATATTTCCGGGAATGGCGTAGACGTCCCGTCCCTGGTCAAAGGCGAATTGGGCGGTAATCAGAGCCCCTCCGGGGATGCCGCTTTCGATGACAAGGACTGCTCGAGAGAGGCCGCTGATGATGCGGTTCCGCTGCGGGAAGTAGGCTGGCAGTGCCTTCGTGCCCGGTGGATGCTCGCTGAGGACAGCACCGCCATTCTCAACGATCCGCTGAGCCAATCGGGCCGCGGTGGTGGGCTGAATCCGGTCCAGCCCTGAGGCTGCCACGGCATAGGTAATGCCTCCCGCACGCAGCGCTGTTTCATGGGCGATGGTGTCGATCCCTCGAGCAAGCCCGCTGCAGATGACGGCACCGGCACGGACGCAGGCCTCGCTGAAACGCTCCGCGCAGAGTCTTCCGTACGTCGTACACTCTCGGGTTCCGACGATGCTAATCACGGGGACGGTGTCGGGTTGGAGCTTCCCCCAGAGGTAGAGGATGGGCGGGGGATAGGGGATGTGGCGCAGTAGGGAGGGATAGTCGGGCGAAGTTAGCAGCAGTAGCTGAATGAAGAGCTGCTCGCAGCGGCGTTGAATAGCTTCGGCACGCTGTCGAGCTGCTGAGAGGGCTGATCCCTCGAAGAGGTGGAGTTGTCGTATGGCTCCGGATGTTACAGCGGCGTAGAGCTCTTGGAAGTCTGCGTAGTACTCGAGGAAGTGGCGTAGGGACCGATGAGAGAGCCCTGGCAGGAGGCTTAGGGTCAGTACGTCAACTGCGCTCCAGCCCATCCGGGATCAGTAGCCGAAGAAGTGGAGCATTGTCTTGTCGTTTCGCCAGCGGCGGCGTACTTTGACGAAGAGCTCCAAGTACACGGGAACTCCCAAGTGAGCCTCGATTGCCTTTCGAGCCCGTTGGCCCAAGAGCTTCAGACGGCGGCCACCAGTGCCGATGAGGATAGGCTTCTGGGTCTCCCGCTCTACGATGATGTCGGCAGCGATGTACCATTTGCCGTGTTCCCGCTCGGCAAACTCCACGATTTGCACCTCGGTGGAGTAGGGGACCTCGTGCTGATAGAGCAGGAAGATGTGCTCGCGGATCAGCTCAGCAACGAAGAAGCGCTCCGGTTGTGTGCTTAGCTGCTCGGGAGCGTAGAGGAATGACGAGCTTGGGAGGTAGCTTGCGATGGTGTGAAGTAGCTCATCGACGTTTGCGCGCTTGAGGGCGGAGATGGGCACGAACTCCCGGAAGAGACCCACTGCGGCATAGCGTTCGATGATCGGGAGCACTTCCTCTGTCTTCCGTAGGAGGTCGATCTTGTTGAGGGCAACGATGACAGGCTTTCGGAGGTGCTGGAGGGCTTCGGTGACCTCTTGGGTCAGCACTGTTTGTGGGTCTGCATGCTGGGTGACGTCTGCAACCAGGACTAGCACATCAGCATCCTTCAGGGAGCTGTGGACGTAGCCCATCATTGCCCGGTGGAGCTCGTAGCGGGGTTCCAGTATGCCGGGAGTGTCCAGGAAGAGGATTTGGAGTCGCCGCTGCACGTCGGTGTAGATGCCAATGACCTGCTTCCGAGTCGTCTGAGGCTTTGGGGTGACGATGGAGAGCTTCGTTCCCAAGATGGTGTTGAGGAGCGTGGACTTTCCCACGTTCGGTTTGCCGATGATGGCAGTACTCCCCACCCGCGGGAGTTCTTCTGTGGGTAGTGATGGTGCTTTAGTGGTAGGGTGTTGGTGTGCCTCGGAGCGGTGCTTGCTCATGGTTGTGGTTGGGGCGATGGCTGTGGAGGGGCTGAGAAGTCCTCCAGTTGACGGTGGCGTACGAGGCGGGCCTCTATGAGGAAGATGACGTTCTCGGCAATGTTCGTTGCATGGTCTGCCATCCGCTCCATCGCTCGCAGTACGACGATCAACTTCACCCCTGGGCGCACGAGCTGGCTCTGCTGCTGCATGAGCTCGATGACGCGGTTGCTGATCTCCCGCTCCAAGGAGTCTACAGTAGAATCCAGTGGCAAGAGGTGCTTTGCCAACTCGGCATCAGCGTTAACGAAGGTATCCAGACTCGTCTTGACCATGGTGAATGTTGCCTTCGTCATCCGCTCCAGGCCGACCGACTGTGCCAGCTCACAGATTTCGGGAGCCTCTAAAACTGCTCGCGCAATGTCGAGCGCCATATCGCCGATGCGTTCCAGCTCGTTGTTGATCTTCAGCGCTGTCAGGAGGAGTCGCAGGTCGCTAGCAACGGGCTGGTGGAGGGCAAAGATACGCTGGCACTGGCTGTCAATTTTGATGTCCAGGGCGTCAATCTTCTCGTCGCGCTCGATGACGAGCTGAGCGAGTGCGGTGTTGCACTCTAAAAGAGCACGGAAGGCGAACTCTACCTGCTCTTCCACAATGCTACCCATGCGGATGAGGCGGGTGCGAAGCTTGTCGAGGTCCTCTTCAAAGCTGCGGTGCATGGGGTGAGCCCTGTGCTGTGTGACTTAGGCTTAGCCAAAGCGTCCGGTGATGTAGTCCTCGGTCTCCCGCTTCTGTGGGTTTGTGAAGAGCTCCCGCGTCCGGTTATACTCTACCAGGCGCCCTAAGTAGAAGAAACCGGTGTAGTCGCTGATGCGGGCAGCTTGCTGGATGTTGTGGGTAACCAGCACAATCGTGTAGTCGCGCTTCAGTTCCTCGATGAGCTCCTCGATCTTGGCAGTGCTGATGGGGTCTAAGGCAGAGCAGGGCTCGTCCATGAGCAGGATTTCTGGATTGACAGCAATTGCTCGGGCGATGCAGAGCCGCTGCTGCTGCCCGCCAGAGAGTTCCAGTGCGGAGTGGTGGAGTCTGTCCTTGACTTCGTCCCACAGAGCAGCGCGGCGGAGGCTCTCCTCAACGATGGCGTCTATCTCCGACTTTGGAAGATTGCCATTGAGGCGGAGGCCGAAGGCGACGTTCTCGTAGATGGACTTCGGGAACGGCACGGACTGCTGGAAGACCATCCCTACGCGGCGCCGCACCTGCACCACATCTACCGACGGGTCGTAGATGTTGATGCCGTCGATTTCTACCCGCCCTGTGGTGCGAGCATTCGGGATGAGCTCATTCATGCGGTTCAGAGCGCGCAGGAAGGTGGATTTCCCGCAGCCGGATGGGCCAATGAAGGCTGTCACTCGGTAGGCGTAGATATCCACCGTTACGTCCTGCAGGGCATGCTTGTGCCCGTAGTAGACGCTCAGCTCAAAGGTTCGGATCTTGGGCTCCAATGGGGTCGGAGGTGCCATGGCTCAGAGCGTCAAGGGTCGTCGTCGGCGCATTCTCAGACGTAGAAGGACGGCCACTAAGTTCAGAGCAAAGGTGGTCAGGAGCAAGACGACGGTCGTGGCGTACTGAAGCGGTCGGGTTACCTCTACGTCTGGCGACTGAGTGGAGAGCACGAACAGGTGGTAGCCAAGCTCCATGAATTGACTCGTCAGGCTCTTGGGGAGCTCCGGTAGGGAGTAGGCAGCCCCAACGAACATGATGGGAGCGACCTCGCCAGCCCCTCGGCTCACGGCCAGGATGGAACCGGTGAGGATTCCCGTGAAGGCATGTGGCAGTACGACTCGGCGTATCGTCTGCCACCGGGTTGCTCCGAGCGCTAATGAAGCCTCCCGCAACTGGCGTGGGACGCTACGGAGTGCCTCCTCTACGGACACAATGACGACCGGGAGGGTCAACACGGCTAGCGTAGCTGCTGCCCAGATGATGGCAGGCTTGCCCCACACAAGTTCCAGACCGAACACCCGGTCTATGCCCTTCCCGACGAATTGCACGAAGAAGCCCAACCCGAAGAGGCCGAAGACGATGGAAGGAACACCTGCCAAAGTGTTGACGCCGAAGCGTACCCAGCGGGTAAGTCGGGAGTCCTCTCGCGAGTATTCGGCAAGGTAGATCGCCGTTAGCGTCCCGATGGGCACACCCAGGATGGACATCAAGATGACCAGGAGCACTGTGCCGTAGATGGCTGGGAAGATGCCCCCTTCTGTGTTGTTGTTACGCGGGGCTTCTGTGAGAAACTCCCACGTAACGTGCGGGAGTCCCCCGATGGCGAAATGCCCAAGGAGCCCCACGCTCAGCCCGAAGACACAGAGCGCGGCCAGCAGGGTGATCCCGACGAAGCCGAGTCCGATGAGGGCTTGCTCACCCGATTCCTTCCGGAAGCCGTAGCGGACCATCGGTAGCTTCTCACGAGCTACTCCCTCGGAAGCGGCGCAGCAGGCGTTGCCGCACCCAGAACTCGGCAATGACGTTGAGCGTGAAGGTAACGCTGAACAGCAGCAGACCAATCAGGAAGAGGACGCTGTAGTGGAGCGAGCCCCAGACGACCTCTCCCATCTCTGCTCCGATCGTTGCCGACATCGTCCGTACGGGTTCCACGGGACTCCACGACAGCAGGGGAGCATTCCCGCTGGCCATCAGCACAATCATCGTCTCACCAAAGGCACGGCCGAAGCCGAGCAGGATCGCGGCAAAGATGCCCGGCGTTGCAGCCGGCACCATGATGCGCAGGGCTACCTGCCATGGTCGTGCTCCCAACGCCAATCCTGCTTCCCAGAGACGACGGGGAAGGCTAGAGAAGCTGTCCTCAGTGATGGTGAAGATGATCGGCAGAATCGCAATAGACAGCCCAATCCCACCAACGAGGGCATTGAGGCGGTAGGTCGTTCCCAGGATCTGCTGTATGAAGCTTGCAACGACCGCGAGGCAGAAGAAGCCGACGACGACGGAGGGGAAACCCGCCAGCAGCTCGACGACTGGCTTGATTGTCTCTCGAAGCCAGCGGGGAGCGAAGAAGGCAGCGTAGATAGCAGCCAAGATGCCGATGGGCGTTGCCAGTAAGAGCGCGATAATGGTGACCTTGAGTGTCCCAACAACGAGGGGCAGCAAGCCGTACTTCGGTTGCTGCGAGACGGGCTGCCAGACAGTCCCCAGGAGGTTCTGGAACAGCGGCGGAGCTGGAGGTGTGGCTGCTTCCGCAGAATGGGCAGACGCTGTGGGTTCAACCGTTGGTGAGGTGTCAGGATTGTCAGCTTCCAGTGAGGCATCGGGGTTGTAAACCTCGGGAGCAGAGGGAGCTGTCGTTTCAGCTCCGTAGACTTCTGGAGTCGCTTCAGATGGGCTGACTGGGGATGCCTGTTCAGCGGAGAGGATACCGACAGCTTCTCGTGCGACGAAGAAGAAGACGAGCGCGATGAGAGCGATCGCGCTGAAGGCTATGGTATGGAGGATGAGCTCTGCGGCTCGTTCACCCAGCTCGGAATACCATGGGCGGCGGTGCTGGAGCGAGAGTGCCAGCGAGGGTGAGCGTGTGTTACTGCGGCTGACGCTTGTTGCCGGGGAGGCGGATGGGGAAGTAGCCAACTTCGGAGACGACGCGCTGTCCGTCATCGCTCAGCACCCAGTCTATGAAGGCCTTGAGTTCGCCAGTGGGGCGCTCCCGGAGGTAGAAGTAGAGGAAGCGGCTGATTGGATAGCGCCCAGAGACGACGTTCTCCAGAGTCGGGGAGTAGTATGGCTTCCCCGGTGACTCAGCAATCGCTACCTCTTTGATGTCTTTCGCGTAGGCTGCTCCTCCGTAGCCAATTCCCCACCGATCCTTTGCTACAGCGTTGACCAAAGCAGCGGTGCCGGGCATATGCTGTACGTTGGGAGCAAAGTCCTGTCCCTGGAGGACACGCTCCTTGAAGAACTCGTACGTGCCCGAGTTGTTTTCGCGGCTGTAGAGGATGATGCGAGCATCGGGACCTCCGACTTGCTTCCAGTTCGTCAGCTTGCCGGTGTAGATGTCCCTGACTTGCTGGAGCGTCAGCTTATTGACGGGATTGTTACGGTTGACGTAGATAGCAATCCCATCGCGGGCGACACGGACTTCAACACCGCGGCTACCGTACCTGCGCTGAAGCTGCTCCACCTCTGAAGGGCGCAGCGGCCGCGATGAGGCGCAGATGTCCGTTGTCCCGTTGATGAGCGCTGCAATTCCGGTCCCCGAACCACCACCGGTGACTTGGAACCGGGCTCGGTCCTTGTGCGGATAGAGCTCCGTCCAACGCTGGCAGAGGATGACCATGGTGTCCGAGCCCTTGATCGTAATGGTCTGCCGCTGTAAGGCGGCAAGACCGATGAGGGCAACAGCTATTAGGGCACCTGCTGAAGCGCTCCTCCGCCGCGACATCACTGCTCTTTGGGCCATTCGCTTTGACATAAAGGGCTTACTGCCGCAAACTTAGGGCGCTCCCAAGACCTCTAGGGGCAAGGAGGGGTGATTACGTTTCGATAACATAGCGCCGGGCATCTTCGAGGAGAGCTTTCGTGGCGCTAGTTCCAAGCCGATCGGCTCCAGCGGCGATGAGAGCGCGGGCCTGTTCGTAAGTCCGGATACCGCCTGAGGCTTTGATCCGGACGCTGGGAGGAAGGGCCGAGCGCAGGAGTGTGACATCTTCCACCGTTGCACCGCGAGCTAAGAAGCCTGTGGAGGTCTTAACGTAGTCGGCCCCCGCCCGTGCTGCTAACTGGGCAGCCTGGACAGTGAGCTCTGGACTCAGGAGACCACACTCCACGATGACTTTAAGCAAGCCGCCTCGGCGATGGACCGTAGCTGCAATCGCCGTGATGTCTCGCTCGACCTCCGTGATGTCCCCATTGATCAGGGCCGCCAAGTTGATGACCATGTCTATCTCACGGGCCCCCATCGCAACGGCTTCCTCTGCCTCGACAAGCCTCGCTTGCCGCGGAGTTCCCCCAAAAGGAAAGCCAACGACGGTGCAGACGGCTACGGAACTTCCACGAGTGAGGCGGTAGGCTGCAGGGACAAAGTACGGTAGGACACAGACACTGGCACAGCCCCACTCCAAGGCCTCTGAGCAGAGCCGTTCGATGTCCGCAAGCGTTGCAGTCGGCTGGAGCAGTGTGTGGTCAATGCGGGAACTCAACTCCTTGATGCTCGTCATGGGCCCTGCTCCGATGTCGGCGAGACAGGCTCAAGGGGGATGGATGTAGAATGGCGCCACTCGTTGAAGAGCAGCACGGCTACGGCGGTTGTCGGAACAGCCACCAGTAGCCCGACGAACCCGAAGACGGTGCCGAAGAGGATGAGCGAGAAGATCAGCAGCACTGGGTGTACCCCAATCCGGTGGCCCAATACTCGTGGCTCCACGATGTAAGCGTTGAGGAAGTGGAGGCCATTGATGACGAGGCTAAACAGCAGGAAGTCCTGCAGGAAGTTCGCAGACTGGGCAATCAGGATAGCGATGGCCCCGGCTCCCATGGTGATGAGGATGCCGAAGTATGGGATCGGGTTGAACAAGCCGCTGAGGAGTCCCAGCATCACTCCGTAGGGAATCTCCAGCAGCACGTAGAGTGCTCCAGAGACAAGCCCGATGAGAGCGGAGATGGAGGTAATCCAGCCGAGGTAGGTCCGCACAATGGGACTGGCCTTCAGCAAAATGGCCAGCGCTCGTGGAGCCTGCCGCTGCAGGACTTCTACCACCACCGCCCGGAGCTTAGGGAAGTCCTTCAGCAGGTAGAACATTGCAATCGGCAGCAGCAGGAGGTTGACGACGTGCGTCACGATGCGAGCGAAGCCGGCCAGGGCATCCAGGAGGGCGCTCATGAGGATCTGGAAACCCTGTTCCAGCCGGGGCAGGAGGTCGCGCCGGAAGACCTCCTGCACAAGCTGCGGTGGGATTCCGTAGCGCTCCAACGTCTGGAAAAAGCGCCGGCTCTCCAGGTACGTCGTAGCAGTGGTGTAGAGCGTAGAGAGCTGCCGGACGAGTGTGTCCAACTGGCTGAATACAGTCGGGAAAATGAGGACCGAGAGCGCTGCGACCCCACCCAAGAGTCCAAGGACGAGCGCCAAGGCACTGAGCCATCGAGGGATACCGTGGCGTTCCAGCTTAGCGAGGATGGGGTCCAGCAGGTAGCCAACAAGTAGCGCAATCCCAAAGGGCAGGAGTAGCAGCCCCATGCTCTGGATGAGCCATAGAGCCGACGCCAGCAGGAGGAGCCAGAGCAGATGGCGTGCTAACGGCGTACTGTGCCGGTGCGGATAGAGCAGCGCAATCCCAAAGAGGAGCACAACAAATGGCGAGACAGCCAGCTTTGTCAATACCAAAAATCCCGCCAATGCTCCCCCTGCCAGAGCGAGAATGAGCCACACGTACGGCGGAGTTCGCTCCGAGGGTGGCATAGAGGCTTAGGCTTGCTGCGGGACGGTGCAGTACGCCTGGAACCAGTCCCGGAGTACGGCAGCAACCTCCTCCGGCGATCTACCTTGGATGTCTTCTCGGTGGAGCATTGCAACGAGCTGCCCGTCCCGCAGGAGCGCAAACGAGGGTGAGGAAGGGGGCTGCCCGATGAAGTACTCGCGCATGCGGGCTGTGGCTTCTCGGTCCTGCCCAGCGAAGACGGTTACTGCATAGTCTGGCCTTGGGGTGTGGCGGAGTGCCATCGCTGCTGCCGGGCGTGCAATCCCGCCTGAGCAGCCACAGACAGAGTTGACAAACACGAACGTCACTCCTGGCCGCTGGACAGCTGCGTCGACCTCTTCCGGTGTTCGGAGCTCCTCAAACCCAAGCTGCCGCGCTTCCTGACGGATGTGCTCAACGAGTAGATCCCACATCGTCCACCTCGCGCTGCGTACAACCTACGCGGCAGAGAAGACGATGCCCTCGGCGGCTTCGTGGAACGAGGGCCTACACCGCTAGCGGAGGCTTCTACGTCATTGCGACCGACAAGAGGAGGCAATGATGGCCAGCTACGAGGCTACCTACCATTTGCTGCAACGCCGATTGCTTCGGACGCACACGAAGGAGCTTTTCCTGAGGGCAACCGCTGCGGGCGCTTGGGCACTTGTGGTGTCAGTTGCAGCGCTGCTGGCGGTAGCTGCAGTAGAGGCTGTGCTTATGGCTAGCTCGTCGGTGCGGTCACTGCTCTGGCATGGCTGGCTGGGTGTCACTGCCTTGCTCTTCGCGGGGGCAGTGCTCTCACAGCTCGTCCTGTGGGTCCGCCAGCATCGGCGCAAGGTAGTGGAGGAGATGGCGCTGCGTGTCGGTGCACACTACCCTCACGTGGGGGATATGCTCTGCAACGTGCTGCAGCTCATGGCGAACCTGCAGCAACTTCGGGGGACGTCGCAGGAATTGGCGATTGCGGCCTTTGAGCGAGTGGCGCGGGACGTAGAAGCGTTGGACTTCGAGGCCGTTGTAGACCGCCATCGCAGCCAGCGGGCTCTGCTAGTGCTGTTCGGAACACTGTTTGGGGCATCCTTGCTGCTCGGAGCAATGGAGCCGCTCCGAAGCGGGTTGTATCGCCTGGCATTGTGGCATCGCTCGTTTGTGCCACCCGCACCATTTATGCTACGAGTGGAGCCAAGCGAGGCGACCGTCCTACGCGGTACGCCTGTCACAGTGAAGGTCTACGCCGACGGCACTCCGCCGGCGGCGGTCCGGCTCCACCTCCTCCCGGAGCAGGGTGGGGAGCGGATGCAGGAGCTAGGCTCTGAGACTCCGGGCGTGTTTGTTGCGGAGCTTGGACCGGCGTATGTATCCATGCGCTACTACGCCAGCGCCCGCTGGATGGGAGAGGATGTTGTGAGCCCCGTGGGAAGCCTGCGCGTTGTAGAGCGGCCGATTCTGCAGAGCCTTCGGTTGGAGCTCCGTCCGCCGGCCTACACACGGCAGCAGCCCGTGCGGCTTGAGGAGTACGTCTCGGGGATTGCGGTGCCGCGCGGATCGCTCCTTGTTGTCGTTGCGGAAGCCAACAAGCCGCTGCAGCAGGCAGAGCTCCTCTTTGCACGCTCGGAAGGCGGAGATACGGTCCGTGTACCGCTGACGGTAGCCGGAACCCAGGCTCAGGGGAGCTCTGTGGTGGCAGCCAGCGGGAGTTGGGCAGTTATTGTCCGCGACCGTGACGGCCAGACCAATGAGAGTCCGCTCTGGTACCGCATCACCGCTCTTGACGATGCTCCACCCCAGATTGCGCTCCTCCAGCCCACCAGCGATGTTGAGCTACCACAGCAGGGCCTCCTGCCACTCCGCGTCGGTATCAGCGACGACTACGGTTTCTCGCGGCTCCTCCTCCACTACCGCTTGGCAGCGTCGCGCTATGCTCCGGTGCAGTCGGAGTTTCGCCAGATAGCAATCCCCTTCGACCCCGCGAGCACTCTGCAGGAGGTGCCGTATGTCTGGGACTTGAGGCCGCTGAAGCTGTCGCCAGAGGACCGCTACGAGTTCTTCGTGGAGGTCTGGGACAATGACGCCATCAGCGGGCCGAAGTCGGCACGGACCCCTGTCCTTTCCGTGCAGCTACCTTCGCTGGAGCAGGTCTTGCGGCAGTCGGAGGTAGCGCAGGAGCGTACAATCCAGGAGCTGCAGAGCGCTGTGCAGCAATTGAATGAGCTTCGCCGCAGGAGCGAGGAGCTGAACCGACAGCTCCGTTCGCCGTCGGCCCAGCAACCCCAGCAGCGATGGGAGCAACAACGCCGGCTGCAAGAGCTACTGGAGCAGCACCAGAGCCTGCAGCAACGGGTGGAGCAGCTCGCGCAGCAGTTGGAGGCGATGACGCAGCGGCTGGAGCAGGCCCAGGCGCTGTCACCGGAGACGCTCCAAAAGTATCGCGAGCTCCAGCAGCTCCTCCGCGAGGTCCGTTCCCCACAACTGCAGCAGCTCATGGAGCGGCTCCAGCAGGCGCTCCAGCAGATGACGCCCGAGCAGCTCCGGCAGGCGTTGCAGAACTTCCGCTTCAACGAGGAGGAGTTCCGAGCGGCCCTGGAGCGCACACTGCGCCTGCTGAAGCGCCTCCAGGCGGAGCAGAAGCTGGATGCTCTCCGGCAGCGTCTGGAGCGCTTGGCTGAGCAGCAGGAGCAGCTCCAGCAGGAGACCGAACGGGCACGAGGTCCAGAGCAAGCCCCAGAACTCCAGCAGCGGCAGGAGGAACTCCGCCGTCAGTGGCAGCAACTCCAGCAGGAGTGGCAGTCGTTGGAGCAGCTCATGCGGGAAGTGCTGCCGGAGGCACCTTCGGAGGCAATCCGCCAGGCGGCCCAGCACATGCAGGGGGAGCAGACGACCGAGGCCCTGCAGGAGGCTACCACACAGCTCCAGCAGGGCCAACTGCGGCAAGCAACGGGGGCACAGCGTCGAGCCGCTTCCAACATGCGTTCGGCTGCTGCGGCTCTGGACCGCCTCTGGCAGGAGCTGCAGCGGAACCTAACGCGCGAGGTCCAGCGCCAGCTGCAGAAGGCGATGCTGGATGCCCTGGAGCTCTCTGAGCAGCAGGAGCAGTTGCGCGAGCGTACTCAAGGGGTGCCGGCGGGTTCCCAGCGCTTCGCCGAGCTTGCCCGTCGGCAGCAAGAACTCCAGCAGGCCACGGCTGCTGTGACGGAACGTGTCATGGGAGTAGCTCAGCGCTCGTTTGCGGTGACACCGCAGATGGCCCGAGAGTTGGGGCAGGCTCTGCGCTCCATGCAGCGGGCTACAGCACAGTTGGCTGAGCGCACGCCTGCCGCCGCTCAGGCTCAACAGGAGGCGATGGAGGCGCTCAACCGCTCTGTGCTGCTGCTCCAGGATGCTCTCTCCGCTCTTCAGGCTGCTAGTGCTGGTGGAGCTTGCCCGAATCCGGGTGCAGGGCAAGGGGCCGGTGGCATGGGATTCCTGGAGCGGCTCCAGCAGTTGGCTCTCCAGCAGCAAGGGATTACGCAGGCGCTCCAGCAGCTCCTCCAAGGCCGGCTGACGATGGAGCAGCAGGCGCAGCTAGCCCGGCTGGCAGCTCAGCAGGCACAAGTGCAGCAAGCTTTGGAAGAGTTGGCACGACAGCAGCCTCCCGGCGGACAACGTCCCTTGGGTGACTTGCGACGCTTGGCCGAAGAGATGCGGGAGCTCGTTGAGGAGCTCCGAGGTGGACAGGTGACCCAAGAGACGATACGCCGACAGCACCGGATTCTTTCGCGCATGCTGGATGCGCTGCGGTCGATCTACGAGCGGGACTACGAGCCGCAGCGGGAAGCTCACCCAGGCCAAGACATCATCCGCCCAAGCCCACCGGAGCTCCAGCTCTCAGAACCCTCGCGCATAGTCCCGGAGGACGCATTGCGCCTACTGCGGCAGAGCTACAGCCCGGACTACCAGCGCCTCATAGAGCGCTACTTTGAGCTCCTGCGCCGTGCTCCCACACTGCAGCTACGCTGAGGCAATGCGGATCTTGGTGCTGTGCACGCACAATGCCCGTCGCTCGCTGATGGCCGAAGCTCTGCTGCGCTGGCTGGCGCGGGGGCGCTGCGAGGTGGTCAGCGCTGGCATAGAGCCTGGAACCGTTGACCCACACACCCTAACTGTGCTCCGTGAGATAGGCGTCCCAACGGATGGCCTGCGCTCGAAGTCCGTCGAGGAGTTCCAAGGCCAACACTTCGATGTTGTCCTGACGGTCTGCGACGGGGCTCGGGAGCGTTGCCCCGTCTTTCCAGGTGCCCCTCGGGTGATGCACTGGAGTCTGCCTGATCCCTCGCTGGTGCAGGGGACGACCGAGGAAGTGCTGGAACAGTTTCGCCGTGTTCGTGACGAGCTCCTCCGACGAATCCGGCAGGAGCTGTTGCCGCTGCTGGCGCCGGCAACAGACAGCGCTCCATGCACGTCGCAATCGTGACATACCACTTCCTGCCTCGGCTGGGAGGGGTGGAGGTAGCAGTCCACGAGCTTGCTACAGCGCTCTCGGCACGTGGGCTGGAAGTGAGCGTCGTTGCTCCACAGGCAGGGCTGGACGGTCAGTTAGCATACCGACTAGTCCCGTTGCCGCCATGGCGTGGCATGCCGCGATGGGTCCGCACGTATGCGGCACTGGCAAGCCTGCACCGACGTTCCCCATACGCTATAGTCCACGCGCAGATGCTCTATCCAACGGCCTACGAGGTCGCCCGCTTCTGTCGTTGGAAAGCTATCCCGCTCGTTGTCAGTCCACAAGGGGCTGACATCCACGTCTACGAGCCACTGGGCTACGGGATGCGGCTTCAAGCGCGATTGGAGCGCCGCGTTCGCACCGCGGTGCGCCGCGCAACTATGGTGACGGTCTCCAGCCGCCTCATGCGCCGCGAGGTAGCGCTCCTCGATCCGGAGGCGGCCGAGCGAGCTGTCTATGTACCAAACGGGACATGGACAGAGCGCTTCCGTGGCTACGATCGCCAGGAGCTGCGGTATCGCTTTGGGGTCCGGCCTGAGGAGACCGTCTTCATCACGGTCAGCCGCAATAGCCCCATCAAGGGGCTGCCGCTGCTACTCCGTGCTGCTCGGACCTTGGCGGCGGAGTTTCCGCACGGATGGCGCCTCTGGGTCCTTGGGGTTGGCACGCAAGAACTGGCAGGTGAAATCGCCACAGAACGACTGCCAGTGGAGTTCCTCGGGCAAGTCCCGATGGAGTACCGCTCCGAAGGGGTGCCGGTCCAGCCTCCCACGGCACTCGTGCAACGCCTGCTGGCAGCTGACGTCTACGTTGCCCCCGCGTTCAGTGGGGGCTTCGAGCTCTCGTGTGCGGATGCCTTTGCTGCGGGGCTGCCGCTCATCATCTGCCGAACGAACGGTGCCCAGGACTTGGTGCAGGACTACGGCGCTGGAATCGTCGTCCCACCGGCGAGCGAAGCTGCACTTGTGGAGGCTCTCCGCCGGATGCTCCTTCAACAGGAGGAGCGACAAGCAATGCGCCAGCGGGCGTACGAAGTGGCCCAACATCTGGACTGGAAAGCCATAGCAGAGCGATGCCGCCAGCTGTACGAGGATCTTTCTGCTTCGCGTGGGCCGAGGCATGGCTGAGCGTGTTCTGGTTACGGGAGCTGGGGGGTTCATCGGTAGCCATGTGGTAGAGCTGCTGGTTCGGGAAGGGTACCGTGTGCGGGCCTTCGTGCGGTACGTCTCCGCTGGGAGTATCGGGAACCTGGCGTGGCTGCCTCCGGAGGTGAGGGCAGAAGTGGAGATTGTGCGGGGCGATCTACGCGACCCAGATGCTGTCCGACGGGCCTGCCACGGCTGCCCTTTGGTTGTGCACTTGGCTGCTTCTGTGAGTATCCCGTACTCGTACATCCACCCGCGCGAGTTCGTGGAGACGAATGTCATTGGCACGCTCAACGTGCTCTCAGCAGTGCTTGGGGCAGAGACAGTTGAGCGCGTCGTGGTGACCTCTACCAGTGAGGTCTTCGGCACAGCGCAGTACGTGCCGATAGATGAAACACACCCGTTGCAGCCGCAGTCCCCGTACGCTGCGAGCAAAGTCGCCGCTGATAAGCTCGCAGAGAGCTTCCACCGGAGCTACGGCCTACCGGTGGTCATCCTGCGTCCCTTCAACACTTACGGTCCGCGGCAGACGCCGCGTGCTGTCGTGCCGACCATCATTCTGCAGGCACTCCAGCGTGGACACATCCGCATAGGTCGGCTGGAGCCTCGACGGGACCTACTCTACGTCGCTGACACTGCCGCAGCCTTTTTGGCTTGTCTCCGTGCCCCAGCAGAGGCCGTCGTGGGGCAGACCTTCAATGTCGGCACGGGAAACGACATCAGTATCGGCGAGCTCTGCCAGCGGATCTGCACGCTGCTTGGCATGCCTGAGCTTCCAATCGAGACGGAGGAACGGCGCTACCGACCCGAGGAGAGCGAAGTCTACCAGCTCTGTGCAGACAGCCGGAAAGCGCAACGTGTCCTGGGGTGGTGGCCACAGTACAGCTTAGAGCAGGGCCTGCAGATGACGCTGGCGTGGTTCAGAGAGCACCAACATCGCTACGCGCCGGAGGATTACCTGGTGTGAGCCCCGATGATAGACCTCCGCAGCGATACTGTCACGCAGCCAACAGAGGAGATGCGCCGCGTGATGGCGCAAGCTCCCGTTGGTGACGACGTCTTCGGAGAAGACCCCTCGGTCAACGCCCTCCAGGAGTACGTGGCCGACCTTTTGGGGAAGGAGGCGGCGCTCTTCGTCCCCAGCGGCGTTATGGGGAATCAGATTGCATTGGCAGTCCACTGCCGCCCGGGGGACGAGGTGATCGTAGAGGCAGCCTCGCACATCTTCACCTACGAGACAGCAGCGCCAGCCATCATTGCCCGAGTGCAGCTCCACTGCATCCCGTCAGCTTTTGGGCAGATGCCTCTGGAAGCTCTCCAGCAGGCTATCCGGCCGCCGGAGTACTACTTTCCGCAGACGGCGCTCATATGCTTGGAGAACACACACAACCGGCATGGTGGGACAGTGCTGCCGCTGGACTACATTCGGGCAGTGGCGGAATGCGCGCGCCGCCACGGTATAGCCCTCCACTGCGACGGTGCGCGGCTCTGGAACGCTTGCGTCGCAACAGGGATTTCGCCCCGGCAGTACGCCGAACCCTTCGATAGCATGATGGTGAGCTTCTCCAAGGGATTGGGAGCACCGGTCGGTTCAGCCTTGGTGGGTAGCCGTGATTTCATCGCTACAGCCCGGAAATGGCGGAAAGTCTTGGGCGGAGGGATGCGGCAGGCCGGGATATTGGCTGCAGCAGCACTCTATGCCCTGCAACACCACATCGAGCGCTTGCGTGAAGACCACGAGCATGCCTACCTCTTTGCCCAGTTGCTGGCAGAATCGGGCGTCGTGGAGCTTGAGCTCGAGCGGGTGCAGACAAACATCGTTGTCTTCCGCTACCCAGCTGGAATTCCATTCGCTGCCTTCGCTGACAGCTGCCGTCGCGAAGGGGTGCTCATCAGCCAGGGAATGCCCGGATTTGCTCGGGCAGTCTTTCACTTGCACATCACCAGCCAACAGGCGATCCAGGCGGCTCAGGCCATCATTTGTGCTGTCCGGTCACTTCTGGGAGTGCTGCCGTAATTGGGGGCAGCGGGGGACAAAAACCTAGAATTTTGCGGGTTGCCAATTCTGTGTGCGGAGAGCTGAGGTCTTTGCAACAGCGTAGAGCTCGTCTCACAGCAATAGCGCAAGGTTGAGGCCTATGGAACAGCGCCAGGACCGCTGGACCAGTGCTGAGCCGCAGCAGTTCCGCCACCGTCTGGTAGGACGAGTGCATTCGCATGAGGTAGACCGGCAGGGCATCGTCCACAATGCTGTCTACCTGTACTGGCTGGAGGTGGCACGCGTGGAATACTTCCGTGCCCTCGGGCTGGCGATAGACCGGCAGACCTTCATCACGAAGCACCGTTTCGTGGTGGCTCGCATTGAGATCGACTACCGCATGGCGGCGCAGTTTGACGATGAGTACGAGATCCTCAGCCGTGTTGCATACGTCGGACGGACGTCGCTCGGCTTCGAACAGTTGGTCCGCCGCCTACCTGACTACACGCTCTTGGCACACGCTCGGACAGTGATGGTGCACTTGAATCCCGCAACGCATACGCCAGAGCGTATCCAGGATGCCTACCGAACGCTCATCCGGCAGCATGAAGGAGAGACTGTACACATCGAGGCCGCATGAGCGCATCCGCCCGCTGGTTGGCTGCTCGCAGCATCGTTGCCCGACTGGAGGTCCCGCGCTACTGTCGGGATGGCGCTTATCGGCAGCAGGTGCTGGGATGGGTTGAGCGGGGACTCGGCGGCGTCTGCCTCTTTGGAGGAGGGATTGACGAGGTAGCCCGGGCTGTGGCAGAACTCTTGGCTACGGCAACGGTGCCGCTGATCGTTGCCGCAGACCTAGAGTATGGGCTCCCGATGCGCTTCCGAGGCGGCACAGCCTTCCCGCGGGCTTACGCGTTGGGGCGCACTGGAAATCCCGCATGGACCTTGCGGGTCGCCTCTGCGATTGCCCGTCAAGCTCGAAGCCTTGGGATTGGTTGGAACTTCGCCCCAGTCTGCGACATCGCTAGCAACCCCGCCAATCCGGTCATCGGTATCCGGGCCTTCGGACAGAGTCCGCAGGAGGTCATACCGCACATCCGCGTCTGGATTGAGGCCTCCCAAGCTGCCGGAGTGTGGGCCTGCGCGAAGCACTTCCCTGGTCACGGGGATGTCACGGTAGACTCCCACCTTGCGCTCCCCACCGTAACAGCGGATGCGCAGACGCTGCATAACCGTGAGCTGCTTCCCTTCCGCGCGGCGGTAGAGGCTGGAGTAGTAGGCGTAATGCTGGGACATCTACTGGTGCCAGCCTTGGGCATAGAGCCGTTGCCGGCGTCGCTATCGGCTGAGGCCGTTTCGCTGCTGCGGGACGAATGGGGCTACGATGGGCTTATCCTCACGGATGCCTTGGACATGGGTGCTATCACGCAGCATTGGACAACGGCTGAGGCTGTTGAGTTAGCGCTCCGGGCTGGCGTTGACCTACTGCTGATGCCAGCCGACGTTGAGGAAGCCCTCGCCGCAGCCGCTCGGCTGATGGAGGCCGAGCCCGCGCTTGTGGAGCAACGTCGGCGAAGCTTGCTTCGACTCCAACGCCTTCGGGAGCTTTCCCCACCACCGGAAGAAGTAGCAGAGCACTACGAGGCTCTGGAAGAACTGGAACTGGCCGTACAGAGTGCTCGGGCGGCCGTAGAGTACCATGCAGATGGGCTACTGCCGCTACCGCAGCAGGGCCGTGTTGCCATTTTCGCCTTCTTGGGAACGCCGCAGCCGGAATTGGCAACCCTCTTCTTCCGCCTTCTGAGCCAGCATGCTCGATGTACCTGCGACATTGCGTACGTCGACGCTCGCTCGACGTCGGAGGAGGAACAGCGGCTGCTGGATTCTGCCGGCGAGGCAACCCAAGTAGTGGTGCTCTTCCTTGCGCCACCGCGGTTGGACCCTGCCATGGTCCAGCGTTGGTACGATTTCACGCAGCGCTGCTCTGTCCGTTGGCCTACAGTCGTGGTGCTGGCAGGAAACCCCTTCGTCCCAGTGCCATCCACAGCGACAGCGGTGGTGCGAACCTACTCGGACACGGAACCCAGCGTTGCCGTGGCGGCGTTCCTGCTTTCCGGTGTCTGGACAACGCAGGCGGGAGAATGAAGAGGGAGTGGTCGGAAGGCTCCCCTGAAGAGGTCTTTGCACGGCTCCGAGAGTCGGTGGAGCTACGCCTCCGTGAGGCAGCACAGAAGTTGCAGAGGGAGACCGTGCTCAAGCAGACTGTGCCGTACGTGCTGCAGTTGCCTGGTAAGCGGATGCGGCCGCTGTTATGTCTCTTGGCGGCTGCAGTAGAAGGGGCAGATCCGCATGTGGCTGTCTCAGCAGCCGCGGCAGTCGAAATCCTGCATACCTTCACCCTCGTCCACGACGATATCATGGATCGCTCGGCCCTCCGGCGTGGATACCCAACAGTGCATACGCGGTGGGATGAGGCAGTAGCTATCCTGACGGGAGACGTTCTCATTGGCATAGCATATTGCCTCTTGGAGGAGTACGCAAGACACCCCAACTTCGCGCAACTGGTCCACACAATGGCCTGTGCCCTTGTACGGGTCTCCGAGGGACAGGCCCTAGACCTGGAGCTCCCTGCAGGAGGGCAGCTTACACTGGCCCAGTACTGGCAGATGATAGAGGGGAAGACCGCTGCCCTCCTGCAGGCAACCCTCCTACTGGGAGCTCTCGTCGGGGAGGTCAGTGCTCCGACCCGGGAGTTACTGCTGCAATTAGGCGTGCAGCTCGGGCGCGCATTCCAGCTCCAGGACGACCTTCTGGACCTTATCGGCGAGACGGAAGAGACCGGCAAGCAGCGCGGGCAGGACCTAAGAGAGGGGAAGTACACGTACGCAGTCCTGCGGGCCCTGGAGCAAGCTCCAGATAACCCGCTACTGCAGCGATATCGGCAGCACCGCGGGGCGAAGTCGGATGAGGAGGTCGAAGCCCTGTTAGAGCTGCTCCAAGGGTTGGGGGTCTTGGAGGAGATGCGAGAGCAAGTAGGCTTGGAGTATGCTCGTGCGATCGCGTTAGCTAAGCAGCTCCCTGCAACTCCAGCCTCGGAACTCCTCTGCTATCTCCTCCAGAGCCTCAGCCAGCGGCGTCGTTAACGGCGTAGGTCGATGACTTCAGCATCTGCGGGGGGCTGGAAGTGGAAGTAGCGGGCCGTTACGGGTGGGTCCGGCTGGAAGCGGCGGATCTCCCAGCGCTGGCTTCCACCCTCAGCGGAGAGCTCTACCGCTACTGGAACCCAGTCTTGGCGACGAAACCGCAAGATGGCTTGCTGGAAACCGAGGGCGAGGGTATCCGGAGGTGTCCATGCAACCGAAAGGATGTCACCGCTCTGTGAAAGGAGGCGCAGGCGAGACTCCCCGAGGAGGCCTAGCAAGACGTGTTCGATTCCTCCCGACGGCAGGGCACGTCGTGCCGAGGAGATAACCACTTGCCGGAGTGCCGGCGTATAGCTCCAGACCGTCGTCCCGTCACAGACCAGGAGGCGTCCCGCCCATTCGGCCCGGAAACGATTCCCTCGGGCAACGGTTAGACGAAGCTCCAGTCCTGTCTCAGAGATCGCCTCTACTGCGAAGCTCTGCAAGCGCGCGTAGTATCGCCGCAGGGCAGCCAGTTCGTCGGCGGCCAGCGACTGTGCCGCTAGCAGACTCCCCACAGCGACCAGGGTCCAGCGTAGGCTCATTTCAGCTTTGCCAATAAGGGACCTCGGAGGCCGGAGTAACCCGTGAGCTCGGCTTCTATGGTGCCGATGAGCACCTTGGTGATGACTTTCACAGGGATTTTGCGGTCGTCATCGGTGAGCCACATGAGGATCCGGCCCTCGCTCTTGAAGAGTCCGCCTTCCGTCACCAAGGGCTCTATCAGGATGCAGCGGAACGTGCCGGAGGAAACCGCTACCACTTGCTTTCCGTGGATGCGAACACCGAGGTCGTAGGTCTTAGTGCCGTAGAAGTTCTGCAGGCGCAGTACAGTGTCCTTCGGCATTGCCGAGAGCTTTAGCGTGCGAACGTAGTAGAAGGCCGAGACGATATCGTGAACATAGCGCGGTATTGCAAACTCTCCATCGCTAGTGATAGCCCGGCAGCGGGCGTGGTCTAAGCGGGCGGAGAAGTCCCGTCGGTAGCCACCTTCACGGAGGCGCTGCTCGAACTCGTACGGGAAGATACCGGCGACGTCAATGACCGTGCGATAGAAGTCCCGTACCCGGTACAGCCAGTCTAAGGCGGGAACGGAGCGCACCTCGAAGCGGATGTCGTAGCATGGTCGGTCATAGCGGTAGACGGGCTCTGGGGCAATCTGGAAGTAGGCCCTTCCAGCGGTGATGAAGCGGTACTTGACGTCGTACTCCAGCCGCTCCCCGAATCCAAAGGCCTCGTTTGGAACAGAGCGTGTCCAATCCCCAGGAGG
>JBCNUX010000015.1:30812-42989 GCA_039630485.1 Chlorobiota bacterium | reverse complement strand
CGTTGGGGCCGTACTTCTTCTGCACCATGTAGCGCAGAACCTCCTCGAGGATGCCCTGGAGGATGTCGCGGTCGACGCGCTTCTGGCGCGCCATTTCTGTGAAAGCAGCGGTAATCTGCTGCTTATCGGGTGTGTGCTGCTTTCTGTGGCGTGGCATGAGTCGTACCGAGCCGTTGTAGCACTACCACTGTGGCAGGACGTAGGCGTTGAGCAGCTCCGAGAAGGGAATCCAGTGCTGCGTCGGTCCTTGCTGTAGATGAAAGCCCTGTGGGGTAACGCTCTGAAGGGTTCCCTCCACGCGGGAATGGTCTACCAGTTCACATCGGAGCCGGCGTCCAATATGTTTGGTGAATTGCCAAGGGAAGGTCAGCGGTCGGTCTATCCCTGGCGAGGATACCTCAAGAAACTGGAAGGCGTCTTCGAAAGGATCACCAGCGAACTCTGCCAGAACGGCATCCGAGATGGCAGTACACTCTCGGTGTGTTACACCTGTCTCGTTGTCGATGTAGAGTACCAGTCGCTGGCGGCCAGGAAGGCCAATGAGGCGAGCCTCCAAGAGGTAGCAGCCATGTGCATTACAGATGGCCTGGAGGCGTTCCACGATCGCGGGCGGGATGACGTCGTGCATTGGCCAGTAGATGTTCGGCGCTGCTAGAGATACTGCCGGAAGTATGCAAAAATACAGCGTTTCCTCGGACTTCCGGCGAGAGGGGTGCAGAGAGAGCGGAGCGAATGTAGCTGATTGCCTCTCGGGGAAGCTGAAGACGGCGGAGTCTCGGGAGCTCTCGCGATGCGAACTCGCGTGCTGCGCCTTCTTCGCCAGCAAGACGAGAGTACAGGATGTAAGCAACGGCACTCCAGACCACCGGACCTTCCCATGTCATCTCGTCGATGTGGAGGAGGACAGAGTCGTAGGCACGGAGAGCAGCGCGCCGTTCCGCTTGCAGAAACTCTCTCCATAGCTCCTCGGCCCGTTTAGAGTCGACGGTTGGTTCTAGGACGAAGAAGCGGTTAGGGATATACATCAGGAGAGCTCGGGGTCCATCCCATTCATCAGGCCAGAACGGGCCGTAACCAACTGCCACCAAAAGGCTGTCCTGCCCGAGACGGAGCAGCTGTGGGGTGCCTACTAGCTCAGCCACTCTGCGAGGAGGGTTGAGGGACCAGATGACCATTCCGAAGCTTTCCCCTCCATTCCCTCCAGACCATGTGTGGGCAATGAGCAGCGGGAAGCTTCTACCCCTAACTGTCTCGACAGTGAGCGGTGGGGTAGTGTCGGTAGTGGAGAGGCACATTCCCTCAATGTCGTGGAAGACTGCATGGAGTCGGTAGATGCTATCCCCCAGAGAACCAGTGAGCACGATGATGGAATCTATGACACAGTCGGACCAAGCGTCGTGGGAGGTGGTGCGGACAGCAAGGATGCGATAGGTAGTGTTCCCGACAGTTGAAGTCAACTCTGCTCCATGCGGAAGGATTGTGTACTCCACCGGGAGCTTTGGAGTCAAAGGGCGTGCAGTGGCAGGCATTGGCTGAGGTTCTGCACTGCGTTGGCAGCCTGCCAGGAGAAAGGCCAAGAGAGCGGGGACAGCAAGAGGGTACATAATTTCGTGCACGTTCTGTCGTGGGCTGCGCGCAAATTTACAGCAGCAAGGCACTCAGGGTGAGCACAGGGGCATAACGTTTCGGATGCAGGTCCCCTTACGAACCGAGCAGCTCCGATGGGTATGGCACGGGCTCAATGGGCTGCTGCTGCTCTGCGGTGGTGGAGCACTGGCACTCATCATTGGGGAGGTGGGATTTGCACGTACGTGGACGTGGTTGGAGGAAGCTACGCGGATTGTGCTGGTGATCTTCGTACTGCAGGAGCTCCTGAGGGTTGCCATAGTTGCTTCGCCAGGACGCTACCTTCGCCAGCACTGGTTAGAGGCTGGGGTAGCTCTAGTCGTTGGGGGAGCGTTGGTGGTGCAGGAACTCTTGCGCCGGGTTGGAGATGCGTTCTTACCGGGCGTGAGTTGGGAACGGGTTGCGTTAGTGTACTTAGTGGTGACGCAGGCGCTGGTGCTTGGGGGGCTCTTCGTTCGGGTAGTGCGCCATCATGCAGCGATCAGCCGACTGGAATTGCATCCAGCGGGATTGTTATTGCTGAGCTTCGTCGCGCTGAGCTTCCTTGGTGCGGGACTGCTATTGTTGCCAGCAGCCCGGACGCAGGAGCTCGGGGTTCTGGATGCCCTCTTCACGGCAACGAGTGCTGTGTGTGTAACTGGGCTGACGGTGGTGGATACGGCAACGCACTTTACGCTCTTGGGCCACCTCATCCTCCTTGTGCTTATCCAGGTGGGCGGACTAGGGCTCATGACATTCATGAGCTTCTTCGGTCTGCTCTTCACCGGTGGACTGGGGGTGCGGGAGCGACTCGTATTGAGGGAGGCCTTCGCCGTGGAGAGCCTTGCAGAAGTTCGGCGGTTGCTGGTGCGAATCGTTGGGCTAACACTACTCGTAGAAGGGGTGGGGGTGTGCTTGCTCTACTGGAGCGATGGCGGTGGGCTCCCGTTGGATGGTCAGAAGGCATTCCAGGCACTGTTCCATGCCGTGTCGGCGTTCTGCAACGCTGGTTTCTCGCTCTATTCGGCGAACCTCGTGGCGCAGCAGCATAACCTATTGTACCTGGCAACCATCTTAGCCTTGGTTGTCCTCGGCGGGCTGGGCTTCCCAGTCCTGTCGGCCCTTCTGGCCGTACGTCCGTGGGCTGCTCCTGCGCGTCGGCTCCAGCGAAGACTACCCGTTAGCGCGAAGCTCGTGTTACTGTCCACCCTTATCCTCCTGCTTGGGGGGACGGTCCTACTGTGGGTTCTGGAACGCGATGGGGTCTTCCGTGAGTTTTCTAGCGTTGAGCAGTGGTTCCAAGCCCTGTTCTTGGCTACTGTCCCCCGGACGGCGGGGTTCAACAGTGTACCGATTGATGAGCTCTCGGTACCGGCTTCACTAGTCGTCGTAGGTCTCATGTGGATTGGAGCTTCTCCGGCCTCTACGGGTGGCGGAGTGAAGACGCTGACAGTGGCGGTTGCTGTGATTGGTGTAGTGCAGCTCCTCCAGGGAAGGGATCGGGTTGAGCTCTTCCACCGTGAGCTTCCTCTTGAGAGCGTACTCCGAGCATTGGCTGCGGTGGTTGCTTCGGCTGCGTTCCTGCTGAGCAGTGCCTTCTGCCTGCAGATGTTGGAGCCGGACCGAAGCTGGATTGACGTGCTCTTTGAGACGGCGTCGGCACTGGGAACCGTAGGGCTGTCGCGTGGGATTACGGCAGAGCTCAACGCTGCATCTAAGCTCCTGCTATGCCTAGTAATGCTCGTCGGGCGAGTTGGGGTGCTCTCAGTCCTCTTACTGCTGATCCCTACGCGCTCCGTAGAGCGTTATCGCTATCCGCAAGAACGAGTCATCATCACATAGGTATGGCGCGATGAGCCTCCGTGTTGCTATCATTGGGCTAGGCCACTTCGGTCGGAACTTGGCGCTACGCCTTACCGAGGAGGGATGCGAGGTCTTAGCCATTGACCGCGATCCCGAACAAGTGGAGTTCCTTCAGGATCGGGTCGCTGTAGCGGTGACGCTGGATTCGACCGAAGCTCGGCCCCTTCGGAAGCTGGGGCTGCGAGACATGGATGTTGTGGTCGTCGCTATTGGGGAAGATTTCCAGAGCTCACTCCTCACGACGGCATCGCTGCAGGAGATTGGGGTCAAGCGGATCATCAGTCGCGTCATCTCTCCTGTCCACGAGCGGCTTCTTCGCCTCATGGGGGTGCAGGAGCTGGTGCTGCCAGAGGCTGAGGCTGCTGAAGCTTTTGCCAATCGGCTACTGTTAGGGAGAGTCCGCAAGGCGTTTGAGCTCTCGCCAGAGTACAGCATTGTGGAGATAGAAGCTCCTCACCATTTCATCGGTAAGCAGCTCCGCGACCTGGGTCTGCGTGAGCGCTACGGAGTGAATCTCGTCACCATCAAGCGGGTCCAGCAACAGGCTCGACTGCTGAGTTTAGGGCAGTACGAGCGTGTTCGCGTCATTGGAGTGCCGACACCAGAGACGGTCATTGAGCCAGGAGATATCCTAGTCGTCTTTGGTCGGGAACGGGAGCTGCACCGGCTACTGGAGGAGGAATAATGCGTTGGGGCACTGTAGGACTGCTTACTCTTGCCATAGCGATACCTCTTTCGGGGCAGTGGTGCGAGGTGGGGCGTGCGATCGCCTTGAACTCTGCGGCGGACGACTTTGCTCCTGTCTGGGACCGATGGCGAGGCCATTTACTGCTAAGCTCCACGCGACAAGGGGAGTCGCGAATCTACAGGGTAGCCTGGCAGGATACAAACTGGGGGGCGCCACAGCCACTGCTCTCTGTAAGTGGGCATCACCTCTCATACGCTGCCCCGCTCCCGAGGGGAAGCCTTTACGTCTGCCGGTATCGGCCAGGGCGCCGGCAGGCTTACCTGCACATCGTGGAGGCCGTGCCCGAGGTGAATGGTCAGTGGCGATGGCAGGAGCTGCCGGCATTGGAAGCTGAAGAGGCGTTCACGATGCATCCGACAGTCTCGCCCGACGGTCGAGTACTCGTCTTTGCCTCAACCAGAGCTTCTGGACAGGGCGGCACCGACCTCTGGATCTGCCATCGCCAGGGGGATGGTAGCTGGAGCACTCCGCAGAATCTCCGAGAGCTGAATTCCCCGGGAAACGAGATTACTCCGCACCTGGCTGCAGCCGATACTCTCTACTTCGCCTCCGACGGTCACGGTGGCGCTGGCGGGTATGATCTCTTCATCAGCGTTCGCGGTTGGGACGGGCGATGGAGTGATCCGGAACCACTCGTTGGACTCAATACTCCGGCCGATGAATCGGATTTCTGCCTCTTGCCAGGCTCTCACAAGGCCCTCTTCGTCCGTGGTACCGGAGTAGGCACGCTGGATATCTTTG
Source organism: Chlorobiota bacterium (assembly GCA_039630485.1). Taxonomy (GTDB): domain Bacteria; phylum Bacteroidota; class Ignavibacteria; order Kapaibacteriales; family HRBIN21; genus HRBIN21. Next base: position 38,032 of record JBCNUX010000015.1, on the reverse strand, counting down.
CAGCCCAGCGCTGCCTTTCTCTGCCGGTACTGCCGTCGCAGGATGCGCTACCGCGCTGAGGAGTGCGTCTATGCCACCGCGGCCAGTGCAGCCTGTAAGATGAGGAGCGCCTTCGTAGCAGCCGGAGTTGCAATCAGCAGTGTTGCTGCGCAGGCTCCATTCCCCGTGGTGACTCCGACGCAGCTTCGGCAGCTCCTGCAACGCCAGGGCGATACCCTTGTGGTGGTCAACCTGTGGGCGACGTGGTGCACTCCGTGCCTTGCTGAGCTCCCGCTCTTCGACTCCTTAGCACGTCGGTATGTGCATCTGCCCGTTCGGGTGTGGCTGGTCAACGTGGACTCCCGGGCGCGGCGACAGCAGGTCCTGCGCTTCCTTGCCCGGCGCCGCTTCCAGGCTCACTCTCTCCTGCTATCGTATGGGCGCGGAGATCGGTGGATGGATACGGTCCATCCGGAGTGGTCGGGGACGCTTCCGGCAACGCTCTTCTGGCGGGTGACCGATTCGCTGTCCAGCCTCGTAGAGGGGGAATGGACGGCTGCAGCTTTGGAGGAACATGTCCAACAGTACCTGCGACCTCAATGATGGTGGCTCGTATGCTGGCTCTCTGGACTCTTATCGTTCCGGCCTGGGCGTACACTATTGGGGACACAGTAGCAGACTTCCGATTACGGAACGTAGATGAGACGCTCGTCGCCCTGAGCCAATACGCTAAGGATGCCCGTGGTGTCGTTGTTGTCTTTACGTGCAATAGCTGCCCGTATGCAAAAGCGTATGAGCAGCGCATCATAGAGCTCCACCAGAGCTTTGCTCCGAAAGGATTCCCAGTCTTAGCTATCCAACCGAACGACCCACGGCGTTCGCCAGGCGACTCCTTTGAGAAGATGCAGCAGCGGGCGGCTGAGAAGGGGTATCCCTTCCCGTACGTCTGGGACGAGACACAAGAGGTGGCACGCCGCTTTGGGGCACGGCGAACTCCCGAGGTCTTCCTCTTACGCCGGGCTGGAGAGGCGTTCGTCGTGGCGTACAAGGGGGCTATTGACGACAACAGCGAGGATCCGTCAGCAGTCCGGCAGCGCTACGTGGCTGACGCTATCAACGCGCTCCTGCGTGGAGAGACGCCCTCCGTAACGCAGACACGCGCTATTGGCTGCACTATCAAGTGGCGGCGTCAGTGAGCTGCGGGTGAACCCAGGACGTGAGGCAGTGCTCGGCCCGTTGCCGTAGGTAGCGGAATCCGGAGCAGTGCGGCAAGTGTCGGAGCGACGTCTTCCGGCGTCGCCGGCTCGGTGGAACTACCGCGGGGAATGCCGGCACCGAAGAAGACCAGAGGGATGAATCGGTCGTACTCGTACGGTGTTCCGTGGGTTGCTGGGACGTCGGTGCCGAAGATCCAGAAGGGGCGCGGGTAGAGGAGGATATCCCCAGCATTTGTTGGCGGGAAGGAGCGTGGCAGGAGGGTGTGGAGCGTGTCGGTAACGCGGTCAGCAGGGGGCTGCTGTAGCTCCGACGCTTGGAGCACGATGCCGATCCCCTCGTATTCACGTAACCAGCGTACGAGGCTGTCCAGAACGACCTCAGGCTCATGCTGACTCTGGCGGATGAGCTCCCGGTTGAGGAGCATAATGGGCGGTTCCAGAACGAACCAGTGTAACCCTGCTTGGCTGCCGAAACTAGCAATGAGCCGTCGGTGGAGGAAGAGAGCAAGCTCTTCGGTGCTAATGCGGCCAGCGTCAATTCCCGGATAGGCTCCTGGTCCGGCCTGGAGGAGCATCTCCGGCACGGGGGCGACACCGTGGTCGGAAGTCACCACGACGACGTAGTGCGAACGTCCGATGGAGTCATCGAGGAACTGGAGGAATTCGCCCAGGATTTGGTCACAACTGAGGTAGAGCTCCAGGAGCTCTCGGCTGTCTGGTCCGAAGTAGTGGCCAACGATGTCCGTGGTGGAGATGCTGACCCAGAGGATGTCCGGGATGGAGTCGCGGCCAAGAGCTTCAGAGTGAATCGCAGTGCGAGCTGCATCCATGAGCCATGCGACGGAGAACGGGGAGAGGAGGAAGGCGTCCCAGAAGGCCTTGGTGGTGTCTGGTAGCCGGTGCGGGAATGCAGAAGAGCCTTCTGGGAAACGTGCTTCCCAGGGCACGGAGTCGATCGGTGCAAAGGAAGCCGGCAGGAGCGGCTCCCAGACTCTGCCAGCGTACTGCCATGCAGAATGGCGACGATTCCATTCTGAGAGCCATGCTGGTGGAGCTTGCGTTGGGTAGGTAACTAAGCCGTCCTGCTCAGGGTCGAGCCAGAGCACGGCCGTGGGGGAGTGACCACCCATCATGAGGGCTGCACGTGCCTTGTGCGAGAGAGAAATGACCTTGGCCTGTGGGAACTGCTGTCGCAGGGCATCTCCTAATGTGGGGAGGCGTAGCCACATCGTGGAGGGAAGGCCTGAAGTGTCTGCAGCGCAACCAACGAGGCGGCGCGGACAGCAGTCGGTCACGAGTGCATTGCCGCTGATGCCGTGCTGGCTAGGCGGGGCCCCTGTGGCCAGTGTTGCGTGTCCAGCACACGTAACGGTGGCGCCGTGCTGGATGAGACAGTTGCGGTACCAGAAGCCTTCGGAGAGAAGCCTCTTGAAGCCCGAGCTCCACAGAGGCTGCCAACGCCACAGGTAGTCGCCTCGCATTTGGTCGAAGACTAGTACGACAACGAGTCGTGGTGTCGGCCCAGCTCCGAGTCCTCTGGTCCCCGCCAGGATGGCAGCTACTACGACGCAAAGGAGGAGGCGCAGCATTCTGGAGATGGCAGGCTGTCAGGAGTGCGAAAATAGCGGAGTCTGCTGCCCCGCCTGGGTCTGAGTGCTGTTACAGTCGTGTTACGCAACGCTTTTGGCTGCGAGGCAGAGATGACACTGTGACGGCAACATCGTTCGTCACTGGCGCATAGTCGTAGCATGTAGCGAGTGCATCGAATGGGTTTCTTCCGTCGTCAGCTCTTGGGGGCTGTTGCCCTAGTCCTGTTGGGGATTGTGATCGGGGTTTGGTGGAGCCGCCCGCTCCTCTCCGTTGACAACGTCTACGAGCAGCTCCGGAAGTTCAGCGATGCTCTCAACTACATCTACCGCAACTACGTGGAGGAGGTGGACTCGCAGCGCTTAGTGGAGGCGGCTATCAAAGGGATGCTGGATAGCTTAGATCCCCACTCGGTCTACATCCCCGTCAGCGAAATGCAGCGCGTGGAGGAAGATTTCCGCGGTAGCTTCGAGGGCATTGGGATAGAGTTCGACGTCATCAACGACACCATTACCGTTATTGCTCCGATTGCGGGAGGCCCAGCCGAGGCGTTGGGGATCCAAGCGGGGGATAAGATTGTCACCATTGACGGGCAGAATGCCGTAGGACTCTCGCGCAGTGAAGTCCCACGTCGTCTCCGGGGGCCGAAGGGGACCGTCGTCCGAGTTGGGATTCGACGGGCGGGAATGAAGGAAACACTGGAGTTCACCATTACGCGGGACCGCATCCCGATCTACAGCGTGGATGCAGCTTTCGTCATAGAAGGGACGGACATCGGCTACATCCGAATTAATCGCTTCTCCGCCACCACGTACCAAGAGTTCCGCGAAGCCCTCCAACGCCTTCAGGCCGCAGGGATGCGCAAGCTCATACTGGACCTGCGCGGCAACCCTGGCGGCTTTATGGACCAGGCGATTCGAATAGCCGACGAGTTCGTCCCAGGTGGTCACCGGATTGTCTACACGCGTGGGCGCGTACCGGAGTTCAACGAGGACTACTACTCTCGCGATGGCCAGCCGTATGAGCGGATGCCCCTCATCGTGTTGGTCAACCGGGCTTCGGCTTCCGCTAGCGAGATCGTCAGTGGGGCTGTGCAGGACTTAGACCGCGGACTGATTGTCGGCGAGACGACCTTTGGAAAGGGATCCGTACAGCGACAGTACGAGCTCCCAGATGGTGCTGGACTGCGGGTGACGGTGTCGTTCTACTACACTCCTTCCGGCCGCATGATTCAACGCCCGTACAAGGGGAAGAGCCGTCAACAGTACGTTGCAGACCAAGAGGAGCTGCCGGAGGAGGGCGAGAACTTCGCGCATAAGGAGAGTTCCCGTGAGGATACGACTCGCCCTGTGTTCAAGACACTCCATGGCCGAAAGGTGATAGGAGGCGGTGGCATTACTCCAGACTACATCATCCGCTCCGATACGGTGACGCCGCTGTCGGTGGAACTGCGCCGCCATGGGCTGTTCTGGAAGGTAGCCGAGGAGTACTTGGCCAATCATCGGGCAGCACTGGAGCGTCAGTATGGCGCAAACTACTGGGCATTCGTGCGCGACTTCCGCTTGCCTTCTACCGTCATAGACCGGCTGCGTGGGCGCGCTCGCGAGCAAGGCATCAAATGGGATGAAGAGCACTTCCGTACGGATGCCGCTTACATTGAGCACGTCATCAAGGCCCAGATCGCGCGGGCCATCTGGGGGAACAACGCCTTTGCGGCGGTTATGCTCCAAGTTGACCGCCAGGTGCAGAAGGCGCTAGAGCTCTTTCCGGAGGCAATCCGGATCGCACGACTGCAGTAGAGTGGGGATAACCCGAAGGGGTGGATGCAGCACTGCGCCGTAGTGGCGGCGATAGTCTGTCTATTCAACTCTGTCTCGGCCCAGCTGCTACAGTTGGACGAGGAACTGGAGTACGAGGTCTCTTACCTTGGCATCCCCCTCGGCAGGATCCGGATCGTTACGGAGGGTACAGAGCCCCTCGGTGATCGGCCAGTCGTCAGAGCTGTGGCGTACATGGAGTCGTACCCCAGTATCCCCTTTTTGAGCCTGCGTTCGGAGTTCCGAAGCTGGTTGGACACTTCAGCCGCCTTCTCGCACCGCTTTGAGGGCTGGATGAAGCAGGGCAATGAGGAGAAGCGTGGGAAGGCAGAGTTTGACTACCAACGGCGCCTCATCTATGCAGAGGAGTGGGAGAACGGGCGGCAGATTTTGGCCCGCACGTATCCGCTCCGAGCACGAATGAACGATGGGCTCTCGCTGCTGTTTGCGGCCCGGCGCTTCGTCTTCTCAGGCAAGAGCTATCGCTTCCCTACAGTTGTGACGGGGGATACAGTGGCCACAATCATCCACTTCGTAGGGCGCCGCGAGCCTGTGCGGATTTCGGCCCTGCCTTATCCAGTGCAGACGGTGTATTTTCGTGGTGTAGCGCACTGGACAGGCATCTACGGCTTGACTGGGGCGTTTGAAGGGTGGTTCAGCGATGACGAAGCACGGGTACCGATCCGGGCGAAGATGCGGGTCTACCTTGGGAGCGTCACTGTAGAGCTCGTCCGCTGGAGGCGGCAGGGATGGCGGCCACCGGAGGTACACGTCGGAAAGGCTCAGTGACACGTAGCCGTGCTATCATTGCGGGGATTGATGGTGGTGGGTCGCGGACACGCGTTGTGGCGACTGATGGAGAACGCAGAGCCACTCTTGAGGTCGGAACGGTCCGAATTGGTGCCGTTGGGATTGGGGAGGCCTGTGAGCGGCTGGTGAATGCCCTCAATGAGCTGCGGGAGCAGCTCGACGTTGCCGGTTACGACGCCGTCGTTGCAGGGATCGCTGGGGTGTGGTTGCCGGAGGAGCAGCAACGGGTGGAGCAGGTCCTACGGTGGATGGCGCGCGAACGACGGCTTCCGCTCGGCGAGCTCAAGGTTGTCAGCGATGCCGAGATTGCCGTTGAAGGTGCTTTCGGTGGGCAGCCAGGGGTTGTACTCATCGCTGGAACGGGGACGATTGCCATTGGGCGAACGTCCGGAGGTAGCTTAGTCCGCTGTGGCGGATGGGGCATTGAACTCGACGACGAAGGTAGCGGTGCCTGGATCGGGCGCGAGGGGCTGACGGCCGTCGTTCGTGCCTTAGATGGCCGCGGACGCCCAACGCGACTGGCAGAGCGCTTAGCGCAGCTCTATCCCTCTATCCGCCTCGAGCAGCCGCGCACAATTGTAGCTGCCTACAACGAGCGTCTGTTCGATTACCCGACGCTGACTCCGTTGGTGATGTCCTGCGCCGAGGAGGGGGATGAGGTCTGCTACGGAATTCTGGAGCGAGCGGCTGACCATTTAGTGGAGCTACTTCTCCCGCTGCGGCAAGCCTTCGCTGAGCGACCGATCTCGCTGGCATTGCTCGGAGGGATGCTGGAGAACCATACACTCTTGGCCCGGCTCTTCCGCGAGCGCCTCCAGCGGATAGCGGAGTACCGCCTTCAGCCTCCACAGGGAACACCGCTGGATGGTGCTCTGGCGATGGGACGGCGACTGCTGGAGGAGGAATGACTGAACTGCAGTTTCGGTGGGCAACAGTGCTTCCGTGGGAGGGGAAAGTCCCGAAGATAGCGCCGACCGTTTGGCTGGCTGAAGGGGTGCGCATCATCGGCGATGTCCACATCGGCGAGTATTCATCGGTGTGGTTCAACACCGTCGTCCGGGGCGATGTCCACAGCATCTGGATTGGAGCTGAGACGAACATCCAGGACCTGTGCCTCCTGCATGTCACGCACGGTCGGTATCCGCTTCGGATCGGGAACCGTGTTACCATCGGACATCGTGCTATCGTCCATGGTGCAGAGGTTGAGGACTGCTGCCTCATCGGCATGGGAGCCTGCATCTTAGACGGGGCCCGCATTGGGACATACAGCATCGTAGCGGCGGGCTCCGTCGTCCGAGAACGGCAAGAGGTCCCGCCGGGGGTGCTGGTAGCGGGTGTCCCTGCTCGCGTCGTCCGAGAGCTGACGGAAGAGGAGCGGTATCGGATTGAGGAGTCTGCGAAGCACTACGTGGAATATGCCCAGCGGTACCGGGCATGCTTCGCTGGAGTTGCAGCTAGTCATGTCCAACAGCCCTGAGGGAACCGAATGGTGAAGAGCTGGAAAATTTGCCTGTTGGCTCTCCTGCTCGTGGCGCCCGCGGCTACCCGGGACCTCCCGCTGCGGGAATTAGCGGAGAACCCGGAGCTGTACGATGAGCAGTCGGTCTCCGTTGTGGGGACGATTGCAAACTACCGTGAACGGGTCTCCCGCGCTGGTAACCCGTACACGACGTTCCGCTTAGAAGAGGATGGAGCCTCGGTCAATGTCTTCGCCTGGGGACATCAAGGCCTTCAGAGCGGCCAGCAGGTACGGGTGCGGGGATTTACCGGCGTGTCAAGCGTGTGCGGCAGTACACCTTCTACAACGAGA
>JBCNUX010000015.1:0-30712 GCA_039630485.1 Chlorobiota bacterium | reverse complement strand
TGAGGCCTGGCAGATAGAGGTGCTAGACCGCAAGGGGGGACGGCTGCTTGAGGGGCTGCCGCAGATTGGAATTGCTCAGTACCGGTACGTCAGCCCGGCAGCAAGTGTTAGCGGAGTTCGGGTGAGGATGAGTGACTGGGCGCTGTAGCTGGTCCGGAGCTCGGAGAGCTCCAGTCGGCGCGCGACGAAGTCAAGCCGAATGTTGGGCGCAAGGTAGAGGCCGGCTCCAAGCGCAGTGATCACCGTCGTTGCCCCAGGGATGTCTCGGGCATAGGGAGAGGTGATACTGTTGTAGCTAGCACGGAGAGTTAACGGCAGGAGTGGCAGCATCCACTCCACGGCTGCTCCCCAGATGGTCTGTCCAACGAGCTGCTGCGAGATGACGTCGTTCAGAGCCAGCACTTCCCATGGGGCATCGGTGAACTCTAGCTGGGTGACGTCTGAGAATGCCACCCCGGCCGTGAAGGTGAGTCCGATGGAGGAGAGATGGAACGCAGTCGCTCCAGAGAAGACGAATGGGGTCCGGACATTGTAGGAGTTCTGCCCCTCTTCGGTGAGAGATGCACGATCTCCGTCGTCGAAAGTCGCGGTTGCCTTTTGGGCGAAGCGTTCACGGACTTGGAAGAACGTGGGGAAGTGGACGACAGCGCCGGCACGCAGGAACTCCCCCACGCGCACCAAGAGCCCAACCCCTCCGGTGATGCCAGAGAGCTCCTGAGTGAGGTTCTCGCGCAGCTCGAGGATGTCGAAGTCAACGTTGGTGAAGCCAACCGTGTCCAGCCAGTTGTAGCGGTTGTAGATGTCGCTCTCGCGGTAGTTGCGGCTGTAGGAGAAACGTCCGTACTTCAGGGCAACCGAGAATCCCAGGGAGACCCAGGGGGCTAGCTCAAACCCTACGCCCCCTGCCAGCGAGTGTAGCCCACCACGCTCTCGGACGAAAGCCTCTTGGAAGAGACTGTCCTGCAGGGGGGTGGACATGCGCCCATTGATAGTATCGGCCAGGTACAGGCGGAAAGCCCAGTTTTCTCTCGGGTTCTCACTCTCTTTCGTCCAGGCGGCAACGATGCTGCTGGTAGGGTTGAAGGCAGCATAGCGGAACGAGGTTTCGTAGTCGTTGTCCATTGCGTAAGCTACGGCGACGCCGACCCGGGTTGAACCCCAGCGATCGACCGTGGCTGCTCCTAGGTGGGTTACAGCAGCGGAGTTAGAGGCCGCAGAGGTTCTCGTTGCCAGGAAGTTCGTCTCGGCGGCATTGCGCGAGAAGAAGAGCCCACCGCTGATCTCAATCCCAGGTAGGAGAACCAACCCAGCCGGATTGTAGTACAAGGCCCCGATGTCGTCAGCGAGTGCCGCAAAGCCAATGCCGATACCACCAGCCCGAGGGGTGATGTAGCCATCCAACTGTGCCAGCCGGAGGGCATCCTCTACGAATTGCGCAGAGGCGATCGGAACGAGCCACAAGCCGTAGACGACGGCAAGCCACCACATTGCTCAATTCCCGAGCGTCCACCGACACGTGGAGACGCTGGCCCCGATGTATCTATTTTCCTGCACAACTAAGGCGTGTGAACCGTACCCAAGAGACGGAGCGGTTCGACGTACTCAAACCCGAAGGATTCCGCAACCCCTGGGTGCGTGATGACACCGTCAACGATGTTGAGTCCAGCCAGGAGCTCAGGGTTCGTCCGCACGGCGTCCTCCCAGCCCTTGTCGGCGAGTTCTACAATGTAAGGTAGAGTCGCGTTCGTCAGGGCGATGGTAGAGGTAACAGGTACAGCCCCTGGCATGTTGGCGACGCAGTAATGGACAACACCATCAACGACATACGTGGGGTTGTCGTGGGTCGTGGGGCGGCAGGTCTCGACACAGCCTCCTTGGTCAACGGAGACGTCCACGATGACGCAGCCAGGCCTCATGTCGGCGAGCATCTCTCGGGTGATGAGCTTTGGCGCCTTTGCTCCTGGGATGAGCACGGCACCAATGACGAGGTCGGCCTCCCGGATCACCCGTCGGATATTGGCAGGAGTGGAGACCATGGTGATGACGTTGCGCGGCATGACGTCGTCCAGGTAGCGCAGGCGGTAGAGGTTGGTATCCAAGATGATGACCCGAGCTCCTAGACCAGCAGCAATCTTTGCTGCATTCGTCCCGACAACCCCACCGCCGAGGATGACGACCGTTGCCGGTTCGGTGCCGGGTACCCCGCCGAGTAGGATGCCACGGCCTCCCATCGTGCGTTCCAAGTACTTTGCTCCCTCCTGGGGTGCCATTCGCCCGGCGACTTCGCTCATTGGGATGAGGAGGGGGAGCGAGCCATCAGCACGCTGGACTGTCTCGTAAGCGATGGCAACGCATCGGCTGCGCTGGACAGCACGGGTGAGCTCCTCCAAGGCAGCGAAATGGAAATAGGTGAAGACGACCTGACCCGGTCGGAGCAGCTCATACTCTGGTTCGATGGGTTCTTTGACCTTGACGACCATCTCCGCTTGGGCATAGATCTCCTGGGGCGTCTCGACTAGGATGGCACCGGCAGCTTGGTACGCTTCGTCCGAAAAGCCGCTGCCAATACCGGCATTGCGTTCTACCAAGACCGTGTGCCCGTGCTGACGGAGGATCTCCACGCCAGAAGGAGTCAGCGCGACACGATTCTCCCCCGGCTTGATTTCACGTGGGACTCCAATGACCATGGACGCTTCTCCGTTACTGACGGCACTCTCGGCAAAATTACACCGCTGCCTATGAAGGCGTAACGAAAGAGCAATCCAGGCAAGCTCGCGCATGGAGGTAGTTTGGCGTATATTTGCGCCGTGGCTGCAGTGCTTGTTCCACAAGGGGATGAGCTGATGCGGTGGCTGGGGGTTGGTGGCGGAGTGTTGGTATCTCTGCTGTTGCTTGGGTGCGTGGAGGACAATCCGAGCCTGAATCCAACGACCACGGTCTCGGCAGCACCGGTTCCGGAGGCGGCAGTAGCGATCGTCAACGAGTCTACGGTCAAGGTCCGCTGGAAACCATCCCCATCGCAGGACCTGCCGGCCTTCAAGAGCTACTACTTGGTCCTTGTGGAGATGGCGGAGCAGAACGTCGTCCGCCGGATTGAGGTATCGGAACGCAGGCCGTCGTATGAGCTCGTCCTCGGAGGCCTCAAAGAGGGGGTCCTCTATGGCTTGGACATTTGGGTGCGGTTCCAGGACAATACCTTGAGTTCAGCGCCCCGAACCGTTCTCTTTGCCCCGGCGAAGCAGTATGCAGAGGTCCTAGGCCAGCCTATCCGGCTCTACGAACAAGATGCCCCGCCTCAGCTCCCGAATGGGCTCAACTTCAACCAGGGTGGACAACCGGCACTTCTGCCGCGCCAAGCAGCAGCACAGTGGGACATTTGCTTTGAGATCGTAGATGGCCAGGCTCGTCTGGGGTGTGTTAAGAGCAGTATGGCTTACGTAGGGGATTCAGCCGAGTACGCCCAAGGCCGTAAGCCGTTACTGCGGGGCATGGGGAGGCGGACGCTGGTTGGAAGCAATCTCGTTCAGGATGTGAGCGCATTGGATGAGGTCTGGGTCAGCTCGACGCTGGATACCATAGCTGGCCGCTTGGATACTGTCATGCTCCAGATACCGGAGCAGCTACCCTCGGGCAAGGGGGTCGCCTTCTTCTTGATGCGGGTCGATACGACGTGGGCTAAGGTATTCGTCAAACCGGGCCCTGATGGCCGCCTTATCCAGGGGACAGCACCCCAGCGGTATGTAGAGCTGGCGATCTCCTACCAGACGCGGAAGGCTGTCCCCTCGGCCTTACCCAGTGGTCGCGCAGTCGTGCGACCAGTCTCAGAGCAGCAGTCAGCAAGGCGTGAGTGAGGGATATGTTGAACAGCCGATCTTGTGGACCTATGCAAGCGTTAGCAGTTCGTCTTAGTAGTGTTGCCCTTGTCCTTCTAACAGCGACGTTGCAGTGGTGGGGATGTGCGGAGGAAGAGGTAGCAGAGAATCCCCCAGAACCACCGAGCAACCTACAGGCTCTCTCCGTCAACGATTCCACAGTTCGTCTGAAGTGGACTGCTTCGCGTTCGGAGAGCTCCCCTGACTTTGGTTTCTACCACCTCTCCGTCTACGAGGATGCAACGAGCAGGTTGGTCGGGACCATCCGGCTAGGCACTCAGACACCCGTAGACATCACAGATCTGCGGTCGGGAGTGATCTACCGCTTTGAGCTCCGCTCCTCCTGGAGGGATACGACTCGGAGCGATGCCCGAAGCACTACCGCGGCGGTCATCCGCTGGTCCCCAGCGACCCGGTACACGACGCTCCCCGATGGCAGCCCCATTCGGCTCTACGAGACGGCCTCTACGTTCCCGAGTGGTTTGGACCTTGAGGGACCCGACGGCAAGCCGCGGGCCCTGACCGTAGCACAAGGGAATGAGTGGGATCTGTGCCTGGACACAAGGCCCGTTCAAGGGAGAGAGTCCTGGGATATCAGTTCTCCGAGAGTGAGCTCGTACAACATCACAAGCCCTCGGCGAACGCTGATTGATACCCTCCGGGCCCAGCAGCCACAATATCTCGCTGTGGATAGCCTAAACCAAATCTTCGAGACAGAGGCGTTTGGGGGTGTTGGAATGGCAGAGGCCCTCGTCAACTTCAACCGGCAGCGTCGAGGTTTCATCGTGATTCTGCAGACTCAGGACGGAAACTGGGCGAAGGTCTTCGTGAAAGCCGATGCTCAGGGAAACATCTTACGGGGAACACCGCCCAACCGCTACGTTGAGCTAGAGATCTCCTACCAGAAGACGCGGAATGTCCCGTACGCTCTCCCGCGAGCGTGGGAGCCTTCCGGCGCTGATGGGTTCGTTCCGACGATCCACATTCGCACCCAGAAGAAGGAAGCGGTAGACTGAAGCTCGAGGAGACGGCCCTCCGCCTTCGCGAAGCGTTGCGTGGAGGGCCGTTTCCTATTTTGGCCGTATGGCAGGCGAAGGTGCTGTATTTTTGTGGGCTCTTTCGAGCGCTTGAACTCTCGAGGAGTGGGCTATGGCGTTGCAACCCTCCGGTAGGATAACGAAGTCGGTGTGCCGGGACGAAGTAGAACGCCGGTGGTGGGTCGTCGACGCTGCAGGGCAGACGCTGGGGCGCTTGGCATCGCAGGTAGCCCGTTTGCTCCGCGGCAAGCACAAGCCGTACTTTACTCCCCACGTCGACTGTGGGGACTTCGTCATTGTCATCAACGCTGCCCAAGTGCGCGTGGAGGGCAAGCGGCAGAAGTACAAGGAGTACTTCCACTACACAGGTTACCCCGGCGGGGCACGCTTCGAGAAGCTGACCGACCTCCTCCGGCGGAAGCCAGAGGAGGTCATCGAACGTGCCGTGTGGGGGATGCTGCCCAAGGGACGGCTTGGAAGGCGAATCTTTCGAAAGCTGAAGGTCTACGCGGGTCCGGAACATCCCCATCAGGCACAGCAGCCGCAAGAGTACAAGCTCCCGTATCCGTGTGACTAGCGCTTGAGCGGAAATGTCACGGGTTATCCTGGCAACAGGACGTCGGAAGACAGCGGTCGCCCGGGTCGTTGTAACGCCGGGAAGTGGCGTCATCACCGTCAATGGTCGCCCCTTGGAGGAGTATTTCCCCTTGGAAGCTCACCGCAAGGACATCCTCCTCCCACTGGAGCTCACGAATACGCTCGGGCGGTTTGACATCCGAGCGAATGTGAGCGGTGGCGGCATCAGTGGGCAGAGTGGTGCTATCCGTTTGGGGATTGCTCGAGCCCTGGTGGAGGTTGATGAGGAATTCCGCAAAATCTTGCGGCCGGCCGGGCTCCTGACGCGCGATCCCCGCATGGTCGAGCGGAAGAAGTACGGCCAGAAGAAGGCACGCAAGCGCTTCCAGTTCTCCAAGCGCTGAAGCAGATCAGGTGAGTCTAAGCTCTGGGAACCGATGGCGATCGTGACAGTCGAACAGCTCGTCCAAGTGGGAGCCCACTTTGGACACCTGACCCGACGCTGGAACCCAAAGATGCGCTCTTTCATCTTCGGCGAGCGCAATGGGATCCACGTCATCGATGTGCGAAAGACGCAGGCGCTGCTGGAGATTGCCCGCTCGGCAGTAGTAGACGTCGCAGCCCAAGGGAAGCTCGTCCTCTTCGTCGGGACGAAGCCGCAGGCTCAGGAGATTATCCGCCGTGAGGCCGAGCGCTGTGGGATGCCGTATGTTATCCACCGGTGGCTTGGTGGAACGCTGACGAACTTCTCCACGATTCGTCAGAGCATCAGGCGCTTGGCGACGATCGACAAGTGGGAAGTTGACGGTACGCTGGAGCAGTTCACCAAGAAGGAGCGGCTGCAGCTCCTGCGCGAGCGCGATAAACTGCGGACGCTCTTCGGAGGCATTGAGCAGATGAACCGGCTACCGGGGATGCTGTACGTCGTAGACATCGTGCGGGAGCACATTGCCGTCAAGGAGGCCCGTATCCTCGGGATTCCGACAGTAGGCATCGTTGACACCAATGCCGATCCTGAAGCCGTTGACTACCCAATCCCAGCCAATGATGACTCGGTGGCGGCCGTGGAGCTGTTCACACGGATCATTGCTGACGCCGTCATAGAAGGCCGTCATGTGGCACGGCAACGGGGCAAGGATGTCGAGGCCCTGCTGGAGGAGCACGAGCAGAGGACAGGTACTGCTGTGCCACGCCGCCAGCTGAGTGAGACGGGGGCTCCTACGGCGAGTGAGAGTCAAGCAGAGTGAGGGAGAGTCAATGCCCGCGATTACGCCGCAGCTCATCAAGGAACTGCGCGACAAGACAGGAGCCGGCTTCGCAGACTGTAAGAGTGCGCTCGAAGCAGCCCAGGGAGACCTCCAGGCGGCTATTGAATACCTACGGCAGCGGGGAGCAGTGCTGGCCGCTAAGAGGGCAGACCGAGTGGCACGCGAAGGGGTTGTGCTGGCTGCAACGGCTCCAGACAAGAAGACTGCGGTGATCCTAGAGCTGAACTGCGAGACGGACTTCGTTGCTCGGAACGAAGAATTCCAGAGCTTTGCGCGGCAGATCCTGCAGACACTGCTAGAGCAGCGGCCTGCTTCGGAAGAGGAGCTCTGGAATGCTGACATTGGCGGCAAAACGCTAGGGAATCTCCGCGACGAGATGGCCGCCAAGATCGGGGAAAAACTCCAGCTACGGCGCTACGAACTCCTGCAGACGGACGGCTCTTTCGCAGCCTACATCCATGCCGGGAGTCGCTTGGCGAGCGTTGTGGAGGTCTCCGTTCCGGAGCCACCGGAGGAGCTTGAGCCAGTACTGCGGGATTTGGCAATGCAGGTGGCTGCGATGCAGCCGGAGTATGTTCGGCGTGAAGACGTACCAGCGGAGGTTTACGAGCGGGAGGTAGAGCTCCATCGCCAGCAAGCGCTCAGCGAAGGGAAGCCGGCTGAGATTGCCGAGCGGATAGCGCGCGGCCGTGCAGAGAAGTTCTTTCAGGAGCGCTGCCTGCTGGAGCAGGCCTACATTCGGGATCCGAACCGAGCGGTGGCTGACGTACTCGCAGAGGCCAGCCGTCAGCTTGGGGCTCCAGTGGTTGTGCGTCGCTTCTGGCGATACGCCCTAGGGGAAACGGAACATGGAGGACTCTAACGTCCCACGCTACCGGCGCGTGCTCCTCAAGCTTTCGGGGGAGGCCCTCATGGGGGAGCAGCGCTATGGGATAGACCCAGAGGCGTTGGCACGGTTGGCGGAGGAGATCGTCAGCGTCTACCGTCTGGGGGTGCAGATCGCCATCGTCATCGGTGGGGGGAACATCTTCCGAGGCATCCAGGCTGCTGCTCATGGGGTCGACAAGGTGGTGGGCGATTACATGGGGATGTTGGCAACGGTCATCAATGGCCTGGCCCTCCAGAGCGCCATAGAGGCTCGGGGCGTCCCAACGCGGCTACAGACTGCCATCTCCATGGCGCAGATTGCAGAGCCCTTCATCCGACGGCGGGCCATTCGGCATCTCGAGAAAGGGCGTATCGTCATCTTCGCTGCGGGGACGGGGAACCCTTACTTCACGACGGACACCGCTGCTGCTCTTCGGGCAGCGGAGATCGGGGCAGAGGTCATTTTGAAGGGGACACGCGTGGACGGCGTATACGATGCTGACCCAGAAAAGGTCGTCACGGCTCGCCGTTACGACCGAATTAGCTCCCGCGAAGTGCTGGAGAAGGGGCTCCGTGTTATGGACTTAACGGCCATCACGCTCTGCCAAGAGAACCGGCTCCCTATCTTGGTGTTCAACGTCAACCAGAGGGGGAACTTGCTGCGCCTCATGCGGGGAGAGCCGGTAGCGACGGTTGTCCATCATGACGAGGAGTAGGTCGGACTCTCCGTCGGTGTGCAATGCCGATACCGGATGTCTTGCAGCGTGCACGCGAGCATATGACGAAGACCGTGGAGCACTTCCAGCACCAGTTGGCACGCCTCCGGACCGGTCGGGCAACTCCAGCATTGATTGAGCACATCAGAGTGGACTACTACGGTGTCCCCACGCCGCTGTCGCAGGTCGGGACCATTTCGGTCCCGGAGCCGAGAATGCTCGTCATTCAACCGTGGGATCGCTCCTTGCTGAACGCCATAGAGAAAGCCATCCTGCAGTCCGACATCGGGGTTACCCCCACGAACGATGGTTCGGTCATCCGCATTGTCCTGCCGCCGCTCAGTGAAGAGCGGCGTCGAGAGCTCGTCAAGGTATGCAAGAAGTACGCAGAGGAGGCCCGCATCGCGCTGCGGAACATTCGGCGGGACTACATGGAGGAACTGCGCCGCGTGGAGAAGGAGGAGCGCCTCTCGGAGGATGAGCGGCGCCGCGGCGAGCAAGAGCTGCAGAAGCTGATGGACAAGTTCACCGAAGAAATCGAGCGCATCTTAGAGCGCAAGGAGAAAGAGATCCTGGAGGAGTGAGCTCCTCAAGCCACATCCAGTAGGTGGGCAGCTTCCCCATAGCGCTCCGCTAGGGCGGAGCGGAGAGGCAGATGCTCAGGGTGGCGGAGGCCCGGATCGCGCTGGAGGAGCTCGGAGGCTGCACGGCGAGCTTCAGTGATGATGGGTCCGTCCGTGACTAAATCCGTGTGTTGGAACTCTGGCAGTCCTGCTTGGCGGGTCCCAAGCAGATCACCGGGGCCGCGGAGCTTCAGATCTACTTCGGCGATCTGGAAGCCGTCGGTGGTCCGTTCCATCGTGCGGAGCCGAATGATGGCAGCGAGGCGCTCGGTGGGTTCGTGGTCAGCGCGGTGCCAGTGGTAGCGGAAGTGGTCACGGGTTGCCAGGAAGCAGTACGATTGCTCGCCCCCTCTTCCGACACGGCCGCGGAGCTGGTGGAGTTGTGCCAATCCGAAGCGCTCAGCGTTCTGAACGAGCATCACAGTAGCGTTCGGGATGTCAATCCCCACCTCAATGACTGTGGTGGCAACCAGGACTTGGTATGCTCCTGCTGCAAAGGCCCGCATGACGTCTTCCTTCTGGTACCAGAAGAGCTGTCCGTGGAGGAGTCCACACCGGAACTCGGGAAAGACCTCGTGCTGGAGATACTCGTAGTGTTCGGTTGCGGCCTTGAGCTGGAGCTTCTCCGAAGGCTCGATAAGGGGATAGACGATGTAGGCCTGGCGTCCCGCACGCAGTTGCTGTCGGATGAAGTCGTAGACCTGCGGTAGCTGGCTCTCGAAGACCACCTTCGTAATGACTGGCTTGCGTCCGGGCGGGAGCTCGTCTAGGATGGAGACATCCAGGTCGCCGTAGAGGGTCATCGAGAGCGTCCGTGGGATAGGGGTGGCCGACATCACGAGCACGTGAGGTGCAACGCCTTCGGTGCCGAGGGAGGAACGGCTGAGCTCTCGTAGCCGCGCGCGTTGTAGGACCCCGAAGCGGTGCTGCTCGTCGATGACGATGAGTCCGGCACGATGGTAGGTCACGGAGCTCTCAAAGAGAGCGTGGGTGCCGACGATGATGTGGGCTTCGCCTGTGGCGATCTGTTCCAGTACATCACGCCGGAGCCGCTGGTTCTGCCCGCCGACGAGTTGAACGACTTTGATGTCTGAGCCTTCGAGCCAACGGCGGATTGTATGGTAGTGCTGCTCGGCTAAGATCTCCGTCGGGGCCATGAGGATTGCCTGGTATCCGTTGTCCACAGCGACGAGCATCGTCAGCAGCGCGACGATGGTCTTCCCCGAGCCTACGTCCCCTTGGAGGAGTCGGTTCATCGGGCGTCCGCTCGAGAGGTCGGCAGCAATTTCCCAAAGGACGCGGCGCTGTGCAGAGGTGAGCTTGAAGGGGAGCTGGTCCAGGAGCCAGCGAGCGTGAACGCTCTTGGGGTTCATCACGAGGCCTTGCTCCCGATGGAGGCCGCGCCGACGGAGCGCCAGCAGGAGCTGCAGGAGGAACATCTCCTCAAACTTCATCCGGCGTCGGGCGCGCTGGAGCTCGGCTGCCGAAGCTGGGAAATGCAGTTGGCGGAGCGCTTCCAACAAGGGCGGGAGATCGTATGCGCGGCGGAGCCACTCGGGTAGAACATCCTGCAGGTTCGGGGCTACTAGCTCCAATGCCGCTTCCACGAGCGCCCGGAGTCGAGACTGCGTGAGCCCTGCACGTCGAAGCGCCTGCGTGAGGCGGTACTTGGGGAGGATGCGCCCGAGGTTGTAGAGCTCCTCCTCGTCGGGCTCTATTGGCTCCAGCTCGGGGTGGTGGAAGGTCACGATCCCGCGGCGGTCTATCGTAGGGCGTCCCGAGAGCACGTAGTGGCGACCGGGCTGAACGAGCTGCTGGTAGTACTCCAGCCGATTCCAGAAGATGACGGCACCTGTGGTGCGACTGCTGTCGCTGATGGTAGCGATGAGCATCTTCCGGTTACCGCGGTACGCGTGCTCGCGAAGGCTCTCAACGCGGACCAGGAGGGTCACTTCGGTGTAGAAAAGGAGCCGCTCGTCGGCAATTGAGGGAAGCTGCTCTTCAAACAGGCGCTCCTGCTTCTGGAGGCTCAGGGCCAGCGAGCGGAGTGTCGTGGTCGTCGTGCGGTCCACGTAAGCTCTCGGCAGGAAGAATATGAGGTCGCGCAAGCTGCGGACCCCGACGGTGGCGAGGGCGGCAGCCCGCTGTGGTCCAACGCCTTTCAAGTACTGCAGCTCGGGGTCGGAGATGGTAGCTCGTGCCATGTCGTCTTGAGGTCTGGAAGTGCCGGAGGGAAGAGACGTCTGCGAGTCCCTCAGCGGTGCATGGCTCAGGCAGGCGTGCTTGGTCGAGGGCACTATATTTTTGCGTCACCGGCTACGAGGAGCTGAGAGATGGCAGAAGGGAATGGGGCGCCGATGCCCCAGCCGCAGGGTTCGTATACAGGTCCACAGCCGAAGCAGCGAAGGAGGAGGCGTTGGCTGTTGCTGCCATTCTCCGTTGCTGAGGAGCTACCCATAGGAGTCCAGTATGCTCTGGCAGAGCTGCCGGCAGAAGCCCAGGAGGTGTTCATGGAGGAGTACCGGCGCCGTGCTCGCTCAGTGGGCAAGGCTTACTTAGCGTGGTTAGTGCTGTGCCACTACATCTACTTGCGGCGCTGGAGATTGCAGCTTCTCTTTTGGGCGACGTCGGCAGGGTTTGTGGTATGGTGGCTCATTGACGCCTTCCGTATCCCGCGGCTGGTGGAGGAATACAACCGGAATGCAGCGATGAATGCCCTGCGGGCAGTCCGCCTCATGGGATGGTAGAGGAGGCTACGGGCAGTTCAAGAGCTTGAGGTTCTGCTGTGCGGTGGTTTCTGCCGGATTGCGCCGGAGAGCCTCTCGGTAGGCGCGACAAGCGTTCGTGGCGTCGTTGAGCCCGTGGTACGCCAAGCCCAGGAAGACCCAAGCCTTTGCGGAGAAGGGGGCTAGCCGAGTAGCTTCGCGGGCAAGGCGCTGGAGGCGCGAGAAGTCCTTTGCTTCTAGCCAGGGAGCGCAGAGCGAAGCGACGATGTCATCGGCGCTCTGTTGGTCGTTGTGCTGCTGTGCATAACGGAGTGCGCGCCATGTAGCCGTCTCGGCCTCGGCGTAGCGTCGCAGGGCCATGAGGGAGGCGACCAAGAGCCGATGTGCGAAGAGATTCGTAGAGTCCAGCCGTAGGCTCTCCGTCAGCGCTGGCAAGGCTGAGTCGGGCTGGTTCGCCGCCAAGAAAGCGGTACCGATGAACGCGTAAACCCGAGGGGTGAGGGTATCGGGACAGTGTTGGAGGCGTTGGCGGAAGATGGCGATTGCGTCGACATACTGACGGCGTCCGTAGAGGAGTGTGCCGAGCCGGAAGCTGAGGGCACACCGCTGGGGCTCGCGCTCTAGCGAGCCTCGGAAGTATTCGATGGCGGCTGCGGTGTCGCCGGTGAAGAGGGCGCTCACGCCGGCCCGTTCCCAGTCCGCGGCGTCTGCTGGCGCAGAGGGGCTACGCAGGAGCTCGTCGTAGGCTCGGCGGGCCTCACCGTAGCGGTCCATTTCGAAGAAGCAGCGAGCTCTCAGCAGGAGCGCTTGGGGCCGGGCGGTATCTAACTCCTGTGCTACACGCTCCAAGTGGGGAAGGGCACTATCGCATTGGCGGAGTTCTACCAGTGCCTGTGCCAAGAGCCATCGTCCGAGGCTACCTGAGGGGCGCAGTTGGACATAGCGACTGAGAGCCTCGGCGGCACCCCTGTACTGGCGTGCGAAGAAGAACAGGCGGCCCTTCTCGTAGAAGGCACGAGCATTCGTGGAGTCTTGCCGCGTCACGATGTCCCAGTTCAGGAGCGAGCGTCGGTAGTACTCATTGGCCAACTCGCGGTCCTGTTCCCGTTGGGCCATGCGGAAGTAGACCTCAGCCAAGCGGATACGAGCCTGGCTCTGGAGGGAGTCTATCTGCAGCGCTTGCTCATAGTTCTGGCGTGCCAGCTCGTAGACTCGTTGGCGGTAGTAGAGGTCGCCGATGAAGGTGTAGAGGCGGGCGTCGGCACCAGCGAATTCGCGGGCTTGGAGTGCGACCTGTTCTGCCTTCTGAAGGGAATCTGCCTGCAGTAAGGATCGTGCTAAGGCAAGTGCAATCTCTATGTCACGTGGGTGCTGTTCCCGAGCTTTGCGGAGCAGAGGGATGGCCTCTGTGGGCTTCCCAAGTGCCGTTAGCGCAGAGCCGATGCGCCACACGACAGCAGGCTTCGCTGTCGCTTTCGGGATGCGGTTGTAGAGCGAAAGGGCAGAGTCTGGGCGCTCCAGCTCCATCCAGATGTCGCCAGCCAACAGCAGCGCAGCCTCATCCCCTCGGGAGACCAAGGGATGGAGGAGTTGGAGAGCTTCTTCAGGCTTCCCTTGGCGGAGTAATGTCCGGGCCTGTTCCAGTTGTGCTGTCACAGAAGCAGCGCAGCTAAGGAGAAGAGCCACAATCCACAGCACTCGCATGCCACTACTCCTCTGGAACCAGACGAATCCGAGCGAACGCAGGGACGATCCCGCGCTGGAGGAAGTGACGTTGCACTTCGGCATCTGTGCCTAGGAACGTAGCTACTGTCCACGCCAGGTTCCGTAGGTCGTCTCGGAGGTACGCGTAGATGGGGACAACATAGGGGTACTTGCGCAGCAGGACGTATGACTGGTGGACGGGCTTAGGAGAAACGTACGTCCCAGCGCTGTCGATGTAGCCCAGCTCTATTGCGCGAATGCTGGTAAGATGGGCGGTCTGCGAAAGGTATCCTACCCCAATGCTCCACGGCACCGTTGTCACGTACGCCAGGACGGAGTCTGCTGTCGGCAGCAGCCGAAGGCGTCGCCGAGGATGGGTTCCGCCGAGAACCTGCTGGACCAGTTGGGCATAGACGGACGAGGCCGTGGAGGGGCACACCAACTCTGGCTCACGGGGCCAACTTCGGAAGTAGTCTCGAAACTCCTTTTCCGCCAGCAGAATGGCTCGGAGCTGAGCAACATTGAGGGTGTCAAGGGGGACACTAGGGTGGGCGAAGAAGACCAGGGCGTCCTCTGCAAGCTTGACCCGCTGGTGGGCCGGAACTCCGTAGAGGCGCATCAGTGAGTCCTCGTCCGGTAGGTAATCACGAGCTACCACGATGAGGCGGGCTGTTCGGGCCAGGAGCTGACGCATCGCTTCACGAGCGCTCACGATGCGTAGCTGGACCTTAGCGTCGGGATAGAGACTGTCGAAGCGTCGGAGTGGGGCTTGGAGGAGTGGAGCAACGGCGTCATCGCAGAGGAGTTCCACGCTTCCCCGCGTTGGGCTTTCCTCGTCCTGTGCCGGGACGGGGCGTTGTGGAGCGCATGCGCAGAGGACCATAACAGCACAGAGCCATGCCCTATGCACGGCGTTCATCGTCTTCCTGCTCCCACCGGCGGACTTGCCAACGATATGAAACCAGCCGGTAGACCCCGAAGAGAGCCATTACAGCCCCGAACACTCGGATGAAGGGCTCGCTCTCCGGTGGTACCGGAACTCCACCGAGGGCAAGGAAGAGTCCGGCTACAATCAGCAAAGCTCGGGCGGCATAGTTGGCCACGTGCCACCACTGGAGCGACTTCTGCGGCGGGGGCGAGGCGTTCACGCTCTCACCGTTGGCCTACGGCACATGTAGTCCACCCATGCCGGGTACATAGCTCAGCGCAGCCGGAAGTCGATGGGGATGCTGACCCAAACAGCAATCGGCTGGCCATTTTGAATAGCGGGGGTGAACGTCATGCTCATCACAGCCTTCACAGCAGCCTCGGTGAGGAGCTCGTTGTCCGAGTGCTCTACGATGTACCGCTTCGGCTTCCCGTCAGCTCCGACGAGGACCCGTACGTAAACCTTCCCTTGGATGCCAGCCCGGCGGGCAAGCTCAGGATACTCCAAGCGGCGTCGCAGCTCGTTGGCATCCAACGAGGGTTCACGCTCGACAGCGATGAACTCGTAGGGATCAGGCTCCTTCGGGACTTCCACCTGCGTGTTTTCCGGGATGACCTGGACCGTACCACTTCCGGTTCCAGCTCCACCGAGATTATCAGCTGGAGAGCGCTTCAGCTCTTCCAACGTCGCGAAGCTCTGGACCTCCGGCGGAACGAGCACATCTGGCACTGGGATTGGCACTCCGACACGCACTGCTGGCTGCTCAGCAGCGGCTGCCTGCGTAGGGGGAACCAGCTCTTGTGTCAGCGATGGGGGTGGGGGCAGTTCTGAGAGCCGAATCTTGACGACGGGAGCAGTGCGGGCCATTTGCGTCGTGCTCGGCAGTAGGATCTGGAGGGCAAAGTAGAGGAGCAGTAGTAGCACAAACAGGCCAAGGGTGATACCAAAACCTACGAAGGTGTTCCGCCGGATCCAGCGAAGGAATTCCTGCGGCCAGAGGCGAATGCTCCAACCTTGATGAGAAGGGAGGATGACGTCAGCCTGCGACATCATAGCTGCGCGATCTCTTGTTCATCCTGCTCGGTCATGGGAGCAATCGCAAAGCGCCGCTCACGCCGGAGCCCTTCGCGAGAGAGCTGCTCGGCAATCTGAACCTCGGCTCGGTTGAGAACGTCCAGCACGGTGATGACTACTCCATACGGCACATTCGGCGACGCTTTCAAGACCGTGATGAGACGATTCTTCAGGCGGACGTTCTCTCGGACAGCCAGGGGCTCCAGATCCTTCAGCGCAATTGGCTGAGGTGCTTCGTTGCCGAGATTGTAGAAGACCTTGCCGTCAGCACGGATGCGGAGCGTGAGGAGCTCAGATTCTCGGACCTCCACCTGGGTGCGTTCGGGGGGAATGGTCATCTCCATGACTTGGGGGGTGATGAGAGTGGTGGTCAGCATGAAGAAGGTTAGCAGCAGGAACGCAATGTCCACCAGCGGCGTCATATCCAATCGGTAGCGGAGGCGGCGCATCTTCTTGCGGCGTCTGGTCCCGCCGCGACGCTCACGTTTCGCTTCTCCACCGAAGTCCGCGACACCCATCCTCTACTCCTCAATCGCACCAGAGTTTAGTGACGCTAACGGCATGCCTTTTGTTACATGGGTGGCTGTTCTGGAGGGCGACGGTCCGTGACGAAGTTGAAGACCGTTGCGCGGTTCTGCCGGAGGACTTCCATCAGATCCTCCACCCACTTATAGCGCACCCGTCGGTCGGCATCGATTGCAAAGCGTGTCGTCGGTCGTACAATCCGAGTCCGCCGAATCAGTTCGTTGAGCTCTTCCAGATTCGCCTTAACCTGTCGAATACGTTGCCCTTCCGAGGCTTGCCGATAGGTCTCCAGGCCCCCTATGACTTGAAACCAGTCGGCCTCGTTGGTCATTTCGTAGTAGTACGAGGTGTCCCCAGTGACGGTATCGATTCCGATCTTGACGATGGCTAGATCCTTGTCTGGGAGGCGTGAGGTATCTGCTGTTGCCTGTGGGCGAACGATAGTAAAGCGCTGTTGCGATTCGGCCTCGGACTTGAACTTGGCCGTTAGCATGAAGAATGTGAGCAGTAGGAATGTGATGTCGACCAAGGGGGTCATGTCCAGCACGAACCCAACCCGATGTTTCTTCAGCTTCGGCATGGTGTGGTCACTGCTTCAGTTGCAGTGTCAGCGTCTCCATCATGCTCAACGTTGCCTCATCAATTGTGTAGACGAAGGCATCCACCTTCGTGGTGAAGAAGTTGTAGGCGACAATCGAGATAATAGCTGCGGCCAATCCTCCGGCAGTATTGTAGAGGGCTTCGGCGATACCAATGGAGAGCTGCTGGGCTGAAACTGCGCCGGTTAGACCTAATGCCATGAAGGCACGAATCATGCCGATCGTAGTCCCCAGCAGTCCTACGAGTGTTGAGATGGAGGCTATCGTGGAGAGGATGACCAGATTCTTCTCCAGGAGCGGTGTCTCCAAGTTCATCGCTTCGTCAATTGCCCGCTGGACCTCGGCGAGCTTCCGCTCGGCATCTAAGTTAGAATTCTGCGCTACTTGCTTGTAGCGCTGGAGACCTGCGCGGAGTACGTTCCCCAAGCTCCCTCCTTGTGCGTCGCAGAGCTGAATAGCCTCGTCAATTTTGCTCTCTTCCAGGAGCCTCTGGAAGTCGCGTAGGAACTCCTCCGGTGGTCGCTTGCCCCGAGCTTTGGCGATCGAGAAACGGCGCTCAAACACGAAGGTGATGGAGATGAGAGAAAGTGCTATTAGGACTGCTACCAAGGGACCGCCAGTGTAAACAGTCCCCAGGACGTTGCCCGGGATTGGCTCCTGGCGCCGTTCCCCGTCCTTGAAGTTGGCGGGGTTTCCCATAACGAAGTGGTAGAACGCAAACGAGATCAGCAGCGCTAGTGTGATGACGACAACGTTGAAGAGGTTCCTCATGGGAGTGCTCCTTACCACATAGGACTGCGTCACAGTGTGCAAAAATACGGTACCCCTTCGGGCTCTTCCGACTCTATGCGGTCGCTGTCGGAGATTGCTGGTGGAGGAGCTCTTCTAGGCGCTGGATCGTTCGACGGACATCAGCGGCCGAACGATGAAGCGCCGCCAGCTCGGTGTCGCTCAGCTCTATTGTGACGATTTCCTCGACGCCAGCCCGCCCCAGCTTGACTGGAACACCGCAGACGACGTCGGAGAGCCCGTATTCGCCCTGCAGGGCCACGGCACATGGGAGGATGCGCTTGCGGTCATGGACTACGGCGTCTATCATCTCTACCACTGCCGCAGCCGGCGCGTAGTAGGCACTGCCTGTCTTCAGGTAGGCAACGATTTCTGCTCCCCCGTCGCGGGTTCGTTGGACGAGTGCTTCGATCCGCTCGGGTGGAAGGAGTTCTGTGATCGGGATTCCAGCAACCGTGGTGTATCGTACCAGTGGTACCATGCTGTCTCCGTGTCCGCCTAAGACGAAAGCGGAGACGTCCTGTACGGAGACCCCTAGCTCCATGGCAATGAAGGTGCGGAAGCGGGCTGTATCTAGCACTCCCGCCATCCCGACCACGCGCGTCCGAGGTAGCCCCGTGACCTTGAGCGTCAGGTAGGTCATGACATCGAGGGGGTTGGAGACAACGATGTAGAAAGCGTTTGGGGAGTAGGCATACGCCTGTTCGGCGCAGGACTTGACGATACCGGCATTCGTTGTCAGCAGGTCGTCCCGACTCATACCAGGTTTGCGCGGGACTCCGGCGGTGATGACGACGATGTCAGAATTGGCGGTGTCTTCGTAAGAGTTAGTCCCTACCACATGACAATCGCGCCCCAAGATCGGGAGTGATTCGTAGATGTCCAGTGCCTTCCCCTGAGGGATGCCTTCAACGATGTCCACCAAGACCAGCTCGCGGGCTACCCCCATGATAGCGGCCATGTGGGCAGTCGTCGCCCCAACGTTCCCTGCCCCAATGATTGTCAGCTTCATTCGGCAGCCTCCAGGAGCTTTGCCTCTGCTGTGGGGACCGGGTAGACGGAGACCTTAAGCCGCTGCCGGTCCTTGCGCTCAAAGCGCACGACTCCGTCAATGAGAGCGTAGAGCGTATAGTCCCGGCCTATTCCAACGTTTTGTCCGGGATAGAACTTTGTGCCTCGCTGACGCACAAGGATATTGCCAGCACGGACGAACTGGCCGCCGAAGCGCTTTACTCCGAGGTACTTTGGATTGGAGTCACGGCCATTGCGGGTTGAACCACCTGCCTTCTTGTGTGCCATCGCGCTATCCTGCTGTGGGACGTTCGTGTAGCTCGATGCCAACGATGCGAATTCGGGTATAGGGCTGTCGGTGCCCTTTGAGGCGTTTGTAGCCCTTTCGACGCTTCTTCTTGAAGACGAGTACCTTTCGGCCTTTGCCGTGCTCCAGGACTTCAGCACGGACAATGCCCTCTACGTACGGGGTACCTACGCGAACCCCTGAGGCGTCCTCGATGAGTAAGATGCGGTCAAAGTCCACCGTAGTGCCTACTTCTGCGTGGAGGCGAGGGACAACGAAGGTCTCGCCAACCCGTACCGGGAACTGCTGTGCTGCAATTTCGACAATGGCTTGCATAGGGATTGCGCCAGGGTCCAACCTGCGGAGTGCGCAAAATTACGGCCCAGCTATACTTCGATTTCCACAGGCGGTGTTTGGTTTCGGTAATGCTGCCGGCGGATTTCCCGGACAAGAGCTTGGGTGAGCTGCTGGAACAGCTCTCGAATGCCAGAACCTGCCGGATGCACTACGGCAGGGATACCCTCATCGCAGGAACGCTGCAGAATGGGGTCCAGTGGGAGCTGCGCTAGCAGTGGGACTCCGACTTCTGCAGCCAAGCGTTCTCCACCGCCTTCTCCGAAGACGGATTCGCGATGCCCGCAGTTTGGGCACGTGAAGTAGCTCATGTTCTCCACCAGCCCAAGGACTGGAACGTTGACTCGACGGAACATTGCAACACTGCGCCGAACATCGGCTAAGGAGAGCTCTTGGGGTGTTGTGACCACGACCGCTCCAGTCAGTGGTACCTTCTGGGCTAAGGTGAGCTGAATGTCACCCGTGCCGGGCGGCAGGTCGAAGACCAGGAAGTCGAGCTCACCCCATTCCATTTGCTCTACCAGGGTCGTGAAGTAGCCAGCCAAAAGGGGACCACGGAGGATGGCAGCTTGGTCGCGTTGCATGACGAATCCCATAGAGGCGATGCGGACGCCGTAGCGCTCGTGCGGGATACCAATGACGCGGCCGCTGTCATCCTTGCGGGCGTGGAGCGGCATGCCCTGCAATCCAAACAGTGTCGGCGCACTGGGTCCGTAGATATCGGCGTCCAGGAATCCTACACTGGCGCCAGCTTGGGCTAAGGCGACGGCAAGGTTGGCGGCGATCGTGGATTTCCCAACCCCCCCTTTGCCGGAAGCTACTGCAAGGCAATGTTTGACATCCTGTAGGGCTGCTGGTCGGGCGGAGATGGGGAGCTCCTTCTCCCGAACGAAGATGCGGACCTCTGCTCCGGGGAAGAGCTCTGTAGCGGCTGCCCGGCATGCGTCGTCGAGCTGCTGTGCAATCCAATGCAGCGGCGGGATGAGCTCTAAGTAGAGCAACACCGCGTTTTCTTCCAGCCGTACCTCATAAATGGCATTAAGCTCCCCGAGCGAGACGCCAATATCAGGGTCGCGGAGCTCAGCGATGCGGCACCGCAGCTCCTCAAGGCGAGAGTCCATGGTAGATCCGTGGTCAAGGTGACACTGGCAGCAGACGTGGAGTAGGGTCCGTTGGTGTTAGGTATGCTGCCGGACGAACAGATGGATGAAGAGGAGGATTTCTGCTGGAAGCAGCAACAGGAGTCCAATCGCATCTCGGCTCAGCCATGGGGTGAGCATCGGTGAAGGGAAGAGCAGGCGAACCAGTGCACCGCTGAGGCTCCAGCCGAGGAGGAACATGAAGCCGACGAAGAGGGCCGCCAAGAGGCCTTCCGTAAGGCCACGGTGCTGCCACCGCTTTGTGAAGGCATAGAGTGCAGCTACGATGTGGAGATACAGTACGAGCAGCTCTACCATTTTCTCTAAATTGCGGCTCGGTCCGACATGCTGGGATGGCGAAATTATGCGCGATGCCCAGGAGTTCCGAGTTGTGCTGGTTACGACACCATCGCTGGATAACGCACAGCAATTAGCTCGCATCTTGGTCAGCGAGCACCTTGCGGCCTGCTGTAACATCATCCCGACTGTCTACTCTTACTTTAGCTGGAAGGATGCGCTCCACGAAGCTCAAGAGGCGCTCATCGTGGTGAAGACCCGTCAAGACCGCTTAGAGGCTTTCCAGCGGCGGGTTGAGGAGCTCCATCCGTACGATGTTCCGGAAATCATCGTGCTGCCGCTGGAAAAGTCAGCAGAGCCATACCTGCAATGGCTTCACGAAGTGCTCAAACCCGAGTAGAGGGGCAGCCACTCTACCGTACGATCCGCGAATGGCGTGAAGACGAACGTCCCCGCGAGCGTCTGCTCCGGTACGGGGCGAGTGTGCTGGCCGATGCGGAGCTGTTAGCGATCCTCATTGGCTCAGGGACGCAGGGCTTTTCGGCGCTGGATGTTGCCCGAGCACTGCTCCAGCGCTTCGGGAGCTTGACGGAATTGGCTTCGCGCGACGTCAGTGAGCTACGCGGGATTCGCGGTATGGGAACGGTCCGTGCCGTGACTTTGGCAGCGGCCTTCGAGGTAGCACGGCGCCTGCAGGCTGAGCCTTTCACCAGCCGCAGGGTCATCCGCTCGCCAGCAGATGTGGCGCAGATGTTCATTCCGCGCTTGCGTGGAGCACGGACCGAGTCGTTCTGGGTACTCCTCCTCAATGCCGCTAACCAGGTGATCCGAGAGGTCGTCGTGAGCGAGGGGATACTGACGGCGAGTCTGGTGCATCCCCGCGAGGTCTTTCGGTTGGCCATTACGGAGAGTGCCGCGGCAGTCATCCTCCTCCACAATCACCCCTCGGGTAACACCGAGCCTTCTCCAGAAGATATCGCGCTGACGCGCCAGCTCGTCCAAGCTGGCTCTATCGTGGGAATCCCTGTGCTGGACCACATCATCATCGCCGGCGAGACATACGTGAGCCTCCGTGAGCGAGGGGTGTTCTGAAGATCAAGCACCCTGTCGGTGGACGAGCCACGTATTCGCCTGCGCGGTGGGCAGGATGAGGATGTCTGCGATGACGACGTGCGGAGGGCGGGTGGCGCAGAAGAGCACGACTTCAGCAACGTCCTCAGCCCTCAGCGGCTGCAGGTCTTCGTAGACTCTCCGTGCCCGCTCGAGGTCTCCTCGGAAGCGTACGATGGAGAACTCCGTCTCCACCAAGCCAGGGTCTATGTTGACCACTCGGATGTTCGTGCCGTTGAGGTCAATCCGCATAGCCTCCGAGAGGGCACGTACGGCATGCTTGGTGGCGCAGTAGACGTTGCCATTGGGGTAGACTTCGCGACCGGCGATCGAGGCGATGTTGATGATCATTCCTTCGCGCCGGGCGACCATGCCAGGGAGGACTTCGCGGGTGACGGTGAGGAGGCCTTTCAGGTTCGTGTCGACCATCTCGTCCCAATCCTCGTAGGAGCCTTCGTGGATGGGGGCTAGGCCACGTGCCAGCCCAGCGTTGTTGATGAGGATGTCGATCGTTGCCCATTCACGAGGTAAGGCTGCGAGCGCAGCGCGGACAGCCACTCGGTCGCGGACGTCGCAGATGAGGAGCTGAATGTCGCTGCCGAAGTGCTGACGGAGTGTCTCAGCCAAGCTCTCCAGCCGTTCCCTGCGGCGTGCCAGCAGTAAGAGGCGTGCTCCAGCTTCTGCGAACTTCTCTGCGCAGGCAGCTCCGATGCCGCTGGAAGCCCCGGTGATGAGCACTGTCTTGCCCTGCAGCATCGTCTGTGGGACTTCGTTGGACAGACGCCTCCACGTGACGAATACCAGCAATGGACTCGCGTAAGGCTCCGCTCCGACAGGAGCTTCCAAGTCCCTCGTTTCCGTCCCTCCGGGAGCTGCCAGCGCCAGCGGGATGGCGCTGCTACGTGCTGCGCGATGATTCGACCGACATCGTGGCGTGCCAGTTGCTCTTCCCAGTTGGAAGCGTCCACGCCCGACAGCCCGGTTTAGCGCATCTGACTCTGCGAAGCCTGCTCCGTGGTACGCAGCGTCTGCCTGCCGAGTTCTTCCACGAGCAGCTTGAGGCACTCGGGGCTAGTGTAGGGGTCAATGTTGGGCTGGAGTGGAGTAGTCTCAGCTGCACCTGTCTCCGCTCCGTCTGGCCGAAGGTGTCGGAGCTTGTGGAGCAGATGCTTGTAGAGCCTGCGCTGAGCTCGGAGGAGATACTGCGGGAACGCCAGCGGCAGATCGCTACTCTGCTTGAATGGTGCCAGGACCCAGAGGCGCTGGCGCAGTATGCGCTGTTCCAGCTCTGGACGCCGAGGCATCCATACAGTGTTCCGACTCTCGGACTGCTTCCTGCGCTTCAGCAGCTCACTCCGGAAAGGGTGCGGGAGTGGTTTGCGACAGCATTCCAGCGGGCAACCCCTCGGCTCCTTCTCTTAGGCGGAGCGGTAACGGAGGAGGAAGCCGTTCGCTGGTTGGAACGATTGAGTGGTGCTCTCCCGCTCGGTAACTGCGCTCCAGATTCAGTGCCATCTCCACAGTGGCGGGGTGGGGTCGTTGGAGTCATTGACAAGGAAGCTGCCGTTCAAGGGGCACTGGTACTTGGACTCCCAGCGCCGCAACTGACGGCGCCCGACTACGTCGCTGCGTATGCAGTGACGATGGCTCTTGGAGGGCACTTCCTCTCGCGCCTCAATCGCCAGCTGCGGGAGCATGATGGGCTGACATATGGAGTCTCGGCTTCGCTCCACTCGTTCCGGCAATGTGGGCTGGCGCTCATCGAAGGAGCTTTTGCACTGGAGCAGATTGGGCGGGCATGTGGGCGTATTAGGGAGGAGCTCGACCAGCTTCAGCATGCACCCATATCGCTGGACGAGCTGCAGCGAGTGGTTCGCGTCGTCTATGGTGCGGTCCTGCGGCAGCTTGCCACCCTCCACGGAGCGCTTGGGCTTTACGCTAAGTTTCTCGTCCAAGGCCTCTCTCCAAGCTTTCCGCAGGGGTTTCTCGAACGGCTTCGCTCTCTACAGCCAGAGGAGCTCCTGCCAGTGCAGCGGCAGTACTTCAACCCACGGCATACCATCGTTGCGGCCTCGGGCAGGAGTGAGCAGCTTGCGAAGCAGCTTGCGGATTTCGGCGAGGTCCATTTCGTTCACTCGGCGTGTGCAGAGCAGGAGGCAGCAGCTTAAGGAGCCGCCAACATCTCTTCGACGCAGGTAGCAACGCTGCGAGCCAAGGCCCCCAGGGCATAGCCTCCTTCCAAGACTGCCACGTAGCGCCCAAGGGCGTATTCGGACGCCCATTGGAGGGTCTGGCGGCACATCCATCGGAAGCTCTCCTCTGTGAGGCGTTGCGATGCTAAGGGGTCGTCTCGGTGGGCATCGAAGCCGGCGGAGATCAGGAACAGTTCCGGCTGGAAGGCAGTGACGGCTGGGGCAACGTGTGTCTGGAGGGCGTTGCGATAGTCCTCGTCGCCGCTTCCGGGTGGGAGTGGAATGTTGAGCGTATACCCTTCGCCGGCACCACGTCCCCGCTCTTCGGCGCGTCCTGTGCCAGGATAGAGCGGGTACTGGTGGAGGCTGATGTAGTACACTGTCGGATCCTCCTCGAAGATGTGCTGTGTCCCGTTGCCGTGGTGGACGTCCCAATCCAAGATGAGCACGCGACGGATACCGTAGCGGACTTGGGCGTACCGAGCGGCGATGGCGACGTTGTTGAAGATGCAGAAGCCCATCGCTACATTCCGCTCAGCATGGTGCCCCGGGGGACGGACAGCGCAGAATACATTGCGGCAGCGTCCAGTGAAGACCGCATCAATGGCCTCCAGGACCCCACCGACGGCGAGGCAAGCGGTTTCGTAGGTGTGGGGGGAAAGCGCTGTGTCGGGATCCAACCACACAATCCCTTGGCGTGGCACGCTCCGCTGTATGAATCGGACGTACTCCTGCGGGTGGACGAGGCAGAGCTCTTCTTCCGTTGCCCTACGCGGCTGTAAGTGGCATAGGCGGGACCAAAGCGAGCGCTGCTGCAGCTCCTGCCAGATAGCTCGGAGCCGCTCTGGCCGTTCTGGATGCCCAGCACCGGTGTCGTGTGCTAAGTAGCGCTCATCGGTCACAAAGCCTGTCATGGAAAGCACGGGACAGTTGTTGTACGTCTGTACGCCTGCCGTATGACGAAGGGACCGCTGACGATGCGTATGCTCGTATTTGCCCTCTCCGGCATTGGCGATGCACTCATGTTCACCCCGGCGCTGAGGCTATTTCGGCAGCACTTTCCGGAGGCAGAGGTGGACGTCGTGGTGATGTTCGCTGGGGCACGAGAGCTCTACGAGCGCAATTCCGATATCAGCCGGGTCTACTTCTGGGACTTCTTGCGGGAGCCCTTCTGGCGGTCGCTCGGCTTCCTCCGGAAGCTACGGCAGCAGCGCTACGACATTGCCCTCTCGGTGTATCCTTCCAACCGCTGGGAGTACAACCTGCTGACGTGGCTGACGGGAGCCCCAATCCGGGTCGGGCACACGTACAACCACCAGAATTTCCGCCAGCTCAACTGGCTGAAGAACCGGACCGTCCGGGAGGACGATCGTCTCCACAACGTCGAGGAGAACGTTCGTTTGGTACAGCTCCTTGGGGTGCCGATTCCGCCGGAATTGCCCCCTCTGCAGCTGTTCTTCTGGGAGCAAGACCTCCAGGCGGCGGAGGAGTGGTTTCAGCGGGAAGGTATCCCTGAGACAGCCTACTGCGTCGGCTTCCATGCAGGATCGGCGGTGTTCAAGAACCATGTCCGGCGCCGATGGGCTCCAGAACGGTTTGCGGCGCTGGCTACGCGGTTGATTCGGGAGTGGGATGCGTGGGTGCTTCTGTTCGGTGCAGGTGATGAGGTGCAGCTCAACGAGTACATTCGGGCCCGTGCTGAAGTACCAGACCGATGCCGGGTGGTGCGTTCCCCTTCATTGATGGTCTCCGCTGCCATCATGCGGCGCTGCCAGATGTTCGTGAGCAACGACTCGGCACTCATGCATGTTGCTGCAGCCCTACGACTCCCCACAGTAGCCATCTTCGCGTACACGAATCCCGCCTACGTTCGGCCGTGGAAGACAGAGCACATCCTTGTACGCCGCGACCTACCCTGCAGCCCATGCTTCTACTACTCGCCGCGGCCGGCTCAATGCCGCTGGAAGGGGGAGGAAGCCTTCAAGTGCATTCGGGAGATCACGGTCCAAGAGGTCTGGTCGGCATGCCAAGAACTACGGTCTAGCACAGCGACGGTCGGTACCGTCATCAGTCTCACGGAACCCCGTGGAGGGGCAGCGTAATTTTGCACTGCGGTTTCGGTGCCACCCAACGACCTTAAGGAAGCATGAACCTACCCGAGCGCGAACGCACTATCCCCGTGTTGGTGGAGGACGAGGTGCGGGACGCGTATCTGGACTATGCGATGTCGGTCATTGTCTCCCGCGCCTTGCCCGATGTGCGCGATGGCCTCAAGCCCGTCCAGCGCCGCATCCTCTACGCGATGCTGGAGCTGGGACTCCTGCCGAACCGACCTTACAAGAAGTCGGCTCGAATCGTGGGGGAGGTGTTAGGCAAGTACCATCCCCATGGCGACGCTCCGGTCTACGAGGCGATGGTACGGATGGCGCAGCCTTGGAGCATGCGCTATCCGCTGGTGGACGGCCAAGGAAACTTTGGCTCGATTGATGGGGATAGTCCCGCAGCGATGCGCTATACCGAGGCGCGGCTCGCTCCTCTGGCGCTGGAAGCACTGCGGGACATTGAGGAAAACACCGTGGACTTCCGCCCGAACTTCGACGAGACCCTCCAAGAACCCGTTGTCCTGCCGACGGTAGCGCCCCTTCTCCTCCTCAACGGCGCCAGTGGGATTGCTGTCGGGATGGCGACGAGTATCCCGCCTCACAACCTCAACGAGGTCGTTGCTGCCCTCTTGGCGCTTCTGGAGAACCCGGAGCTGAGCGATGATGAACTGATGCAGTACATCATCGCCCCGGACTTTCCGACGGGGGGCATCATCTACGGCTACGACGGCGTCCGCGAGGCGTATCGGACCGGCAAAGGCAAGATCACCGTCCGCGGGCGAGCGACCATTGAGACACTGCGGAACGGCCGAGAAGCGATCGTCATCACCGAGCTGCCCTTCCAAGTCAGCAAAGCAGCTCTCCTGGAGCGGATCGCCCATCTGGTGCGGACGAAGGTCATTGACGGCATTGCCGACATCCGAGACGAGTCCGACCGGGAGGGGATGCGGATCGTCATCGAGGTGCGCCGTGATGCCGTGCCGATAGTCGTGCTCAACAACCTCTACAAGCACACGCCGCTGCAGAGCACTTTCTCCATCATCATGTTGGCACTCGTCGGAGGCCGTCCGCGAGTATTGACGCTGCGGGAGCTCCTCCAACACTTCCTGCTCCACCGCCATGAGGTCGTACAACGCCGGAGCCGCTTCGAGCTACAGGGAGCAGAACGCCGTGCCCACATTGTAGAGGGCCTACTGGTAGCGCTAGACCAGTTGGATGCCGTCATCGAGACCATCCGCTCTTCGCCCGATCCACCGACAGCATCGCATCAACTCCAGGAACGTTTTGGGCTGACGGCCGAGCAGGCGCGGGCTATCCTCGACATGCGCCTCCAGCGCCTGACGGGGTTGGAGCGCTCAGCTCTCCAGGAGGAGTATCGCGAGCTACTGCAGACGATTGAGCGATTGCGTTCCATTTTGACTAGCGAAGAGCTGCAGCGGCAGGTGATTGCGGAGGAGCTTCGTGAGCTGGCCCGTCGTTACGGCGATGAACGGCGTACTCGTATCGTATACGAGGCCCGGGAGCTCACTGCCGAAGACATCATCGCTGACGAGGAGGTGATTGTCACCATCACTCATCAGGGCTTCATCAAGCGGACTCCTGCGGATGCTTACCGTCGGCAGGCAAAAGGGGGGCGGGGACTGAGTGGTGCTGCTCCGCAGGAGGATGACTTCGTGGAGCACGTGCTCTATGCAACGGCCCACGCCGACGTGCTCTTCTTCACCGATCGCGGTCGCTGCTACCGGGTCAAGGTTTACGACCTCCCCGAAGGTGGTCGTACGGCGCGCGGGCGCTCGCTGGCGAACCTCATTGCGAAGAGTGCTGATGAGCGAGTGACGGCTTACGTCGTCGTCCGACGCTGGGATGTGGCTGACTACATCTTCATGGTGACCCGCCAAGGGGTCGTCAAGCGGATTGCCGTAGAAGAGCTGCGCCACGTCCGTGCCTCTGGCATCTTCGTCCTCTCGCTTGCCCCTGGAGATGAGCTCGTGTCGGCACATCTAACGGATGGAAGCTACCACGTTGTCATTGCGACGGCCAACGGCTTAGCCTGCCGCTTCCAAGAGGAGGAGGTGCGTCCAATGGGGAGAACAGCAGTGGGTGTTCGGGGAATCACGTTGGACCCAGACGATTACGTCGTTGAGGCGGCTGTCGTCGCAACGACGGAACAGCACCTCCTCATCGTCGGCCAGCAGGGCTATGGGAAACGAACCCCGGTAGGCGACTTTCGGCTCACCCGGCGTGGGGCGAAGGGCGTCATCTGTATGAACGTGACTCCGAAGACGGGTAAGGTCGTTGCAGTTCGAGCCGTTCGTGACGAAGATGATATTGTAGTAATGACGGCACGAGGGGTCCTCATCCGGCAGCCAGTCCGTGGTATCCCTGTCTTGGGACGGAACACCCAGGGTGTCCGACTCATCCGGCTGGAGCCGGGCGATACTATCGCTGATGTCGCTGCCGTCCCTCACGAGGAGGAAGTGTCGACAAACGGGCGTCCGCAGGTGGAGTGACCTACAGCTGGAGTGCCAGGGAAAACGTTTTCGTTATATTTGCAGCCAGCTCTCTATTCAACGGCGAGTCTAACAACTGACGCAAGTACCGATGGCAACACATCCCCGCTATGCTGTTGTAGTCGCTGCTGTTATGCTGTTCGCTACTGGGGCCCTTGCCCAGACCTTCTACGAT
Source organism: Chlorobiota bacterium (assembly GCA_039630485.1). Lineage (GTDB taxonomy): Bacteria > Bacteroidota > Ignavibacteria > Kapaibacteriales > HRBIN21 > HRBIN21. The sequence goes on along the minus strand of JBCNUX010000015.1, from coordinate 2,232 downwards.
GTCACTGGCGGGCCTGGTAGTACACAAGGGTGGTATCAGTACGATTACGCCAACCCCTACCACGACTGGTGGTGGACTGGTCGGAGCCAGTACTTGATTCGTGCCTCTGAGATGCAAGCCGCCGGCATGCCAGGCGGGCAAATCGTCGCACTTGGGGTACAGGTAGGAGCATACTATGCCGGCACAGCCCCACCGCCCCGGCGCTATCGAATTTGGATCAAACAGACAACAGCAACTGCTATAACGACGACGGACAATGACCGGAGCACCTTTACACTCGTCTACGATGTGGACAATTTTGTTCCCCAGCAGAATGCATGGAACATCCACACCTTCAGCACTCCCTTCCTCTGGGATGGGCAGTCTAACCTGTTGATCGAAATCTGCAGTTACCGGACGGGTTACACGTACAACTTTCCCCAATACTGGGGCACGACCGTGCCGAATGTGCTATATCCGCACGCATATTTCATCAGCGATGGTCAAGACTACTGCGTCAACCTCTTCTCTGGATGGGCGGGCTATACATGGCGACCTGTCTTCCGATTCGGGGTACTGAGCGGTATCATCGAGTCCTTCCCGGATGACGTTGATCCACGCCGCATTCTGCGGGCTGGTGAAGTTTACGCGGGGCAGAATCCACAGCGCCCGAAGCCATCTCTGACGTACCGTGCGGTAGGCAACATTGCCCTGACCTATCGGATCGTTGGGCCGCTGCCATCTCAGAACTCGGTCTACATTGCGACCGAAGGGGGGAACCCGAACGATACGATCATCAATCTGAGCCATCCCACTAGCGGGACGTACACGTATACGATGGGTAGTGCGAAAGGCCCATATGCGGGGAGTGGAGGTGCGTTGGATCTCACAAATGCCGTTGGCGGTACATACCGCCTAATTGCCAGCTACAGCATGCCAGGATATACCCAGGAGTGGGTTAAAGACTTCATCGTCGCCTTCCCGAACGATTTAGCGGTAGTCGAGATCTTGGATCCGCAGAGTAACGCTCCCCCACGGCGGACGAAGTATCCGATGGGCATTTCTATCCCCGTTTCTGCTCGTTTTCAAAACGTTGGGCTCAACACCATTACAGCATTCCGCGCAGTGGCCCACATCTGGCGCCTGCCGGACAATACCCGGATCTATGCAGATACGGTAGAGTGGACAGGTACGTTGCCGAGTGCAGAGAGAGTGACAATTAACTTTGCTCGCTTCACGCAGACGACGCAGCCAGGTCTCTACCGGCTCCAAGTCTGCGGTATCTTACTGGGTGTCAACGATGACCAACCCGGCAACAACTGCTTACCAACTACCGGAGACTACATCTTTGAGGTTGCCTACGATTTCGAGGTCGAGGCAACACGGGTGGTCTATCCTGCTTCTACGACCATCCTCTATGCAGGTCGCCCCTTCACGCCGATAGGAGCCTTTACCAACAATGGAATCGGAGACGTGACGAACGTCCAAGTTCGGATGGTCATCACACGCCTCTCACCGCCGCCCGTGCAGGATGTCTACGTAGCAGACACAGTCGTGCCAGATGTGCCGATTGGTAGCACGATCCCGATGAACTTCCGGTACTTCGTCCCACCACAGCAGGGGACCTACCGTGCATGCATCTATGTTACCGACACTCGTGACCAGCTAACAACGAACAATGTCTCGTGCACTGAGTTCAATGTACAAGGCCCCTTGTCGGGGACGTACACGATTGGAACACTCTTCGCCGGTAGTCCCCGAAACTTCAACACGATTGCGGAGGCCGTTGATGCACTCTACACCCGCGGGGTAGGAGGTCCTGTCGTCTTCGAGCTGACAGATGCCATCTATGAGGTAGGCGATATCAACTCTGGACAGCCGGCAATAGACCTCGGTGGGCGTATCATTGGCGTCAATGCCCAGAACACGGTAACCTTCCGCGCTTACGGGCAACGGGCACTGCAGCGTGGCAGCGTCACCATCCGGCTCCGGAGCGCTTCGGGGATTGGTGTGTATATGGCACAGTCTACCAATCCCTCCAACTTCAACGCGGTGTACTATGTCACGCGTGATCCAAAGGATGCCAACTTTTCTGGGTACATCATCTTTGACGGTGGTTCGCAGAAGTCGTTGAAGTTTGAGTTAGATGCGCCGGTGACGCAGCTGCGTCGGGCGGTGTTCTATTTGAGTCGTGGGGTGCACAATGTGCAGGTGAAGAACTGTCTGATCGGGAATGCCCCGACGACGTCGGCC
>JBCNUX010000014.1:4263-43914 GCA_039630485.1 Chlorobiota bacterium | reverse complement strand
TGGCCTAACCCTCGTAGGAGATGATGCTGGACGCGTCCGGTGGTTCGCTCTCTCCCAGCTTGGAGGAGGTATCGGCATCCAGATGCCACCTCTACACGGCTTTCCCTTCTACCTCCAGCTGGACTACGCCCTGTCGTACGATTACAGTAGTCCCTCGCGCTTGATGCACAGCATCGGCTTGATAGCTGAATTAGCTCCATGAAATACCGAGGCTTCTCCACACGCGCTATCCACGTCGGACAGGAGCCAGATCCGACAACAGGCGCAGTCATTCCTCCCCTTCACCTGAGCTCTACGTACGCGCAGGAAGCCCCTGGCCACCATCGAGGATTTGAGTACTCCCGGACGAACAACCCCACACGGCAGGCCTGGGAACGCAACATTGCGGCCCTGGAGGAAGGCAGCGAAGCTATCGCCTTCGCAAGCGGTATGGCCGCTATCGACGCCGTCGTCCGGCTCCTGCGTCCGGGAGATCACATCGTAGCTTCCGATGACCTCTACGGTGGGACTTTCCGGCTCTTTGAGCGTGTCTGGTCTCACTTCCACATCTCGGTCACGTACGTGGATACGCGCATGCCAGAAGTCGTCGAAGCTGCCTTTCGCCCGACGACGCGGATGCTCTACGTCGAAACCCCATCCAATCCCTTACTCCGACTGGCCGATATCGCGGCTCTTGCCGAAGCAGCCCATCGCCACAATGCGTGGCTGGTCGTTGACAACACCTTCGCAACGCCCTATGCTCAGCAGCCACTCAAACTTGGCGCAGACGTGGTCGTCCACTCCACCACGAAGTACCTTGGGGGTCACTCGGACATCATTGGCGGGGTCGTAGTGACCCGGAATCCAGAGATCGCAGCATCTCTCCGCTTCCTGCAGAATGCTGCGGGTGCGGTTCCTAGTCCTTTTGAGTGCTGGCTCTGCCTCCGCTCGGTGAAGACCCTAGCAGTGCGAATGCAACAGCATGCACGCTCTGCTCAAGCCTTGGCAGAACTCTGTGCCCGCCATCCTGCCGTACGCGCAGTGTACTACCCTGGGCTTCCAGACCATCCCCAACACGAGCTTGCACGCCGCCAGATGCGCAACTTCACTGGCATGCTCTCGATTGACCTTGGCTCTGCCGAGCGGGCGATTCGGTTCCTCCAAGCCCTCCGTATCTTCACGCTCGCGGAGTCGCTGGGAGGCGTGGAGTCTTTGGCTTCCCATCCTGCAACGATGACTCACGCTAGCATCCCCGTGGAACGCCGCCACGCTCTTGGGATCACAGAAGGACTTGTGCGCCTCTCGTGCGGGCTTGAAGACACAGAGGACCTTCTGGAAGACGTCGCCAACGCTCTCGAGCTCGCTTCAGCTTAGCGCCGTCTCTTCTGCCGCTTCGGAGGCTTCGGCGGCTCTACCTTGAGCCGGCGGGCGAGGCTCGGGGGCAATCGCTCTGCTTGTTCTTCGGCCAGCGCCTGGGCTTCGCGCAGGCGCCGCATCAGCCATCCTTCCCGCTTCGGCTGCCGCTTGAGGTCTTCCAGGGTGAGCTTCTTCCTGGTGAAGCGCGTCAAGTAGAGCTGGTGGCCGATGCTGAGCAGGTTGAAGGTGAAGTAGTACAGGTTCAGCCCTGCCGGGAAGGCCGAGAAGAGCAGCGTCAGAAGGATGGGGAAGAAGTACACCATCCACCGCTGACGTGGGTCTGTAATGCTGAGGCGCTGCTGAATCAAGAGCGCTGCCCCCATGAGGAGCGCTACACCCGAGATGTAGTCGAAACCGAACAGCGGTATTCGGAAGGGCAGTTGGACGAGCCGGTCTGGCACAGAAAGGTCAGTGATCCAGAGCACAAACGGCGTCTGCCGCAGCTCGATCGAGTAGTTCAGCACCGCCCAGAGTGCGTAGAGTATCGGGAGCTGTAGCAGCATCGGCAGACAGCCGCTCATCGGGTTGATGCCGTACTCCTGGTAGAGCCGGAAGAGCTCCCGCTGCTGGGCCTGCAGATCATCCCTGTACTTCTCGCGAATCTTCTGCAGTTCTGGTGCTAACAACTGCATCCGTTGTGCCGAACGGAGCTGCGGCAGAATCAGCGGGTGCATCAAAATCTTCATGAGGACGGCGAACAGGATGATAGCAATCCCGTAGTTGGGGATGAGCCAGTGAAGTGCTTTGAAGACCGGCAGCATGAAGAACTCCCCAATCGGGCGCACCAGCCAGCGCAGCCCGAAGTCCACCATCGCCTCCAACCCGTATCCCTTGACGATGTCGTAAGCCAAAGGCCCGCCGTAGACCTGGAAGACCGTACTCTCATCCCCACCCCGATACGGCAGGCGAATGGAAAGCTCATACCGCTCTACAACGCCGTCGTTCGGCGCATGGAAGCGCTGTCCACGGGCAAACACTGTCAGCTCCTTGGGACGCGGAACGGGGAGGAGAGCCACCGCGAAGTATTTCGTCTTCAACCCTGCCCAGTCCACCTGCCCGGTAGCCTGAGTCTCCGCTGGCTGAGCAAAGTCGTGGGCATCCAACTCCTCGATGCTCCCTGCCAGGGAGATCATTGCCTTCGCGCTGTGGGACTCATCCACACTGTTGTATTCCTGGTACTTCAGCCCCCCAGGCCAGAGGAGGTCATAGCGCCGCTGTGCGATAACCTCCTGCATGTTGACTAGCCGAATCCCGGCCTGGATGTCGTACCGGTTGCCGTAGATCACGTACCACCGCTCTAGGAAGCGGAGCGAATCCGCCATGTATCGGGCCCGGACGACGAGCGAATCCTGGCCTGAGACCCGGTAGAGGCTATCGGTTGGCAAAAGGAAGGTAAACGGGAAGCGTCGGGTATCTACTCGCTGTCCCTGTTGGTCGTAGTAGCTCACCGCCAGCACACGGTTCCCCCAGGGAATGAGCCGAACAGGCTCCTTGCGCCAATCCCTATATGTCCGCAGCTCCCACTGAGCAACCGTTGCCCCATAGCTACTCAGTCGCAGCCGGAGGAGGTCCGTTTCCACCTCTATCCAACGCTCCGGTGGCATCTGGGTCGTGTCTACTGCTCCTATGGCAGCCCTTGTCGGCACTCCCGGAGCCTCTTCCCGCCGTACTTGTGCGGTGTCCGCAGGAGGTACCCTCGGCGCAAAGTAGATGGAGGTGTAGACCATCCAGATGGTGGTCAAGAGGGCTATCAAGAAGATGCCAAGGAGGGTCCGCTTGTCCATCGCATTACTCTCACGGTACTGGGTCTACCCCGCCAGGATGCCACGGATGGCACCGCAGGAGACGGCGGAGTGCTAGCCAACCCCCTCGCAGGAGGCCGTAGCGCTGTAACGCTTCCGCCGCATACTCAGAACAGCTTGGGTAGAAACGACACGCTGACGGCAGCCATGGCGATAAGAAGCGATGGTACCAGCGCAGGAGTCCGACGAGTAGTAACCGCATTACGGATACGGATTTGACGCTTGCACTTGCTGGAAGAGCTCGCGCAGGGCCGGTAGGAGATGCGATAGCCGCAGCCGCCGAAGCTCCTCTTCCGTAAGGCTACCACGCCACACTACGCCAATCTCTTGCACAGGCAGCTTGCGTCCCTTTTCCGAGGCCTCTCGACAGAGCCTTCGTACTCCCTCCCGCAAGAGGCGACGGATCCGATTCCGCAGCACAGCCTTTCGAACTCGCCGGCGGGGGACGCTAACAACATACCCGATAGCATTCGGCCCTTCAGAGGCGGGAAGCACCACTAGAGTAAGCATCGGGTGGGCGTACCGCTGACCCTTCTCCCACAGTCCTTCGATGTCCTTACGGCGCTTCAGCGGATACAGGCTCACCACTTCTTGCGCTCGTCGCTCACCGTCAGCTTGTGCCGCCCTTTTGCCCGACGGCGCGCAAGGACCTTACGCCCATTCCGAGTCTTCATCCGTGCTCGGAAACCGTGTTTTCGGAGCCGTTTAACTCGGCTCGGCTGATACGTCAAGCGCATTGCTCCTATTCGCGCTAACTAAACTCCACAGGTGCCGCAAAATTACGCTTCCCCCAGCGGAGCGTGCAGCCGAAGACAGCCCCTATACCGCCTCCAGCACTCGCGAACGCCGTGATGGCCTACGGATCACGGATGCGCGCTGACGCCGCCTCCACCACCAAACCATAGCGCCTGTGCAGAGTCCCAGCAAGTAGGGCATAACTAGCAACAGCAGAATCCCTGAGCGCAACGCTTCAGCGAACGCAGGGTCTCCAGTCTCAACAGCCGAACGGCACAGCGAACACTGTGCTACTGCTGGGATGCTTCCCGCAAAGAGGGGCGCTACTATGAGCGTAAACCTCCGCATCCTACCGACGTAAGAACACCGAAAGACCGTCGGGCAACAGCCCTACTAACATCGCCACAAGGAAAATGAGCGGAGCAACGATGGCATAAACGAGGCTCAGGCGTTCAAAGCGCAGGTGCATGAAGAACGCCATGATGAGTCCTGCTTTCATGAGTGCCAAGAGGGAGAGCAGGATAACCTTCAGCCAACCAACGAGGTGTACGACATCAACGAAGTAGGCAATCGCGCTGAGCACAAAGAGCCAACCCCACACCGTCAAGTAGGTCCGAATCGGAGCGTGGACCGCCCCGGGCTGCTCTCCATGGTGAACTTGCACCTGTTCTACCATCGTCACCCCTCAGAACAGGTAGAACATCGTGAAGATGAACACCCAGATGAGGTCTACGAAGTGCCAGTACAGTCCAGCTATCTCCACGTTCGCGTACGATCCACGCCGGTCGTATACCCCTTTAGCAACTTGACGGGCGATGATCCCTAAGTAGATCACCCCGCTGAGCACATGCAGCCCGTGGAAGCCTGTCAAGGTGAAGAAGTACGCCCCAAACTGCGGCGGTCCGAAGGGATTCCACCAAGGTCGGACACCGTAGTCAACAATTAGATGTGTCCACTCGTACGCCTGACAGCCCACGAAGGTTAGCCCCAAAGCCATTGTCAGGAGCAGGTAGCGGATCGTCTCCTTCTTCCGCCGCTCGTAAGCATTCGCCACGGCCAGCGCCATCGTCCCGCTACTACTGACCAGGATGAAGGTCATGATAGCGATCAACAGCAGCGGAACTTCCGACCCTCCGATGTGAAGGGCGAAGACCTTTCCCGTATTGACCCAGCTACCGATGCTGGCCCGACTCGTAGCGTAACTGACGAGGAAGCTACCGAAGATGAAAGCGTCCGACAAGATGAAGATCCACATCATCAGCTTCTGCCAGCTCACTCCAAAGGGCGAAACTCCACCCGCCCATATGGAAGGCCGCTCAACCTGCTGCGCTACGACCTCGGCTGCCATTGGCTCCCTCACGCTCATTCTACCGCACTTGCAACACTGCCAGTAGGCCAACCCAGACCAGCGCCATGAAGTGCCAGTAGGTAGCTACTGGCCCGAGGCGATGCCGGAAGAGGAGTGCTCGCTTCCGAACAGCAAAGAGTAGCAAGAGGGCAACGACACCACCAACTACGTGAAGTCCGTGCGCTGCCGATAGCACGTAGAAGAAGCTGGCCGCCGGAAAACTGGGCAATCCAATACCAGCACGCACTAGCCCCATCCATGTAGCGACCTGCCCGACGAGGAACAAGAGACCCAGTCCGACAGCAACCCCCAGCAGACGGAGAGCCAAGGCATCCACTGCTCGGTGAACTCTGACACGCCATTGTACGGCTCCCAATGCAGCACTGCTAACCAGAAGCACAATGGTGTTCAACCACACAGTGCTTGGCAATGAGAGCGTGCGTCCGTCGATGCCGATACGAACTATCGCAGCACTGCTCAGGGCAGCGAAGAGCATCGTTACCCCGACGATGAGCAGCCATACGAAGAGCTGCCCCGTCGGCATCAAAGGGCCACCACCCAATGGACTACCGTCTCCCCCTGGGACTTTACCCTGTCCTGCAATATCCCAGGTTCTCTGTACGCTCGCCTTCACAAACGGCATCACAGAGCACCACCATTTGTAGAACCATCCGCCTTACTAGGCGAATTCCCGCCGTTGGTTCCACCGTCCACGGTTGCCGACGGTATATTGACTGCTGCTGGAACATACCCGTGGTACCGCTCTCCTGTCGGTTCTTGGTCTAACGGTACTGTCTGCGGGACGAAATCTTGAGAAGCTCCCGGAACACTGTAGTCGTACGCCCAACGGTAGACTACCGGAAGCTGCTCCCCCCAATTCCCATGGGGTGGAGGAGACGGAGCCTGCCACTCCAACGTGGTAGCCTGCCAGGGATTGGCCTCTGCCCGCTTACCCCGCAGCAGGCTATAGACGACGTTGAAGAGGAAGATGAACTGCGCCGCTCCAGTAATGAACGCTGCTATGCTGATGAAGACCTGAATCGCCTGGGCATCCACCGGGAGGTACTGGAGCGCATTGAAGCCGTAGTAACGCCGCGGGACTCCAAAGAAACCAAGGTAGTGCATCGGGAAGAAGATGGCGTACATTCCCACAAAGGTGAGCCAGAAGTGCAGCTTCCCCAACCCTTCGTGCATCATCCGCCCGAACATCTTCGGGAACCAATGGTATATCCCCGCGAAGACCCCAAACACGGAGCTGGTCGCCATAACGATGTGGAAGTGCGCCACCACAAAGTAGGTATCGTGGAGCTGAATGTCGATCGTCGGATTCCCCAAGAAGATGCCCGTCAGTCCCCCGGTCACGAAGGTTGACACAAAGCCGATAGCGAACAGCATAGGCGTTGTGAACCGGAGCCTACCACGCCAGAGTGTTCCCAACCAGTTGAAAGTCTTTACCGCCGAGGGCACGGCAATGATCAGCGTCGTCAACGTAAAGGCAGCACTAAGCCAGATGTTCATCCCGCTAATGAACATGTGGTGCCCCCAGACGATGAAACTGAGGAACCCGATCGCGATGATGGAGTAGATCATCACCCGGTACCCAAAGATCGGCTTCCGGGCATTGTTAGAGATGATCTCGGAGGCAATTCCCATAGCCGGCAGGATGAGGATGTAAACCTCCGGGTGTCCCAAGAACCAGAATAAATGCTGCCACAGCAAGGGGTTGCCTCCCTCACGAGCAAGATGCTGTCCTGCTACCACCACGTGGTCCAAGTAGAAGCTGGTCCCAAGATGCCGATCCAGCAACAACAGGACAGCACCTGCAAAGAGTGCCGGAAAGGCCAGCAATCCTAAGATTGCTGCCACGAAGAGTGCCCAAACCGTCAGCGGCAAGCGCATCATCGAGAGGCCCTGCGTCCGGAGATTGAGCACCGTCGTGATGTAGTTCAACCCGCCCATGACTGAGGACACAATGAAGACAGCCATGGAGATGAGCCACAGTGTCTGCCCAAGTCCAGAGCCAGCCGCCGCCTGCTCTACGGCGCTCAGGGGTGGATAGGCTGTCCACCCTGACCCTGCTGCCCCGCCAGTGACGAAGAGCGACGCCAACATGATGAGGCACGACAGCAGAAAGACCCAGTAACTCAGCATGTTGACAAACGGGAATGCCATGTCCCGAGCGCCACACTGGAGGGGAATCAGCAGGTTCCCGAATCCACCGAGGAAGATGGCCGTCAGGAAGAAGAAGATCATCAGCGTCCCGTGCATCGTCATCATCGCCAAATAGGCATCGGGACGCAAGACTCCACCTTCAAACAATCCCGGAAAGAGCTTTGCGGCAATTGGCACAGACTCACCCGGCCATGCTAGAGGAATCCGCATCAGCCAGGACATCACCAGCCCAATGATCCCCATGATGCCGGCGGTGATGATGTACTGGATGGCGATGATCTTGTGGTCTGTGCTGAAGATGTATCGCCGCCAGAAGCTCTTCGGCTCATGGTGGGTAGCAACCGTCTCTATCGCATGAGTCGTTGCCATGGGGAGCCAAGCATCCTATTGCGACAGACCAAGGGTCGTTGCCAACGTTGGCTGCTGAGCTAACCAGGATTCAAAGGCGGTATCCGACTCCACCACCATCTGCCCCCGCATGATGTAATGCCCCTGCCCGCAGAGTTCCGCACATGGAATGTCGTAGGTACCGGTCTTCGTAGGGATGAACCAGAACCGCGTCGTCATCCCTGGCACAGCATCCTGCTTAACTCGCAGCTCGGGGACAAAGAAGCTATGCAACACATCCTTAGAGTTCAGGTAGGTGACGACTGGCCTGTTGACAGGGACATGCAGCTCCGTTGCGACGATATCGTCCTTCGCTGCCGGATCGTTGGGATCAATTCCGAACGGATTCGTATCACTGACGTACCGTGGATGGAACTGTCCCAGCCGTCCGTCCAGCCCTGGGTACTGGAAGCGCCAGGCGAACTGCTCTCCGACTACCCGAACTGGGAGCGCATCCTCTGGCGGTGGCCCTTGGATCCAGAACCATGCCTGTGTTCCTGCCGCCACTAATCCGGTCATCGCCACCGCAGGGATAACGGTATAGACAACCTCCAGCGGACGGTTCTCCAGGTAGAAGTATGCCCGCTGCTCCGGTGAACGCACCCGATAGCGCCAGACGAAGTAGGCCAACAACAGATGCACCAGCACGAAGACTATCCCCGTCAGCACCAGCGTGACGGTAAAGAGCTGATCAATGATCGCACCATGGACTGATGCCAGAGGTGGCAGCCACCACCACTGGTCCCCAATCGTGATGACGCCAACTCCCACCAGTAGCAAAACGGCCAGGGCAAATAGCACTCCGTGGTATGAACCTCGGGGTACCATCGCTTCCTCTCTTCCGTACAGCTGACGCCACAAAAATAGTGTTTGGCGAACAACGCGCTGATGATTGTCACTCAAACCTTCGAGCCATCGCGGCCCTGCCCGTAGACGATGGCCGATTACTCGCCACTGCGCGGTGGGTAGCGGAGCATAGCCAGAAGGATGCCTCCAATGCCAAAGAGTGCCGCGATGACCGCCACAGAGAGTCGATAGCTCCCGCTCCACTGCAACACCATTCCAAAGAGCAGTGGCCCCATCCAGCTACTCCCACGGTCGCTGAGTTCGTAGAGGCTGAAATACTGCGCCTCCCGCTGCTTGGGAATGTACAGCGAAAACAACGAGCGGCTCAAAGCCTGTGTACCCCCTAAGACTAGCCCCACCAGCATTGCCATCACGACAAACTCCTCTGGGCTCCGGAGCCCCAGGGCAACGTAACTCAGGACGGCAATCCAAACTCCCAAGCTCCACAGAAGGACCCGCTTGGCACCGAACCGTTGCGCGAGCATCCCGAAAGCAAGGGAGCCCACCAAAGCAACGAACTGAACAGCCAGCAGCGTTCCCGTAATCGTCTGGATCGGCAGCCCTAACTCACGACTGGCGAACTGTCCCGAGAGAGCAATCACGGTCTGCACGCCATCGTTGTAGAAGAAGTATGCCGCTAAAAAGAGCACGGCCGGCCCCCGGAGATGTCGTAGCGTCTCCCAAAACCCCGTGCTACTGCTGGAGACATGCTGGTATCCTCTGCTGCTTTCCCACCGCTGCTGAACGTCGGGTAGCCCTATGGCAGGTATGAGCGTGAAGATGCCCCACCATACTCCCGCAGAGGCCAGGCAGAGACGTACTGCATGCTCTGTCGCTATACCAAGGTGCTCAGCAATGCTCAAGAACAGCAGATTCAACCCCAACAGCGTCCCTCCACCAGCATACCCTACTGCCCAGCCTCGCGAAGAGACGGCATCACGCTCGTGCGGAGCAGCAATGTCAGGTAGGAAGGCGTTGTACATGACGATGGAGGCTCCGAAGCAGAGATTGGCCACCACGAACAGAACCCCGCCAAGGACGTACCGGTCTCCCTCCACCCAATACAACCCCACCGTAGCAGCAGCACCGACGTAAGCGAAGAGAAGGAGCAACAGCTTCCTCCAGCCCCAAGCGTCTGCTATCGCGCCCGCGAGAGGCAAGATCAATAGTTGGAGCACCACTGATACCGACACCAGGAAGGGGTAATAGGCATCGGCTGCAATCTCAAGCCCCAGCACAGAAAGCCTGCCGGAAGCATCCGCTGCTCGAAGGGCAACGTGGGTCAAGTACGGTCCCAGCAGCACCGTCAGAACAGTCGTGGGAAAAGCAGAATTGGCCCAGTCGTACATGTACCACGACCAGCGTACCCGCCGAGCCGACATTTGAGCTATGGGCGGTTCACTCGTACCGAAGAGCATCCACGGGGTTCAGCGTTGCCGCTTTCCAGGCTGGATACGTCCCCCACAGCAGCCCTAACGCCACGCAGAGGAAGAAGCTCAGCCCCATCCATTGCCACGGTAGACTCGGAGGTACCCCCACGAGAGCACCGATCCCCCAGCCGGCACCAATACCGGCAACGATACCGACAACGCCGCCACAGAGGCTGAGCACAACAGCTTCCGTCAGGAACTGGACAAGGATCCAGCTCCGCCGAGCTCCGACCGCTTTCCGAATCCCAATCTCACGGGTACGCTCACGGACAGCGACCAGCATGATGTTCATGATCCCGATCCCTGCCGCTACCAATGCGATCACCCCTGTCCCCGTCCCAAACAGCCCAACGAACTGTGTCAGACCCGAAAGCTGGGCCTGCAATCCTTCGTTGGTCGTTACCTCAAAGTTTTCCGGCTGCCATGGTTTCAAACCGCGGAGACGCCGCAGTATCCCCACAGCCTCGCTGAGCGTTGCTTGTAACTCTCTCCTACTGCGCGGCCGAACAATCAGGGTCAGGGAGCCCCACTCCTCGGAGGCGAAGAAGCGCATGAAGTAACCAACCGGAATGAACACGAAGTTGTCCTGGCTCTGCCCAAAGATGCTCCCGCGCGGCCGAGCAACTCCGATGACTTCAAACAAACGTCCACGAATCCGCACTTGCTGTCCAACCGGGTAAGCTGAGCCGAAGAGCTCCCTTGCTACATCAGCTCCCAGAATCGCCACAGGCCGCATGAAGGCAACGTCGGCTTCCGCAAACGGCCGTCCTTCTGCTACCTGAACATTGAGAAGTCGGAAGGCCATCTCATCAGTCCCCACAACCGATACGTCGGGATCGGTCGCTCGATTCCCCCACTGGATCCGCTCGTTAGAAGGCTGAACAGCATACGAGCAAACGAACGGTGTCCAAGGTACCATCTGGCGCTTGAATTCCTGCCCCTGCCGATAGGTAATGGGTGGACGTCGCAGATACTCTCGCCACTCACGGCCCGACACTCCAATCGGCGGCATGCGAGAGATGAAGAAACTGCTCTCTCCGAGCTGGAGCAGCTCCTGCGAGATGGCGTCATCCAACGAATCTGTCGCCGTCCCCGCTACCATGATTGCGAAGACCCCGAGAGCAACGCTGAGGACCGTAAGGCCGGAGCGCAACCGGTAAGCTCGTAAACTCCCTAGCGCCCCTCGTGCTATCTCTGCCCACACCATGGAGATGGAGACTCCGGATTCAGCTCGTCCCGCCGTAGGACGTTGCCTAACGGCTGGCAGTGTGTTCAGCGGAGCATCGAGGAGGGTCGCTATAGCCCTGCAAACATGTATTTTGTCTCGAGATTGTTCCGTACAATTTGCGGCGAGGACGTAATGAAGCACGTCGTGACACTAGCAGCCCTTGGAGCAGCTCTCCTCTGCCTGCTACTGGGGGGTGTCGGCCGCCTACTGGCAACCCACTTTTGGCTCACCAATCCCACGTGGCATGAACTAGCCCAGACCTTCCTACTCTTCGCGATTGCCTGGGGCATCTACCAGCTCCAGACCCAGCCACCTCAGCGATAGCCTCTACCGTGCCAGAGCAAGTGTTCTCGGTATTTTTGCGGTGCGGGGTTTATCTCAGAGGTCTGGCAAACGATGTTCACGGTCATCGTCATCCTGATGATCCTCATCTCCGTCCTCCTCATTGCAGCGGTGCTGATCCAGCCTGGCCGTGGCGAGCTCACACCCAGTTTTGGGGGCTTAGGTGGGCAATTCGGAAGCCTCTTCGGCATGCGCCGAACGATGGACTTCCTGACGAAGCTAACGATAGGGCTTGGTGCAGCCCTGTTGGTCCTGTCGGTCATTGCTAACAAGTTCTTCCTCAGCACTGCCACAGAGGAACGGCAACCGGTTACCGTAGGGGCGCCTGCCAGCATTCCCCAACCAGCTCCGCCAGCAACCCCAACCCAGCCCACAACGCCTCCAGGACAACCTCCACAGGGCACCCCATAGCGGTATGCACCCTTTGTGTTCATGGTCCACTTCCTTAGCTTCACAGGGTTGCTCTCCGTCTCCGTAGGAGCTTTGTCTGCCCTCTTGACGGCACCACTCCCCGCATTTCCGACACCAGCAGCTACTACGACCATCTACTTAGTGCGAGAGCGGTGGCACACCGGCATCGTTGTGCCCCGCCACGTAGCTATCCGCTGCATCCCAGAGGTAGCCCACCTCCCGCCAACCCCCTGGGTAGACTTGGGCTGGGGAGAGGCAGAGTTCTACCAAACCCCAGGATTTGACCTCCAGTTGGCACTAGAAGCGATCTTTCTCTGGAACGAGAGCGTGCTCCGCATCGCCGCGGTACCACAAGACCTGCGGCGGTACTACGGTCCAGAAAGCTGGCTCCTACCTCTCTGCCTGGACAGCGTTGCTGTTGCTCGACTCTGCTCCTTCTTGCAGCACACTCTGGTACGGGACAGCCAAGGCCGGGCTACCCTAACCAGCTCTCAAGCTGACGGATGGGTCCGCTTCTACAAGGCCCGCGGGACTTACTGGGGGCTACAAACCTGCAACACCTGGGTGGCAAAGGCCCTTGCCGCAGCTGGTCTACGGATTGGGTGGTATGGGATCGTCGTCGCCGAGCAGCTCTTCGCCGCCGTCCAATTCTACCGATGTCCCAAGGCACCTTCGTGACATAGGCCCTGTGTGGCGCACACATCACACTGTGACATTATTCGAGGCCGCAATCTCTACCGTGAGAAACTAGGCTTGGAAAGATCACCTGTCCGAGTTGGTCGGCAGTTGCGAGGTAGTGCGGTGGGACCTTCTTCATTGGTGGAGAGGTAATGTGGCAAGTTCTTCAATTGAAGTAGAAAGCTTCTTAGCAGGAGGAACGCACGATGTTGCAGATTGCCAAAGAGCTCGATAGAGGGATCAAGGAGGCCGTTATGCAGATCAAGTCGTTGCTGTCCTCGGGGGAAATCGCCAAGCAGTTGGGGTCATTGCTGTCTTCAAGCCTTGATAAAGGAATGCAGGAGGCCACTATGAGGATCAGGGCGTCGCTGTCCTCAGAGGAGGCTGCCAAACAGATTGGGTCATTGCTATCCTCAAACCTTGAACAAGCGACTGAGGTGATTAATGAAGTCGCTCAGCAGATCAAGTCGACACTGCCTTGGGAAGAGGTCGCTAAACAGATCGGGTCGCTAGTGTCCTCAAACCTCGAAAAGAGTCTTAACGAACTCGCTCAGCAGATCAAGTCAGTCCTGTCCCTAAAAGAGTGGGGTTAATACTAAACGGATCGGGGTCGTTGCTGTCCTCGAACAAATAGCTGATTAATTGCTGTTCTAAACCATGTGCGAAGCCTTGGAGGGGTACCATACTTTATCCTTCGCTACTGCATCGACCTTCGATGCCAGTGCAGGAACGATAACGATGTAGTCTAAGGAGCTCCGGGCTCATCGAACAGATGCTGGCAGAGGCTTTGGCGTCTCTACCAAAGCCCCGCGATGAACGCCCGGCTCTCGGACCAACCAGCACAATCCCCAGACAGCCCTACTGCATAGGAGTCGTCATCCACAGCCCCATATGAGCTCCTCGGGATGTAGATATCTGCCTACATCCCGGGTTTTTTGCGTCCGTCAACCAGAACTTCTGTAGCGTGCCTGTGCTATTTATGCACTTGTGTAACGGGTGCAGGCGCCACAATCGGCCGTAGGTACGCTGCGATAACGTTGGAGAATCCCATGCGCTCGTGGCACTATTCACAAGCCACCACGAACCTCCCCACGGCCCCGCAAACCTAGCAAACGGCCTTTGCTGCTCTCGAACCTAAGCCGCCCTGTAACGCGAAACTACCCCCATGGGTTATTGGCAGTGGGAGCGTCGCTCCTTACTTTGGCTCTGCATGTGTAGTGTGTCTCACAACTCCGTGGTCGTACAATGCGGTACTCCAGGGCGAACTGGGCAAAGCTGGCGGCAGGAGCTATCATTGGCATGTGGCTGCTGAACATCGGTGCCTGCCAGTCAGGAGACCAGATCACAGTGCCAGACCAGAATCTCGTTCCAGAGCTTCCCCAACCGGCAGCTCTCCCGAGCTCTGTCAGTGGAGGGAGCATTACTGAAGACTTCGCCCTCCATCCACCGCGGGAGGATGGTCGGCGGGCGCCGTTGCACATTTGGAGATGCCTGCGTTTGGATTCCGCACAGCGGATTGCTGTACAAGTCTGCCTCCGCAACTACCGCGATAGCGTCCACGCCGTTCTCAAGGCTCTTCGAGAGTCGGAGCGTCAGTACTGGCAACAGGCACGTGAGATGCGGAGGGCCGTCTTAGACTCGCTACGTCAGGGCCTTTTGGACCGACAGACAGCAGCTCAACGGCTCCGAGAGATCGCCCAGTGGTTGCGGCAGCAGCTCGCTAGCAATCCAATGCGCGAGTGGGCAGCCCAGGAGTTGGTCCGCCTTCGGCAAGCGCTCTGCGAGTGCGTTGCCCCTATCCTGACCCCTGAGCAACTTCAGATTTGGGAGTGCTGGTGCAGCGGTAGAACGGACTGCTGCCCTCCAAACGGCGGTGACAAAGAGGGTGGCCGGCGTGACCGTGACACCTTGCCGCCGGTTCGGCCGCGGTAGTCCCTGTCTATCACTGGAGAGCCTGCTCGGGCGAGCCCTCGCGGGGAACCCTGCGGGGGCTCGTCGTTTGCCTATAGGCGGGCAATTCTATGACAAACGTGCTCCCTTGGCCAAGGACGCTCTCCTTCAAGTAGAGCGACCCGCCGTGGTAGTCCTCAATGATGCGCCGTGCTAAGGTCAATCCGAGTCCCCAGCCACGCCGCTTCGTAGTGAAGCCTGCCTCGAAGATGCGGTGCCGCAGACTGGGAGGAATCCCTCGGCCAGTGTCAGAAAGTTCCAAGACGACGTTGTGCTCGTTAGCAGTCAGCCGCAACCGAAGCTGTCCTGGCGTGCGCTCGATGGCCTCAGCGCCGTTTTTGAGGATATTCTCCACCGCCCAAGCGAAGAGCTCGGGATTGAGTGCAGCAATGGCGTTCGGGTCCAGCTCTGACTCTATTTGAATCTGCTTGCTGCGTGGTAGCCGAGGCTGGAGGTATCGCACGACTTCCTCCACAATCGGAGCAACGGGCTGTGGCGTCAACTGTGGCCGCGCCCCGATATGGGAGAAACGGACAGCAACGCTCTGAAGACGGGCAACGTCGCGCTCCAGCTCCTGTAGGATACTACTGAGTTCATTCTCGCGGAGCTGCTGCCGTAATAGCTCTAACCACCCAAGGACGCTGGAGAGCGGGGTCCCAAGCTGATGAGCCGCTTCCTTGGTCATCGCCACCCAAAGCCGACTCTCTTCTGCCTGCCTCAGAAGGCGTAGCGACCACCAACCAACCGCAAGCAGCGTCACTATGAGCACAGCCTGAGCATACGGAATCCACCGCACCCAGCGCACCAGCTCGGAGGTGGAGTAGTAAATCCGCGCCAGCTCTACTCCATTGCGGTCTGTCACGACGATTGGGGGAAACTCCTCCCGCATCTGTGCCAGCAGACGCTTCAAGTACCGGCGTTGTACCTCTGCCGACCACGCAGTATCCAGCTCCACATTGAGCGTGTTCTGTAGGTACGGGTAGAGGGGCTCGCCTTGGGGATCGGTAACGATTACGGGGAAGGAGATCGTCGGAACAACGTGGTCCAGGAGGACAAACAGGAAGGGGTCTGCCACCAGGAAAGGGTCAGAGAAGATTCGAAGCATCTCGGCGTAGAAACCGACGCTCTGACGCTCCCGTAGCACGATCTCTCGAACAATGGCCTGGGTTGTCACGAAGCTCAGGGCTACGATGAGTAAGCCCATAGCCCCAACCAAAGCGTAGACGTGCCAACGTCGGAACAGCAGCACACGCCTCATGACAGCAGCAGCTCTGCAATCGGTGCACCGACGACAGTCTGCCGGAGTAGTACCACCAAAGGCGGTACAAAGCGCAGTAAGAAGCGCTGCAAACGCTGTCCTAACTCAAGCGTGCAGTAGCACTGCTCCACCCCCCTCGGAAGGCAGTCCGAATAGTGGGCAACGGCGGGAGCATCACCCTTCACCCCAGCAGTAAGGAACCGCATCCCCTGGAGCTGAATGTAGAGCTCCGGAATTCCTCCGTCTGTCAGACGGGTCTGTCCAGAAGCCTCCAGAGCGTAAGCAAAGCGAAAGGCGCTACGAGTCTCCAGCCGCAGAAGGACGCACACACCCTCGCCTACGCTCCCCCGACAGGTCACAATCAGCCGATACGGAGGGGTATCACCGAGAAAGGGCTTGGCGCACATTCTTGGGTAGCTCCTCAAGGGAGCACTCCCACTGGGTACCGTCGCTGAGGAGCCGTACGATAACGCTACGGCGCTGCCATTCACTCTCGCCGACGATGACAGCTACTCGAGCACCTAGACGGTCAGCCTCCCGCATCTGAGCCTTGAGCGAACGTCGCTGTAAGTCCCCCACGGCACGGTAGCCGGCAGCACGCAACGAGGAGACTACTGCCCGAGCCGCTTCCATCATGCCCACGGTGGCCACGTACACGTCCACTGCCGACTCTGCAGCCACGTCCAGCATCAGCAACAGCAGGCGTTCAACCCCGAAAGCAAACCCTACTCCAGGGACCGGCGGCCCACCGAAGCTCTCTACCAGCCCATCGTACCGGCCTCCGCCACCGAAAGCATTCTGCGCCCCCAGGCGTGGACTCACGAACTCAAAGACCGTATGTGTGTAGTAGTCCAGCCCTCGAACGAGGCGTGGGTTGAGTTCCACCGGCACTCCCTCTGCCTGCAATGCCGTGTAGACAGTCTCGAAGTGCTGACGGCTCTCTGCGTCCAGGAAGTCCAAGATACTCGGCGCCTGCTCGATGAAGGGCTGATCACTCGGGTGCTTGGAATCCAGGATACGTAATGGGTTCCGCACCAGGCGCTGCTGGCTCTCAGGGGAGAGATGATCCCGAACAGCAGCAAAGTGAGCAACGAGCGCTTCCCGATATCGGCTCCGCACGTCCGCCGTCCCCAGTGTGTTGAGCTGCAGGGAATACTCCCGAATTCCCAGCTCTCGCAGGATTGCCGCCGCCAAGAGGATGACCTCTATGTCGCTTTCGGGGTACGGCGAACCGAAGCACTCTGCGCCGTATTGATGGAAGAGACGGTAACGTCCCTTCTGCGGTCGCTCGTAGCGAAAGGCGGGGCCGTAGTACCAGAGCCGCCAGAGAGACCGGCGTTGGAAGAGGCGATGCTGTATGAATGCCCGAACGACTCCAGCCGTTAGCTCCGGCCGCAGCGCTAGTAGGTCGCCCCCGCGGTCTGTAAAGGTGTACATCTCTTTGACGACGATGTCGCTGCTGTCGCCGACGCTACGGCTGTAGAGAGCAGCGTACTCAACGATCGGCGTGCGGATCTCTTCGTACCCGAAGCGAGCCGAAACCGTGCGGCAGACCTCCTCCACGCGCCGCCACCGCGGCAACTCCTCGGGCAGCACATCGTGCATGCCCCGCACGGCCTGAAGCTCACTCATAGGTTACTCTCGTGGAGTGCCTCTGCCTGCTCAAAGAGCTCCACGACTTCTTGAGGTGTTTGGGCCTGTAGGAGATGGGCTCGAAAGCTTGCGTTCATCATCAAGCGCGACAACCGGCTCAGCAGCCGCAAGTGGGTACCGACATTGTCCCCCTGACCGACGAGTAGGACGACAACCTCCACAGGACGTCCGTCCGGAGCGTCCATCAGCATGGGCGGTTCTAAGGTTGCCAGAGCTGCCACCGGAGCCGCAACGGCAGACGTCCTACCGTGAGGTAGTGCCACTCCATGGCCCACACATGTCGTCATCCGGTGCTCCCGCTCGAAGATCGCGCGGCGCACTTCTTCTAAGTTCCGCACTAGTCCGGTTGCCGGCAGGGTTGCCAACAGGCGCTCCAGCACCTCCTCCTTTGAGTGAGCATGCAGGTGGAGAAGGATGGTCTCTTCATGGAGCAATGCCGAAAACCGCATGCGACGTTCTCTGCGCCGAACTCCGGCGCCATAGACGGCTGAGAGGCGTCACTGTTGCCACTGCTGTACAAGACGGACGTACTCTTGCGCTAGCCCCTCCGCTCCCTCGGCTGTCTCTGCCTCTGCAATGACTACCATCGCCGCCGATTGGCGGTCAGGGAAGATCAGCACTGAACCAGCATCGAAGAGGAGCTTGACACCATCTATCACGAGCCGATCCCTTGCCGTAGAACACTCCATCGCATGGCGAAGCACACTCCCCTTACGCTCCCACGGGCACGGGACGAGCACCTCCCGTTGATACCGACGCGGCAATGCGGCATCCAGCTCGGAGAGCTCCCAGCCCGTCAGCGCTATCATCTCCAGGAGCTTGGCTGCCGAGAACATGCCGTCCGCAGCAAAGAGGTACTCCGGGAAGATGAAGTCCCCGCGCGTTCCGCCAACGAAGCGGACTGCGGGGTCACGCGTGGCCTCCATCATCGCTGAATGGGAGTTCCGTACCCTCACGACGCGGACATTGTAGTCTGATGCGACAAGCTCCACTTCCGCGCTAGCAGCGACCGGGACGGCCACAGTGTACGGCTCTTCCGCCCGATGCGTAGAGAGGAAGAGCTTCAGCATCAGTGTCAGGAGCCGAGCGGGGTTGATCCACACCCCATGCCGATTCATGACGCTAATACGCTCAGCGCCGACGTCAATGCGGATCCCCAGCTCGCAGCCGAAGGCTCGGATTGCTTCTGCTAAGACTGCGTCGTCCGTCGGAGGTGTCCGGCCAAGCGGGTCTACGTAGTTGTTCACGGCAAACGCCTGGCAGCCGAGTGTGCCGAGAATCTGCGGGAAGAGCGTTGCCGCCAGCCCGCAGGAGTAGTCCACTAGCAGCCGGAACGAATGCTGCCGAATGGCCTCAACATTGAGTGCGCTCAGGAACTGCTGCAGATAGCCCTCAGCCGACCGCTCTGCAAAGCTCAGCCCGCCAACCTGCTGCGCTGGAGCACGGCGGAAGTCCTCGCTGTAGAAGATCCGCTCTACCGTCTTCGCGAACCCGGAAGGAATGTCCCGCCCATCAGCGCCCAAGACGACGATCTCTGTCTTCCCGGGCTCTCGCGGAGAACTCCTCACGTGGACACCGCCTGCATAGCGGCGAGTACGGAGCTCTTGCCGCGTCTGTGGAATCGAGGCAACCTGCATGTCAACCACATTGACCCCCGAAGACATCAGCCCCGCCATCACTGCGCGGGCGACCATGCGGGAGGCATTGCTTGCATCCCTACTTGTTACCACAGCCGTGCCCATGCCCATAGCACTGGCCAAAGCAACACCAAAGCGAGTGGCGAACTCCGGGGTGATCTCCACGTTGGAATCACCAGCAACCTTAGCGTTCAGGAAGAGCCCATGCGTCCAGCGCTCCTCATGCACAAGGCTGTAGGTTACCGCTGCCTTAGGCTCCACTACCTTACCAGGCCATAGCTTCACCCCTGCCACAACCAGCACTTCCTCACCCAGTCGGCACTCTTCGGCAACAATTGCCCCTTCCTCCACGCTGCAGCGCTCTCCCAACGTCACGCCACTGGCGATGATTGCCCCGTCAAGAACCGTCCCCGCACCAACGCTGACCCGATCCCACAGCACGCTCCTCACAATTCGGCTTCCAGGGCCAATCATGCAGTCGCTACCAATGAAGCAGTCCGACAACTCTGCGTGAGGACCTACCACGGTCCCATCCCCTAAGAGCACACATCCGCGCAGCGTAGCTGTAGGGTCTATGCGGACCCCCTCACCGTACCAAACATTCCCATCCCGGTGCAGCATCGGTAGCTCAAGTCGTAGCGTGCCTGTGGTGAAGTCACGGTGCGCCTCCCAGTACTCGCGCACGTTCCCGATATCCCGCCAGTAGCCGTCAGCCACGTAACCGTAGAGCGGTAGCCCCTTCTGCAGCATCTGCGGGAAGAGCTCCTTGCCGAAGTCCATCTCCTGCTTGTACGGGATGAGCTCCAGCACTTCGGGCTCCAGGATGTAGATGCCCGTGTTGACCGTGTCGGAGAACAGCTCACCCCAACTGGGCTTCTCTAGGAAGCGCACAATTCGGCCATCGCCTTCTGTCAGCACAATCCCGTAGGGCAACGGATTCGCCACCCGCGTCAGCACCAGCGTCGCCTGAGCCCTCCGCTGGCGGTGGAACTCGATCGCCGCACTCAGGTCCACGGTCGTTAGCACATCCGCGCTGATGACCACGAACGGCTCCGGAGCCAGTAGTTCAGCAGCGTTGCGAACACTACCAGCGGTGCCGTAGTCGGCCTCTGCCTGGACATACCGGAGGTGGACTCCCCAGGCTGAGCCATCTCCAAAATGGCGACGGATGATCTCCCCCTGGTGATACAGCAGACAGACGCACTCCCGAATCCCGTGGCGTGAAAGTAGCCGGAGCACATGCTCCATGATCGGGTAGCCCAAGACGGGAACCATCGGCTTTGGACGGCGAATCGTCAGGGGTCGGAGGCGAGTCCCGAAGCCTCCTGCCATGATGACGGCTTGCCGCATCGGCACTCCTTACACGGTGCTCGGACCGGCAAAAATTAGCCGATTTTCAGCACTCCCCGTGCTCCGGCTCAGTACTCCCTCAGCACCTGGCGGGCATATGCGCTGTAAGCCCTCGGCACGAAGAGCTTCACAATGGCCAAGGCACCGACGGTGAACATACGGGTGCTGTCGCGCTGCGATAGTACCTGCGCGGGGATTCCTGCGCTTCGGAGCTTGCCACAGAGGAGCTCTGCCTCCCATTCGGTTGGAAGCTCTACCAGGACTTCCCAAGGCTCTAGCTCTACTCGACTGCCACAGAGGTGGCATTCCGTCGGGAGCTCCTCCAACCAGGCCCTGCAGTACGGGCACACTATCGGCTCCTCCATGGCCAAAGGCGGCGGTACCACGCACCGTACTGGATTCGGCTGACCAGTCCCAATCCAAGCAGCAAGACGACGACATTGCCCCACCACATGCCGAGCGCAGGCGAGATGTAGCCTCGATCTGCCAGCTTCTCGCCGCTGATGAGTGCTGCCCAGTAGAAGATGTAGAACCCCAAGCTGACGAGGGCACTCGTTCCGAAGTTACCGCCGCGGGTCATGATCCCTATTGGTGCCCCAGCGAGCGCAAAGAGTAGGCACGCAGCAGCGATGGCATACTTCTTGTGGATCTCCACCTGGTACTGCCGTTCCCGCTGCACCGCAGTAGCATACTCAGCAGCTACGTTTTCTAACGTGCTGCGGACCGCCAGCAGTCGCTGCTGGATACGAGCCGCCGAGGGCTCTTCCCAGCTCGGCCCCAGCGAGAGGAGCTCCTGCCAGTGCCGCGAGAAGACCTCTTCCGCCTGTCGGCGCAGCCGCTCCTGCTGCTGCCGCGCTTCCTGCACGACGGACTGCATCTGTTCGATGCTCATCTCGCGCTCGCCACGGGCGAACAGTCGGGCATCGGAACGGACGAAGGCATAGTCCTGTGCAGGGATGCGCACCAGAAGGCGCTCAAACCGCACCCACCGAGGGTCTCCCCGTTGTTGAGGGAGTTGGTGTAGCTCCCCGGATCTCAGCTCCAGAACGAACTCCGTCAGCCCCGTGCTGAGCCGCAGTCGCGCCGTATCAGCCGAGATGATCCGCACCCGCCCTAGCTGTGTAGCGTCGTAGACCGTCACCCCAAGGAGCCAATGGCCGCTTGTATCGCGCGACCGAGCCAGCAGCGTGTAGCCCTCTAACTGGCGTGTGAAACGCCCCGGCTCTATGAGCAAGCTCGGACGCTTTCGTTGGATATCGGCCAACATCACCTTCGCTTGATGGTTGGCCTCGGGAAGGACTCGGTCGCTGAACCAGACTAGCCCTATACTCGCCAACAGCGCTGCTCCCAGCACAGCCCGCATCATCTGCCAGGCACTCATGCCGCTGGACTGCTGGATTGTCGTCTCGTGCTCCGCTGCCAGCGAGCCGAACGTATACACCGTGGCAAAGAGCACCCCCATTGGAACTGCCAGCACGAACATCCACGGCAGATTCAGTGCCAAGAGCTGAGCAATGACGATGAGCTCCAGCCCCTTGCTGAGGAGCTGCTCCCCGTAGCGCATCAGGAACTGCATGAGGAAGAGGAACATCACCACCGACGCCCCGAAGGCGAAGGGGGCCACGTGGAGCCGTAGGACGTACCGGTCAAGAATCCGCATTCCGCAGGCGCTCTTCTAATCGCGCTACGGCAGCCTCGTAGGAAGCCCGTTTCTCTGGATACCGTGCCGCTAGCTCACGGTAGATACGGAGTGCTTGCTCGTAAGCACCCTGCTGCTCGTAGATGTGGGCCATCGTCTCGGTTGCCACTACCGGCAGCACTTCTGATTGCTCTTCAGGAGAAGCCGGAGCAACCTCCTCTTCTGCCAGCTCCTCTTCGGGTGGACGGATGCGGGCACGCTCCAAGCGCTGCGCCAATTCCTCTAAGGGCGAAAGCGATTGCTGCAGTTCCTCCGTCGGCCGCTGCGCCTCTCGGAGCGCCTCTTCAACGAAGGCCGGGAATGGAGGCGGCGGAGGGAGGGCTACCCATCCGCTCGCTGCTGGAACCGGCTCGTACCGCAAGGGCGCGAATTCTAAGCCTGGAATGAGGCGCACGATGTTGCTACGAAGCTGGACCGCAGCCTCGCCGGTACCCTCAACTAACCGCAGAATGGGCTCGGACTTCGGGGCAGAGGGATGAACGCCTGCTGCTGAGAGTTCCCCAACGACCTCCCCAGTCTCTGGCTCTGAGCCTTCCAGCAACTCTGTGTAGGATTGGGCAGCCTCTGTTGCCAGTGTAAGTAGTTGCTGTTGGAGCTGCTCGAATGTCTTACGGACACCGGCATGGCGGGGGAAGCGCTGCTTCGCGCGTTGGAGGAGGCTCGCAGCCTCTTCCCATCGGCGCCGCAGCATTGCAACGCGTGCTGCCAGTAGATACGCCGTCGGGTACTCCGGAAAGCCCTGCAGCAGTTCCTGCACCAAGTCCCAGGCCTGCTCTCCTTGCTCCGCTCGTATGGCGCGTTCTATGGCTCGGACGAGCTCCTGCGGTGCTGCTACCATGTACGCTCAACGGCGAAGTGAGCAAATCCTTCCAAAGCCCGGCGCGCTTCTGAGGGAGGTAGGTGCTGGAGCCATTCCAGTGCTCGTTGCACGTAGTCCCGTGCTAACGCTGCCGTGTAGTCTATCCCACCGTAGTGGAGGACAGCCTGTGCGAGTGGCTTCATTGCTGCCCGAGCCTTCGCTGCTGCTTTCCAAGAACGGATGAACTCCCGACGCTCAGCCGCCGGCATCCGCTGGAGCGCAACCAGGACGGGGAGCGTCAGCTTCTGCTCCTGGAGATCCTGCCACGCTGGCTTCCCCAACACTCCCGCTCGCCCGACGTAATCCAGCATGTCGTCCTGGAGCTGGAACGCAATCCCGATGGCCTCCCCAAACTCCCGCAGAGCTCGCTGCACTTCAGGCTCACCACCAGCGCTGACGGCACCGATTTCGCAGCAAGCAGCAAACAACGCAGCTGTCTTTCCACGGACGACCTCCAGGTAGGCCGCCTCGTCCAGTATCAGCTTTCGGTTGAGCTGGAGATGACGCAGCTCCGCAGCGCTCATCCGGCGGACCGCATCCGATGTGATACGTAAGAACTCGTGCTCCTCGTGTTCCATCGCCAACAATAGCCCCCGAGCGAGCAGGTAATCCCCGACAAGGACCGCCACGGAATTCCCCCACAGAGCGTTGACTGAAGGCATACCGCGCCGCTGAGGAGCCTCGTCGACAACGTCGTCATGCAGCAGCGTCGCCGTATGGAGCAGCTCTACCAGCGCCGCTCCAACGAAGGCCCGCTCTGTGAGCCGGTCACAGGCGGCCGCACTGAGGAACACCAGTGCTGGCCGCAACCGCTTGCCTCGACGACGGAAGATGTACCATAAGACCAGGTCCAGCAGCGGCACGTTCGTTCGGACAACCCGGCGCACGTACGACTCGAACTCTCGTAGCTGCTGCGATACCGGCTCCAAAACCTCCTGGAGAGAGCCGACGGTCACGATCGACGTGCCTCAATGAGACGGACCGCGAAGATGCCGACCTCGTAGAGTAGCCACAGCGGAAAAGCAAAGATAAGCTGGTTGACCGGGTCCGGCGTTGGGGTCAGCACAGCTGCTAGTACTAAGATGGCGACGACAGCATGCCGGCGATACCGGCGGAGCGTCTCTGCCCGAAGAATCCCTGCCCATGCCAGTATACCCAGGACAACCGGCAGCTCAAAGACGACCCCCATCACTAGCACTGTGGTTGTGACGAAGCCGTAGTACTCCGTCACGTCAACGACCGTTCGGATCTGTTCCGAGGAGAAGCCCGCCGCAAACCGCAGCATCGCTGGGATCAAGACTCCATAGGCAAACGCCACCCCGACGAGGAAACATACCGAGGTCCAAAAGGTCAGCTGCCGAACTAGCCGTCGCTCGTGCGGATAGAGACCCGGAGCAACGAACTTCCAGAGCTGGTAGAGCACGATAGGTGCCCCCAGAATGAAGCCAGCCACCACGATCACCTTCACGTACAGCATCACCATCCCGAACGGCCGCAGGTTCTGCAGCGGCAATCCAGCCTGCCGGGCTGGGTACAAGAGTGCCTCCTCCACCAACCACTTCACCTGCCATGCTGCCAAAAGGCAACCGAGAAGGACCCCTATCAATCCCCGGAGGAGTCGCTGTCGCAGCTCCCCGAGGTGGTCCCAGAAGCTCATTTCACGCTCCTCTGCCGGCTCTAGCGGCTCTGCCTCAACCGCCTTCTGGGCGGGCTCCTGCTCCATGTTCACCGGATGGGCTCGCTCACCTACAAAATTCGCGCTTTCGCTCCCCAGGGGCCGGACCCATCCAGTGCTTGGCTTATACAAAACGCGCTGCAAACTCGGTCACTGCTGAAAGTACTGCGTCTGGGCTGATTGTTGCATTTTTGTGCTGTTCGCTTTCAAGCGCAAGCGGTTGGTCAAACAGCACAGAGGGGCTGCCATTGCCAAAGTCACGACGTACATTGGAACTGTTTCCAGAGCTCCCTGCTGCATCACTGGCACCGAGCCAACCAGCACAGAAGGACTCCCCTGAAGAGCTCTGGCACCGCTTCCTCCAGCTCATTCGCGACAATGTGCCGCCGCAGGCCTTCAAGACCTGGTTCGAGCCATTACGCCTCCTGCGGTGGGAGAACAATGTCCTAACAGTCCAGGTCCCCAGCCAGTTCTTCTGCGAGTGGCTGGAGGAGCACTACTACGGCCTTCTGCAGCGGGCGCTTGTGAAGGTCTTCGGAGCCAAGGCACGGCTGGAGTACGACATCATGCTGGAGAAAGGAGACGACATCCAACAACGCACAGTCCGCATCCCAGCCCTCCGAACACCGCCACTACAGCAACCGTTGCCGCTCCAGACGCCACCTCCAACCATTCCGGTCTCACCGATCAACCCCCGTTATACCTTCGAGCGCTTCCTCTGCGGAACCAGTAACCGGCTGGCGTGCACGGCTGCACGTGCTGTTGCAGAGCAGCCTGGGCAGACCCGCTACAATCCGCTCCTCATCTACGGTGGTATCGGCCTAGGCAAGACACACCTCATCCAGGCCATCCACAACTACCTACTACAGCGGCGGCTACCTCTGCGGCTTATCTACGTTAGCAGCGAGTACTTCACAACAGGCTACATCAGCGCCCTACAGCACAACCGGGCCCACGAGTTCACGGCTTTCTATACCAATGCGGACGTCCTCCTCATTGACGACATCCAATTCCTCGCGGGCAAGGAGAAGACGCAGCAGCACTTCTTCCACATCTTCAACACCCTCTACCAGGCCGGCAAGCAGTTGGTCTTCACCAGCGACAAACCTCCGCGGGAGCTCGACGAGCTGGACGAACGGCTGGCCTCCCGGCTCCAATGGGGCTTGGTTGCTGAAATTCAACCTCCAGAGTACGAACTCCGGCTGGCTATCCTCCGACGCAAGAGTGCTGATGAAGGACTGGAGCTTCCTGAGGAGGTGCTCCAGTACTTAGCCCAGACCATTACTAGCAGCGTCCGCGAGCTTGAAGGCTGCCTCATCCACCTACTGGCTCGAGCAACGCTAGATCGGTGCGAAATCACTGTAGAGCTCGCCCAGGAGGCTGTAGCCAAGCTTGGACATCGCACAGTTTCGGATACCTTCAAGGCCGCTCGCGGGTCAGCGCTGACTCCTGACGCCATCCTGTCCGCCGTTGCCCAGTACTACGGCCTGGCGACCTCTGCACTGACCGGAAAGACCCGCAAACGCGAGGCAACGGAAGCCCGGCACGTGGCCATGTACCTCCTCCGCAAGCACCTCAAGCTGCCTTTGAAGACGATTGGGCAACTCTTCGGCGGGCGAGACCATACGACAGTACTGCATGCTTGTGAGAGCATAGAGCGGCAGCTCCCCACCTCCAGTGCCCTCCGACAGGCCATCAGCCAAATAGAACACAGCCTACAGCTCACCTCTCGTCTATAAGCTCCCGGTCTCATCGCGATAGAGGGTATGCCATGAGCTACGATGTGCAGGACTTCCAGCGTGAAGTTATCGAGCGGAGCTACTCTGTCCCCGTGCTGGTAGACTTCTGGGCAGAATGGTGCATGCCTTGTCGGATGCTCTCCCCTGTACTAGAACGCCTGGCGCAGCAAGCCAACGGACGCTGGGTGTTAGCGAAAGTCAATACCGAAGAGCACCCGGAGTTAGCCTACCGCTACGGCGTCCGCAGCATCCCAAACGTTAAGCTCTTCGTCGACGGGGAGGTAGTTGACGAGTTCGTCGGCGCCCTGCCAGAGCATGTCATTCAGCAGTGGCTACAGCGTGCACTGCCGAGCCCTCAGCGAAAGCTCCTCCGGCAGGCAGTAGAGCTAATCCAGCAGCAGCGAACTTCCGAGGCCCAGGTGCTCCTGGAAGAAGTCCTTGCGGCTGAACCAACCAACGAGCAGGCACGCGTCCTCTTGGCTCGCCTTCTGCTCTTTGCCGACCCACAGCGTGCCGCAGAACTGGTCGCCCCAATCGAAGAGAGCTCTGAGTACGAAGAGCTGGCTACTGCCATCCGAACCTTGGCTCCGATCCTGCAACTGCGTTCCGAAGAAGAGCTCCCTGAATCTACCGTCCGCCCGCTCTTCTGGCAAGGTGTCCAGGCACTACAGCAAGGCAACTTCGACGCAGCGCTGGAGCGGTTCATCGAGGTCATCCGGCAGGAGCGGTACTACCACGATGATGCCGCCCGCCGCATTTGCATTGCGATCTTCAAGTTCCTCGGCGAGGATCACCCCATCACGCTCGGCCGCCGCCGGGAGTTCAGCAGTGCACTGTACATCTAAGCCCTACCAGCTCTGGCCCGTCGTATTGGGCCAAGAAGGTGAAGCTATGGTCAAATGTGGCCCCCGGAGGGAGGTATGCACACCTCTCCACGCAGTAGCGGCAAGGCAGCGGGAAACTCTTGAGCAAGGACGAGCGTTTATCTCCCTGCGCTTGTATCCCTGGAAACCATAGGATGCGCCTCCTCTGGGGGATGTGGATTGCGGTGCTGGGCCTCTGCCAACCCGCGGCAGCAATTCCGACTTTTACGCTGCTGACAGGCAACCGGTGCATTGCTTGCCATGTGAGCCCAACTGGCGGAGGCCTTCGAAGTGAACTGGGATGGTATACGATGTACGACGTTGGGCTGCTCCAGTGGCGTCAGCTCGGACTCAGCTGGCTGGAAGAATGGTGGCGGCAGCAGGGGAACAGCTTCTGGGGAGGACGTTTGCTACTTGGGGTTGATGCCCGTCTACAGGGCTTCCAATCCCACAATCCAACCCTCCAGCCCCGATGGCGCCTCTTCCCGATGCAGGGTGCGCTCCACATCGGAGTCCAGCCGATCAAGGCGGTATCGGTCGAAGCGACACTCAACGGCGGCCGCCTCGTCCTCCCCGGTCAGCAGCGTTGGAGCGGCTCCACCACTCTCCAGTCACTACCAGTACTACCACAGCTCCGGGTAGGCTTCTTCCAACCAGCGGTGGGTCTGCGCTACGACGACCATACGATGCTTACCCGGCGCCTGCCGGGAGGGCGTTATGACTCGCCGCAGGAGACTTACCTCCTAGCACCGAACTTTGCCCAGTGGGGTGCACACCTACAGTGGCTCTCGCTCCCCTGGCTCTCGCTGACGGTCGGTGTCTTTCGAGCAGGAGCCTTAGCGGATGTTAGACTGCGCAGTCCTGCTGGACAGAGCCCCCTCACAGCCACCCCCCGACCAGTGTGGAACGGCCACCTTTGGTTGACACCAAGTGCTACCCCATGGAACTTTTCGCTGGGAGCTTCGTGGCTAGGTAACCGCGACTTCGATCTCTGGAATGCCTTTGCTGGAACTGGCTGGATTGACCGCTTCGCCATCTGGGCAGAAGCTAGCATGCTGCGGGCTTCTGTACTACATCGCTGGACGATCTCGGCAGAGGCCAGCCTCTGGCTCTGGAATGCTGTCCTGCCTTACTTCCGTGCTGAACATGGAGCCGTCACGGAACCAGCCTTCGTAGTAACTCCGTATACGACGCAACTTGTGCTCGGAGCCCAGCTCTTCGTACTCCCGTTCGTAGAGGTACGTCCAGAGTACCGATGGGCGGATACCGAAGCTTACCGTAGTGGGAGAGTTGCTGTCCAGCTCCATGTGTTCTACTGAGACGGCGCAACGATGCGAGGGTGGAAACTCCTACAGTGGCTTGGAGTGCTCGTCGCTGTATCCACCATCTCCCTTTGGCTGCTCCACGGCGGGCACATCTTCACGAAGGACCGACAAATGGTCGTCCACCGCGAGTCCGACCCTATCTTCGGCACAACACGCGAGCGCGTAGAGTGGAGACCAGACTTCCGGCTAGGTTTAGATGTTGCCGGGCCACTAGTTGCGGCCGGCATCGGGGCGTGGCTGCTCGGCTGGTGGCGACAACGACGACACCGGTTAGGAATGTCTCATAAAGATGGGGATGCCTCATGACAATCCGTCTGATCGGCTGCTTGCTAGCGGGCTTTCTCGCTTTGTCCTCCACTATCTCTGCTGCAACTCGACTCCCCCTTCCCGTCAATCAGAAGCAGACCGTGACCCTATCGAACGACGTCGGCCCCAACTTGTGCAAGTTCCTCAGCTCCGCCCCACTCGAAGAGTTCGAGGGCACCGCAGACGGTATCTCCGGCAGCTTTACGGTTGACCCTTCCAACTTAGAAGCAACCTCGGGCCGTATTCAGGTGACAGTAGCCAGCATGCGCACTGGAATCACACGCCGGGATGAACATCTCCGGAGCCCTGACTGGCTGGATGCCGAGCGATACCCCACTATCAGCTTCGACGTCCGGGAGCTCAAAGAGGTGCGGATCTCTGAGCAGAGCCGAGACCGAGCCACCCTAACGGCAAAGGCCGTGGGGACCTTCACCCTGCACGGTGTGTCGAAGCCGATGGAACTCCCTATTACGCTAACTTATGTGCTGGAGAGCCCCGAGACGCGAAAGCGGGCCCCCGGAGACTTCGTCATGGTACAGAGCGAGTTCACTATCTCGCTGCGCGACTTCAACATCCGCGGACGCCAGGGCATTATTGGAAGCCGCGTCGGAGAGACGATTCGCGTCTGGGTAACCCTCTATGGCTCGACTGCAGCCAGTCCAACAGGCGCCCGGTAGGCCGATGCGCAAGGAGACCTCCGCTGACCGACGCCAATTCCTGCAGGCAGCCGTAACAGTTCTGGGAGCAGGCCTATGCGTGCCAGCACTCCTCAACTGGCTATCCGGCTGCGTCTCCGAAACAAAACAACCAACGGAGCCGAGTGGGACAGTAGAACTCGACCTGTCTACCGTTCCAAAGCTGCAGCAGGTCGGCGGGGCAGATAAGAAAAGTTTTGAGCCCTACAACAACGGGCGCGACGTGCTCATCATCCGATTAGGGCAGACGGAGTTCGTTGCCTTCTCGGTAGTCTGTACTCACATGGGCTGTGACGTCGACCACCCCGCCGGAGACGTCATACCGTGTCCCTGCCACGGTGCCCAGTTTGCCGTCCGGGATGGCCGGGTACTGCGAGGACCAGCAGAGCGCCCTCTGCGACGCTTCCCTTGCGAATATGATGCCGCCCGGAATGTCCTGCGGATAACCTTCTGAAGTGTCAGTCAGTGTAACAGCTACTGGAGGTAACCATGACTGCTCTCCTACTCTGCCTCTTTAGCTGGGCAATCTACTCCGCATTCGGCTACTCTCAAGGCACCACTGGCATGACAATCTCGGGCTGCACCTGTCATGGCACCAGCTCGACCGCAACCACACTGACCGCCCAGAGTAGCACCGGGAGCTTCCGCACCCGTCCGGGACAGACGCTGAACTTGACTGTCATCGTCGCCCACAACTCTCAGCTTGCCGCCGGAGTCAACATCGCCGTACATAACCAGTCGGGGCAGAACGCCGGAAGCCTTTCCCCCGGCTCCGGTTCAGGGCTGCAACTGTCTAACGGCGAGCTTACCCACACTCAGCCCAGGACGATGAACAACGGACAGGCCTCCTTCAACTTCTCATGGACAGCACCCACGACGCCAGGAACGTATACCCTCCGCGCCGTTGGGAACGCTGTCAACAATAATGGAAACACCGGCGGTGACGCATGGAACTTCATGACCCCAGTTACCCTCACTGTCGCCGGCATCACCGTATTAGAACCCAATGGCGGAGAGACATGGTGTGCTGGCAGTGCCAGAACCATCCGCTGGAACAGCACAGGCGTGGACTACGTCACCATAGAGCTCTCCTCGAATGGCGGGCAGACGTGGACGACGCTCGCAACGAACGTCCCGGCCTCTGCCGGTAGCTGGAGCTGGACAATCCCATCGAACCAGCAGCCAGGCTCCCAGTACCGCATCCGCATCTCAGATGCCTCAGATGTACAGCTCTTCGACATCAGCGACGGCAACTTCTCCATCAGCGGTCCACCGCAGATTACCCAGCAGCCGCAGCAGCCACAGCCTGTCTGTGAAGGGACTTCTGTCACCCTCAGCGTTGTCGCGCAGGGTTCCGGGCTGAGCTACCAGTGGCGTCTCAACGGCCAGAACATCCCTGGGGCCACGATGGCAACCTACCAGTTCATCGCCACGACTAGTACTGCTGGCGTCTACGACGTCGTGGTGAGTAATGCCTGCGGTTCGGTCACGAGCGACACGGTACGCCTGACAGTGAAGGAGCGTCCTCGCATCACACAGCACCCACAATCGCTCACCGTCTGCGCCGGCCAACAGGCGATCTTCCGCGTAACAGCCACAGGAGCCAACCTCCGTTACCAGTGGCGAAAGAACGGCACTCCTATCCCAGGAGCTACGACAGCAACGTACACGATTTCCTCCGTCCAACTAGCGGACTCCGGGCTCTACGACGTCATCGTCTCTGGTGACTGTGATCCCCCCGCCTACAGCACGCAAGCTAGACTGACTGTCGTGGAGCCACCCGTCATCACAGAACATCCCCAATCTCAGACAGTCCGCGTGGGCCAGTCCGTAACCTTCCGAGTAGGGGCTCGCGGAGCGGACCTACAGTACCAGTGGCGCAAGAACGGCACCGCCATTGCTGGGGCAACGGGTCCAGAATACACTATCACTGCTGCCCAGCTCTCGGATGCTGGCTCCTACGACTGCGTAGTCTGGAATGGTTGTGGCCAGACGGTCAGCCGAGTAGCACAATTGACTGTTACGCAGCCGGGCCGGCCTGTGCTGGCACTGCGGCAATCGTCCGTGGACTTCGGAACGCGGGAGCTCGGGGATAGCGTCGCCGTAGAGCTGCAAGGTGTTGTCTACAATGCTGGCGATGACACGCTCCGCGTCACGGCTGTTAACATTGTAGGTCCGCATGCCGCTGATTTCCGACTTCTCAGTGGTGGAGGCAGCTTCACTCTAGCGCCGCAGCAGGAGCGAACTCTGGCGATTGCCTTCATCCCCAGAGCTTCAGGCGAGCGCACAGCAGAGGTCCAGTTTACGGCAAACGTCAGCACACCACCTAGCCTTGCCCTGCGCGGCGCAGGTGCAGTCCCGCGACTCCTCGCTAGCCCAGCCCTCCTAGACTTCGACACCGTGACGCTCGGCACGCGCAAGGAGCTGTCACTGAGGCTGACCAACCCCGGACCACTGAGAGTCTCCATCACAGAGCTCTCGCTCGGCGTGTCAGTCCATATGGCGTTTGGACTCGTCAATCCTCCCCAGACGCCTGTGGCACTCGACTCCGGGCAGAGCCTTGAGCTGACTCTGCGGTTTGCCCCCATCAACGAGGACACCTTCTACCAACTCTTGGAGGTGGCATACGCTGGGAACTTCCGCAGTGACACCCTGCGTGTAGAGCTTCAGGGTGTCGGGAAGCGGCCAGTCAGCGTGCAGGAGGGTCTCCTACCAGGAATCGTGCTGCGTGTCCTCCCGAACCCCAGTGCTGAGGTCTTCACTGTGGCGTATACCTTACCCAAGACCGCCCGACTCTTCGCCGCTGAGGTCGTGACGAGCGAAGGAAGGAGGATTCGCCAACTCCCAGTAGAGCACCCCACCCAGGGCATCCTGAGATGGGATGGGCGTACAGACTCAGGGGACCTCTGCGCATCAGGACAATACTGGCTGCGCCTCTCCCTTGGACACCGCCAGTATGCTATCCCGCTGCTCCTCCAGCGGTGAGAGCAGAGGTCTTCTGCAAAGCTCCGGCCGCCCAGAGGGCGAGGCACTACGACTATGCCACAATAGCCCCTCTGGGCGGTCGTCCTATTGGCATGCTCTGAAGCTCCGATGGCCTGTTCCACCAGCTAAGAGTAGTGCCCATGCGCATTACGAAACAGTATACGAATCGCGAAAGCCCGTCACTAGACCGGTACCTGCAGGAGATCGGGAAGTATGAGCTCCTGACCCCAGAAGAGGAAATCGAGCTGGCGCGGCAGATCAAGCGCGGTGGGCCGGAGGGTGAGCGAGCCCTTGAGAAGCTTGTGAAAGCCAACCTGCGCTTCGTCGTCAGCGTAGCGAAGCAGTACCAGAACCAGGGGCTTTCGCTCGGAGATCTCATCAACGAGGGCAACCTTGGGCTCATCAAGGCAGCCCGCCGGTTCGACGAGACACGCGGCTTCAAGTTCATCTCCTACGCCGTGTGGTGGATACGGCAGTCCATCCTGCAGGCATTGGCGGAACAGGCCCGTCTGATTCGCCTGCCGCTCAACCGAGTCGGGGCACTGAACAAGATCAGCCGCAAGTACAGCGAGCTGGAGCAAATCTACGAGCGGGAGCCCACCCCGGCTGAGCTGGCACAAGAGCTGGACATGAACCCCGAAGAAGTTGCTGAAACCCTGCGCCTGGCTGGCAGACACCTCTCCGTTGACGCCCCATTTGTACAGGGCGAAGACAGCCGCTTACTGGACATCCTGCCCAACGAGGATGAACCCGACCCTGACGAGCCAACGATGCAGGAATCGCTGCGGCAGGAGATCCGGGCACTGCTCAACCGCCTGCCGAAGCGTGAAGCGGAGATCCTCCGCTACTCCTTCGGCCTGGACGGCTATCCGCAACTGACGATGGAAGAGATTGGCGAGAAGTTCAACCTGACTCGCGAGCGAGTCCGCCAGATTCGCGAAAAAGCTCTCCGCCGCCTGAAGCACATGCGGCAGGTGCAAGAGCTACGCATCTACCTCGGCTGAGCCGAGGGCAGAAGGGCACAGGTGTGCAGTGCGGATGGATAGTCTCCCCCTCATCTCCCTACCGGTCCTCCCGCAGGCACCGCCACGGACACCGCGTCCAGAGTGGCTGAAGGTACGTGCTCCAGGGGGCGAGAACTACGTTCGCCTCAAGCGGATGATGCGGGCGAAGTCGCTCCACACGGTCTGTGAGGAGGCCCGATGCCCCAACATCGCTGAATGCTGGGGTGCTGGCACGGCAACGTTCATGATTCTGGGTGACATCTGCACCCGCTCCTGCGGCTTCTGCGCCGTCAAGACAGGCCGCCCACTGCCGGTTGACCCTGACGAACCACGGCGCGTCGCAGAGGCAGTCCGCCAGATGGGAATTCGCCATGCTGTTGTCACTTCAGTCAATCGAGACGAGCTGCCCGATGGCGGCGCCATCTGGTTCGCTCGCACTATTCAGGAGATTCGCCGCCTCTGCCCTGGGGTCACCGTGGAAGTCCTCATTCCCGACTTCAAGGGCAAGAAGGAAGCGCTCCAGCTAGTCATTGACGCCCGCCCTGATATCCTCGGGCACAACACTGAAACTGTCCCCCGCCTCTATCGACGCGTCCGCCCGCAGGGCAAGTACCAGTGGACCCTGAGCGTCCTCCAGGAGGCGAAGCGCCAGGGCATGCGAACGAAGACGGGACTCATGCTGGGGCTGGGCGAACGGCTGGAAGAGGTGATAGCCGTCATGCAAGACCTCCGAAAGGTCGGGGTAGACATCCTGACCCTCGGACAGTACCTGCAACCGACTCCCAACCACCTACCAGTGGAGCGGTACGTCACGCCTCAAGAGTTCGATGAGCTCCGCCGAATTGGCCTAGAGATGGGCTTCGAGCACGTGGAGTCTGGACCCCTTGTGCGAAGCTCCTACCATGCCGAGCGCCACGTAGCACAACCCCGATAATCGAACATCGCCGTCACATCAGCCGAACACCGCCATGCGGGGCTATATCACCGCTGCAAAGGTCGCGCTCTTATGGAGCCCTCTACTGCTTGCCCAACCCGACACATTCCACGCCGTCTGGGACAGCCTACTCCAGCGGTATGTCTGGGCAGGGCGAGTCAATGCCTTCGGAATTGCGCAAGAACCCAGCTTTCGGGCATACCTAGACTCACTGGCCGTGGCAGTGCCAGAGCAAGGCTCACGGGAATCCCAAATGGCCTTCTGGCTCAATGCCCACAATGCTTGCGTCGTTGCTGTGTTGGCGCGACATCCCGGATTGCGCTATGCTGGGGCATGGGACTCCCTAATGCGACTCGATACCTTCTGCATCGCCGGCGAGGAGCATACTCTGCTGAGTCTTCGTGACCGCCTGCGCCGCTTTGGAGATCCGCTCCTCCACTTCGGCGCCAGCGGCATTACGCAGGGCTTTCCTCTCTTGGCCCGCCGTGCCTTCACAGCAGCCAATCTCCGGCGTCAACTCCGTGAGAATGCTCGTGCCTTCTTGCGCTCCCCACGCGGCTGCATCCTGGATGTGGAAAGCAACACGCTCTGGCTCTCTCCGCTCTTTGCCTGGTATCGCGTGGACTTTGAGCGCGATGGACGCACCCTCCTCCACTTTGTGGCTGACTACGCCGAGCCAACCGTAGCAGCCTACATCGCCGCCCGGCAGGGCGAGCTCCGCATAGACTTCCTGGAGCTGGACCGGCACACAATCGCCCGCTTCGGACCGGTGACGACTTCGCGCATCAATCCTCTGGAGACCCACTCCGAACAAAAGCTACGCCGTGGCAGCCGCAAGCGGCGGTGACAAAGCAGACAGAAGCTCACGACATGCTCCCTGACCAAGAATCCCGCAGCGGCTCTCCAAGACTGGCGGTGTGCACTCCCTCGGCAGTGCGCACTCCCTCGTGCCCCAGCCAGATTCCCATTGTCGGGATCCCAAGCGGTGTCAGTGCCAGAAAGGCCTCTGCATACCGCACTCCAATCCGAGAGCCGAAGTAGCGGGCCCGTAGCTCCAACAGTTCCCAGAACTCCGGTCGCGAGAGCACTGTCTCAGGCTCACCTTCAGGGGAGATCCCCGGAACGTACACCTGCGATGCATGTGCCTGCACAGCGCGCACCTTTTCGGCATACACGTCGCTGATGTCCACGTAGAAAGTCGGCTGGAACTCGTAAGCCTGCATGTAGCAGAACAGCAGTGGCGGACGGTAGGGCTGCTGCGGTTGCCCATCCATTCCGCACGTGACTAGCTTCGCTAAGCCACTGTGGAACCACGCCGCGCGCACCAGTCGGTGGACCTGTTCGTGGTCTGGATGCCGCTCAAACGGTGGCGGGAAGAGCACGATGCGCGGGCGGTAGTGCCGAAAGAGCCTCGCCAGCGCCTCAATCGCCTCCGGTGTTGGAGCAACATAACCATCGGGAAGCCCCAGGTTCTCGCGTGCAACGGCCCCAATGATGGAAGCCGCCTGCGCTGCTTCCCGAGTTCGGATCTCTACCGTCCCTCGGCTCCCCAGCTCACCACGGGTACAATCCACGATTGCCACTCGCCAGCCCTCGCGGACGAGCTTGATGAGCGTGCCGCCACAGGACATCTCCACATCGTCAGGGTGGGCCCCAATGGCCAGCACGTCTACGGGCTGCATCCCTCAGCGCTCCGTCAGTTGGTGAATCTTGCCAACACGCCGCTCATGCCGACCTCCCTCGAAGGGGGTCTCCAAAAACACCTGCACAATCCTCCACGCCTGCTCAAATGGGATTAGCCGTGCTCCGAGCGCGAGCACGTTGGCGTTGTTGTGCTGGCGACTCAGACGCGCCATCTCCTCCGTACAGCAGTTCGCAGCCCGCACGCCTGGCACTTTGTTGGCGACGATGCTCATGCCGATGCCGCTACCGCAGATGAGAATCCCGTAGTCTGCCTCTCCACGGGCCACCGCCCTCGCAGCCAGGATGGCGAAGTCAGGGTAATCGCTGGATTCCTCCGAGTAGGCCCCATAGTCCTGAACCTCGTCCCCTGCCTGCTGTAGGAGCCCTCGCAGGCGCTCCTTGTACACAAAGCCCGCATGGTCAGAGGCTATCGCAATCCTCATCGCTGCTGCCTCCAGCGTGCTAACCACGCATCCATGCTCCACCGACCGGGCCCGAGCAGCCACACCACCACGGCTAAAATACCGTAAGTGGCTGCCAGCTCGCGCCGAGAGAAGGGATCGCCAGCATGGGCTATGAAGACTGCCACCGCCATCGTTATCGCGACGAGCGGTAGGACGACTCGAAGGCCGAGTCCTAGGATGAGACCCACCCCGCCGAGCGTCTCCGAGAGTGCTGCTGCCCAAGCGAAGACCTCAGGCAGAGGGAAGCCCATCTCTGCAACGCGCTGCTGGAACCTCTCCATCCGCCCGAACTTTGGAACCCCATGCCACAACATCATCGCCCCAAGCCATACGCGGAGCAGCGCTAGCGCAAGGTCTGGCCACAGAGGTTTTGCAAGCCACATCAGTACACCCTGCCTCTACCCGTTCTGCACCCACGCCCAACAGACGCAGAAGCGCTCTCTGGCAGTGTCACTGCAGCTCTTCGACGCTGTCGCTGACGACTACTCGTATGGCGATCCACCCATGGCGTGGCGAGCGGTAGAAGTGCATCCGCCACACCACCGCTTGCTGCCCATAGAGGCCAACGTATGCCAACCGGAGCAGGCTCTTTCCGTATGCCGTCATGCGGGCAAGCTCGTAGCCGAGAGGCAGCCCATAACGCTCGTGGAGCCGATAGGTCTGCTCCACCAGTTGAGCCTGCTGAACCGAATCCGCTAACGGCCCGCCCTCCAAGAGCCTTGCGTAGGCTCGCTCTACCTCGCCAGCCGCAAGGAGCTTGAAGAAGTGAGCCACTTGGGCCTGGACGGCCTCTGGAACGGCCGGCTGCGCCAGCCCTATCACCGCGCAGAGAAACAGCGCTGCAAAGCCTCGCCGCATTGCGCCCCTTCCGCTGCACGACCGACAGCACATGGAGACGCACATCCTAGGCCTATGCGTCCGCGGTATTGATGCCGCGCAGCATCGACGCTGAACCCTTGCGGGGCTTACTCCGAGCATGCACTACAGACATACGGCGTTCGTACTCTTTCGGCGCACGAGCTGAGGCTCGAATCGAGCATGCGCGATCTCCTTTGGCTGCTGCCGTACCTACGCCGGTACTGGGCCCGCCTCCTCATTGGAGCGCTGAGTGTTCTGGTCGCAAACCTCACTTGGGCCTTCACTCCTCGAATCGTCGGGCATACAGTGGATGGCATCATCGCGCGGTCCCTCTCCACTCCCTCTTTGCTCCTCAACCTGGGCGGAATCTTGGGGTTGACGCTCCTTGGCGGGGTGCTTACCTTCCTGATGCGGCAGACCATCATCGTGGTCTCACGGATTCTGGAGTACGAGCTCCGAAACGACTTCCTACGTGCCCTCGAGCGCCACTCCGCCCGCTTCTTCCACACCCACCCCACTGGCGAGCTGATGGCTTACGCTACGAACGACATCTCAGCAGTCCGCGAGTTCCTAGGCCCAGCCATCATGTACGGGCTCAACACCGCAATGGCACTCACATTCTCGCTCCTCTTCATGCTGACGCTGGACGTTCCCATGACCGTGTTTGCCCTGCTGCCACTACCTCTTGCTGCCGTCCTGACCTACACCATCGGTAGGCGCGTGCACGCAACCTTCACCACCGTGCAGGAGCAATTCGGGGAGCTCACCCGCCATGCCCAGGAGAGCTTCTCCGCCATTCGGGTTGTTCGGGCCTACGGGGCTGAAACGGCGGAAAGCGACCGCTTCCGCCGGCTGAGCTGGGAGTATGCACTCCGCAACCTACGCTTAGGCCGCTTCCAGGCTCTCTCTTCGCCCTCTATGCTGGCGCTGGTAGGAATCATCCAGCTCATCGTGCTCGGCTACGGCGGATTCCGGCTAATGGAGCAGACGCTGACAGCCGGGGAGCTGACGCAGTTCTTCCTCTACACCAACGAGCTCATTTGGCCCTTCGCTGCTCTGGGATGGATTACGAACATCGTGCAGCGCGCGGCAGCCTCTGCTGCGCGGCTTCGGCAGCTCATGGAGCTGACACCCGACGTCCCTGACACAGGACGGCTCCGTATCCACATCCAGGAGCTCCGCGGGAGGATCGAGTTCCGCAACGTCTGGTTCCGCTACAGTGACGACCGCCCGTGGGTACTCCGCGGCGTCAGCTTCACCATCCCCGCTGGTAGCATCGTTGGCATTACTGGCCCGATTGGCAGCGGCAAGAGCACACTGGTAGCACTCCTGACACGGCTGTACGATGTGACGCAGGGATCCATCCTCCTGGATGGACACGACATCCGGGACTATCCTCTGCAGGTCCTCCGCTCCGCTATCACAGTCGTGCAACAGGAACCGTTCCTGTTCTCGCTCAGCGTTGCGGAGAACATCTGCTTCGGTAAGCCTGACGCTCCTCCGGAGGAAGTGCTCCGCGTCAGCCAGTGGGCAGCGCTGCACAGCGACGTTGAGCTCTTCCCCAAAGGCTACGACACTCTCGTCGGTGAACGCGGCATCACGCTCTCCGGCGGGCAGAAGCAGCGCGTCGCACTGGCCCGTGCCTTCCTCCGTAATAGCCCCGTCCTGGTGCTGGACGACGCCTTCTCCTCCATCGACAGCGCCACCGAAAGCGCTATCCAGCACCGTCTCCGAGAGCTTGCCTCCGGACGCACGATCATCCTCATCGCCCATCGTATCGCGAGCCTTCTCATCGCCGACCGCATCCTCGTGCTGGATAAGGGCACCGTCGTAGAGGAGGGCACCCACAGCGAGCTCCTACAGCGCGGTGGGCTCTATGCCCAGCTCTACCAGTACCAGACCCTCCAGGCAGAGCTGGAGCGACTCTGAAGGGGCCTCAA
>JBCNUX010000014.1:0-4164 GCA_039630485.1 Chlorobiota bacterium | reverse complement strand
CGAATTGGACCTTAACGTACTTGCCCGAGCGCGTCTGTAGCACTAAGGTCTTCGGCAGTGGGGTGAGCGTGCGAGTCTGAGAATTGTACAGGAACAGTCCCTCGCCCCCCACTGAAGGGGAGATAACCCGCCGAGCTGCCGCTGTGTCATCCTCCCGGAGCTGCACATCTGCCGGTATCTGCCTAACTTGGTCATACGGCTGGTTGAGCACTACTCCTCTGGTCTTCCCACTTGGGTTCACCGTCCCAGAGTTGAGCAAGATATCCAGCGAACGGGTCCGCGGCGAAAGCGCTGGCAACAGCAGGTCCCATTCGGCCGTCCCGCGAAGGGATGGCGAGACGGTATCCCCACGCTCGAAGTCCAGCAATGCATAGCCCCTCGCTGTGTCTACCCACAGATTCCGGATGATGGTGTCCCGCGGAGTGGCCGTTCCGCCGTCAGTCGGCGTCTCTTCCTCTGCGCACCCTATCAGAAGGGACCCACTAAGCAAGGCCAATCCCAGAGTCCACCACATGGCTCTCTCTGCAGAGTTGGTTCAACATTCCTCCAGATTTCCTCGAGCTTCGTTAGGAATTGCTGCTGCTCTAAGCTCCTCCAGCGTAAAGAGGGCACGGAAGGGGACGCCCAGCTCCCGAAGCCGTTCGGCGGCTCCCTGCTGCCGGTCCACCACGCAGAGAGCCAGGATAGGCTGTGCACTCTCTTGCCGTAGGGCTTCCAGAGCTGCAACGAGTTGCCCGCCCGTGGTAACAACGTCTTCCACCAGCACGACCCGCCGCCCCGATACGGGAAAGCCCTCGCTGTAGCGCTGGGTGCCGTATTCCTTCGCTTGCTTGCGCACGAAAGCACAGGGGAGTCCACTAGCCAGGCTGGCGGCTACGGCCAGCGGCACTCCTCCCAATTCCATGCCTGCAATGACCTCGGTCTCCAGTGGAAGCTGCTCGGCAATGAGCTGTCCTAGCGCCCGCAATAGCTCCGGATGGGCCTCGAACTGGTACTTGTCCACGTACTCGCTGCTCCACTGCCCAGAGCGAAGACGGAAGTTCCCGCGCCGATAAGCCACGCGGGCAATCTGCCGGACGATATCCTGCCGCGCCTCCATCAATCAACAGTCCCGACGTAACACCA
Source organism: Chlorobiota bacterium (assembly GCA_039630485.1). Lineage (GTDB taxonomy): Bacteria > Bacteroidota > Ignavibacteria > Kapaibacteriales > HRBIN21 > HRBIN21. Next base: position 3,039 of record JBCNUX010000014.1, on the reverse strand, counting down.
GGCGATCCCAGCCATCAGAGGATATGCCCGAACGGTACGGAAGGCTCCAGTCTTCTCCATGAGCTCCAAGAACTTCCGTCCCGATGGAAAAGTGGCCGAAGAGGCATGGAGGTATTCGTAAGCCTGCCGGTTGCGGGCGAAGAAGGAACCAAAGAGCGGAATCCAGTATCGGCTGTAGAACCAGTAAGGAGCAGCCCAGATGCCCCTCGGTTGTCCTAACTCCAAGATGACGACCCTCCCTCCAGGGCGCACCACTCGAGCCATCTCTCGAAGACACCTCTCAGGCTCCTCCATATTCCGGATGCCGAAAGCGGCTGCGCTGATATCGAAGGTAGCATCCGGAAACGGCAGTTGGTGGCAGTCTGCCGTCATCCATCGAATTGGTACTCCCCGCCGTTGAGCCTTCTGGCGTGCCCGCTCCAGCATCGGTTCGCAGAAGTCTACTCCCACGACGTACCCTTGCGGTCGGACAGCACGCCAGAAGGTGAATGCAAAATCTCCCGTCCCCGTTGCACAGTCCAAAACAGCCATCCCCGGACGTGCTTTTGACCATCGCACCGCCCGCCAGCGCCACCAGTAGTGGAGTCCCACCGTCAGCAGCGTATTGGAGCGGTCGTAGTACGGTGCCAGCTCGGCGAACATCTGCCGAATCGCTTCCGGCGAGCGCTGGAGCAACCCCAGCCTCATTCCGTGGGTATTCCTAAACGCTGCACCACCTCCTCCGGCACTTCCAGCTCCAGCAAGAGCATCGCCGAGGCAATCGTCTTCCCTTGGGAGTCCAGCTTCAGCGAAACCGTGCCACCACCGCCCAATGTATTGTGGAGCACGAAGTTCAGTGCCCAGAGGTTCGGCAGCTCGTACCGTTCCACCGGACCAAAGCAGATACCACGGAAGTGCTCCTTGACACGCTCAGCCGTCAAGTAGTCCCGCAGCACGGGGTACCACTCCTCCCGGTAAGCGATGACACCGCAGTTTACTGCATCGCCCTTGTCACCACTGCGGGCGTGAGCAATCCGCCATAGGGGCACCTTCATGGCTGCTGTTCCCTCTGTGGCTGAAGCACGTCCACGCGCACAACCTCCGAGAGCCACCGCAATGGCTGGGGATCGGTCCCGACTACAAGCGCTGGAAACCGCAGAGCGGGTAGCCGATCTAACCTCGCAAGCAAGCGGTACCGCAGGCGCACAGCGGGTGCAAACGCCTGCTCTACTTGAGGAATCGAAACCCTCTCGGAGGGCCCCACAGACACTCGCACTGTATCCCCGGTGCGCCCCTGGACCCTCCGCAACAATACCAACGGAGGAAGTGGCGCCGGCGGCATAACTTCCGCTAGGTTCAGCACCGACTGCCTCCCGTCAACGGAGCTAAACACAAGCACCGTCTCTCGATGGAGTGAATCCGGTATCCCAGCAACCAACGGACGTACTAGCTCCCACACCGGCAGCACCTCGAAGCGCCCTAACGACCGCCCATTCGAGGCCCGCAACTCTGCCGTAATCCTCCCTGGATGCTGCAACAGAGTCTGTAGCTCTATCCGCTGCCCATGGACGTGGTTCTCTATCGCCACCCCTACAACGGCACTGCACAGCACCGCTAGTGCCACCATCCTACTATGCATTCCATTCGCTCAGGAGCACAAAGATAGCAATCCAGCGCTCGGGTTTCTGTAGCCGCATATCAGCACGTGGCCCACTGGAGTTCCGCTAGCGCTAGCCGCACTTACAGCTCCCACTCCAATCCAAGCTGCACCGTACGCGGCATTCCCGGCAGGATACCCCGGCTGCGGTCAGCGATGTAGAGACGGTTGAAGAGATTCTTCACCGTCAACGCGATGTTGAGCTTCCACTCTCGCAAACGCCACTCAACCGTCCCGTCTACGATTGTGTACGGCGGCAGTCGGCCCTGTCGCCCATTTGGGGTTGGCTCGACAGTATTGAGATCATCGGCGAACTGCGCCCCGACGGAGGTCGTCACCACTTGGAGCAGGAGCCACTGCCACGGTTTCCACTGGAGAGTGAGCGAGAGCTGGTACTCCGGAGCGTATGGGAGGCGATTCCCAGTAATCCGCATCGAAGGTGAAAGGACACTGTAACGCTCTCCCTCGTATCGAGCTATCGGCAGCCAGGTGGCGCTTCCAATCCAGCGTAGCCCCCCTAACCCGAACAAGGACTCCCCATCGGCATCTACCATCAGTTCCACCCCTTGGTGTAAGGTCCGCCCAGCGTTCGTCAACACCGAGGTCACCCCACCGGCCAGCGTCGCAGGGATGATCTGGTTGCGGAAGTCCAGCCGGAACGCTGTCAGCTCCGCTGTCAGCCCCGGTAGAGGTCGTGCACGTACCCCCAGCTCCCAATTCCAGCTCTGTTCAGGTTCCAGCTCAGTCACCCCGCCGTTGTTGTCGATCACATCTTCCACTCGCGGCGGTGCGAAGCCAGCATGGGCGCCGAAGAAGAACGTCCATGCTGCCGCTGGCGTATACGTCAGCCCAACTGCTGGGATCACCGCCCAGAGCTGCGCCCCGCCGGCAGCGCCCACACCATTGTTCCCTAACGCATTGAGTCGGCGGTAGTGGATCCACTCCGCCCGTAGTCCAGCGGTCGCACTCCACTGACGCCACACCACTTGCTCCTGCACGAATGCTCCGCCAGCAAGTCCCCAGCGCCAGTTGTCTTCCACGATCGTGCCCGTACGTCCTATCGCTGACCGAGCCCGAATTTGATAGCGGTGCTGCCGTTCCCCATGGAGGCGCAGCCCTATCCGCAGCCGATGTCCTAGCGAACCGGTCTGGAAGGCATGCAGCCATTGTCCCTCGGTACCGGCAAACCAGTACTGCCGCAGGCGTCCATCGGCCCGATCGGGATCCGGAATTGCTCGCACTCCCTCGTAGTTGCCTGGATCCGCACTGTTGTCTGCAGAAACTAACGTGTCACGTCCATCCGGCGTCCGCTGCCGGACCAGACTCCCCTGACGCCACCAGTCCCGCTGGAGGTAGGCCCCATAGCCGGCTACCGAAAGGCTCCCCTGTGGCAACTCTAGTTC
>JBCNUX010000013.1:15443-44105 GCA_039630485.1 Chlorobiota bacterium | reverse complement strand
TCCCGCAATAGCGCTATAGTCGCCGGCAGCGGTATTCCAAAAGCCCCCACCAACGGTGCTGTACTGACCACTGGCAGTGTTCATCTCGCCCCCACTAACGGCGCTGTAGCTGCCGCTGGCGGTGTTGCCCCGGCCCCCGCCAACGGTGCCATAGTTGCTGGCAGTGTTGCTCTGGCCCCCGCCAACGGTGCTGAGGGAGCCGCTGGCAACGTTCCCCAAGCCCCCACCAACAGTACTGTACGCGCCACTAGCAGTGTTATAAGTGCCCCCGCCGATGACGCTATAGTCGCCGCTAGCAACCTGAGAGGCCAAGGTGCGAAGAGCTTGCAAGTCCACTGCATAGCGTCCCCGCTGATCTCCTCCTGCATCCCGCTGAATGCTCCATGCTGGCGCTGCATTCCCCGGTGGATTCAAAATCAACGATGCCTGATTGTCCACCCGCAGCTCCAGTCGGTTGTTGTCCACCGTCCCCACAAACGCTGCTGCCCCTGCCCGCAGCCCAATGTTACCCGCTACCTCCAACCGCTCACTCGGTGCCGTCACTCCAATCCCCACCTGCCCCCCTGCTGTCACCCGCATCCGCTCCACGTTGTAAGTGCGAATCACTAACGGCTGATTATCCGTCGTCCCCAGGAAGTTCGTTGTCGGGTTCGTTCCGCTGTTGCCGGTCAGACTCCAGGCGTTCCCACTCACCAGAGAGCTGGCCGAGCGGGTCCGAACTACGCCAGTACTTGTTACGACGAGCAATTCGTTGAGTGTGGGATCGCTCTGAAGTCCTTGTATCCGAAGGGGGTCAGTGGTAGCGCTGATGTGGAGGCGATGCGTCGGGGTCGTGGTCCCAAGACCCACATTCCCGCTCGTTCGGTCAATCGTCACAGCCTGTGTCCAGTTCGTCCCATCTGGAGAGACTCGGATGCTGAAGTCCTCAGTCCCGCTGATGAGTCCAAGCTCTGCCCTCCCAGAAAAGGCCGTCTGGAAGATGAGGGTCCCAGTGTGAGCAGTGGTGTTTCTGGAGACGTAGAGCCGGAAATCACTGGCAGAGGAGAAGAGAGCGCTCGTACCACTGACCTGCAGCGTGTGCGTTGGCGAGGTGACACCGACACCGAGTTGGTTTGCGACGTAGGCCGATCCCTCTACATGCAGTGCTTGCGCTGGAGCGAGGGTCCCAATGCCTACACGGCCTGTGGGAGTGATAGCCATCCGCAACTGATGGACCACCGGTTGATTTGCAGCCGTAGCGGCACTTAGGGACAACTCAAAGCGCATGACTCCAGAGGTCTGGTCTACGGAAATATTCCCCGTCCACCCAGCCACAAGGGAGCGCCACTGCGTCGTAGCGTAGTCATAGTACGCATTGAAGCCGATCGTGGGCCACCCAGACATGATGCTGACCCCACTGCTCCCTTTTCCAAATACTGCTTCCACCGCACCGCTTGGGGCCAGAGTCTGGGTCTCCAGCCGTGCGCTGAGGCTGGGAGCTGCTCCTATTCCTACCTGGCCGGTGGCGGTGATCCACACCCGCTCCACCCCATCCGTCCGAATGATCAGGGGCTGAGCGTTCTGAGTACCCAGCCATTGGGTTGCAGGGTTCGTTATCATGTTCCCCCCCAGCGCCCAAAAGAGGCCACTACCAGAGACATTGCTCAACAATGGGACCCATGTTGTGCCGGTATAGTAGTAGAAACCGGGGTTGTTGTCGGTCTGGTAGATGACGAGTCCGGTCGCCGGCGAGGAAATCGCGTCGCGCTGCGCTTGGGTCATCCGGGGGATGAGGAGACCTTTAGTCGTGCTCTCCAGGTGGAGCAATGCCGACGGATGTGGAGTATTCGTCCCAATCCCTACGTTCTGCTGCGCTAGTACCACCCCCCCTATGCAGAATGCGATTACAGCCGTCGCGAACCACCGCATGGGCTGTCCTGCTCTTGGGGCAACATATTACGCAGGTTACGAACTTAGCGGCTTTCGGCAGAGGAGTGTATCAGTAAAACTACGGAGTCCCTTCATCGAGTTCTGGGAACCTCCCTTTGAGTATCGGCTGCAGCCAGTCGGAACTGTACGGGGCATACTTCTGCAGAGCATGGAGGAGAGCATGGAAGTCCTTCGGTAAAGGGGCCTCTAACCGTAGGAAAGCGCCCGTACGGGGATGTTCAAACCCCAAGGCGGAAGCGTGGAGGGGAACACGTCTCAGGAGAGGGAGCTCTACCCCATCGGCAGCCAGCTTATAGCGGCGCTTGATGCTGGAGAGGAAGAAGGCAGCCGCACCGCCGTACTCCGGGTCCACCAAAAGAGGATGCCCAATTGCCGCGCAATGGACTCGTACCTGGTGCATCCGACCGGTAGTGAGAGAGCACTCCACGTAGGTGGCAATCCGGAACCGCTGGAGGACCCGAATCCGTGTTCGCGCCTCCTTCCCGCGAGCCGAAGGGATCACCCGCCCAGGATGCCGAGGGTCCGGCAAGAGGGGAAAATCCACCTCCAGCTCGTCCTTCTCCAAAATGCCGCTGAGGACAGCGTGGTAGCACTTCTCCACCCGCCGATACTCGAACTGTCGGCACAGTGCCCGATGGGCCTCCGCCGTGCGGGCAAAGAGCATGACACCGCTGGTATCCTTATCCAAGCGATGCACAACGTAGACGCACCCGAAGCGGCTCTCTAACATACTCCGAACCGTCGGTAGGTCCTTGCGGAAGCGGTCCGGGATGCTCAGTATTCCGGAAGGCTTATTCACCACGATGATATCCTCGTCGCTGTAGAGGACCGTGACTGCAGACGGCTTCACCACCTCCATACCTCACCGGTAGCCGCTCGGTAGGTGTTCCACAAGAGCATTGCAATTGTCATCGGACCGACCCCGCCGGGTACCGGCGTAATTGCCGCGGCTTTAGGGAAGACCTCCTCGAACCGAACATCCCCAACGAGCCGCTCCTTGCCAGAGACAGGGTCTACGATGCGGTTGATGCCAACGTCAATGACGACAACGCCCTCCTTGACGTACTCTGAGCCAATCGCGCCGGCAACACCCATCGCCGCGATGAGAACATCGGCCTGGCGCGTGTACTGCGCCAGATCGCGCGCACCCGTGTGGCAGACCGTCACGATCGCATTTGCGTCCGGCGTCTTCTGCATGAGCAGGTTCGCCACTGGCTTGCCGACGATGTTGCTACGCCCGACGACGACCACGTGCTTGCCCGAGAGCGGACCGACGTACCGCCGCAGCAGCTCCAAAATTCCCGCAGGCGTACACGGCACAAAACAGGGCAGGCCAAGCACTAGCCGCCCGACGTTCTCCGGATGGAAGCCATCAACGTCTTTCCACGGGACAATCCGAAGCAGCACCTCCTGCTCCTCAATCTGCTTCGGCAGCGGCAATTGCACTAGAATCCCGTGGATGTCCTCCCGCTCGTTCCAACGGGCAATGTAGTCGAACACGACCTGCTGCGGAGTGTCCGCCGGCAGATGCTCCACAACAGAGAGGAACCCCACCTCCTGGCATGCCTTCGCTTTGGAACGCACGTAGACCTGCGAAGCGGGATTGTCCCCGACCAGCAGCAAAGCCAGGCCCGGCCGAATACCACGCTCCTGCCACAGTTGCTCTACCTTCTGCCGCAACTGCGCCCGAAGCTCTGCCGCTACAGCCCGACCATCAATGAGCGTTGCCATAAGCCGGTAGCTCCTGATCCTTCTACTTGCTCACCCTCCTTCCCCTGGAGGCACTGCCAGAGGCGCCGCAACTGCGCCATGAGAGCCACGTTGTGGACACGGACAATCGAAACACCGCTGTCCAGCAACAGCGCATGGAGTAGCGCTGTAGCGCAGTCGCGCTGCCGAGGGTCCTCTATCCCCAGCGTCTTGCCAAGGAACGACTTTCGAGAAATCCCCAACAACATCGGCACTCCGAGTGCGAGGAACTCCCGATGCCGCCGTAGGAGCTCCCAGTTGTGCTCTACCGTCTTCCCGAATCCGATCCCCACATCGGCGATGATGCGCCGCACTCCCAGACTCCGAGCGTACGCAATCCGCTCCTGCAGGAAGGCCTTGACTTCGGCGACGACGTCGCCATACTGCGGGTTGTCCTGCATGGTCCGCGGAGTCCCCTGCATGTGCATGAGCACCAGCGGGACATCGTGCTCAGCAGCCAGCTCGCCAATCCGAGGATCGAAGCGCAGAGCACTAATGTCGTTGAGCATCGTGGCCCCAACAGCGAGGGCTGCCGCTGCTACTTCGTACTTCGTCGTGTCAACCGAAATCGAAATTTCGCGCTGGTGCCGCCGAATGCCCTCTACAACCGGGATAACCCGCCGCAGTTCCTCCTCAACCGGCACCGGCTCGGCCCCAGGACGAGTACTCTCGCCCCCAATGTCCAGGATATCGGCTCCCTCCTCTACGAGCCGCAGCGCGTGCTCGATGGCAGCCTGAGGCTCGATGTAGAGGCCGCCGTCGGAGAAGGAGTCCGGCGTGACGTTCACTATGCCCATAACCTGCGGGAACTGCTGTGCCATGGCCTACCTCCGACGTCACGCAAGCCTTCCGGCTTTCAGCTCGTACTGTGACGATTTCGGACTACTTTTCTGCGGTCCAGCCTCAGCCTCCCTCCTTGCAGCAGCTCTCAGCCCTTCCAAACCAAGCGGTTCAACTTCACTCTGGCAAATCGGCACCTGAAAGAGCCGTTCAGAGGGCAACCTGCTAGTAAGCGCCTCACCGCTACTGCCCTTTGCGGACCTCTCGCACTTGCACCGACTCAATCACCACCGGCGTCTTCGGGGTTCCGTCCTCAGGCCCGAAAGGACCCGGATCTATGGGGACCGCGGCGATCTTCCGCACCACGTCCATCCCCTCCAGCACACGCCCAAAGATGGTGTATGCCTTCGGGAGGTTGACGGCCCGCTCTAGGCAGATGAAGAACTGGCTTGTGTTCGTGTTGGGGCCGCGATTGGCCATCGCAACGGTGCCGAGCTGATACCCGAGGCGGTAGCTGGGGGTTTCGGGATTGAGCTCGTCCTCAAACTCACCGCCGTAGATGCTCGTCCCGCCCGTTCCCCAGCGGGCTCGCTGCTTAGGGTCCTTCGTCAGCGGGTCCCCTGCCTGGATGACGAAGTTGCGTGCCACGCGGTGGAAGAGCACTCCGTCGTAGTAGCCACGACGCGACAGCTCCACGAAGTTGCGCACGGTCTTCGGAGCATCTTCGCCGTAGAGCCCCAGCGTAATCTCACCGAGCGAGGTCCGCAGCACAGCAATGTGCGTAATAACTGGGGTATCTGCCCGCTGCGGCGCTGGCGTTACAGTCGCAGAAGGCGATGTTGCCGCTGGAGTGTCGCCACGATTGTACGACTGCTGCATCTGTGCCCGTTGACACCCAAGGAGTACGACCACCCACACGAGAACGCTCCACCATCCCATCTGCATACCTCTCGCTCACTGATGTGACAAACTGTAGAAGCCAATGGCGCCCGCAAGCGCCAGCCTGTAGACGATGAAGGCCCATAGTGTGTGCGTTCGCAGGTAGCGGAGTAGGAACGCAATCGCAGCGTAGCTGCTCAGGAAAGCCGCGCCGAAGCTAGCTCCGAGCACCTGCCATGAACCCAGCACTCCAGGAGCTGAAACGAGCACGTTGAACTCCAGCAGTCCGCTGGCGGCAATTGCCGGGATACTGAGGAGGAACGAGAAGCGAGCAGCTTCATGCCGAGCCATCCCGACGAGCATAGCAGCCGCAATTGTTGAGCCAGAGCGAGAGCTTCCCGGCATGAGCGCTAACGCCTGCGCCGTCCCGATGACCAGCGCCTCCCACCAGCGGAGCTGCTCTACTCCTCGTCGTCCGCCCCCATTCCACTCAGCCAGCGCCATGAGTCCGGAGACGGCTACCAATGCCCCGGCAATGAGCAACGGCTCTTTCGTCAGTGGACTCTCTATGAGCGGCTTCAAGCCAAGGCCAAGCACGCCGATCGGGACACTGCCGATGGCTATGCACGCCAACAAGTGCCGGCCGTATCCATGCTCTGAGCCCGTCCCCAGTGCCTTTGCGACCGTCAGCATATCCGCCCGGAAGTACCACGCAACCGCCGCCAGGCTCCCGAGCTGGATCGTTGCTAAGAATGCCGTCCACTGCTGTGCCGCCGCCTGCGGCTCCGTTCCAAAGAGCATCCCCGCCAGCGTGACGTGCGCCGTACTGCTGATCGGCAGAAACTCCGTCACCCCTTGCACAATCCCGATTACGACGGCTTCCCAGAAACCCATGCCGAACTACTCTTGTCCATGAGCCGCAAAGATACCGACAACCCTTGCCCCCTGCTGGCCCACCCACCGAGCTATGCTCCCGCAGGCTACCCTCCTTGAGCTCACCCCAAGCCCAACAGAACCTATGCCTGCTCTCCAGCATCCGCTCTACGAGTCCTAAGCGGTTGAGGCAGGACCAAAGGAAGAGCGATCGCGGTACCACAGTCTGTCCCAGCAGAATTCCCTCCGTGCCGGGGTAGCTGGAAGAGCTTTGTGTAAGTTTGCCCCTTTGCTGGGTGTGTTGCAGTGCTGTGTTTCGCAGTTCCATGGGCTACCCATTCGCGGAGATTGAGCCGAAGTGGCAGCGGTGGTGGGAAGAACAGGGCCTCTACCGTGTCGAGGAGCGCCCCGAGATGCCGAAGTTCTACGTGCTGGACATGTTCCCCTACCCCAGTGCCGCTGGGCTTCACATTGGGCACCCCGAGGGCTACACAGCAACCGACATTGTGGCCCGCTACAAGCGCATGTGCGGCTACAATGTCCTCCACCCGATTGGATTCGATGCCTTCGGGCTCCCGACCGAGCGGTACTCCATGCAGACAGGAATCCCACCGCAGGTAGCCACCGAGCAGAACGTAGCCAACTTCCGCCGCCAACTGAAGATGCTGGGCTTCAGCTACGACTGGTCGCGCGAGATCATCACCACCGACCCGCGGTACTACAAGTGGACGCAGTGGATGTTCACGCTCATCTACAACTCCTGGTACGACCCCGAGCAGCAGCGTGCCCGTCCAATCAGCGAACTCCCACTCCCTGAAGGACTCCGTGACCCAGTAGAGATCCAGGTCTACCAAGACCAATTCCGGCTGGCCTACCTGGCAACGATGCCTGTCAACTGGTGTCCGGAGCTCGGCACCGTCCTGGCAAACGAGGAGGTGGATGAATGGCGCGAGAAGGGGTATACGGTCGAGCGCCGCTCCCTACAGCAATGGATGCTGCGAATCACGGCTTACGCTGACCGACTCCTCCAAGACCTGGAGCTCCTGGAATGGCCGGAGTCTACTATCGAGATGCAGCGGAACTGGATTGGCAAGAGCTTCGGAGCCGAGATCTCCTTCCCCGTCGTCGGGCATCCAGAGCTCCGAATCCGCGTCTTCACCACGCGCCCAGATACGCTCTTTGGCGCCACGTTCCTGGTCCTCGCCCCCGAGCATCCGCTCGTGGAAAGCCTTGCCACCCCCGAACAACGCCCATTCGTCGTCGAATACCAACAGCAGGTAGCACGCCAGTTAGAGTCGGAGCGCCTCCAAGAGCGTCCTAAGACAGGCGTCTTCACCGGTGCCTATGCCCTTCACCCAGCCACAGGGGCACAGCTACCGATCTGGATTGCCGACTACGTCCTGCCTCACTACGGCAGTGGCGCCATCATGGCCGTACCAGGGCACGACGAGCGCGACCACGCCTTTGCCCGCACCTTCGGACTCCCCATCCGACAGGTCGTCAGACCAGCCGATGGGAGCCACTGGGACATTATGGAGGCCGCCTTCACTGATGACGGGGTCGCCGTGAACTCCTCCGCCGAAGGCATCTCTCTGGATGGACTACCAACACCAGTAGCCAAAGAGCGGATCATCCAATGGCTGGAAGCCTCTGGACACGGACGCCGCGCCGTCACGTACAAGCTCCGCGATTGGCTCTTCTCCCGCCAGCGATACTGGGGCGAGCCGATCCCAATCCTCTACTACGAGGACGGAACCCGTCGCGCCTTAGACTTGGATGAACTCCCGCTCCTCCTACCCGAGCGAGTCTCCTTTATGCCTACGGGCAAACCCGAATCCCCACTGGCAGCGCTCACAGACTGGTTCCACATCCGCGATCCCAAGACAGGCCGGCCTGCCCGGCGCGAAACCAACACGATGCCGCAATGGGCAGGTTCCTGCTGGTACTATCTCCGCTACCTGGATCCCCACAACGACTCCTGGTTCTGCGACCCAGCCAAAGAGCGCTACTGGATGCAGCCCCACGGCGTGGACCTCTACATCGGCGGAGCCGAACACGCCGTCCTCCACCTCCTCTACGCCCGCTTCTGGCACAAGGTACTCTACGACTACAGCTACGTCTCCACTCCAGAGCCCTTCCACCGGCTCTTCCACCAAGGGCTCATCCTCGGCGAGGACGGCCGGAAGATGTCCAAATCGCTCGGGAATGTCATCAACCCCGACGACGTTGTCGCTCAGTACGGGGCCGACGCCCTCCGGCTGTTTGAGATGTTCCTGGGACCGCTGGAGGCCTCCAAACCCTGGTCAACCAGAGGCATTGAGGGGATTGCCCGCTTCCTGAACCGTGTCTGGCGCCTCTTCGTCGAAGAGGATGGCTCGCTGAGCCCCGCCATCTGCGACGATCCACTGACGGAGGAGCAAGAGTTCCTCCTCCACAGCACCATCAAGAAGGTCTGCGAGGACATCGAGGCACTGCGCTTCAACACGGCGATAGCCCAGATGATGGTCTTCGTCGGGGAAGTCTCCCACATGCCCCGACGGCCCCGAGCGTTGCTGGAACCCTTCCTCCTCTGCCTTGCCCCATTTGCTCCCCACATCGCCGAAGAGCTCTGGCACCGACTCGGGCACACGGATTCCATCATCACCCAGCGCTTCCCCGACTACGACCCGCAGAAGGCCACCCCACGCCAGGTCGAGATCGTCTTCCAAGTCAACGGCAAGGTGCGGGCGAAGGTCCAGCTCCCGTTCGGCACGGATGAGCAGGAACTGCGGCGCTACGCCATGGACCATCCCAACGTGCAGCGGTTCATCGCTGGCCGGAAGGTCCTCCAGACGATTGTAGTCCCGAACCGACTCGTCAACATCGTTGTGGAATGAAGCGATGCAATCGCTGCTCATTGGGGGAATTGCAGGGCTGGCCTCGGGGCTCTTTGGAATTGGAGGTGCCATCATCGCTACGCCATTGCTACGCCTCTCGGGGGTAGAGCCACTGGTGGCCTTAGCAACCCCGCTTCCCGGAGTCATCCCAACAGCACTCGCCGGTGCCGTAGCCTACTGGCGCCATGGCTTTGTTCGATGGGAGACTGCAGCTTGGATTCTTCTTGGTGGGTTGCCAACAACTGTCGTCGGAGCCCTAACCACCCGCATCGTCGGAGGGCAGAGCCTTATGCTCTTGACAGGACTGCTGCTCTGCCTGGTAGGATTGCGCTTCCTCTGGGAATCCCGGGGTACACACCCACTCCCAGAGGCTACGGAGGCCCTTGTTGCCAGCCCGTCTTGGGCCCTCCTCGTCGGGATTGGTGCCATCACTGGGTTCCTGGGAGGACTACTGGCTATCGGGGGTGGGATTATCCTCGTGCCAGCGCTGACACTACTCCTTGGCTTCCCGTTGAAGCAGGCGCTAGCAACCTCTCTGGTGTGTGTCGCCGGACTGGCTCTGCCGGGAGCACTCGTCCACTCATGGTTAGGGCACATCCGAGCAGACGTCTTACTCCCCTTTCTGGCAGGTAGCATTCCCCTATCGTACCTCGGCGGGAGCTTAGCTGTCCACCTGCCCTCTCGCCAGCTGCGGCTCCTCTACGGTCTTGCTACCATCGCCTTCGCAGCGTATTTCCTCTGGACGCAGTGGAGAGGGTAGAGCTCGATGCGTATCGTGTTCATGGGCACCCCGCACTTTGCCGTCCCAAGTCTGGAGGCGCTCCACCGGGAGTTTGGAGTTGAGCTTGTCATCACAGCACCGGAGAAACCGCAAGGACGAGGACTACGCCTCCGCCCTTCTCCGGTTAAAGAAGCTGCGCTTCGGTTAGGCATACCCGTCTGGGAGCCCGCATCCCTACGGGACCCCGAGTTCGTCCAGCAGTTCCGCGCCGTTGAGCCTGACTTTATAGTCGTCATCGCTTTCCGGATCGTACCACCAGAGGTCTACGGCTGTGCGCGTCGCGCCGCTTTCTGCGTCCACCCAAGCCTCCTACCGAAGCTGCGCGGCGCAGCCCCAATCCACTGGGCTATCATCCGTGGCGAGACAGTCACCGGTGTGACGAGCTTCTTGCTGGAACCCAGCGTAGATACTGGCCCCATTCTCCTCCGGCGGGAACACCCGATCTCTGATGGCACAACATACGGCGAGCTCCACGACCAGCTGATGCCCCTAGCTGCCGAACTCGCCGTGGAAACGCTGCGGGGGCTACTGGCTGGAACCCTCCACCCACGCCCCCAAGATCATCTCCAGGCAACTACTGCGCCCAAGTTACGCCCAGAGGATTGCCATCTCCGCTGGGACCGCCCAGCGGAAGAGGTCCGGCGCTGGATCCATGGGCTCTCTCCAGAACCTGGCGCATGGGCTCTCTTGGAAGGGCAACGCATTCGAATGCTCCGAGCCCGAACAGTAGCAGACTCCTTCGGTCCCCCTGGAACCTTCCGGATGACCGAAGACCGCTTCCTCATCGCTTGTGCTGAAGGCTCTGTAGAGGTCTTGGAACTTCAGCGCGAAGGGCGCCGGGCAGTGCCCGCAGAGGCTTTCCTCCGAGGCTGGCGTGGAGGGCGTGAGGGTAGGCTGCTGTAAATTGGGAGTAAAGCTGTACCACTCTGCTGCTCTGCCCTATGGCATGGTTCCTCCGGAAGAAGCCGAACATTGAGGAGACCCAACAGCGCGAGTTGCCCGAAGGCCTATGGGCGAAATGCCCACGCTGCAACGCCATCCTCTACAAGAAGCAGCTCGAGGAGCACCTCTACACGTGTCCGTCGTGTAGCTACCACTTCCGCATCGGCAGCCGCCAGTACATCGCCTTTCTCTTAGACGATGGAAGCTTCCAGGAGACCCACACGGAGCTACGTTCCGTTGACCCCCTGCGGTTCGTGGACACTAAGCCGTATGCCAAGCGTCTGGAGGACGCCTACCGCACGACTGGTCTCAACGAGGCCATCACGACAGGGTTCGCTCGACTTGCTGGGCGCCCGCTCGTCTTCGGGTGCATGAACTTCTCTTTCATCGGAGGCAGTATGGGCTCGGTGGTTGGGGAGAAGTTCCGCCGAGCCGTCCATGACGCTACAGAACAGCACCTGCCGATGGTGGTCATCTGTGCCTCTGGCGGAGCGCGCATGCAAGAAGGGGCTCTCTCTCTGATGCAGATGGCAAAGACAGCGGCTGCTCTGACACAGCTTGCGGAGGCTCAACTGCCCTACATCGCCGTGCTGACCGACCCGACAACTGGGGGCGTTACCGCTTCCTTTGCAATGCTCGGGGACATCATCCTAGCAGAGCCCGGTGCCCTCATCGGCTTCGCCGGGCCCCGGGTCATAGAGCAAGCCACGAAACGGAAACTGCCCGAAGGGTTCCAGACAGCTGAGTTCTTGCTGGAGCACGGCTTCGTGGACCGCGTCGTCCACCGCAAGGAGCTGCGGTCTGTGCTTGCACAGCTATTGGAGCTTCTCTGCTGAGCCATGCAGACTGTGGTCCTCGTTGGCTTCCCGATGGACTTGGGTGCTGGCCGGCGAGGAGTTGACATGGGGCCCTCAGCCCTCCGCATCGCCGGCATTGAGGAGTCACTCCGAGGACTGGGCTACCAAGTCTTAGACCATGGCGACGTTTCCATCCGAACCCGGGAAGTCCAGGAGGTGTACGACCCCCGGCTGAAGTACCTTCCCGAAATCCAGCGGGCCTGCCGAGAGCTTGCTGAGCGTGTTACTACTGTCCTAGCCGAAGGGGGCTTCCCTCTCCTCCTCGGCGGAGACCACTCCATGAGCATCGGTTCTATCGCAGGCGTTGCCCGGTGGTGCCGCCAACAGGGCAAGCGGCTCGGGGTCCTCTGGATTGATGCCCACGGTGACCTCAACACTCCGGAGACAACCCCATCGGGCAATATCCACGGCATGCCATTGGCGATTGCCCTCGGCCGCGGAGCTCCAGAGCTGACCCACCTGCTGGAGCCCCCACCAATGGTAGAGCCCGCGGATGTCGTGCTGCTCGGTGTCCGCTCCTTGGACCCCGGAGAGCGCCAGCTCATCCAAGAGCTTGGCCTACGCATCTACACGATGCAGGACATAGATCGCCGGGGTATCTACGCAGTCGTCGTAGAAGCGCTGCAGTACCTGCGTAACCGGATAGACCACCTCCACGTCAGCTTCGATGTTGACGTCCTCGACCCTTCGGTTGCCCGCGGTGTTGGAACCCCTGTCCCTGGTGGGCTTAGCTACCGCGAAGCCCACCTGCTGATGGAGACGATTGCAGAACACGGCGGGGCACAGTCACTGGACGTCGTGGAGGTGAACCCCATTCTAGATGACCGCAACATGAGTGCCACCGTAGCTGCAGAAATGGTGGCCTCACTCATGGGGAAGCGCATCCTCTAAGGCGTCGATGAGGGCATTCACGGCAGGCCTCCTTGCGGGATGGACTGCTGCCGCCTTCCTTTGGGCACATCCCACACACCTCAGAAACAACACCACCAGGGCCGACACCGTATGGATAGAGCTCAGCGCCGATGTTGGCGTTGCCATAGCCTGGGACGGACATGAAGCCCTACAGCAGTACCGCGCCTTGACCCAAGCAGAAGGCTTCCCCGTTGCTTTCCCCCCAAGTGAGCTGTTCAGCCTTAGCTTCCGCATCCCCATAGACTCCCTCTGGCGCCTTCGGCTCACTGCTGGCTCCATTCAGCTCTTGGCCGACCACACCTACCGGCAGTGGCTGGAAGAGGAGCACCGTCGGGGCGAGCGTGTGGTCCGCGCACTCCTGCGGTTGCACGGCCTTCCGGTATGGGCAGGACTGGAGTGGCAGCCTCTCAGGAGCCAATTCCGGACTTACCTGCATGCAGCCGCTGGGATTGTTGTCTGGCACTTCCTCTGGCAAGAGCGCATCACGACCTCGATCCCTGGCGATGCACGCCACGGAGGACTCTACCGCAACCAGCGCCTCCTCCGCCCAAGCGTACGGGTGCTGGCCGGGACAGCTCTCAGCTTCGATGCTGCAGCTCGAGGCTCGCTGCTGGAGGGTATACGAGTGGAGGCAGCTTACTGCTTCCTGCCTCTCCGAGACGCACTCCTGGAGCCAGTTGCAGCCCAATTTCCTGGCTCTACTCTTGAGACCGGTCGGCCACTCCCTCTGAGCGGGAGTATGCTCACCCTCTGTGCCTCCATAGCCTTCCAAATCCCCTTCGTCCTCCGCTGAGTGAGTACCCAACCAGGGCCACGCGCACTCTGCACGCGTTCCGCTAACTTTGTAGGCGAAAGCTGCGTTGTAGGCTCAACTGCAAACAGCGACGATGCTCCACGTCACACTCACAGCACGCCACTTCAAAGCACCGGAGGAACTCCACGAGACCGTCGAACGCGAGCTACAGAAGCTGACCCGTTTCCACCCTGGGCTCCTACGAGCCCACGTCGTGCTGGAAGAGGAGCGAGGCTTCAAGCACGTTGAAGTTCATCTCAACGCCGACGGGCATGACATCGTCGTCAAGGAGAAAGGCGACTCCTACATTGCTGCCCTCAACCAGGCCGTTGATGTGCTGGTGCGGCAACTGCGCAAACTGAAGACCCGACGGGAAGCCAGGTAGCTCCTACGCGAGGAGTTGCTGGCCAGTGCGATCTCTGCGATAGCAAAGCTTACAAGCAGCACGGAACGTGCGTGCGCATGTTTGTGTGCCCTAACCTCCCCGATGCCGAAGGACACTCTCGCTTGTGGCGGTCTACACGGTCAAAATCGCTGCACCGTTCGTCTTCAACCTCAACAGAGGATCGGAATGATGGGCGTTCTGCTATCCCTGCTCTTATCCCTGCTCTGCTCAGCAGTGCTCATCGGGTGTGGACGGCAGGCTGGGACGTTCTCGTTGGAAGGCGTTGACACCACCACCCCTACCCCTGGTGATTGGGTCGTCATCCACATCCTCGCAGACCCCGAGAGCCTCAATCCGCTAACCGCGAATGACGCTACCAGCCATGAAATCTACATCCACATCTTCGAGTCGCTGCTCTTCCAGAACCCACAGACACTGGAGCTAGAGCCGAACATCGCCGACAGTCTCCCAGCCGTCAGCCCTGACCACCTTACGTACCGCTTCCGGCTGCGCCGAAACGTGCGCTTCTCCGACGGGCGTCCGCTCACTAGCGCCGACGTCCTCTTCACGTTCAAAGCGGTCAAGAACCCCTACGTCGTAGAGGCTGCGGCTCTCCAGAACTACTACGACAACGTCGCCGACGTTGTCACCCCTGACTCCTTCACGGTCATCATCCGCATGCAAGAGCCGTACTTCCTGGCCGAGTACTTCCTGGGTGCATTGCCCATCTTGCCCAAGCACGTCTTCGATCCCCAGGGGCTAACGGACCGCTACACGATCGCCGAGACAAACGACACGGCTGCTGCGGCTCGGAACCCTGCTCTACAGGAGTTTGCCACTTGGTTCCGTGCTCCGGAGCGCTCCCGCAGCCCGCAGTACATCATCGGCAGCGGCCCGTACGTGCTCCAAGAGTGGAGGACAACGGAGTACATCCGTCTCCGACGCAACGAGCGGTACTGGAATGGAGACCGCAACCCTTGGGCCCGCCGATATCCGGCCCAGTTGGTCTACCGCGTCATCAGCGAGCGCACCAGTGCCCTCAGCGCCTTGAAGAACGGTGACATCGACTTCATGGGCTACATCCCACCGAAGCTCTTCGAGGAGATGCTCGACACGACTGCAACACCCTACCTGCGAAAGGTTACCTACGGGCAGACCAGCTACACGTACATCGGCTGGAACCTCCGCCGCCCCTTCTTCTCTGACAAGCGAGTTCGGCAGGCCCTCTCGCATTTAGTCAACCGCGAAGTACTCATCCGCACTATCATGCTTGGGTATGCCCGCCCCGTGAACAGCCCAATCTACCCAGGGCGCCCTGAGTACGACACCACCCTGAAGCCCTACGAGTACAATCCCGAACGTGCCCGCCAGCTCTTGGCCGAAGCTGGATGGCGCGATACCGACGGCGACGGCATCCTGGACAAGGTCGTGGACGGCAAACGCATCCCCTTCGAGTTTACCTTCCTCATCAACGCCGGCAACGAGATTCGGGAGAACATCGCCGTGCTCTTGTCCGACGAGCTACGGAAGGTTGGCATCCGCGCCCGAGTCCAGAAGCTGGAGTGGGCAACCTTCCTGCAGCAGGTGCGCTCGCACCAATTCGATGCCACCATCTTAGGCTGGGTCGCCGATCCCATCCCGAGCGACCCGTACCAGATATGGCACTCCTCGCAGGCCTTCAACCGAGGCTCCAACTACGTAGGCTTCATCCATTCGCGGGTTGACGAGCTGCTGGAGAAGAACCGCCGGGAGTTCGACCCGAAGAAGCGGCTGGAGTACATGCGGGAGTTCCAGCGGATTATCCACGAAGAGCAGCCCTACACCTTCCTGTGGTCACCCGACTATCCGGCAGCTTACCACCGCCGCCTCCAGAACGTGCGCTTCTTCGCCGTACGGCCTGGTTACTGGGCAAACACGTGGTGGGTCCCTCTACCGCTCCAGCGATACCGCGAAAGCTAACCCCAGACAAGCCCGTCCCACAGTACGTCGGGGAGGGAGCGATGACACGGCACCAATTGCAGGAGCTCATCGCTGGTGGTGAATCGCAGACGGTGGAATTCAAGCGGCGCTTCACGTCCCCAGAAAAGATCGCTAAGGAGCTGTGTGCTTTCGCCAACACTCAGGGCGGCTACCTGCTCTTTGGCGTGGATGACGACCGGAGCATCGTCGGAGTAGAAAGCGAAAAGCAGGAGATTGAGCTCATCAGCCTGGCCTGTTCCTTCTACATCGAGCCGCCGCTGAACGCCGAGGTGTGGGTTGTGTCCGTGGATGGCAAGGACGTCGTTGTCGTCCATGTCCCTGCCAGCCCTCAGCGTCCTCACCGAGTAGTCCTCCCAGGGCAGCGCCGCGGGCCGGTGTTCATTCGCCATCAGGACCAGTCCGTGCTGGCCACCCGCGAGATGGTGCGCCTTTTAGCCGCTCAACGTCCCGATGCCCCGCCAGTGACTATCAGTATCGGTCGGCGGGAGCGGGCGCTCTTCGAGTTCCTGGAGCAACACGGGAAGATCACGGTAGCAGAGTTTGCCCGGCTGGTTAACATCTCACGCCGCCGTGCCGGACAGATTCTGGTGCGGCTCACCCGAGCCGGAGTCCTGCAGATCCACGTTGAAGGCAGCGGCGACTACTTCACGCTCGTCTCCTCCTAACGCGCCTCGTGTGGCGAACGCACCCCTTCCAGCAGCACCCGAAACGGGCTGCGCTGACGAACAGCAACCCCTAGCTTTTGTAGCTCCTCCTCCAACGCCGCAGAAAGCTCCTCCAGGGTCGGTCCCGCAAGGCCAGGCCCTAAGCGCCAGCCGCAGCCAAAGCCCACGTAGAGCTCCGGCCTCACATGCTCCCACAGCAGCGGATACACGCCCACGGTCTGCACCCACAGGGGCGCTTCTGCGTGCCGCAACAGGAGCTCCAGGCCCCGGGCGAACTGAATCGGACTGCCGTAC
The DNA here is from genome assembly GCA_039630485.1 of Chlorobiota bacterium. Classification (GTDB taxonomy): domain Bacteria; phylum Bacteroidota; class Ignavibacteria; order Kapaibacteriales; family HRBIN21; genus HRBIN21. The sequence continues at coordinate 27,410 of JBCNUX010000013.1, read as the reverse complement.
GGTAGCAGCTCCCCTTGAGGGAACCAGACCACCACCGACGGCGGCTCCATTTGCAGCAGCTCAGCCGTATACCGCAGTAGCCGACGCGCCTCCACGGGGTCGCCCGGACGGACTCCATAGGCGCCAAGGTAGCGGAAGAACCAGAAGCGCCTGAGCTGCTCTTCGAGCATCAGCAAGTAAAGCGGCCGGCCGAAGAGCCGCACGTTGAGCAGGTAGACCAGGAAGCCATCCCACCACGTGTTGTGGTTCGCAATCCAGAGCCACGGCAGTTCCCGAGGCATCTCCGGAACGGGTTCCCGCAGGGCGATTCGGCGTAGGTGCCGTCGCATGAGCCAGAGCACATACGGCCGAAAGAGCCAGTGCGCCGCTCTGCGCGGACGGGCCTCGATCATGCCTCTACCGGCACCGGGTCTCGTGGAACAGGAAGCCCCAGGTCCTGGAAGATGGCACGCTCTGTAGCCTTCGCACCCAGGAGTACCCCCGGAACGCCGGCGCCCGGATGCGTGCTCGCGCCCACAAGGTAAAGCCGTGCAACGTCCTCGCTGCGGTTGCGGGGCCGAAAGACCGCCGTCTGCCAAAGCACGGGCTCCACACCCCAGGCCGCCCCGTAGGTGCAGTTGCGCCGCCGCAGGAAATCTAGCGGCGTAAAGAGCTCCTGTACGACGATGGCATCCCGTAGGCCGCTCAAGCCCACGCGCTCCTCCAGAAACGCCAGGATGCGCTCCGCATAACGCGGGGCTTCGCGCTCCCAATCGATGCCGCTCTGTAGGTTGGCCACGGGCGCTAACACATACAGGCTTTCACCGCCCTCGGGCGCCATGCTCGGATCTGTGCGCGTGGGCGTATGCAGATAGAGCGAGACGTCTTCGGGCAGCACCTTGCGCACGAAGATATCCTCCACTAGGCCCCGGTAGCGCGCTGAAAGCGCGATCGTATGGTGCAGCAGCCGTTCCGGATACTGCCGCCGCAGCCCCAGGTAGAGCAGGAAGGCGCTCATCGAGTAGCGCAGCCGCCGCAGGCGGCCGTCATGCCACCGGCGCCGGTACTCTGGGCGGATGAGCTTGCCATAGGTGTGCAGGAAATCGGCATTCGAGATGACGACATCGGCCTCCAGGGCTTCACCCTCAGCACGCACTCCAGCAGCACGCCCATTGCGCACAAGAATCTCTTCCACTTCAACGCCAAGCCGAAGCTCCCCGCCGAGGGAGGTGAATAGCCAAGCCAGCGCCTGCACGACCGCATGCATGCCGCCTGGTGCGTACCAAACGCCACCCTGCTTTTCCAGGTACGGGATCATCTGGTAGACCGCCGGGGCCCGGAAGGGATTGCCGCCGATAAAAAGGGGATGGAAGGAGAATACGAAGCGCACGCGCTCATCCCGAAAATACCGGGCCGCAAGTCCGTAAGCGGACCGAAGCGCCCCAAGCCGCAGAGCGCGCGGCAGAAAGCGCAATAGCTCAGCCCATCCGAAAGGGCGTGCACCTAGCCCCTCGGTGATGACCGCCTCGTAGAATTGGCGGGAGCGCTCTAGAAAACGTTCATACTGACGCGCATCCTCCGGACAGAGCCGGGCGATCTGCTCGCGCATCCGTTCCGTATCGCCCGTGTAGTCTATGTGCGTCCCGTCGTGGAACAGGATCCGGTAGTAGGGGTCCAGGGCCACAAGCGGCAGCGCCTCTTCTCGTCGCCTTTCGGCCAGGGCGAAGAGCTCATCCAGAAGCTCCGGGGCCGTGATAAGTGAGGGGCCCATATCGAAGGTATAGCCGTCCTTGCGCAGCTGTCCGGCGTGTCCGCCGGGCTGAGGCTGTTTGTCCAGAATCGTCACGCGAAAGCCCCGGGCCTGAAGTCTAACGCCGATGGTAAGACCTCCGAAGCCCGCCCCGATAACCACTGCGCGAAGCGCCATAATGCTCACACTCCGGTTTCGGGTACACGCCAAGAAAGCCCCAAGTCCCGAGCTGCAAGCCAGGCAGCATGCCGCCCGGAAAGAAGGGCAAGCGGGATGCCGCCGCCGGGATGCGCGGAACCTCCGGCAAAGTAGAGCCCGCGAAGGTGCCGGGACCTATTGGCAGGGCGCCGAAACGCCGCCCAAGGGCTGTTGGAGGCAAGCCCATAGATGCTACCCCGATAGGCGCCGGTCAGCCGTTCCAGGTCTGCAGGCGTCAGCACGGCCTCGGCCTCAATGCGATCCGCGCTGAAGCCCCGAACGCGCTCTTCGAGCCGGCTCAAGAGGAGGCTGCGGATGCGATCTACGGAGCGCTCGCTTTCCCACAGTTCGGGTCGCGCGGGCATGTTGAGCAAGACAAACCAGTTCTCCCCATCCGGCGGGGCGTGCTCCGGGTCGCTGCGGGCCGTGATGGCCACGTAGACGGTCGGATCCTCCGGAGGACGGCCCTCGCGGAAGAGCTCACAAAACTCTCGCTCGTAGTCGGCGCTAAAGAGCACGTTGTGGTGCGCAAGTTCGGTTCGGCCGCGCACGCCCCACAGGAACACAACCCCCGAAAGCGAGGGTTCCCCGCGGGGCGCGTAACGCGCGTACTCGCCCCCGAGCAGGCTCCTATAGGTCGTGGACACGTCCACGTTGCAGACTACGGCGTCGGCAGCCCAGAAGCCGGAGTCCGTCTCCACGCCCGTGATGCAACCGGCTTCATGCCGGATACGCCGCACCGGCTCCCCAAGCCGCAGCTGCACCCCTAAAGCCGAGGCCGCATCGGCAAGCACCTCCACAAGCCGATAGATGCCCCCGCGCACGTAGTAGGCTCCTAGGCCATGCTCCACCCAGAAGATCACGTGCAGCATAGCAGGCGCCCGGAAGGGATCGGAGCCGTTGTACGTGGCAAACCGGTCCGCAAGCTGCACAAGCCGCCAGTCCCCGAAGAACCGCTTGGCGCGCGCGTGCATACTCCGGAAGGCATCAAGCCCGAATAGCCCAGGAAGGGAGCGCCAGAAGAGCCGTGAGCGCACAAGCAAGCCCAGCTCATGCACTGGAAAGAAGAGGAAGACGGGGGCAGCCCGCTGGTAGAGCCTGCGGCTGTAGGCCAGGAAGCGTCCCCAACGAGTTGCCTCTTTTGGAGCCCACTCAAGCAGCCGCGCGCGCATCCGATCCGGATCGGCGCTCACCTCGAGCACCGAGCCATCGGAAAAGGAGTAGCGGCAGATGGGCTCAAGCGGCACAAGCTCCAGGGCCGTCTCCAGGCGCCGTCCGGCTGCGGCAAGCACCCCTTCGAGTACCCCTGGAAGCGTGAGCACCGACGGACCCGTATCGAACCGGTACGGACCAAGCCGGCGCTCGCTCGCCTTGCCGCCAGGTCGCTCCTGCTGCTCTAAGAGCACCACCTCAGCCCCGGAGCGGGCAAGGTAGAGGGCTGCGCTCAAGCCCCCGAATCCGCCTCCGATGACAATGACGCGCGGGAATTTCCTAGCCGCTTGCATCGTTTACGTGCTCCGTAGCGCAACTTGTGGAGAAGCAGTCGAGGTGAGCCCATGCGCATCCTCATCATCGGAGCCACAGGCGGTATCGGCGAGGCGAGTGCGCGCCTGTTTTCGGAACATGCGACAGAGCTTTGGATCCACGGCCGCTCGATAGAGGCTCTGCAGCCGCTCGCTTGGGAGCTTCGCGCCAGACCCGCTGCAGCGGATCTGGGCTCCAAAGAGGCCGTCCGGGCCATGATGGAATCCGCTGGCCCCCTGGATGGGCTCCTGTACGCGGCCGGAGCTGTGGTGCGCCAGCCTTTGCGGCAGACCGAAGAGCCCGCCTGGCGCGCCGTCTGGGATGCCAACTTCGACGGGGCGCGGCATGTGCTGCAGTATGCCCGCTGGAACTCCGGCGCGCGGGCGCTCTTCCTGGGTGTCTACCCGGACTACGTGCGCGTACCCGGCTTCGGCGCCTATGCCACAAGCAAGGCCGCGCTGGAGACGCTCCTGGAGATAGCGCGCCAGGAGCTGCGCGCGGAAGGCGTACGCCTTCTTTTGGTGCGCCTTCCTGCTGTGCGCACTCGGCTCTGGACCCCCATCGGAAACCCGCCCCGCAATGCGCTTGAGCCCTCGGCCGTTGCCCAGCGGTTGCTGGAGCTTCTGCTGAACCCACCAGCTGACGACGTCATCCCACTCTGACCTCCAACCATGGTCCGCTACCTCGGCTTTGCCTGCATGACCGTAGAGCCTCCGCGCACGACCAACCACACCTTTCGGCTCAAAAACCTGACCGAAGAGCGCGCCCGAACGTATGCAGAGCGCAATGTGGATGATCTGGAAGCCATCCTGCTCTGGATGCTCCCCTACGAGCGGCTGCGCTGCTTTCGGATCGGCTCCCAACTGGTCCCCTTCGCCTCGCATGAACGCTTCGTCTGGGACTGGACCCCGTGGATAGGAGAACGACTTCGGGCGATCGGAGCGCGCTTTCTGCCCCTGGGGTTTCGCTTCTCCGTGCACCCCGGCCAGTACACCGTGCTGAACGGCCCGGATGAGCAGATCTTCGCCCGATCGCTTCGGGAAGTGCGGTACTCCATCCGCGTGCTGGAGCTGCTCGGAGCCCAGGAGCGGGAACACGTAGTCGTACTGCACATCGGCGGTGTCTACGGGGACAAGTCTGAAAGCCTGCACCGATTGAGCCAGCGGCTGCTTGAGCTGCCCGAGACCGAGCGACGGCGCTTGGCCCTGGAGAACGACGAGCGGCTCTACACAATCGCCGACGTCGTAAGCCTCTGCGAAGAGACGGGCACACTTCCAATCTGGGATGCCCACCATCACCGCCTAAATCCCGCCGAGCCGCTTTCGGAGCTCATGGCGCGTGTTTATGCGCTCTGGGAGGGACGGGTGCCCGAGGTACACCTTTCCTCTCAGCGTCCTGATGGGCCCCTCGGGGCGCATGCTGAGGGCATCTTGGCCGAGGATTTGGCCTGGCTCCTGGAGCGCCTGCCCGCCCCGGCAGACCTGATGCTGGAGGCCAAATCCAAAGAGCGGGCCGCCCTGCAGGTAGCCGAATGGCTGGATGCTTGGGGCGCCTGGGCTTACGAAGACCATCTTCTGCCCAACCACTCCCAGAGCACGAGCACAAGCCCCAGCATGGCAAAGCCATAGAAGAAGTCCTCAACCGGGATCGTGCCCAGCCGTACACCCAGGTAGTAGGGCGCGTAGTAGTGCACGATTGGCCGGGCCGTAAGGTAGCTGTTGACGAAGAGCTTGCCCACGTACATGAGCCCGAGCGTGATCCAGAAGGCAGGACGCCGGCATAAACGGGTGCGCAGCACCCATAGGTCCAGCCCCACCACTGCAAGCGCAGAACCAACGGCCAGCAGCGTATACTCGGGCATCAGCGCTCCTTGCGGTAGAACTTAACCACCTCCCACAGGAAGAGCCCGATGAAGCCGATCGAGGGGAAGAAGAGGAGCTCCTCCAGAGGCAGCCCCAGGAGCCGCGGCCCAAGCGTGTAGCGCGGATCAAACGACCAATGCCCGCGCGCAGTCGCCCAGACGTCCCAGACCCAAAACGGCACGCACATCCCCAACAGAGCCAAAACCAGGCGCAACGGACGCGACCAAATCGCACGCCGCACGTTCCGATGCAAGCTCAGCAGAAACGGCGGTAGAAAAGCAGCGGCAAGCAGCAGCAGATACTCACCCTTCATCTCCGCCCCCACGGCAAGCTCGCTCCCCAAAGTACAGCCGCCCCTAAAAGCACGGCACTCCAATAGCCCTCGGCAATGCCAACCAACGCGCAGAGCCCTAAAAGCACCCCCGCTAGCCCCCAAAGCCACGGCTGCTCCAACTTGGGCAGTCCCAAAGGGCCGATGGAGCGCCACAGAAGCGCCGAAAGCAGCGCGCCCAGAACCCCCCAGCTTAAGTAGTTCTGCAGCGGCACCGAGCCCGACTCCCAGACCCAGTAGCGCTGCGCGTAGGCCGCCATGGGCTCTAAGAGCACATCCACGCCTACGAGCAAAAGCCCTACGCGCAGGATGCGCTCCAACAGTCCCGCTCGAGGCAAGCGGACCTCAACCCAGGTCACGGCCAATAGCAGCAGAGCAACCCAGGCCAAGGGGATCACCAGCGGAACGCCCATGAGCTCCGGCCAGAGCAGGCCCGTGTAGTGATAGGCGCCAAACGGCAGGCCGGTCCTTAGCCCCAGCACCTCCACGGCCCACGTCAAGCCCCACAGTAGCAAGACCACCACCGTGGCCTTGGGCACCCAGTAGAGGGTTCTGGCCACAACCGAACCAGCCCAGAGAGCCAAAAACAGGTTTGAAGACCAGGGGATCCGGTCCAGCATCCAGCCCGTCGTCAGCGCATACGCTGCAAAGGGGGCCAGCAGGAGCGGCAGAAGCGTAAGCCCGTGCAGCAGCGGAGGCATCTACAGCCGACTCTGCAGTCGCTCCAGGAACCCCTCCACCATAGCGATGAGCCGCTCCCGAACGCGCTCGCGCAGAAAGCGCTCGCCTACGATAGGAGCAAGCCAATGCACGCTCATAAGGCTTGGGCGCACAAGGCGCATCCGAAACTCCAGCTCCAGACTCACCTCCTGCGCAGAGAGCGTGCGCAGCCGTGCGCGGCACTCCAGCCAATCTGGGTCGGCATCCGAGACCGAGCGCCAGATCGCCAGCGAATCGCCCTGCGTCATTAGCTGCACTCGGAATCGGTTGCGTTGCGGCGCAGCCAACGGCACGGCCGTCTCCGTCTCCCAAAGCCAGACCCCTAGCGCAACCGGTTGCACGCGCCGCAGCCCAGGCAGGAGCTCGAGAAGCCGCATCGGGTCGGCCACCTCGCGTAAGACCGCCCCCGGTGAGGCCGTCCACCTGCGCTCCGCGCGATAAGAGACCTCAATGCGGACCGGCTCTGCCGAGACCTGCCCCAATCCCCCCGCAACGAAGAGCCATTCCACCATCATGGAGACAAGCAGTCTACCGTGGCAGACAGAGAGAGCAAAATGGAATCTTCGGTCCCTAGTAGACCCCAGGCACATCGAGCTCAGTCCCATGCTCCTGCCGTCGGAGTTTCCCACGAGCTCTTCTCCCAGACCTTCGCAGGCATCTTGAGAGCTGCTTGAGCTCCTAAGACGACCTTCTTCAGCAGCCTCACGGCGGCGCGCTGGCGGAAGACATCGTAGCCAGCATGCTCAATCTCGTCCAAAATTCCGGCATAGAGCCGGCCCATGATGCGGGTGCAGATGCGCCCTTGCCGGCTCTTCAGGAGCGCAATCCCCTCCCACGCCCGCCGATAGTAGAGGCGCGCTCGCTCGATCTGGAAAGCCATCAAGGCTCGGAAGGCATCGTTGATGATCCCGTGGGCAAGCTCTTGCTCCGTGTACCCAAACGCCCTCAGCTCCTCCTGGGGTAAGTAGACCCGCCCGAGCCGGTAGTCCTCGGCAACGTCACGCAGGATGTTCGTTAGCTGCATCGCGATACCCATATCAATGGCGTAGCCCAACGCAGCTTCGTCTCGGTAGCCGAAGATGTGGCACATCATCAGCCCAACGACGGAGGCCACCCCATAGCAGTACTGGACGAGCTCCTGGAAGGTCGCATACCGGCTCTTCTCCAGATCCATCCGAACACCTTTCAGGAGTTCTGCCAGCAGGCTCGGCGGAATGCCGAAGTCGTGTACGGTCTGGCGCAGCGCTGGATACCAAGGGAACCGCACCAGCGGCAGCTCTTCCGCAGTGTTGAGGGCTGCAACAACTCGCCGTAGCTCGTCGAGCTCCTGCTGAACCCAGTGCGGCTCAGCACCAGCCTTGGCGCGATCTACCAAATCGTCAGCGACCCGGCAGAAGGCATAGACCGCATAAGCAGCCGACCGCAGCCGTGGGCCCAACACTTGCGAAGCGAAGTAGAACGTGCGAGCATACCGCCGTGTAATCCTCCGGCAGACGGCATACGACGCAGCGAGGGTACGCGGATCCATCTACACCGCGGCAACAGCCGCCTTGAGTCCACGGAACGTAGAGTAGACCCCATCAACGAGCCCCTCAGCAGCCCAAGCAGGATCGGCAGCCCGCCCACCGGCGAACACCCGTGTACCGCTCTGAACGGCCTCCTGGCGCAGGACTCTCAGCAGTTCCCGAGCATGCTCCTCCGGCAGAGGCATGACAAACCCCAAGCAGAGCACGTGCGGGCGATACATGCTTATCCACTCCGCCAGATCAGCCACTGGCGTCCGAGCACCGAGGAAGTCGACACGGTAGCCAGAGCCCTCCAGCACATGCGCTGCCATGAGGAGTCCGAAGACATGCTCCTCTGGCTCCACTGCGGCGCACACAGCCCGGCGATGATAGAGGCCCTCCGAACGCGTCAGGTGCCGAAAGGCTTGCAGCGCCTCCAGGAGCGTGTTCGAGGCCAAGTGCTCGTGCGCCACGCTCAACTGACCGCACGACCACTGCTCCCCAACCCGCTGCAGAGTGGGAGCGACAACCTCATCGTAGAGCGCTGCCAACTCCATCCCGGCCAGGTAGCAGCTATAGAGCTGCCTCCACACAGCACTGGTATCCCCTGCAAGCAGCCGTCGATAGAGCTCCTCCTGCAGCCTCCCCACGACGCTAGAACTTACCCTCACGGACCCGGACGACTCCCGCAGAAGCTGCTCCTGGGCGGAGTATCCGATGGCCTGAATGAATGCGAGCACATCCTGACGTCGGAACCGCCGATGCCCACCCGGTGTCCGCACATAAGGTATGCGCCGAGCGTCAGCCCAGCGCTTGACTGTTGTCTCCGTCACCCCAAGGAGCCGAGCTACCTCGGCCGTGGTGAGGTACTGGGAGGTTTCGGTTTGCACGGCTTTTTCGGTTTGTTCGTTTCTGCACCGGGCGAAGACGCTCGGCCGCATGGAATAGTGTCCACGGTGATTGCTACACAGCCCGATTCTGCTGTCCCCATGGAATGCCGCTCGCTCCTCAACCTTGAACCTTTTCCCCGGCCCCGCGTTTTGGTGAGCCGATGCCTGGAGTTCGACACCGTGCGCTACAACGGCGAGCGCATCCCGGATCGGATCATCCGCGAGCTGATGCCGCACGTGGAATTTGTGCCCGTCTGCCCCGAAGTGGAGGTGGGCATGGGCGTGCCGCGAAAGCCCGTGCGGCTCGTGCAGGTCGAGGGTGAAATTCGCATGCTGCAGCCCGAAACCGGCCAAGACTGGACCGAGCCCATGCGCACCTTCGCCGAAGGCTTCCTGGAGGAGCTGGGACCCATAGATGGCTTCATCCTCAAAAGCCGTTCCCCCTCTTGCGGGCTGCGGGACGTTAAGGTCTACCCTGCCTCCAGCGGTGTGCCAGCTAGCCAGAAGAGCACTGGGCTCTTTGCAGAGGCCGTGCTGGAGCGCTTCCCCGATTACCCGATCGAAGAGGAAGGGAGGCTAACGAACCTGCGGATCCGGGAGCATTTTCTGACACGCATCTTCGCCTCCGCGCTCTGGCGTCAGTACCGGGCTCGGGGCCGCATGCGCGATCTGGTGGCCTTCCACACGCAGTACAAGCTCCTGCTCCTCTACTACAACCAGAGTGCGCTCATCCGACTCGGTCGCCTTGTAGCCAACTCCGAGCGACTACCGCCGAAGGCGCTGTTTGAGCACTATGAGCGCGAATTTCGACATGCCCTCGGACGGCTTCCGCGCTTAGCGCATGCCGAAAACGTACTGCTACACGCCTTCGGCTATGTCTCCGAAAGGCTCGAAAAAGCCGAACGGGCGTACTTCCTGGAGGTGCTGCGGCGCTTCCGCAACCGGCAGTTGCCCTTGAGCGTGCCGCTAACGCTGCTGCGCTCCTGGGGGCTGCGCTTCGATGAGCCATACCTGAAGACGCAACGCTTCTTCGAACCGTACCCTACTGAACTCGTGATGCTCTATGACTCGGACAAAGGCCGCATGCTCTCTTAGTCTGACGCTGCTCCTTGCGCTCCTCCTGCCAAAGTTAGCGGCAGCACAGCAAGCCGATACCGTCCAGATCCTTGCGGAACGGGAGCGGCTGCTTCTGTATCAGGAGCGCATCGGCCAGGTGCTGGGCACTTGGGCGATAGGAAGCGTCGGCGTAGGGCTTTATCAGACCCTTTCGGGTGGGACCTTCGTGCGCTTTATGGGCTATCAGAACGTCGCCTGGGGCGCCATCGACGGGGCCATCGCCCTTTACGGGCTTTGGGATCAAGGCCGCAAGCGTCGGGCAGATCCGAGCTCGATTAACTGGCGCCGAGAGCGCGAGGCTTTCGCCCGACGGCTGCTCATCAACGCCGGCTTGGATCTCCTCTACATCAGCGTCGGAGCCTTCCTGCTTGCGCGCGGAAAGGACGAGCGCTGGCGCGGCACGGGCGCAGGCATCCTCCTTCAGGGCTCATTTCTGCTGCTCTTGGACAGCATCGGCTACATCCTGGTGCGCTGAGCAACATGCCGGACGTCACAGTCATAATCATCGGAAGCGGCCACAACGGGCTTGTGGCTGCGGCATACCTAGCTAAAGCTGGCCATCGGGTGCTCGTGCTGGAGCGCCGCCCCGTCGTGGGAGGCGCCGTCTGCACAGAGGAGATGTTCGGGGGCTTCCGGATGGACGTGGGGGGCTCAGCGCACATCCTCATCCACCATACCCCGATCGTGCGGGAACTGGAGCTGGAGCGCTACGGGCTCCGCTACCTGGACCTGGACCCCTTCCTCTGCGCTCCGTTCGAAGACGGAACGGCGCTCTACTTCTACCGGGACCTAGAGCGCACCTGCCAATCCATCGCCTCCGTCAGCCCTGAGGATGCCGAGCGCTACTGGGAGTTTGTGAACTTCTGGCGCCCGATCAACGAGGCGGTCTTTGAGGCTTTCTTGGAAACTCCCACACCGGGCCGGCTCTTGGGGCGCATGCTCCAAGCCCAGCTGCGGCACCGAAGCCGCCTGCGCGCCTTCCGGGGCCCGGAGCGGCTTGAGACGCTCAGGCGGCTGATGACCTCCTACGGGCAGTTGGTTGAAGAGAGCTTCGTACACCCGAAAGTCAAAGCCGCCCTACTCTGGTGGGCCGCTCAAAGCGGTCCGCCTCCGACGGAGCCGGCATCGGGCGATTTTCTAGGCTGGCATGCACTTTTGCACACGCACGGCATTAAGCGCCCGCAGGGCGGCTCAGGAATGCTCACGCAGGCCCTTGCCCGCTACATTCAAGCCCATGGCGGGGAGGTGCGCACGAACGCCGAAGTCCGACGCATCCTCGTGGAGCACGGCCGCGCTGTGGGCGTGGAGCTTACGAGCGGAGAACGCATCACGGCCCGCGTTGTGATCTCGAACGCGCACGTCTGGGTGACGTTCCTGGAGCTCCTGAGCGAGGAACTGCCTCCGGCTTTTCGGCGTCGGGTTGAGCAGATCCGCGTCGGCAACGGCTTCGGGTTCGTCTTCCGGGCCGCCATGGACGGGCTTCCCAACTACACCGCTGCCCTTAACGGGCCAGATGGCACAAGCCTGCTCCATCGGGGCATTCAGCTCCTCTGCCCCAGCCCAGAGTACTTGCTGCGCGCCTACGCCGATTACTTAGCCGGGCTCCCCTCTCGGGAGCCGCCTGTGCTTGTGATGACTTTTTCGGCTGTGGATCCCAGCTTGGCTCCGCCCGGCAAGCACGTGCTCTTCGCCTGGTCCCAGTGGTTTCCGTACCGGCGCGCCGACGGCATGGCCTGGGATGAGGCGGCCCGAGAGGCAGAGGCACGTAAGATTTTGGGCGTCATCGAGCGCTTCGCGCCGGGGGCAAGCTCGCTTCTACGCGATTGGTACATCCAGTCGCCAGCCGATATCGAGGCGCTTCATCGGATGCCGCGCGGAAACGTCATGCACGTGGAGATGAGCTTTGACCAGATGTTCTGCTTCCGCCCCCTGCCGGAGCTTGCGGCCTACCGGACCCCCTGGAAGGGGCTGTTCCTGTGCAGCGCCTCTATGCATCCAGGCGGAGGCATTTTCGGGGCAGCCGGCTACAACGTGGCCCGTGAAGTGTTGCGTGAGCTATAGAAGCCATGAGCCGACCGATCATCGTCTGGTT
>JBCNUX010000013.1:0-15343 GCA_039630485.1 Chlorobiota bacterium | reverse complement strand
GAGGCCGTCGAGCGCTTAGCACGAGCGCACGGAGTGGAGGTCCGGAGCTTCAAGGACCACGTGCTCGTTGAGCCCTGGGAGGTAGCCACGGCCGAGGGCAAGCCTTTCACAGTCTACAGCCCCTTCTTCCGGGCCTGGCAGAAGCTTCCCAAGCAAGAGCCCTACGGCACCCCGGAACGCCTCCTAGGCGTTGAGGGCCTCGCCTCAGAGCCTATTCCCACGGCCGAACGGCTCGGAAAGCCCGTCACGATTCCCCGATGGGCGATTGAGCCGGGCTCTAGGGCTGCTCAGCGGCAGTGGGAGCGCTTCCGCAGCGCCGGGCTTTTCCGCTACAAAGAGCAGCGCGACTTCCCCGGCGTTCCGGAGGGCACAAGCCGCATGAGCCCGCATCTGCGCTTCGGGACGATCTCGGTTCGGCGGCTATACGCAGACACGGCTGCACTCCTCGAGGAGGGCGGACTTACGAAGGCCGAGCAGGCGTCCTTGGAACAGTTCATCTCAGAGCTTGCCTGGCGGGAGTTCTTTCAGCACGTTCTGTGGCATTTTCCCGAAACCCCGGAGCGCAGTTTTCGCTCTTGGGGAGATGCCTTCCCATGGGAGAACGACGAGGCACGCTTTGCCGCCTGGTGCGAGGGCCGGACAGGCTACCCCTTCGTGGACGCCGCCATGCGGGAGCTTAACAGCACGGGCTACATGCACAACCGCGTGCGGATGGTCGTGGCCTCCTTCCTCGTCAAAGACCTGCAAATCGACTGGCGCTGGGGGGAGCGCTATTTTCGGAGCAAGCTCTTGGACGGGGAGCTTGCGGCCAACGTCGGCAACTGGCAGTGGTCGGCCTCCGTGGGGGTGGACAGCCGACCGCTTCGGATCTTCAACCCCGTACTGCAGTCACGCCGCTACGACCCCGAGGGCCGCTACATCCGGCAATGGCTTCCAGAGCTTGAGCACTTGGATGGGGACGCACTCCATGAGCCCTGGCTTAGCCCAGAAGCACAGCGGCTGGGCTATCCGGCCCCGATCGTACAGCACGAAGAGCGCAAGCAGCGCTTTGAGGAAATCTACGCCAAGCTCACAGCCGCAGGCCCCTCGTAAGCTGCTACTGGCGAAGGCTTCCTGGACTCCGGCATCCCGTCCGCCAGGTTCCCGAGGACACCTGGAGTCCTAGCACGTACGTCCTTTGTGGCCCGGCTGTGTGCAGCAAGCGGGCAGGCAGTGGCATGAGTCCCCTCATAGGTTTCGCAATCGGCCTGGGAGCACTCATCGTAGGGGCAGAGTGGCTGGTGCGCGGGGCCTCGCGGCTGGCGATCGCTTGGCGCGTCCCGCCGCTCATCGTTGGGCTGACCGTCGTGGCTTACGGCACAAGCTCCCCAGAGTTAGCCGTCTCCGTTCAAGCAGCGCTGAGCGGGCAGGAGGGCGTGGCTTTAGGCAACGTCATCGGCAGCAACATCTTCAACGTGCTCTTCATCCTCGGGGTGTCGGCCCTCATCATCCCGCTGGCCGTCAACGAGCAGCTCATTCGGCTGGACGTCCCCCTCATGATCGGTGTGAGCCTGGTAGCGTACACCATGAGCTTGGATGGCGTCATCAGCCGCCTGGACGGCCTCATCCTCGTTGCCGGAGCCATGGCATACACCTTCTTCCTCTTCCGGGCTGGAACCGAAGGGGCACCAGAGCACCTGCTCTCTCAGAAGCCACCCACGTGGCGGAATATCCTGCTGTACATCTTCCTCGTGCTGGCAGGCTTAGGGCTACTGGTAGTAGGCTCACGATGGCTGGTCCGCGCAGCCGTTGACACGGCCACGGCCCTGGGTGTCAGCCCCATCGTCATCGGTCTCACGATCGTAGCGGCCGGTACTTCGCTACCGGAGGTGGTGACCTCCGTCGTTGCTGCCCTCCGCAAGGCACGCGACATTGCCGTTGGGAACGTCGTCGGCAGCAACCTCTTCAACCTGCTCCTCATCTTAGGCGCATCGGCCGCTGTGGCACCCAGCGGCATCCCCGTGCCGCCCTCCGTAAAGTCGTTCGACTTGCCAATCATGCTTGCCACAGCAATTGCCTGTCTGCCGATCTTCTACACGAACCGGCGGATCGAGCGCTGGGAAGGGGGGCTCTTCCTGGCGTACTACGTCCTCTACACCGGCTACCTGGTCACGAGCGCGCTCGGCTATCCTTGGGTGCGTGACGTAGAGGCCGCCATGTTGGGAGTCGTACTGCCGCTGACAGCCATCACGTTGCTCGTCCTCTTCCTCGGCCATCGCTGGCGCTCTCAGTCTCCCTCAGCCCCACCGCAGACGTAGGCTTCTGCGGTTGAGAGCGGTTGAGATCAGCCAACGGAGCGTGTCAGACCGTTCCAGAGCGGCGGGTGCTGGCTACCGTCGCTGCCAGAAAGACAACAGCCGCAGCTTGTCCTGCCAAGACGAGAGGCACAATGGCATCAATTCCACCCCGGTCATACAACCATCCCATCGCGCCGCTGCCGAACATCCACGCAGCCCCGTATGCAGCGTTGAAGACCCCATAGGCACTCGCCCGCCGCGGACTCGGGGCCACCTCGGCAACGGCCGCCCGCATGACCGACTCCTGAATCCCCAGCACAATCCCCCAGACCCCAATCCCTACCCAGATTCCGAGCGGCGTGGAAGTCACGACAGCCGCCACTGAACAGACTGTGAGGGCGGGCACAAGGAAGAGTAGCCGCAGCTTCACGCGGTCGTACAGGCTGCCAGCAAGGAGTGCGGCTGCGGCATCCGTGGCCATCGCGACGCTGAACGCCAGTGGAATTGCTGGCTCGGCAAGCAGCCCCTGCGCCTCGACGTGGTATGCCACCAACGCAAAGTGTGGGAATCCAACGGCCGCGGCAGCAGCAAACAGCACATAGAGCCAGAAACGGCGCGGCAACTTCTCTAGAGCTGACACGCGCTCCCTCTCCTCGCGGTACAGCTCCGGAGCATGGCGTCGCGCCGCCAGTAGCACCACCATGGTAAGGACCGCCGGCAGTCCCAACACAGCGAATCCCCAGCGGTACCCCGCCCCCATCTGCAGCACGAACGCCATGAGGAGCGGCCCCAACAGTGCCCCGAGCTGGTCCAGCGCCTCGTGGATGCCGAATGCAATCCCTCGGCCTGTTGGTGGGGCTGCGTACGACAGCAGTGCGTCTCGCGAAGGCGTCCGCACTGCCTTCCCGAACCGCTCCGCCAGAAGTAGCGCTGCCGCAACTTCCCAGCGCCCTGCTAGCGCCAGCGCAGGGACTGCAAAGACATTGACCGCATACCCAAGCAGCGTGATTCCCCAGTACTGTCCCGTCCAGTCCGCCACCATCCCTGCGAAGAGCCGAATGCCGTACCCCAGGAACTCTCCGACTCCGGCCACGATGCCGACAGTGGTCGCGCTCGCCCCCAGCAGCGAGAGGTACTGACCGGCAATGCTGCGTGCCCCTTCGTAAGTAGCGTCCGCGCACAGGCTGACAAGCCCCAAGAGGAGCACGAACCTCCATGCCTCCTCCTGCGCTGTCGTTGCTGCTCTGCGGAACCTCAGCATCGAAGAGACCGCGCAGACTTCCCAAACTGACAGCAAAATTATGCCCCCAGGCACCCCCACCCCATGTCCGCTCCACCGCTGGCCTCTCTAAGCGACCCCCGAAGCGACTGAAAAAACCCTGTCAGCCCGACTTACGCCAGCCACCCGCTCCATCGTCCCTAATGAGCCGTGCTACAGACACAAGCCTGAGCAAGACCGATGAAGCTCTACCGCCTCTACCGAGAGCAGTGGGTGCCGAAACCGCTGGAGGAGGTCTTCCCCTTCTTTGAGCGCCCGGAGAACCTCGGCCTCATCACGCCGCCCCGACTGGGCTTCCGGCTCTTGACCCCGTCGCCCGTTCCAATGCACCAAGGGGCTCTCATTGACTACACGATCCGCCTCTTGGGGCTGCCTGTGCGCTGGACAACCTACATTGCGGTCTACGATCCGCCCCACTGCTTCGTAGACGTCCAACTCCGCGGTCCGTACAGCTTCTGGTACCACACGCACCGCTTCATCCCAGAAAACGGCGGGACACGCCTCACCGACGAGGTCCTCTACGTCCTGCCCTTCGGTCCCTTAGGGCGCCTACTCCACGCCATCTGGATTGCCCGCTCGCTGGACTCCATCTTCTCCTACCGCCGCGAACGCATCCGAGCCATCTTCGGCGAGTAGCCCCGCCGGCGCTAGCCAATCCGCTGACTGCCAACCAAACGCAAAAGCACGCACTTACGCTCCTTCCAGCGCCTTCCCGAAATGCCCAACACACCTCGGCTCGAGACCCTCTCACCTCCACCCGCATTGCAGCCCAGCCGCCGCAAAGCCCCTCACCACCCCACGTCCACGCTGTAGCAGCGCCCTGCGCCGTTTCCTTGCACCTACGAGCCCGACTCCCTCAGCTACGCTCCCTAAGAGCCTCGCGGGTGTTGCTTTCGGCCACTTCGCTGCGGGTCGCACCGTTATCGGCTGTATGCCGCTCGGTGTATCCTTCAACCTGCGAGGAAGGTTAGGCAGAAGGGGATTCAGCCTCGGTCGGTGAGCTGGCCTCGCGTTGGAGTTGCTCTATCCACTGCTGGATGTACTGCCGCAAGTGCTCTTCCACCTCTTCGTGGCTGGAGCCTTTGACCATGTAGGCCAGCTGCGGGCAGTAGGCGGCGTAGTCGCGTTCGCCTCGGCGGCGGATCAGAATCTCGTAGTCCAGCGGGTTCGTGCTGCGCAGCTTCTCCATGGGGCCTCTCAGGGCGTATGGGACATCGGCAGCGGGAGGAGCTCTCCAAGGACACGCTCCAGATGCGGCAGTAGCGCTGTGTCGGTGAGCTCGTAGCGGATAGGGGTGACGGAGACGTAGCCCTGCGTCAAAGCAACATCGTCGGCATCGGGATCGGAATCGGCCAAGAGATACTCGCCAGCCAGCCAGAAGTACTCGCGTCCCCAAGGATCGCGGCGGCGTTCGTACCAATCGCGCCAGACCGAAGTCCCCTGTCGCGTTATGCGGATACCGCGGATCCGCTCCAGCGGGAGCGCGGGGATGTTGACGTTCAACAGCGTCCCCGGAGGGAGCCCCAGCCGGGGCAGATGCTCCACCAAGTAGCGGGCTACGAAAGCGGCAGCGCTGAAATCGGCCTCGAGTTCGTACGCGTCCAGCGAGAAGGCAATCGAAGGGATGCCAAGCAGCGTCCCTTCGGTGGCAGCCGAGACGGTGCCTGAGTAGAGGATGTTGACTGCGGTGTTGCGCCCGTGGTTGATACCGGAAGCCACAACATCCGGCCGCCACGGTAGGAGCGTGGTGACCGCCAGCTTGACGCAATCGGCCGGAGTACCGTTGACGGCGTAACCGACGGAGTGTCCATCGAGCCGGAAGGGCACTACCCGGAGCGGTTCGCTGACGGTTACGGCATGCCCGACAGCACTCTGCTGCCGGTCAGGGGCAACGATCACCACCTCCCCCAACGGGCGGAGCGCATCAGCCAGGGCATGGAGACCGGGGGCCTCGATGCCGTCGTCGTTGGTCACCAGAATCCGCATCATCGCCGCAGGTCGTTCCACAGCACGAACAACATGAGCATCGCCAACAACGCAACCCCGATCTGCTGAATCGTGAGCTTCAGCCGCACAGGCAGTTCACGCCGCAGGAGTGCCTCAACTGCAGCGATGACCAGATGTCCACCATCCAGCGCCGGCAGCGGAAGCAGGTTGATGAAGGCCAGCATGACGGAGAGCTGAGCCACGAACAGCAGGAAGGCCTCTGCTCCTACGCGGGCTTGTTCGGTCGCTAAGCGGGCAATCTGGACCGGCCCGCCGATTGTCTCCTGCACGGAGAGCTTGCCCTGGAAGATAGCGGCAATCGCCGAGAAGAAGCCAGCCACAACCCGCAGGGAGCTCTCCACCCCGATGCCGAGGGCCTGGGGCAGGCTGTACGTGAGGGTCTGCTTCGGGCCTGTGTAGACGGTCGTGATTTGGACCCCAATCTTGCCGTCGGCATCCGGTCGGAGCCGGGCGCTCAGGGTATCTGCGCCGCGCTTCCACAGCAGCGTGAACTCCTGCTGACGATGCTCCTGGACGAGCCGCACGAATTGGGTTGTGGCGACAATCAGTTGCTGATTCAGCGCCAGCAGGGTATCCCCGGCCGTAAGCCCAGCACGTCCTGCGGGCTTAAGGGCATCTGCAGCCAAGATGACAACACGGCTTGGATCTGGGAAGAGTTCCAGCTCGCGCTCTCTGACCAGCAGCGAGAGGAGCGTGGACTTTGGGATGCTGAGCCGATGGCGCTCCCCACCGGCAGGGCGCTCCAATTCAATGACCCGCTCCTCGCCCTGGAAGTCTGTGGACACGAGCCGCTGCAACACCTCGTTCCAGGAGCTCACCTCCACCCCGTCAATGGCAAGAATACGGTCGCCGTTCCGGAGGCCCAGCTCAGCACCGAAGGAGCCTGGCGGCACGTAGGCAATGGTCGTCGTTTTCCACTCTTGCCCTCCTCTGAGGAGCGCCAGACCCGCGAAGATGCCGATGGCTGTGAGCACATTCATGATGACGCCAGCAGAGAGCACCAGCGCCTTCTGCCAAAAGGACTTGCTCCGGAATTCCCATGGCTGCGGCGAGGAGTGGCCCGCTTCCGGGTCTTCCTCCACCATGCCGGCAATCCGGACGTAGCCGCCGATGGGTAGGAGGGAGAAGCGGTAGTCCGTCGCGCCTCGGCCAAGCCATCCTGGAGGGAGCGGCCCGAAGCGCCACCCAAGACCACGCATGTATCCAAACAGCCGAGGGCCCATCCCAATCGAGAACACGTCCACGCGGATCCCCACCGCACGGGCTGCCAGGAAGTGCCCCAGCTCGTGCACTGTCACGATGATGGCGATGATGGCCAGGAAGTAGATGAGCTCTTGCACGGCGCTACTCCTACGCTATGGAACCGACGTCGGTGTTCCATCGGCAATGAGTGCATGGACGAAGAGCCGTGCCTGACGGTCTATCTCCAGCACCTGCTCCAGTGTCGGGTGCGGCAGGACGTCGAAGTGCCCCAGGGCTTCTTCAACCAGCCGAGGAATGTCCACGAAGCGGATTGCTCCCCGAAGGAAGGCCGCCACGGCGACCTCGTTAGCAGCATTGAGGACGGCCGGTGCAGAACCACCATGCCGCAACGCCTCTAAAGCCAGCCCCAGGCAAGGGAAACGTTCGGTGTCGGGTTCCTCAAACTCCAAGCGTCCGAAGGCTGCGAGGTCCAGTCGTGGCAGGGCCAACGGATGCCGCTGCGGGTAGCTGAGGGCATAGGCAATCGGGATACGCATGTCCGGGAGCGAAAGCTGCGCCTTGACCGAGCCATCTCGGAAGTACACCAGCGCATGGACGATGCTCTGCGGATGGATGAGGACGCGGATGCGCTCCAGCGGCATCTTGAAGAGCCAATGGGCCTCGATGACCTCCAGCCCTTTGTTCATGAGCGTCGCCGAATCCACCGTGATCTTGGCACCCATCTGCCAGTTCGGGTGGCGCAGCGCCTCCTCGACCGTGACTTCCGCCAAGCGCTCCTTCGGCAGCGTGCGGAAGGGGCCACCGGAGGCCGTCAGCACTAGCTCCTCCACACTCCCGTCCGGCTCGCCCTGGAGGCACTGTAGGATAGCGCTGTGTTCACTATCGATCGGGAGCAAGGGGACGCGGTGCTCTTCGGCCGCACGCATCACTAAATGGCCGGCGCTGACGAGCACCTCTTTGTTGGCCAAGGCAACGGGAATCCCAGCCCGGAGGGCTGCCAGTGTTGGAAGGATGCCGCCAGCTCCGACTAAGCTCACGACGACCACATCATTGCTGCTCTCTGCCGCAGCCTCTTGTAGCCCCTCAGAGCCGCAGAGGACGGGCCCTTGGAACGGAACCTGGCGGCGGAACTCCTTCCAGGCCTGCTCATCCACAATCACTACGCCTGCAGGCTGGAAAGTACGGACCTGTTCGGCCAGAAGCTCTACGTTGGAGTGGGTTCCGAGGTAGCGAATGCGAAATGGCTCAGGCCACCGGCGGAGCACTTCCAGGGTCTGCCGCCCGATGGAGCCGGTGGAGCCCAAGACGGTGATGGTGCGCATCAGGAGCGGTACTCGTCGGTGACATCACGCTGCCGGCGCAGCGAGAAGCATCGGAACTGGTCCGTCGGCAGACGTGGCTCGGGCTGGACGCGCAGCCAGACGCGGTAGCGCAGCATGAGCCGCAGCCGCCGGGAGAAGATCCCCTGCGTGAGCTGACGCGCTACCGTCGGGTGGACCCGGACGAGTACCCGCCATTCCCGGGTGTGTGTCCGGAAGTTCCGTAGCCACCGCTCGAGGGAGTTGAGCACAACGACACTGCCGTAGAGGCGTCCACTCCCTTGGCATGTTGGACAAGGCTCGGTGAGCTTCTCCAGGATACTCCGCCCGATGCGCTGCCGGGTGAATGGCAGCATCCCCAAGTGGGTCATCGGGTAGACGACTGTCTTAGCACGGTCACGCGCCAGTTCGCGTTTGAGCTCTTCATAGACCTGCTGCCGATGCTTCTCCTGCTGGAGGTCGATGAAGTCCACGAGTACAATCCCGCCAATATCCCGCAGCCGCACCTGGCGGGCAATTTCCCGCGCTGCCTCGAGGTTCGTACGTAGAGCATTGATCTCCTGGCTCGGATCGCTGAGACTACGCCCAGCGTTGACGTCAATGACGGTCATCGCCTCTGTGTGATCGATCACTAGCGAGCCGCCACTGGGCAGCGGGACGCGGCGCCGGTAGAGGCGAGCCACCTCCGACTCGATCTCGAAGCGGTCGAATAGCGACTCCTTGTCCGTGTAAAGCTCCAGTCGAGGCAAGAACTCTGGAGCAACCCGCTTGAGGTACTGTCGGAGGGCGTTGTAAATGGGCCGGGAGTCCACCAAGATGCGCTCTACCTCCGGGGAAAGGAACTCCCGCATCGCTTCAATGTAGATGGGGTCCTCGGGGCGAAGGAGCTGTGGTGTCCTTCGGGTGCGTGCCTGACGCTCGATGCGCTGCCATTCTGCCAGCAACCACTTGAGCTCCTGCTGCAGAACTTCAGGACTCTGCCCCTGGGCTGCCGTCCGGATGATGCAGCCGTAGTCCTCTGGCAGCACCGAGCGTACAACCCGCCGGAGGCGACGGCGCTCCTCCTCGTCGGTGATCTTCTGCGAGACCCCAACCCCAGAGCCCAAAGGTGCCAGCACCACGTAGTGTCCTGGGATGGTGACGTGAGTCGTCACGCGGACCCCTTTCTCCGCGTAGGCGTCGCGCATTACCTGTACAAGCACTTTCTGTCCCGCCTCCAAAGGGATGACCACCTTGCCAGCCCGTCGAGTCTGGAAGATGGGATAGCTTGGTGGGTTACCGTTTTCTCGACCAGAGCGGACTCTCTGCCGCGCTGCAGGTGTACTGGAAGCTGACTCCTCCTGTCCTTCCTCCTGAATGGCTGCCGTCAGTTCTGCTACTGACTCCGCTACATCGGAGAAGTGCAGGAAAGCATCCTGCGGCAGTCCGATATCCACGAATGCCGCGTTGATACCCCGCACGATCCGCTTCACCCGCCCCAAGTAGATGGCTCCTACGAGCCGTTCCCGGTCCGGGACATCAATCCAGAGCTCCGTCAGCCTCCCATCCTCCAGGACCGCAACACGGATTTCGCTGAGGAGTTCTGCAATGAGGATCTGGCGCCTCATCGTACCTTCCAACGCTCCACCGGAAGACTTCCGCAGGAAAGACGAAGGCTGCAAGCGTTATCGTACACTCACCGGAAATGCCCGTTGCTCCTCACACGACGCACGAAGAGCTCCAACCGCTCCAGGCGGGGGAGGAGACGCTCCAGGTGTGTCCGCAGCCATTCCAACCGTTGGCGCTCAGAGCGGAGCTCCAAGAGGTGCTGGCGTTGGAGGACTTCCAGCCCAAGCTGCCGGCCGATGAAGAACGAAAGGGACTCGGCCTGGCGACTATCTGCCACGATCAGCTCCTCTACATCCGGCGTCGTCCCACGGAGAAGCTGCAGGAACCGAGCATAGAGCTCCACACATGCTTGTCGCAGCTCGTCGGGGGCAGTATCCTCCTCGTCGAGGAGCCACTCCACCTCGGCCGTCCAGTATGGGTGCGTGCGCTCGTCTAGGCTGAGTGTCCGGTAGCGTTGGACTCCTTCAACGGCAATGTCCATGCGCCCATCACGGTAGCGGCGGAAAACCTCTCGTAGAGCGCTCACGCAGCCAACTCCATAGAACCGACCCTGCCACAGCAGATTGATCCCCATCCGCTCCTGGCCGCCTAAGACCCGCTGCACCAGCAGCTTGTACCGAGGCTCGAAGATGTGGAGCGGTATCACCTCGCCCGGTAGCAGTACAGTCGGTAGCGGGAAGACAGCAATCCGTTCAGCCAAGTCGCCCCTCCAACAGCGGTACTTGGACGAGCTCGTTGTCAATGAGGCGCGTCGTCCCAAGCCGAGCAGCGACGAGGAGGACGAGCTCCTGGCCCGGGCTGAACGTGTCCGGCTCTTCCAGCGTGTATGCTTCTGCAGCGGCAGCGTAGTCCACTTGCAGCTCAGGGACGGCCAAAAGCTCCCGCTCCATCGTCTCAACGATTGCCTGTCGTCGGCGCTCTTCACGCAGGACGAGCTCTCGTCCGCGCTGCAGGGCACGGTAGAGTACCGTTGCCTTTTGACGCTCCTCGGCCGATAGGTAGACGTTCCGAGAGCTCATCGCTAGGCCGTCCGGCTCCCGAACCGTCGGTGCGACGACGATCTCGATATCCACGTTGAGATCCCGCACGAGCTGCCGAACGACTAATGTCTGCTGCCAGTCCTTCTGCCCGAAGATCGCCACGTGGGGTTTCGTCGCCAGGAAGAGCTTCAGCACGATCGTGGCCACGCCCTCGAAGTGTCCAGGCCGGAAGCGGCCTTCGAACTTGTCGCTGATGCCGCGGACACTGACCACGGTCGTGTAGCCTCCCGGGTACATCTCCTCCACACTAGGGACGAAGAGCACGTCGCAGCCGATCTCTTCTGCCAGCCGGCGATCGCGCTCCAAGTCGCGTGGATACCGCTCGTAGTCCTCGCCTGGGCCGAACTGCGTGGGGTTGACGAAGAGGGTCGTAACGACTACGTCGGCAAGCTGCCGAGCACGCCGCATGAGACTGAGGTGCCCCTCGTGGAAGTAGCCCATCGTTGGGACCACAGCAATACGCCGTCCAGCACAGCGTTGCTGGTCAGCGTACTGCTGCATGTGGCGCACCGTTACGATGAGCTCCATTCCTCTGCTTGGACAATGAAGCGCTCAATGACGGCCAACCCTTGGCGCCAGAAGGCTGGCTGCGTGACATCAATCCCGAACTGCCGGAGCAGAGCCTCAGGAGCCTCCGAACCGCCAGCAGCTAACAGCTCGTAGTAGCGTGGTAAGAACGCCTCTCCCTCGCGCTGGTACTGCTCGTAGAGCGACAGGACCAGCAGCTCGCCGAAGGCATAGGCGTAGACGTAGCCGGGCACATGGAGGAAGTGCGGAATGTAGCTCCACCAGAGGGCATAGTTCTGCGTCAGCTCCACGCTGCCTCGGAACATAGCCTGCTGCGTCTCCATCCAGTAGGCAGAGAATTCCTCGGTCGTCAGCTCCCCTTTCGTCGCACGGTGGCGGTGGATAGCATCTTCGAAGCGGTTCATCGCCACCTGCCGGAAGACCGTTGCCAAGAGGTCATCCAGTTTGCCCAGCAGAAGCGCTAACCGAGCTCGGCGGTCATCGGTCTGGCGCAGCAACCGCTGGAAGACGAGCATCTCTCCGAATGTTGAGGCCATCTCCGCCAGCGTCAGCGGAGCATGTGTCTGCAAGATGCTGTGCTGCCGCGAGAGGTACTGATGGACCCCATGCCCGAGCTCATGGGCAAGGGTCAGCACATCCCGAGTCGTACCTGTGAAGTTGAGGAAGATGTACGGGTGCGCCGACGGCACCGTAGGGGCAGCGTAAGCCCCTCCCTGCTTACCCGGAGTGACGGCAGCATGGATCCAGCCTTGCTCGAAGAAGCGGTCAACGATGCGGCCGAACTCTGGAGAGAAGTCCCAGTACGCCTGGCGGACAATCTGCGAGGCTTCGCGCCAGTGCCACCGATGTAACCCCACTGGCAGCGGTGCGTAGCGGTCCCATTCATGGAGCCGATCGAGCTGGAGCAGCCGGCGCTTTAGCGTGTAGTAGCGCTCCACCAGCTCGTAGCCCTCAAGGACGGTGCGGATGAGCACTTCAACGGTAGAGTCGCTGACCTCATTCTCCAGGTTCCGCGGGGCTAACCAGTGGGGATAGCCGCGGAGTTGGACGGCCGTAGTGTGCCAGTCGGCCAGGAGCGTATAGTAGATGAAGGTCAGCAGTCGGGCCTGCGCACGCAGGCCTTCGGTGAAGGCTTCTGAAGCGCGACGCCGCAGCTCTCGGTCGAGATGGTGGAGGAGTGCCAGCAGCTTCTGCTGCCGGTATGGCTTGCCATCCAAGGTGTAGACGGCACCGCTGGTGAGCTCATCGAAGAGCCGAATCCAAGCAAAGCGGCTGGTCGTCTCCTTCAACACCAGCGCCTCCTCGGCCGCCTCCTCTAAGGTGTACGGCCGGAACTGGAGGGTATGGGCCAGCCAATGCCGCCAGCGTCGAATGCGAGGTGAGCTCAGGATACGCTGTTGGAAGTCTTCCGGAGCGTGCATCCACTGCAGGGGCACGAACACCAGAGCACGCTCTGCAATCGCACTCTGCTCCCTCACCCGCTGCAAGAGAGCGCCGAGCTGTGGGTTCTCCGTGTCGGTCGACCACAGCAAGTACACGTAGCTATTGAGCCGAGAGCTCGTCTCCAGCAGGGCTTCATATTCGCGGAGCAGAGCCTCTACTTCCTCTTCCGTCGCTGTAGCGAATTTCCCACGCCAGCGTTGTGCAAAGGCTTCCGCCCGCCGCGGGAGCTCTTCGAGGTCGGAGCGAAATTCGCGGGAGTCAATTCCCGGATAGAGGTCTCTTAAGTCCCAGACGACGGTTTCGGCTCCAGAGTCCTGGTTCTGCTCCTCCGTTGTTGTCCCAGACTGGAGGCCTTCAGCTTTCAGAAGTGCTCGATAGCGCATCCTCGCGCTGCTATGCTTATGGCACAATACGGTACAACATTCGCGGGAACGGAATCGTTTCCCGGATGTGCTGAGCACCAGTGATCCACTTGACCGTGCGCTCTATCCCAAGCCCGAAGCCACTATGGGGCACCGAGCCATATCGGCGCAGGTCCAGATACCACTGGAATGCCTCCTCCGGCAAGCCATGCTCGCGGATGCGCTGGAGGAGTGCATCGTAGTCGTCCTCGCGCTGGCTACCCCCGATGATCTCCCCTCCACCTTCAGGGGCTAACATGTCCATAGCGAGGGCTAAGTCGGGGTTTTGCGGATCTCGCTTCATGTAGAAAGCCTTCACAGCCGCAGGATACCGATGGATGATGCAGGGCTTGTCGAATTCCTCCATGATGGCGTCCTCCTGGGGTGCACCGAAGTCCTCGCCCCACGGAAAGTCTACGAGCTCCTCGCTCCCATCGGGCAATTTCCGGTGGAGCTTGACCCCTTTGCGGCGCACAATCTCAACGGCCTCCGTGTAGCTGATTCGATAGAATGGACGCCGCACCTTCTCTAGCATCGATAGGTCCCGCCCCAGTGTCCTCAGCTCCTGCTCGCAGTGGCGCAGCACGTACTGCACGATGTACTCAACCAAGTCTTCGGCCAGGTCCATGTCGTCCTCCAAGTCAAAGAAGGCCGCCTCTGGCTCCACCATCCAGAACTCCGTCAAATGGCGGCGAGTCTTCGAGCGCTCGGCTCGGAAGGTGGGCCCCAGAGTGTAGACCCGGCCATGGGCCATCGCTGCAGCCTCTGCGTAGAGCTGGCCCGATTGCGAAAGGTAAGCCTTCCCCAGGTCGAAGTAGTCTAGCTCGAAGAGCGTTGTTGTCCCCTCGCAAGCATTGGCAGTCAAGATCGGGGCATCGATTCGCACGAAGCCATTGGCATCCAGGAAATCACAGACGGCTCGGATAACCGCCGCCCGAACCCGCATGATAGCATGCTGACGCGTCGAACGGAGCCATAGATGGCGATGCTCTAAGAGGAATTCCACGCCGTGCTCCTTCGGCGTGATAGGGTAGCCACGCGAGAGGTGGAGGATCTGGAAATCCCGCACCTGGAGCTCATACCCTCCTATTGCCCGCTCATCTCGGCGAACGATCCCTCGAACGATGACCGAAGATTCTTGTGTCACCTCCTTCACCGCCGCAAAGACCTCCGGGCTGACCTCAGGTTGGAAGACGACCAACTGGCAGAAGCCCGAACCATCCCGGAAGCGCAGGAACTGCAGTCGCCCTTTATCCGTGCGGTCTGCAATCCATCCCCTCAGGGTAACCTCCTCTCCGACGAGCTTCGGCAAGTCAGCAATCTGCTGGTAACCGCGATAGGGTGAAGCCATTACTCTGCCCTACTGCAAGGCCTGCAAAATTACGCAACCCCCGACGGGCCCTTTCTTGTGGAACATCTACGAGCCAAGGCGTAATTTTGTAGCTAGCCGCAATGACAGCATGGATTTGCCATGGCGAAGGCACAGAGCTTTGTCGACAAGGTTCGGAAGGCAGAACAGCGAGGGAAGGGCCCCGTCATGGTGCAGGTTATCAAGGGGTACCGATCCGAGCGCGGAACCATTCGCTTCCTCAAGCGCTTCGTCCGCGTTAACGACCTGAGCGAGGTAGACACGTTGGACATCCAGAAAGACGGCCAATGAAGAAGGGCATCCACCCCTACTACCGCCCGGTTGAGGTCGTGATGACCGATGGGACTACATTCGTCACCCGCTCATGTGCTAAGCGTGACCGGCTGGTCCTGGAAATTGACTCCAAGAGTCACCCTTTCTTCACCGGCAAGCAAATTCTCGTCGACACCACCGGCCGCGTCGAGCGCTTCCAGCGCCGACTCCAGAAGACAGAGCAACTCCGCCAGCAGAAACAACTCCAACGGCAGCAAGAGACCTCACAGGAGTAGACCATGGCTGTCACCGTTCGCAAACGCAAAGCCCGACGCCGCTCTAACCCCTTAGGGCGTGGCCGCTACGTTGACTACCTGAACATTCCTCTGCTTCAGAACTTCATCAACGAGGAAGGCAAAATCCTACCTCGGCGCCTCACTGGAGTCACAGCAGTACAGCAACGCCGAATTGCGAAGGCGATCAAGTACGCGCGCCACCTTGCCCTCTTGCCGTTCCTGGGCTACGACCTGAAGTAGTTATAACGGCTCCGTTAGCGCTACCCTCCTCAGAAGAGGGACTTTTGTGAATCACCGAGCTGAATTCTTCCACCGTACATAG
>JBCNUX010000012.1:0-45416 GCA_039630485.1 Chlorobiota bacterium | reverse complement strand
TAGCGACACTTCCAACGGATGGGCGAAGAGAGCAAAGTACAGCAGATTGTGAAGGACGCACACTAGCAGCAGGATTCCCAATAGGCGGAGGGGATCCGCCGTGGCTAGCCACTCAGGATCCTCTGGACGTGCGAAGAGACCACTGACAAATCCTGCTACTGTCTTGGCGAAAGCGTGGAGCCCTAGCTGTCCCTGCATTATCCAGTCTAGCAGGAGCCCACAACCAAAGCCTGCAACCATCCCGGCTACCCGTCCCTCTCGTAGGGCAATCCACACCGTCACCACCAAAAGCAAGTCGGGGACAATCCCCGCGACGGCAATCCACGGGAGCACCACTAGGTGAAGGACCGTTGCCCCAAGGGCGGCGATACCATAGCTTACCACCCGCGACCACGTCCGTGCACCTGGCAGCACCATACCCCCGCTTCACGGCTCCTGCCCCGAACGGAGGAGCCGCTCCTCCAATACCCGCCGCTCAGGATTTGGACGATGGAGGAGGACGGCTACAGTGTGGAGGCTCTGATATGGTGTGGCTGGCGCGACACGAATCCGGTAGAAAGGAGTTGTCGGATCGCGTGTCACTTCCTGAACAGTGCCAACAGGGATTCCGGGTGGGAAACGGTCACTGGAGTTTGAGGTCACAACTCTCTCGCCTGCCTGAACCGGCACAGATGTTGGGATGTATTCCAGAGCGAACTCCCCTACGACACCCTTCCACGCCAGAATCCCCTCAGCGGAGGACGATTCAAGCCTTACAGCTACCCGAACTCCTCGGTTATCCAACAGCTCCACTACGGCAAAGTGTGGGCTAACCGCTTGGACCCTTCCGACCAGCCCTGCCGGAGCAACTACCGGCATAGCTGGACGGAGACCGTCGGAAGCCCCTTTATCCAAGATGGCGTACGACCGCAATTGACCAACCGTCAATCCTACTACGCGGGCGAAGACAAGAGAGTAGGGTAGCCGCTGCCGTAGCTCCGAAAGTTGCTGGAATTGCTTGTTCTCAGCTACTGCCTGCCGGAGGCTGGCAGTCTCTAGCAGTAGCGCAGTGTTGAGCTGTGCGAGGAGCTCATTCTCCCGGCGCAGTGCTGCAGGATTCGGGATTGCCCCAGTGAGCCCCTGCACCACGCCGAGGGCTCCAACCGTAAAGGTCGTGAGTCCTGGGATAGCCGTCGGCTGTCCTAACTGCATCAACCCCACACACAGCAGCAGCAGTGCAGCTAGCACCACATACTGCCGGAAGTGCACGAAGAAGGCAGCTATCCGCTGCAGCAGCATTCCAGAGGTCTTACCGCCTCAGCTATTGTACTCGTAGAAGCCGCGCCCAGTCTTCCGTCCCAGGTGTCCGGCCGCCACCATCTTACGCAGTAGGGGGCATGGACGGTACTTGTCGTCTCCGAGCTCGCGGTGAAGGACCTCCAGAATCGCCAAGCAGACGTCCAACCCAATCAGATCCGCTAGGGCGAGCGGACCCATCGGATGGTTCATCCCAAGACGCATGACGGTGTCGATGTCCTCTGCCGAGGCAACGCCCTCCATGAGGCAGTAGATGGCCTCGTTGATCATCGGCATCAACACTCGGTTGGAGACAAAACCAGGAGAGTCCTGGACACAGACCGGCGTCTTGCCTACGCGGCGTGCCAACTCTTCAGTGGCACGAAAAGTCTCATCACTGGTCATCAACCCCTGGACAATCTCGCAGAGCTGCATAACTGGCACAGGGTTGAAAAAGTGCATCCCGATAACTCGGTCTGGACGCCGCGTGCTTGCAGCTAGCCACGTGATGGAGATGGAAGACGTATTGGTGGCGAAGATAACCTCTGGGCGGCAGAGCCCATCCAACCGTGCGAAGAGCTGGCGCTTCAGCTCCGCATGCTCTGGAGCCGCCTCGATGACAAAGTCCGCTGCTGGAGCCACAGACTCCAGGTCTAACGTGAATTCAATTCGGTTGAGCGTTGCCTCCTTCTCCTGCTCCGTCAGTACCCCTTTGCTAACCTGGCGCTCCAGGCTACGCCCTATGAGCGAGCGTGCTCGCTGGAAGACCTCCTCCGCTACATCGACGACAGCGACCTGGAAGCCATGTTGGGCAAAGACTTGGGCAATCCCGCTACCCATCGTGCCTGCGCCGACGACGAGGATACGCTCCATCCGGCGTCCACCTAGCAATCTTCTACCGACGGCCGCAAAAATACGGACCGCCTCCTCTCTTCGTTCTGCAATAGGGCGTGTAAAGGGCACGTCTTCCGCTGCCGTGGTAGCTTCTTCTGAGATCCATGCCACGCGCACGCCTGCTGCGAACACCAACAGCGGCAATCATTACGCTCGGCTGCAGCAAGAATACGGTTGACTCAGAAAGGCTCGCAGCATATCTGCGGGTGCACGGCGTCCAGCTCACAGAACCAGCCGAGGCTGAGACGCTCATCCTCAACACCTGTGGCTTCATAGAAGCCGCGAAGCAGGAGAGCATCGAAGCGATTATGGAAGCCCTTGAGCTCAAACGCTCTGGGCAAGTTCGCCGAGTGATTGTCTCGGGGTGCCTCCCAGCGCGGTATGCTGAAGTACTCCGTCAGGAGCTCCCCGAGGTAGACTACTTCTTCGGCACCGAGGCTTACGAACCTATCGTCCGCGCTGTTACGGGTGATTTCCGCTACGAGCTGGTAGGGGAACGGGAAGTCTCCACCCCCCGGCACTACGCCTACCTCAAAATCGCCGAAGGTTGCGACCATCCCTGTTCCTTCTGCGCCATCCCACTCATACGCGGACGGTACCGATCACGCCCGATGGAGCTTGTGCTCCAAGAGGCCCAATGGCTTGTTCAGCAGGGAGCACGCGAGCTCATCCTCATCGCTCAGGACACGACGTACTACGGCGTAGACCTCTACGGCAAGCGTCGCATCGCAGACTTAGTAGCTGCTCTCAGCAGCTTGGAAGGGGTGGCATGGATACGCCTGCTCTACGCCTACCCTGCTCACTTCCCCGAAGAGCTCCTTGAGGTCATGGCTGACCATCCCAACATCTGCCGCTACATAGACCTACCACTCCAGCATATCTCTACGCCCGTCCTCAGCTCCATGCGACGGGGCGTGACCCGTCGAAGCATAGAGCGGCTACTTGAAAGAATCCGCTCTCGACTACCCGGAATTACGCTACGCACCACCTTCATTGTGGGCTATCCGAACGAGACAGAGGAGCGGTTCACTGAGCTCTACGAGTTCGTACGCCAAGCCCGCTTCGAACGGATGGGGGTCTTCCCGTACTCCCACGAAGAAGGAACGGCTGCCTGGGTCCTTGGAGATCCTATCCCGCCTGAAGTCAAACAGGAGCGCCTCCGCGCCCTTATGGAGCTCCAGCGGGAAATCTCCCTCGAGCTCAACCGTGCAACGATCGGCAAATCGCTCCAAGTCCTCATCGACGAGCAGATTGCCCCGAACGAATACCGCGGACGCACCGAGAGAGACGCTCCTGAGATTGACAACGAGGTCTTCGTCCGCTCAGAACGGCCATTGGAGGTTGGCACGTTCGTCACGGTCTCGATAGAAGATGCCACAGACTACGAGCTCTACGGTGTTGCAGCGGATCTTTGAGGCGCTTGTCTTCCTGTGCGGGCTATCCTTCCAAGCCATCGCCCAAGAGATTCAGCCCTTGGTTGACGTACTTTGCTTTGCTGCCGAGAACGCTGATTCTAACGCCCGCGTAGACGTCTGGACAATCGTCCCATACGCAGCCTTAAGCTTCAGACCGGCCGACACCGCTGGTTTTCGAGCTAGCTATACCCTCAGCGTTGTGATCCACGACAGCCTACGAGCGATCCCCCGCACCCACCGTTACGTCCGGCGTGTTGCTGCTCCCTCGTATGCAGTGGCCCAAGGAGCAACTGCCGGCTTTGACTACGTCCAGACTGTAGAGCACCTGCCTCCAGGCACGTACACGATTACCGTCACCGTCACCGACAACGCCACAGAGCAGACATACTCTAGCGCGCGTCGCTACACAGTCCCGGACTACCGCCTCCCAGAGGTTGCCCTCAGCAGCATCGTGCTAGCAAGCAGCGTCGAATCCCGGTCAGACCGACCTGTTGTAACCCCCTTCTTCGCTGACAATCTCACGCAACTGGAGGATCCCCCCTTTGCCATACTGGAAGCCTATGCAAAGGTCCCGCAGAGCAAGCTGACCGTGACGGCTGAGCTCCTAACGCCCGCAGCGAAGCCCTTAGCGTCACTATACCGACGGGAGCTGGACTCTCTCCGCCAGGGACGAACCTTCCTCGTCTTGCCGCTCAGTCTTCCAAAGGAACTCCCATCCGGGACTCAGCTCCTCCGAGTCCGGGTAGAACGTGACGGCATCCCACTGGCTCAGAGTGAGCGCTCCGTGAGCTTCCTCTGGACGTTCTGGGGAAGGGCGCTCGGTGACTTAGACCAAGCCATCCGCCAGCTCCGGTACGTTGCCACTCAGGAGCAGATGGATAGCGTCGCAAGAGCCCCCACGCTGAGCGAGAAGCGACGCCGCTTTGAGTCCTTCTGGAGAGCACTGGATCCGACCCCAGAGACACTCCGGAATGAAGCTTTTGAGCAATACTACGACCGGATTGCCCAAGCCAATCGCCTCTTCCGGAGCTATACCGAAGGCTGGCTTACCGATCGGGGCATGGTCTACGTGATCTTTGGCCCACCATTACGTCGTGAGCAGTTCCAGAGCGATGGTCGCCAGTATGAACGCTGGACCTACACCGACCGCGAGTTCCTCTTCGTGGACTACACCGGCTTTGAAGACTATCGCCTGCTTACACCTTTGCCGCCAAATGCGAAGTACCGCTACCGCGGTAGTTAACAGCAATGCAAAGCATTCCCCCAAGTCGGGTTAGGCAGGGGCAGTAGCACAACGCGAATCAATAGGAGCTACCTACCGCCTCTTCTCCCTCCTTCCCCGATTCTCTGTGGCTACCCCCGTTGGTGAGCCTAAGCCAAAGCGACGAGGTATTTCTGCTATGCACCCTCAAGAAGGCCTGCTGATCTGGCCTCACAAAGGCCATGGTGCCTACTTAGCCGTAGTGCTGCTTGGGGTGTCACTGGCCTTGGTATCCCCCAGCCAGATTCATGTTGCGCGACTCGAGCGCCTTTCGGTAGACTTCCCCCATCACTGCAATCATCGGCGCGATCGGGCGCACAGAAGCATTCCTCCCGCTGATTGACTCAGCTACCCCCGAGGGCCTTGGTTAGCGTCGAGCACGGTTCACATACGCTTCCGTCTTACTGCCCAATAGAGAGCCGCTTTGCCACCCCTTTTCGGAACAACGAGGCCACCCACACGCGATAACCTCCGGCCTCCACCCGGCGATTCTGCTCAGCTACAGGTAGCGGGGCCGACGAGACTCGAACTCGCGTCCTCCTGCGTGACAGGCAGGCGCTCTAACCAGCTGAGCTACGGCCCCAATTGCCGTGGACCCGAGGGGATTTGAACCCCTGACCTCGTGAATGCCATTCACGCGCTCTCCCAACTGAGCTACGGGCCCAGCAACGGCGCTGCAAAATTAGCAGGAATTCGCTATTCCAACTTCAAGGAACCAGTAGCACTTGCCGCCACGTGCGTGTCCCTGCATGCACGATCAGCCCATACCAGCCAGGAGCGAGCTGAGGACTTGTCCACCTCTGACCCGATTCTCCTCGCCAGCGGCAAAGCAGCCGCCCACAGGCATCAACGAGTGCCAGATGAACAGAACTCCGCACCACGCAGTGCACGCGGTCCATCTCCTGCCAGACGTGGATTGGTGGCTCCCCGCCACCAGTCATTCCTATGTCCTGCGCCTTGGGAACCAGCTCAACGATCTTATCATCCCCTGGGCGAGGCGTCCCACGCCCATCCCGATTGCTCGTGCTGAGGAAGACTCGCCCTTGGGGAGCCACCAACACGTCGCGCAAACGCCCGAGTCCCAGCGCATACGGGATCGCTCCCGTTATGCGCCGGCCGTCGGCAGAGAGACGAAGTTGGTAGAGGGTGTTGCCCCGTAAGGTCGCCAAGAGCAGGGAATGACGGAACTGTGGCAGATGCGACAGCGTAGAGTCGTAGTACGCCAACCCACAGGGGGCAACGGTTGGCGTCCAGGCATACAGTGGCTCCACAACGTTCGAATCCCGACAGAATTGTTGCTCTGTCGGGGTGTCGCAGTAGCCTTCAACCGCCGGCCAGCCGTAGTTCCGGCCCGGCTGGAGGAGGTTGATCTCATCATCAGTGCTAGCCCCATGCTCGGAGCAGTAGACAATCCCGCCACGTCCCAGCGCTAACCCCTGGGAATTCCGTAGCCCCCATGCCCATATTGGGCTATCAGGCAGAGGGTTGTCTGCTGGAACACTGCCATCCCAGCGGATCCTCAGCACCTTGCCGCTTAACGAACGGAGGTCCTGTGAGAGCGACGGAATCCCGCCCTCCCCAACTGTCAGCAGCAGTGTCCCGTCAGGCAAGTTCAAGAACCGGCAACCCGCATGGATGTTCCCCACGCGGATTCCGGAAAGGAGAACTTGAGGGGCCGTCAGCGTATCCTCCGTAGCATCGTAGCGATAGCGGACGATTCGCAGCTCCACAGTGCCGCCAGTGCTCACCGTGTACGCTATGGCCACGTATGGAGAGTCCGGAAAACGGGGATGGAGCGCCATACCCAAGAGGCCCGTCTCACTGTAGGCATAGAGCCCGGGAATGCCCGTTAGCAAAAGGCGCTGTTCACCCGTCTCTGGATGAATCCGAATGATCCGACCCGGACGCTCCGCACACCATAGCCACCCGTCAGCTCCCCAGAGCACAGACCAGGGCACCGTAAGCCCTTGCGCCACTACTCGGAGCTCAAACCCCCACTCCTGGGCTCTACAGGATAGTCCTCCCCAAGCACACCAAGCCAGCAACGCACCGAACAGCGCAACCACTTGGAGCTTAAGCATGCCACCCTTCCGCTC
Source organism: Chlorobiota bacterium (assembly GCA_039630485.1). Classification (GTDB taxonomy): domain Bacteria; phylum Bacteroidota; class Ignavibacteria; order Kapaibacteriales; family HRBIN21; genus HRBIN21. Next base: position 38,475 of record JBCNUX010000012.1, on the reverse strand, counting down.
CCGGAACGTTCAGCTCAGCAAACCATCGGACTACTTCCTCCACACTCCGCACTCCTTGATCACCAAGCCCATGCCGCCGAACCGCTACGGTGCCTGCCTCTACTTCCCTACGTCCGAGGATGAGCAGGAAGGGGATTTTGCGGTGTTCTGCTTCAGCAATCTTCCGCTGCAGCCGTTCGGACCGAAGGTCCACCTGGACGCGATAACCAGCCTCCTGAAGTCGCTGCGCCAGTTCCATCGCCGCTGCATGCTGGACATCGGTGATTGGCAACACCATCGCTTGGACAGGAGCCAACCAGAAGGGGAAGTTGCCAGCGTAGTGCTCAATGAGAATCCCCACAAAGCGCTCCAGCGAGCCGAATGGAGCGCGATGGATGATCACCGGACGATGTGGCTGCCCGTCGGGGCCAATGTACTCCAACTGAAAGCGCTCGGGCATCACATAGTCAACCTGTACCGTCCCAAGCTGCCAACGCCGCCCGAGAGCATCACGGACAATGAAGTCAATCTTCGGTCCGTAGAAGGCCGCCTCTCCCAGCCCGATTTGGTACTGTAGGCCCATTTCATCGGCCACCTCCTGGATCTCCCGCTGAGCACGCTCCCAGAGAGCCTTATCTCCACCGTACTTCGCATCGTTGTCGTCCCGGAAGGAGAGCCGCACATCTACGGGCATCCCGAAACAGCGGAAGACGTACTGTGTCAGCTCCACGACGGCCTTGATCTCGTCCTTGAGTTGCTCTGGCGTGCAGTAAATGTGGGCATCGTCCTGGGTGAATCCGCGGACACGGATCAGCCCGTTTAGCTCTCCAGACTGCTCGTACCGGTACACTGTCCCAAACTCCGCCAAGCGCAGCGGAAGCTCTCGGTAGCTGCGTGGCTTGGATGCGTAGATCTGGTGGTGATGCGGGCAATTCATAGGCTTGAGCAGGTACTGCTCCCGTTCATCCAGCTCCATCGGCGGGAACTGGGAGTCGGCGTAGTAAGGATAGTGGCCGGAAGTTTTGTACAGCTCCAGGTTCCCAATGTGGGGGGTAATGACTTCCTGGTAACCGCGCTTCAACTGCTCCCGACGGAGGAAATTCTCGAGAGTCCGACGTAGCACCGTACCATTTGGCAGCCAGATAGGGAGTCCGGGTCCAACCGTCGGGGTTAGCAGGAACAGCTCTAGCTCGCGCCCTAACTTCCGATGGTCGCGACGCTCGGCCTCTTCTCGAAGCCGCAGGAAGGCCTCCAATTGCTCCTCTCGCGGGAAGCAAATGCCGTAGATGCGCGTCAGCATCTTATTACGGCTGTCCCCGCGCCAGTATGCCCCGGCAATGCTCAAGAGCTTCGGATACCGGAGCATCCCCGTGGATGGCACATGGGTTCCTTTGCAGAGGTCAGTGAAGTTGCCCTGCCGGTAGAACGTGATCGGTTGCCCTCGGAGCTCCTCCAGAATCTCCAGCTTGTACGGGTTCCAGTGCCGACGGTAGTAGTCTACGGCCTCCTCCCAAGAGACTTCGAGGCGCTCAAACGGGACGTCTCGCTGGGCAAGCTCGCGCATCACCTGCTCAACCTGGGGTAGGTCGTCGGCCGTAATCGCCGTCCCTTCGGGAGGCTCAACGTCGTAGTAGAAGCCATTCTCTATCGGAGGGCCGATGGCGAACTTGATCCCAGGATACAGGAGCTCCAGCGCCTCCGCCATGAGGTGGGCAGCAGAGTGCCAGAAGACCTGCATGCCTTCCGGGTCCTCAAACGTCAGGACCCGCACTGTAGCGTCCTCCTGTAACTGCCGGGAGAGGTCGTAGATAGTGCCATTGACGACGATGCCAACAGCTTCGGGGGCCTTTTCAGGGAAAAGGGTGGCCACCACGTCCTTACCCGTTACCCCCTTTGGAAACTCCACGGTGACTCCATCAGGGATCGTGATCCGAATCCGTTGGGCCTCGCCGACGATGACCTCCGCCATGGTTTTAGGCTGCCGTCGCCCGAGAGACACACTTACTAGCAGGCAGCAAAGACGTTCCTCTATCCGCTTTAGGGCACAACGACGCAGACCCCACTAATCCCTGCGCTCGGCCCCATGTGCTGTGGCCAGAGCCTCCAAAGGTAGACCCCAGGAGCCACCCGAGCCGCCTGTACTGTATTCCCAGCCCATTTCCACTCGTTCTGTCCCACGACCACCGGGAGCTCTGCAGCGTACACAAGCTCCCCAAGGGCGGAGAAGACCTCCGCCACAACTACCCCCTGTCCCTGCGGACCTTCGTAGAGGAACTGCACCGTGACATCCCTACCCGTGGGCTGTGGATACTGCCGCACAAAGCGGAGCGCCGGACGGTCGACTACCCGCAGCTCTACGGCGAGGGTATCACGCAATCCAGCAGCATCCTCAGCGATTCCCCATACAAAGACGCGCCCTACCGGCAGCCGCCATGGGACACAGCGCAGCGCTGCCCGAACCGTTGGACCCCGCAACCGGGCTGGGAGCGAGTCTACCTCCGCTGTCGTGAAGAACCTGTACTCCTGTGCCGCGAGGCTGTCTACTTGCTGTCCTTCAATCCACAGGCGTGGGAGCTGTGCTCGCGTTAGCGGCTTCGTTCGATCGTTGTCGTGAATAACAAGCCACAGCGTTGGCTGCCGAGATACGGCGGTGGCGGAATCCAGTGGAATGAAGACTTCGCCATCTTGCCACCACAACGTAAGCTGAGGCGGTATGGTATCCAGCCCAAGCCGATAGCTGGCCTCAGCCGTGTTGTTGAAGGGGTAGAGTTCACCCGGAGTCGCCACCGTCGCCCTCAGGTTCCCCTCAGCATACCACCCCACCGTGGGCAGATGGACGGCAAACTCTAAGGCCGTGTCCGGCGGGAGTATAGCTGAATGCGTCACAGTGTACCCCCCTTGTCCGGTGTTAGGCCAGACTGTGAAGCGGAAGCGAAGGGACGCGGCCTCGGCACGGAGAGCCCGATTCCAAACACGGAGCCTCACAGGCAGCGTGTCCCCGAGTAGTGCAGTCCCAGGTACCAAAGAGGCCTGCGTCAAACCAATCTCCCCCTGCGGCTCAAACGCCACACTCAGCTCCCGCAGTGTCGGAGGCACAGAATCCACAGCCCGTGCCTCCAGCTTGAGCTGAATGTAGGAGTACGGTTCCGACCGGAGGTCTATGGCGGTATCAGTGGGACCGGTGTAGAGGATATCCGGCTCCCGTTCCTCTGCCTCACGGCGGCCGTAGATGGTCAAGAACCATGCAGAAGCAGGCGTGAGATGGCACCGGACCCTTTCCCATCGCCGTGCTGGCCCGATCCAAGGTGTCAGCACGTATCCCTCGGAGGCCCTGCGCTCCACGACTGCGTTCAGCACGACGCTATCTCCCCGCCGAAACATCTCAAAGGGAGGACCGCCACGATCTCCAACGAACACGAACGCAATTCCAGTCCGCTGCAAAGAATCCGCTAACCGAGAACCGTAGTGAGAACGTAGCACCTGGCGTAGGCTGTCCAACCGCGCTGGAGTCCAGCGCCATAGACCATCGCCCGAAAGAGCCCACGCCACTATCTGTCCGGGGCGGATGGAGTCTCGCAGTAGGCTCAGGAAGTGCTGGGCATCCTCTTCCTGCCCCGTCCGCCCCGTCCTATAGAAGCGGACCTGAGCGACTGTATCCGTGAGCGAGAACACAGCTACCCCAATCCCCGCCTCCTGCTCCAGCTCCATGACTGTCCTACCGTCAAGACGCAGCACAGCGCGAGTCCGAACGGGATCTGAGATAGCCTCCACTTGCCGCCTCCAGCGTCGAGGCTGAACGACGGACTGCCCATCAGCACTTACCACCTCCATGTTGTGCAGGACTCCAGCATTCCAATCCGCACTATCCGACTGGCGCCACCGGACGGCACGAAAGGTCGGCAGCGTGTCGGTCCAGAAAGGTACTTCCAGCCACTGCGTCCACAGGGTGTCTCCCCGTCGCACGGCTCGGATCCGGAAGAGGTAACGACGCCCTGGCTGGAGCACGGCTGCCGGCTGCCAGTCTACGCACTCATCACGTAGCAGCAACTGCTCCTCCGTTGCTGCCTCTATCCGCTCCCCGCTACTCCACAGTTCCGCCTCGTAACGGGAGTCAACAGCCCTCCCCGAGGGATTCAGCACGCGAAACCGAACCCGTCCCGCCGTCACATGCCAGAACGGTAACGGCTCCAATGGCACCAGAAGCGGCTCGCGGAGCATGTACTCCAGCACCGCTTCATTGTTCTGCCACGTACGCTCTGGCACGAGACTATCCGGGTTGAGCTGTACCCACAACTGATGCCTCCCAGCACTCCGCCATTCCGAAGGGAGCGGAATGTCCACCGTAGCCTGTCGCCGGACTGGGCTAACCCCAATCCACACCGAATCCCATCCCTGGGGGCCCCGATGTACCAGACGTAGCCGCCACTGGCGCGACGGCACAATCCCTAGGTTCCCAACAGCTACTCGAACCCACAACGAATCTCCACGAAGCGCCTCCCCCACTGGACGGCCATCCCCACGGTGGACGAGGGGGGTGGAGGCAATGAAGAGCTCAGGGACTATCTCAACGGGGAAGCGCAGCAGCGGATCTCCTAAGAGCGTGTGCTGCAGGACCGTTGCTCGGTAAACATCTTGAGCCACAAACCCTGCCAGCGGTAGCCGCGCTGCAGCGTACGCCACGCCTAAGAGCCGAATTCCCTCTTCCACAAGTGCGCGGAAGAAGTGGTGCTGCACCGTCTTCTCCACAATGTCCCATCCGATTCCGGCCATCCCCATTGCCGCTACCATCCCGCCGGGGACGGTGACGTACTGCTCGTTGTAGGCACGCACGTAGGGCACCGCGAAGTTGCCCATCGAGCACGAGAGGGTCATCAGGATACCATAGCGTTCTACGTTCGTCAGCCGCTGTGGTTCCCAGCCCTGGACCTCCATGTTCGCCTCCGCCCCGTGTCCGAAGTAGATCGTCAGCCCCACTCCCTCCTGGAGTACCTGCCGGATTTGCGGTCCGTAACGGCTGCTGCTGGGTTCAGGAGTCTCCTTCTGGACCACAGTCGGTTCCATGCCAAGCCAATCCGTGAGCCACTGGTAGTAGGTCTCCATCGTGTTGTTGAAGCCATAGCCGAAGATGAGGAGCGCCCGCTTACGCCAAAGCTCCGTGGAGGCATCTTCCCAGGCCGCCAGTTTCCCGAGAACTACTGCTGCCTCAGCGCTGTCGGCCGCGGGAATCCGCCCAATGAAGAGCTCGGGCAGGTAGTCACCGCCCTGTAGGAGGGTATACCAGTAGTCGCTCGGAGGCACTCCATAGGCCGGCACCAAGTTCGGCTTCCGGTGCCCCAGTAGATTCCGGGCATCCCAACTCGCAGAGCCGAACAGCAACACGAACTGCGGAGCCGGCGACCGCCACCGCTCGTAGGCGTACTGTAGGAAGGTCTTGATTGCATGTGGCGTCAACCGACCGAAGCCAAATGCAGAGCTGATCTCGACTGTCGTCACGATACGACTCCGTATCCCATGCGTCTGCCGCCGCATCTGGGCCCACTGTCGGGCTGCTGCCAGGAGCTGGGGCGGAGCGATGATGATAGCGTCCGCTTGCGGTTCTGCTGCAAGGAGAGAAGGCGGTTCCAGACGCTCTATGCCTATCGGCTGCCAACGTCGCTCATCGGCCACCCACAAGACAGCCGTGTCGCGCCTTGGCAAGCTTATCTCAACCCGGTACTGCCCGCTACCCTGCGGAAAGCTCCAGAACAGATTCGCCCACTCCCCTTCGGCAGCCGCACGCTCATACAGGGGTAACGTATCGCCGCGGCGGACTACCCAGACCCATGCTTGGCCTCCCCGTGCCTGCTCGCCCTGCTGTAGGCCCCACGTCCTAAGTAGTTCCGTCACCGCTGTCGGTAGTGACTCCGTAACAGCCCCGACGACGAACGTCCCTGAAGGTAACTGCACAAGGAGCTGCTGTAGACCAGCAGCATCCCCTTGAATCCACCGCAACTGCTGCTCATACTGCGGCGGCTGCCACCAAAGGAGGAGCGTCCCCCGTTCTTCTCTGCGAACTACCAAGCTGTCCCCTATGAAAAGCTCCACCATGGGTTGTCTGCCCGACCGCGCAGCAACACGAACGACCCTCTCGGGAGTTCCCTCCAAAAGGGCTGCCCGCCAACGCAGCGTATCAATGGCTATCACTCGCCGCGTCCGGAAGCCATGGAGAACCAAGCGCGCAGTGGAGTCCGATGTGGCAACCCTGCCATGCCACTGGCCACCGTACGCTACAGGTCCAGGACGCAGAATGAGCTCCCATGCATCAATCCCTTGCTCTGCTACGGAGCAGACCGCTGCCGTGTCCGCAGGCAAGGAGTTTACTGCCACCACATTCCAACCCGCTGACCACCGGCCAGGAGAAAGCTTCCACTGCCCATCCATACCACCCCATCCACTCCTCTGGGCTGCGCCGACTGTGTCCCCGTTGAGGAAGACTACCAGCCGATGCTCGGGAGCACAGGTACTCAGGCTGTTGAAAGCATATCCGGTGAGTCGAAGCCACACCGAGTCTGTCGCTATCAGTTGGAGTGAATCCTTCCATCTACCCCCAGCTCGCACCGTACTCCAGTACCACCCCTCACCAGGAGCTGTCTCGGTCCAGTTGCGGAAGAAGCCCACGTTCGCTCCCGAAACGTAGACCCTATCAGATTCCCGCCAGAACCCGGTCGGGAGAATCTCAGCCTCAGCCGATGGGGACCCATCCGCCTGTAATGGGAGGAAGCGCAGGCCACTGCCGCTGTCGCGCAGTACCAGGAAGAACGGCTCTTCAGCGGTGTAAGCATCTAGCCATGTCGTATCGCCGGCTGGACGGCGCCCCAAGAACAAGAGGGTATCTGCGTCATCCAGGCTTCCGTCTCGATCAAGCAAAAGACAAGGGGTGGTCATCCCACGCCAGAGTAGCTCCAGACGAGATGAGGAGGCCCCTCTCCACTCCGGCATCACCTCCAAGACCCGGCGGAGCGGTACCACCGCAACGCCGTCGAAGAGCGTGGTCAACTTGACGATCGAGCGCTCAAACCTGAAAGGCTCCGTTCCTCTATGGAGACCTTCAGTACTGCGAAAGCCGAGAGCATGCTCCAGGTTGAGGAGTTGACGTGCCCATTCCCGCTCTCCCGGTGCCCAGGAGCCAATCGAAGCTGGTACCTTTACCGGCTCTGGATACCGTATCCGAAGCCGCAGCGCCCCCCACAGGCTTAGCTGACGTTGGTCCGCGTCGTACCTCCAAGGACACACCCGAAGCACCGCTACTGGGATGCCACGCCAGATTCCTACGTATTGTAGCGCCACTCCGGACTCAGCTGACCGTGCTTCCGCTGCTGCTGACCCCAGTAATGCTTCACCCACTGTGGCAAGCGCCACACTCTCCCAATGCCGCTGGTAGACCACTGTGACTTCGACGTCGGGGAGCTGTCCCGGACGAGGAATGGCAAGCCAGAACTGCAAGCATTCGCATGCTGGTGCTGCAGAATCCGGTACGAAGAATGCTCCCTTCTCCGCCAGGAACGCCACGTAGCGTCCAGTCGACAGCTGACGAATCTCTGCGCGAGGGAGATGGAGCTCTAGCTCTATTCCCGCAGGAGAAAGTTGCCGTTGCACTGCTGCCGATAGCAGCGCAACACTGCTAACACAAGCTGTGAGGACCTGCTTAACTCGCATGCCGAGGTGCTGACGGCACCCCCCATCGCCCATGACTACCGATGCTCCTCGACATGCTCCTACAAGGCACCTAAACTTTGCTGCCGTCTTTGTCTTTGGTCTCCGTTGCTTCTCGAATCCCAATCAGGATTTTCTGGCTGATCTCCTCTGCCACCATCCGCTTGATCTTATCGTCAGAGGTGAGGTACTCGGTAATAGCCTCCTCGACACGCCTGCGGATGAGCTCTGTCGTTCCGCCCTCCAGTGCTTCTGCCAAGCGATGGATATCGCGAGACTGCTGTTCCAGCGTCTCCAGCTGCCCGCGAGCTGCATCCTCCATCTTCTTCAGCATCTTGTCCACTCGCTCTTCTGCCTCCGTGTAGAAGAGCGTAAACGCCAGCAGGGTCAGCATGGAGAACTCCAAGAAGATAGCAAAGAGAATGAGGCTAGGCCGAGTAGCCGGGATGAACTTCAGCCCGCGAATACCGATCGCAATGATGAGCAGCGCTGCCCCCCCGTACGCCAGCCCTGTCACAGCGTTGGAGTACTGCTCCGCGAAATGGTGACTCATGTAGAGTCGTAGTGCCCTGCCAATCTTGAGCCGGTTTTGGCGCCAGAGCTGAGCTGCGCGAGTATCCACAATCTCACGCGCAACGAAGTCTGAGAAGTATTCCCGGATGCGGTTGTCCAGAATTTCACGCCGGAAACGGACAGGGTCTATATCAGGGGTGAAGACCTCTTCGAACCGCAGCGGGTACTTCCGAGAAGCTGCTTGCTCTTCCGAAATCGTCCGCTCCCAGACGTAGGCAAAGGCACGGCGGAGAGTGTTCCAGTCCAGCTGTGCTAGTTCCTCATCCCGCATCACCAGGATGTCGATCACCTCCTCGCTGAAGCCCGTCTGGATACGCACCTTCGCCTTCGTTTCCTCAATTGCTTCCTCCACCTTCGCTGCCATGAGCCCGATGGAAGGAGGCAGGATCAATGTGAGCAGGATGGCCAGCAGGAATCCAATGTCCAGCGACAGAATAATGAACCCAAACGGTTCCAGGATGATCGGATCCTCACCGAGCTTTGGGGCTTTTGCGAGCCACTCACCGGCAGCTTTCGTGTAGCCGTGCTCCTGCTCATTGCGGGCTTTTGGGGTGAAATCAAAGATGTATTCGCGGTTGATGTACTCCCGACGAACCTCCATACCCACGAACTTCTCCCCCTCAGCAGAGGGTGTAGCATAAACACCGCGGAAACTGACCAGTGGTTTGCCCGTTGCTGGCTTGAATTGGGAGACGAAGAAATACTCCACTATCCGCGGGAGCAGGAGCGTGTGGAACAGCCACGTGGCCCCCACGAAGAGCACGGCAAAGACTACATAATGCGGCAGTCCTGCTCGGATCGAACGACCCTGCCTTACCTTCGCCATCCCTAACTCCTAATCGTGCCTGACTAGACCGTCGTAACTTACGGAACTGCAATATAAGACGTTTGCTCTTTCCTACCAAAGCCGCCGAGACACGAGCTGGACCCCTTCTTCGTTTTCCCTATCGCTGTGAAACGTGTTTTCGGAGCCCGGCCATGGGGCTGCTGTTGGAAGTACTGCCGACACTCGCCTCACCAGATGCTGTTGCATATGAGCCGATGTTTCCCGTACGCCCAGAAGAGGTACTGCAGGAGCTTCGCCAGCATATCCTCGCAGACGGGTTCGACCTAGTAGTGGATCTGGAACGCAGCACTTCGTCTACCATCGTCGACGCTCGGTCTGGCAAAGAGTACCTAGACCTCTTCACTTGTTTCGCTTCTATGCCCCTTGGGTTCAATCACCCCAAGCTCTTCGAGCCGGGCTTCCTGCGAACGCTCCTCCTTGCGGCACTGAACAAGCCTTCCAACTCCGACCTCTACACTGAGATCTACGCAACATTTGTCAAGACCCTCTTCGCCATCGCTGCTCCGCCAGCATTCCGATACGCCTTCTTCATCGAAGGCGGCGCACTAGCAGTGGAAAACGCACTGAAGGTTGCCTTCGACTGGAAAGTCCGCCGAAACTTCTGCAAGGGATATGCCTTTGAACACGGACACCGAATTCTGCACTTCCGTCAAGCCTTCCATGGACGCAGCGGTTACACCCTATCCTTGACCAACACCGACCCCATCAAGACGATGTACTTCCCTAAGTTCCCGTGGCCGCGCGTCCACAACCCAGCCCTCCGCTTCCCAATCACGGACGCAGAATTAGAACGCGTTGAGCGTGAAGAGCGCCAAGTTATCGCTGACATCCTCCAGGCCTTTCATGACTACAAAGATGACATCGCCGCCATCATCATAGAGCCGATCCAAGGCGAGGGCGGAGACAATCACTTCCGACCAGAGTTCCTCCAAGCTCTCCGCCAAATAGCAGATGAAAACGAAGCACTGCTGATCTTCGATGAGGTCCAAACTGGAGTTGGCCTTACTGGAACGATGTGGGCACACGAACAGATGGGCGTGACCCCCGACATCCTGGTCTTCGGCAAGAAGATGCAGGTCTGCGGCATCTTGGTTACCGACCGAGTCGACACGGAGCCTGAAAATGTCTTCCACGTACCTGGCCGTATCAACTCTACGTGGGGCGGGAACTTGGTAGACATGTTGCGTGCAACACGCTACCTGGAGATCATCTACTCGGAGCGATTGCTGGAAAACGCGCAGCGAGTCGGAGAGTACTTACAGCAACGTCTTCAGGGCCTCGCCGAGGAATTCCCTGATCTCCTCAGCAATGTCCGCGGGCGTGGTCTCTTCTGTGCCTTCGATCTACCGAATCCTACGGTACGTCAGTACTTTCGGCGACTGGCCTTCGAAGCAGGACTCCTCCTCCTACCGTGCGGCGAGCGCTCCATTCGCTTCCGCCCCCCACTGAACATAACGCCGGACGTCGTAGACGAGGCGGTTGACCGAATCGCTTCCTTCCTACCGCAGCTCCGCCACTCTGTCATGGCCTAAGATAGGCCGCCGCGCGCTCTACTAAGCGCTGACACACCTCAGGGAGCTCGCCATTCGAGATACGAGCCCCTGCGGCATGCTCGTGACCTCCACCTCCGAACTCTGCTGCAAGCCCATGAACTGATATCCCGGCCCGCGAGCGGAAGGAGACTTTGATTCCACCCTCCATCGGCAGCTCCACAACTAACAACCCAATCTGCACGCCTTCTACAGAGAGTGCGTACTGAGCAAAGCCCTCAATGTCCTCCTCAACAGCTCCTGTCCGAAGGAAGGCCTCCCTCGGCACAACCAGCAGACACACTCTCCCACCATGGTAGAGTTCCATTCCAGCCAGCACTTCCCCTAGCAGGCGCATCCGCGCCAGCGACCATGAGTGGAAGACATGGTCATGCACTGCCGGGATATCTACCCCCAGCTCTACTAGTTCTGCGACTGTTCGGTGGATAGCCGCAGACGTGTTGGAGTAGGCAAAGCTGCCTGTATCGGTCATAATGGCTGTGTAGAGGGCTATCCCTACCTCTCGTTGCCGATACGGCCCACCGAGGAACCGGAGGAAATGCCACACGAGCTCGCCCGTAGCACATGCTGTAGGGTCTACAACGTAGACGTTAGCAAACGGCTGGGGAGAAAGGTGATGGTCAATCACGACCTTCCGTGCAGGCGACTCCGCTACACTTTGTGCTAGAGCTCCTAAACGACTCAGCTCGCTGGTGTCTACCACAACGATGACATCAGCTGTCTCGACAACAGCCTCGTGCTCTGCAGCCTTCCATTGCTCAATCTCTTCCGCACCCGGCAAGAAACGCAATGGCGCCGGTACCGAGCTGTGGAGGATGATGCGAACGTCTTTTCCCTGCTGCCGTAGGTAGTGCCAAAGGGCCAGCGCTGAGCCAATCCCGTCACCGTCGGGATGGATGTGGGTGGTAAGGATGATGGAGCGACTCTGGCAAATCAACTGTTGTGCCGCTGCAAATGCCGCCCCGAGGCTACCCTGCTCCACACTTATGCCTCCTCTGCTGGAACAAGCCGGAGATGGGTGATCTCCGGTGGGGCATTCCACCGCACGGGGATGCCAACTGTGCCGATACCCCGAGTGACGTACATCCAAGCCTGCGGACGGTGCATGGACCAGTACGTGCCAGCAAGATAGGGCGAGACGATTGCTGCTGGCGCGAACTTCAAACTACCAAGTTCAGCCAATACAATCTGCCCACCGTGAGTATGGCCCGAGAGAACCGCATCTGCCCCTAGCAAGACAAGGTGCTCGAAGTAGTAAGGCCGATGGCAAGCAACGATACGTGGTTGGGGGAGATCCTGCAAGAGGCTCTCCCAGCGTGAAAGCACCCCGTCTGGATCGGCTGTACCTTCTGCGTAAGCTGGAAGCAATCGGGCGTAGAAGTCATCCAACCCGGCCAGAGTTAACCGACCGCCGTTCCGCTCCAGGACGACGGCTTCGTTCCGCAAGAGGCGAATTCCCGCCTGCTCGATCTCACGGCAGATCCGCTCGACCTCCCCGGAGAAGTAGTCGTGGTTACCTGTGACCGCGTATACGCCCAGCGGGGCCGAGAGCCCAGCAAACGCTTCTGCAAAGGGGTAGATTTCTGCCGTTCGGTTGATGATGAAGTCACCTGGCAGGATGACTACATCGCACTCCAACTCTTCGAGCTCTCGCCGATACCGCTCCATTTGAGAGCGCTGCATGAAAGGCCCCGAGTGGATATCGCTCACCACGCCGATCCGGAGCCCCGCCAGCTCTGGCGGAAGTCCTGAAACCGATAGCTCGACGAACTCAACGTGCCCACGGCGTGGACGCGTCGTTGCCAGGAGCTGGGCCGAGCCAACGATACTGATGCCGCTGAGGACAGCAAAGCGTAGGAAGGACCGCCGCTGTGAGGACACTGGGACACTGGCGGGATCCCCTGCCGCAACCTCGCGCCGAGCCACTGCTCGCCACACCGTAAGCCCCAGTCCACTGAGCACGACTGCCAGCCCAAAGAACCAGGCAACATACCACACCGCGGTCGGGAGCTCCAGTGGCATCTCCTTGTACAACAGCAGCCAGTAGAAGAAGGGAGCATGAGCCATCGACAGCACCAGGGCAATGAGACCTCTCCACGTAGAGCTGGCCTGTTGTCGCCACAGCCACAGCCATCCTGGAAGCTGTAGCGCAATCAGGCCCAGCAGCCCTGCCGCTGCGCACACAAATGCAGTCGTCCCGTCTGGCATCGCGGGAGCAGCGTCCACAATTCGGGGTTAGAGACGAACAGGGAGTAACTCGTGTAGGTTACGCTTTCCAAACATGTACCTCTTCCCCAATGGAAACCTCAAGCGCAGCCGCTGCGTCTCCGTTCCTCTGGGCCACCTCCAACAGCCCATCGCTCCCTACGTACGCGCAGAAGTCTCCCTCCGGAACATCCGCAAACGTCCTGCTCACTCCCACAACCGTCAAGGATCGGACCCGAACGCGCCACCGAGCTCGCTCATGCGGCTCTCCCCCGATTCCCAAGCGCTCAGCCAGCAACGATGTGACAATGTTCCCGAAGCGGTCGATATGGAGCACCTCACCACTCCAGATACCGCCATGCTCCTCACACCGCGGCGGCGGGAGCTGGCACAGAGTCTCCGGAGGTACTGGCTCTCCTACAGCCTCCAGTTCTACCCCACGGGCCAGATAGGCTGCCACTGGAGCAAAGATGTCACGTCCATGGAACGTAGAGCTGACACGAGGCAGATGGTACGCTGGGTTGTTCAATACTATAGCACGGGTGACTCCGTAACGTTGAAGTACAAAGCTCAGCACCCCATTGTCGGGGGCTACGAAGTACTTACCATGGCTCTCCACTGCTACGGCTCGCCGTTCTGTCCCCACGCCGGGGTCCACAACAACAACGAAGACAGAGCCCTCAGGGAAGTACGGCTCACCCACCCAGAGAGCATAGGCCCCCTGCCGTACTTGCTGAGGACGTACCACGTGGAGCAGGTCAATGACAGGCACGCCCGGAGCAATCCGGGCTATTACCCCCTTGACGACGCCGACGTACGTATCCTGAAGCCCGTAATCGGTCAGCAGCACTATTGGTCCCCTGGCCATCTCCCCACAGTAGGCTCGTTTCGATTAGCCCTTGCCAAAGACGAAGGAGCTCCGTAGGCCCGTAATGCAAAGCTCCCGCGGGGCCACTCTGGATTTTGCATTTTTGCGGCTCCTAGTGGACATGCGACTACTAACATGCCCTTTTTCGCTTACAAGCACTGCCATACAGCAGGGTGGGGAGTTGTATTCTCTCTCCTCTTCTCCTGCAACGAGCCTCCATCGCCGGTTGGAGCCGAGTTCCTTCCAGACACTGCGGAGCTGAAGACACTCTCCTCTGCCGATACGCTCCTCATTGCTGCAGCGTTCACAGAGCGCGTACAGCAGCCTATCTTCAATATCGGCACCCTCTTCGTGGGACGCTTCCAAGACATGGAGGCCCGTACCCTCCTCCGTTTTACCGACATTCCCGACAGCCTCCCCTACGTCACCGCAGCCGACATCCTGCAGGCCACCGTAGTGCTTACACCCGAACGCTATGCGCTAGGGGATACCTCGGCGGGCGCAACCCACCTCTCGTTCCGAATTGCTAAGGTCCTTCGGCTATGGAGTCCCAAGTCGACATGGGATAGCCTCTTCGCCGCAGGCGACGCAGGCACAATAGACCCATCGGAGCTGGGGCGCTGGGAAGGGAATATCCCCTTGAGAGACACAGCAGAGCCCGTGCGAGTCGAGCTCAATGAAGCCGGCCGACAGCTCGTCGCAGAATGGCTCCGTTTCCAGGCAGACAGCACCTTACGGCAGCAGATTTACGGGATTGCCCTCCTCCCGACTCTTGCGACGACTGCTATCCGAGCATTTGCAACGCAAGCTGTCGGCCGCTTGGAACGACCAGCCCCACAACTACAGGTTGTCTACCGGCGGAGAGACAACGTCATCGACACCCTACGTCTCGCCGCCGGCTACGCAGGAAGCTTCATCTCCCCTCCGCAAGCCGATACAACTCGCCTCCTCGTCCTGCAGCCCGGGGTCCAGTACGCACCGAGGTTACACATTCGCCTAGATGCCCTCCCGGCAACGGCCGCGATTCACCGCGCCGAACTCCGCCTGTGGACCGATACCACCGCCTACTGGACCAGCAACTACGGTAGACTCCGCACCCTCACCCTGACACCGACTGACTCTGGGGTCCCATCCTGGATCGGTGCAACGGCAACCTACGACGCCACCAGCAGCAGCTTTATTAGTAAGTCGCTGGCCCCAATCCTGGAGTACTGGCTCCGCCGCGGACGACAGGGGACACTCTCCATCAGCCTCCCAGCAACAGACCTCTACTCCCGCTTGGACCGGATTACACTAGAGCGCTCCGGTCCACGGGCCCCACTGCTGCTCATCCTCTATTCGGCCCGAAGGCAGCCATGAAGCGCCTTGTAGCTTCCATTCTGCTGCCAACTCTGGCATGGGCCCAGGGAGGCTCAAACTATTCGATGTTCGGCATCGGCGACCTCCGGCCGAGCGTCGGCGCTCTCTACGATGGAGCTAACTCCAGCGCTGTGGCACTCCCTTCGGAGTATGGCATTAGCACAGTCAATCCTGCCCTCTGGACCTTTGTCACTTCGACCCGTCTTCAGGGCGGCTATCGCTTCCATCAGCAGCGGATCAGCAGCCAAGCAGGAAGCGTTGCACAGAACAACGGCAAAGTAGAGGGGCTCCTCCTGGTATTTGCTGTAGACACCAGCAAGGGCTGGAGCGTAGGAACAGGCTTCTACCCGTTGACGTCAGTCAACGCCACGGCCGCTGTCCCACTGAGAGCTGTTGTACTCGACGACACCCTCGTTGGGAGCTACCGCGTCCTCGCTAGCGGTGGCATCACCGTCGCCCACCTGGGGATAGCCACGAAGCCAATCCGTACGGTTGGCGTTGGGCTAAGCGTACGATACTACTTCGGCCTCTTCCAGACCGAGCGAGTCACTCAGTTCCTTGACCAATGGTCTGCACCTGACACGCAAACAGTCACCGACTGGCTATCTGGGGTTGGGATGAGTGCCGGCATCTGGCATCGTCCCCATCCCCATTGGCTCTGGGCTTTAGCTATCACCATACCGACCGCACTCTCCACACAGCAGGTGTGGCGGTATGCCTATCCTCACACCTTCGCCGATACCACCTTTACCCGAGAGTTCCATTGGAGCCTCCCGGCCAGCATTGCCGGTGGGATCTCGTACCACCACGGACGCTTGGTAGTAGGCGCGGAGGCCCTCTATGCTGACCTTCGGCGACTGGACTACCGCTCCTCGCCGATCGCGAACTTCCAGCCGCTGTATAGCCTTTCCGCGAGCCTCTTACGGACAGCCTCGCCGCGAGAGGGTCGGAGTTACTGGGACCGCATCGGAGTGGCCGTGGGAGTACGCTGGAGTCGGCTCTACTACCGCGTGCATGGCCACTCGATCTCGGAGTATGCGCTCTCTGGTGGCTTGAGTTTACCTTTGGGTACCGCAGCGATGCTCGACGTGGCGTGTCAGGTCGGCACGCGCGGACGGAATATCCCGAGACTTGTACAGGAGCGGTTCGGACGCTTCTCCTTCACGCTCAGCCTAGGTGAACAGTGGTTCCTCCCGGTACGCCGTCGCTAAGGCGTGCAGTACCTCCGAATGAGCTCTTCGACGAACCGCGTTGTCGAGTACCCCTCCACGTACGGCAGAATGACCACCTCACCACCCCACGAGCGGACAAGCTCTGCGCCCGCAACCTGCTCGTACTGGTAGTCCCCACCCTTGACTAGTACGTCGGGCCGGAGCTCCGCGATGAGCGCTGTCGGCGTATCCTCGTCGAAGATAGTGACGAAATCCACCGGCTTCAACGCCGCAACGAGCGCTGCCCGTTCCTGCTCAGACCGGAGAGGGCGTTTCTCTCCCTTGAGGCGACGCACAGAAGCATCGGAGTTCACGCCCACGATGAGAACATCTCCGAGGCGCCGCGCTTGCTCCAAGTACCGCACATGCCCCAAGTGTAGTACGTCGAAACAGCCATTTGTGAAGACTAGTCGCTTCGCAGACGCTCGCAAATGCTGGCAGAGAGCACCCAAGAGAGCTCGCTCGACGACCATACTTCAGAGCCCTGCCTGAACGACAGCCTCCAGCAAAGCCTTCGGCTGGATCGGAACCACACCAGGCTCACCACAGACCACCCCAGCAGCGAAATTAGCTAATGCTGCCGCCTCCCGGAACGTAGCCCCTGCGACCAGCGCGGCTGCAACCGTCGCAATCACCGTGTCCCCAGCTCCGGAAACGTCTGCAACATGTCGGGCCCGGGCAGGAATGAAACTCTCACTCCCATCGGCTTCGCGCAGGAACATCCCCTCTTCCCCAAGGGTGATGAGCACCGCTTCGCATTCAAGCCGCTGCTGCAGCTCAGCCGCTGCCCATCGAACATCTTCTAATGTCGAGAGCGTCCGCTGAAGCGCTTGGGCAGCCTCGCGCCGATTCGGCTTAAAGAGGGTAGCACCAGTGTAAGCGAAGAAGTTCTCCTGCTTCGGATCCACCAGCACCGGGATGCCGCGCCGACGCATTAGCTCAATAACGGCCCGGATCAGGTTCGGTGTCAGCATCCCCTTGTTGTAGTCCTGGAAGATCACCGCCTGTAGCCTCGTCTCTGCCTCTAGGAGCTGGAGTACATGGTCAACGATAGAGCTGTTGACGGGGGCTCGCGTCTCTCGATCTAAGCGCACCAGATGCTGCCGATTCCCTAGGATGCGAATCTTCTCCGTCGTTAAGCGACCGGATACACGGAACAGCCCGTGGGTCTCCAACCCTAATCCCCGAACTAAGTTCAGCAACACCTCTCCAGCTGCATCCTGCCCAATCACCCCGATTAACACTGGCTCGACGCCCAAAGTACGGAGGTTGTGGGCAACGTTCGCAGCCCCACCCAAGCGGACTTCCTCCGCTTCGAAGTCCACCACAGGCACGGGAGCTTCGGGAGAGATCCGTGAGACGCTCCCCCAGAAGTACCGGTCTACCATGACATCCCCAATCACCGCAACCCGTTGTCCACGGCAGAGTTCAAGTAGTTCGCGGGCCCGTTCACTGCTCAGGCTATTCATGGCCTTCACCTTCCCGCAGAACAGCCGAAACAAACTGTAGCACAGGCAAGTACAAAACTACCGGACCCACATGGAACGCCGCAGCAGAGCGGCAACTGCAATAAAGCCGAACGCTGCTGCGTCCCAAGGGGACGAACGACTAAGCTGTCCCAGCAACCGCGCAGCACCAGGCTAGAATGGAAGCAAACTTCTCGCAGCGCATGCAGGAGGTTATCCAGCTAAGCCGCGAAGAGGCGTTGCGGCTTGGCCATGACTACATTGGTACCGAACACCTCCTGCTGGCTATCCTCCGAGAGGGTGGCGGGATGGCTATCCGCATTCTGCGGAATCTCGGAGTCGATCTCGTCCGGCTGCAGCGTGCGATAGAGGAAAATGTCCGCACCTACGGGGGAACGCTGACCATTGGGAACATCCCATTGACGAAGCAGGCGGAGAGGGCTCTGAAACTGAGCTACTTAGAAGCCCGATCGTTGAAATCCGATCTCGTCGGCACAGAACATCTCCTCCTGGCATTGCTCCGCGAACCAGACACAATCGCCGCCCAGGTCCTGGCCCACTTCAACGTCACCTACGAAGCAGCCCGACAGGAGCTCCAGAACATCCTCAGCGGCCGTCCAAGTGCACCACGAGCAGAGCGTGCTGGGCGTGTCCGCACCGCCGAACGCGTCAAAACTCCTGTGCTGGACAATTTCGGACGTGACCTCACGAAGCTCGCTCAGGAGGGGAAGCTGGATCCTGTTATCGGGCGGGAGAAGGAAATCGAACGCGTTGCTCAAGTCCTATCACGCCGCAAGAAGAACAACCCGGTCCTCATCGGCGAACCTGGCGTAGGGAAGACAGCCATCGTAGAGGGCTTGGCGCTGCGGATCGTCGAACGAAAGGTTCCACGAGTGCTTCTGGATAAGCGGATTGTCACCCTCGACTTGGCAGCGCTCGTAGCGGGGACGAAGTACCGAGGACAGTTCGAGGAACGCGTTAAAGCTATCCTCAACGAGCTGGAGAAGGCCCGTGATGTCATCCTCTTCATTGACGAGCTCCACACCCTCGTCGGCGCTGGCGGTGCTTCTGGGTCGCTCGACGCCTCCAACATGTTCAAGCCAGCGTTGGCCCGCGGGGAGATCCAGTGCATCGGGGCCACCACTCTGGACGAGTATCGGCAGTACATCGAGAAGGACGGAGCGTTAGAGCGCCGATTCCAGAAGATCCTGATTGACCCGCCGAGCCCAGAAGAGACCTTCCACATTCTGATGAGCATCAAGGACCGCTACGAGGCGCACCACGGTGTTGTCTACACAGAAGAAGCCATTCGGGCCTGTGTCCGCCTAGCTGAACGCTACATCACCGACCGCCATTTCCCAGACAAGGCCATAGACGTTATGGACGAGGCCGGTGCAAGGGTCCATCTTGCGCATCTGACAGTCCCGAAAGAGATCTGCGAGCTGGAGGAACGGATCGAGCGCATCCGTCAACAGAAGAACCAGGTTGTTCGGATGCAGAACTTCGAAGAGGCTGCCCGTCTCCGAGACCTGGAAAAGAAGCTTCAGGCAGAGCTAGAGGCACTCAAAGAGGAGTGGGAGCTACGCTCCGCAGAGATGGTCTATCCCGTCACGGAGGAGGATGTTGCTGAAGTCGTCGCTATGATGACCGGCATTCCGGTCAATAAGGTTGCCGAGAGCGAACAGCAGAAGCTCCTCAACTTGGAGGAGGAGCTTAAGAAGCACGTTGTCGGCCAAGATGAGGCTATAGAGCACTTGGTACGAGCCATTCGGCGAGCACGTGCTGGTCTGAAAGACCCCAATCGCCCCATCGGCTCCTTCATGTTCCTAGGTCCGACCGGCGTCGGGAAGACGGAGCTAGCCAAAGCACTCGCTCGTTGTCTCTTCGACACAGAGGAGGCTCTCATTCGGATAGACATGAGCGAGTACATGGAGAAGCACTCCGTCTCTCGCCTCATCGGCGCCCCGCCTGGCTACGTTGGCTACGAAGAGGGAGGCCAGCTTACCGAAAAGGTCCGGCGGAAGCCGTACAGCATCATTCTGTTGGACGAGATCGAGAAGGCCCACCCCGACGTGTTCAACATCCTACTCCAAGTCCTCGACGACGGTATCCTCACCGACGGCCTAGGGCGCCGAGTAGACTTCAAGAACACCATCATCATCATGACCAGCAACGTCGGGACTCGAGACATCAAGCCCGGTGGTAAGATCGGCTTTACAGCCCATGCAGAGAGCGATGACTACGAAACCCTCCGCAGCACGATCGAGGAGGCCGTCCGCCGCCTCTTTAACCCTGAGTTCCTCAACCGAGTCGACGAGTTCATCGTCTTCCGTCCGCTCAGGCGTGAGCACATCTCTCGTATCATTGACATCCAGCTCCAGCGGCTACTCAAGCGTCTGGAGGTTCAGCACATCACCCTAGAGCTTACGAAGCCCGCCCGCGAGTTCCTCGTAGACAAGGGCTTCGACGAAAAGTTCGGTGCTCGACCGCTCCGTCGAGCCCTCCAGCGGTACCTGGAAGACCCGTTAGCGGAAGAGATTCTCAAGGGCAACATTAAGGACGGTGCTCGGGTACGAGTCCGCTTCGACCGGAAGCTTAACCGTTTGTACTTCGTGGACGTCTCGCAGCAAGCAAGCGTTGCAAGCGAGGAGGTACAAGAGGAAGGCGTCTAGCCCGAGTAGCCCCGCGTTATGCGCACGCTAC
Source organism: Chlorobiota bacterium (assembly GCA_039630485.1). Lineage (GTDB taxonomy): Bacteria > Bacteroidota > Ignavibacteria > Kapaibacteriales > HRBIN21 > HRBIN21. Next base: position 18,022 of record JBCNUX010000012.1, on the reverse strand, counting down.
CGCTGGATGTCAACGGAAAGCTCCATCTAAAGGGCTATCTCCGCGCTGCCATAGAACGGCTCTTCCGGGAATGGGGGGAAGCACGATATCGAGCAACCCAGCTCCTGGAGTGGGTATATGGCAAGGGCGTGGAGTCGTTCGACGATATGACAAACCTCCCGAAGACGTTGCGTCACCGACTGACTGAACGATGCACGTTACAGACACTCAGCCTCGAGCGATGGCAGCGCTCGGCCGCGGATGGAACCTCAAAGCTCTTACTCCGCCTACCTGATGGAGCAGCCATTGAAGCGGTCCTAATCCCCTCCAGCAATCCATCAACTACAGGTTCTCGTCGGCGTCTGACTCTCTGTGTCTCTACACAGGTTGGATGTCCTTTGGGATGTGCGTTTTGCGCAACGGCAACCCTCCGTCTGCGTCGAAATCTCAACACTGCGGAGATCGTTGACCAACTCCTCCAAGCTCAACGTCTGGCCGGAGAGCGCATCACAAATGTCGTCTTCATGGGCATGGGAGAACCCCTCCTGAACACTGATGCTGTGCTGGATGCCATCCGCATCTGGACCGATCCAGCAGTACGGCTCCTGTCAGCTCGACACATAACGCTCTCAACGGCGGGAATTGTCCCAGAAATCTACCGCCTTGCAGATTCCGGAATCCGCTGCAAGCTTGCTATCTCGCTCCACACCACCAAACAGGAACTCCGGGAACGCCTCATGCCAATTGCCCGACGGTACTCCCTTCGGGAGCTCCAGCAGGCCGCCCGCTACTATGCTGAGCGTACACAGCGGCCCGTAACATACGAGTACATCCTCTTCGACGGTCTCAACGACTCCTTAGAAGACGCAGACGAGCTCGCCCGATTCGTCCGAGCTACACCACTGTCGAAAGTAAACCTGATCCCGTTCCACCCGATTGACTTCACCCACCCAACCGGAATAGCAACAACCCTGCGCCCTAGCCCGCCCCAGCGTATCGCGGCCTTCCAACAGCGTCTACGGTCCCACGGAGTCATCGCGACGCTCCGCTCCTCGAGCGGCATAGACATCGACGCCGCATGCGGCCAACTGGCATTCTCGTGGGAACGCGCTATAACACACTGTAGCAACTGAAGCTCCCGTCACTGTAACGAGATTAGCGAGATTTCCCACCCCTCCCACTTGGGAGAGGTCACCCCCTCTCAGTCCCAGTAAAACTCACCCGAAGTGGCGTACTTCCCCGTTAGGAAGGAATCTCCACGGAGACTAAGCGTCGGAGGACTTCTCCGTTGGGACCCGCGCTGACCACACGGAGTAGCACTGCCTCTCTCGGCTTTCGCTGACTTAGCAGCCGCCGGAACTCTGTCACTGAACGGACCGGCGTATTCCCCACATGGGTGATGACATCCCCACGGCGCAAGCCACGCTCCCAAGCGTGACTATACGGGGTGACCTGGACGACCTCTACTCCGTCCTCGACCTCAAGCTGGTTGCGCTGCCGCTCAGACAGCGGTCCCACGCTCAGGCCCAGCTTGTCCAAGTCAACCAAGCGCTCCGCTGTTTCCTCAGAAGAGTCCGCTTCCTCTGTGTCAGAGGTACGGGCGGTTGTGCCACTCTCGTCGCGGCGGCGCAAGGTGACGGTCTTCTCGATCTTTTTGCCGTCACGCCAGATCGTGAGGCGCACTGTCTGTCCAGCCCGCCGAGTAGCCACTAGCCCCTGCAGATGGTTTGGACTCTTGACTGGGATGCCGTCGAATTCCAGGATGACATCCCCTTCGCGAATCCCTGCGCGCTCAGCCGCCCCGCCCTTGACGACGCTCGAGACAATTGCCCCCTGAGGCTTGTCTAGCCCTATAGCCTTGGCAGTGACGTCATCTACAGGCTGGATCTGTACTCCGATGTAGCCACGGTCAATCTTGCCGTCTTCCATCAGGTCCTCTATGACTGCGCGCACGATGTCGATCGGCACCGCAAAGCCATACCCCTGGTAGAACCCAGTTGTGGTTGCGATCGCTGTGTTGATTCCGATCAAGCTCCCTTGCAGCGTGAAGAGTCCTCCACCGCTATTCCCAGGGTTGATGGCTGCATCGGTCTGAATGAAGTTCTCCACAGCGTACGGATCTCCCCCAAGTACGCCCAATCCTCCACGACCTACCGCACTGATGATACCCGCCGTAACAGTAGAGCGCAGCCCGAACGGATTACCCACGGCGATCACCCACTCGCCTACACGGACGTCCTCGATCTTGCCGAAATGCGCTGGCTTAAGACCCCGTGCCTCAACCTTGAGCAGAGCCAGGTCTGTCAACGGATCACGTCCGACAATCTTCGCTCGAAACTCCTTACCATCGTGCGTGACGACACGAATGTCCTCCTCCTTAGCATTCTCTACCACATGGTTGTTGGTGACGATGTAGCCATCCTCTGTCACGATGACTCCAGAACCCTGGGAGCGCTGTGGCGGCGGAGACATGTCAGGCTGCTCCTCGAAGAAGCGTCGGAATGGGCCGAAGAATTCAAAGATATCCCGCTGCTGTCCCCGCTCTCGGAGAACCCTTATACCCACTACCGAAGGGGTAACCGCATTGGCAACATCGACAAAGACCTGATTGAGCTGCCGAACAGCCTCACTGAGCTGGATTGGAGGCTGCTTAGCCCCAAGTGTAGACGAATTCAGGCGGGTCTGTGCCAGCAATGTCCCAATAGCGCTCCCAGAACCCAAATGGGAAACCAACACAATCCCCATCACCATGCCAACAGCAATCAAGCCAACAGCCGCCAAGAGCATGCGCCGATCCATCTTACCTCAGGCAAAGCCCTTGTTGAACAGACACTCAAGCTTCCGCGCTTTTAGACGAAGGCCCCTCCGGGCTCGTATTAACCTCAAAGCAGCGCGACTAGCAGCAGTACGACAGCCACAGCGACGAGCCGGCACAGCGAGAACTAGGCAAAGGACAGCACAACGCTAGGTCCCCTAATACAACGCTGCACTCCTGCAGTGCTTATCCGACTTCCACCATCTTCCCGCCATGTTTGGCATACACTCTAGAAAGCGTTTCAGGATGGCCCCCACCTCTGCTGAGAGATCGCTCTCTAGCTCAAGTCTGATGGATACCCTAGCAGGATGCCGTACATGCCATATCAGGAATTGTTCGTCTTCCCAACTGGTCTGTGGACAGTGTTCACAGAAGATACAGTAACCTCTCAACGGCTAGTCCCCGTAAAATTGGCGCAGCACCTATGGCGAAAGCACTGACCCCGCATCCACGGTGGCCAGAGCATCCTCCCACTCGGAGGAGACCTGCTCGGCAGTCAGCATCGACAACATCCCAGAGAAGCTGAACCCATGTCGACGGCAACCATTCCCTCAACAGTCCCTGGACTCTCCACATCACCCGAGCATCTCTTGGAGAGTCTGTTGGCCGACTGTCGGGCATCGCTAGCACAGTGTAATGAACAACTCATCCGCACAGCGTTCTACTTCTGCGTTGAGGCCCACAGAGAGAGCCTCCGTGCTTCCGGCGAGCCATACTACACCCACCCCGTTGAGGTTGCTCGCATCGTTGCCCGCGAGATCGCCCTCGACGACATCTCCGTCGCTGCCGCGCTCCTCCACGACGTCCTGGAAGACTCCGAGTTCACCTACCAAGACCTGCAGGCAGAGTTCGGTAGCGCGATCGCCGACATTGTCGAGAGTGTGACGAAGATTGCCGATCTGGTTGAGAGCCGCACCATCACCGAGGCAGAAACCTACCGGAAGCTCTTGCTCTCTCTCATTCGGGATGTCCGAGCCATTCTGGTGAAACTGGCCGACCGTCTCCACAACATGCGCACAATTGGTGCGCTCCCTCCGGAGCGGCAGGCTCGGATCGCACGTGAAACCCTCGATATCTACGTGCCCTTCGCCCACCGGTTAGGATTGGCCAACCTGAAATGGGAATTGGAAGACCTCGCCTTCAAAGTCCTCAACCCTGAAAGCTATGCCGCAATCGCCAAAGCCCTGCAGGAGACGCGCGCTGAGCGGGAGGCTTACATCCGCCGAGTCATCGATCCAATCGAAGAGCACTTGCGTGCCCACGGGCTGCGGTTTGAGATTACTGGGCGTCCCAAGAACCTCTACTCCATCCACCACAAGATGGTCGCCCGTGGCAAGCCATTAGAGGAGATCTACGACCTCTTCGCCATCCGCATCATCCTGGATACGGACGACAGCAGCGAGTGTTACTTTGCCTACGGGCTCATTACGCAGCTCTTCACCCCGATCCCAGAGCGTTTCAAAGACTTCATCGCTGTCCCGAAGAAGAACGGCTACCGTTCGCTCCATACCACAATTATCGGCCCTGAAGGCAGACCAGTGGAAATCCAGATTCGCACGCGCGCTATGCACGAAGTAGCCGAGCGCGGTGTCGCCGCCCACTTCCGCTATAAGGCAGAACAGGGCGCGCTCCCTGCTTGGAAGGACGATCCAGAGCTGGAAGAATGGATCCAGTGGGTTCGGGAGCTCTTCGAGAAACGTTCCCGTGAAGAGGCAGCCGCAGAGCTGCTGGAAAGCTTCCGTCTCAACCTCTACCAAGACGAAATCTACGTTTTCACCCCCAAGGGCGAGCTGAAGCGCTTGCCGAAGGGGGCTACTCCATTAGACTTCGCTTTCGCTATCCACACCGAAATCGGCCACCACTGCATTGGTGCCAAAGTCAACGGACGCATTGTGCCCTTAGACTACCGACTCCAGACGGGGGACCAAGTGGAAATCCTCACCTCCAAATACCAGGCTCCCAGCCGCGATTGGGAACAGATCGTCGTCACGCACAAAGCAAAGTCGTACATCCGCCGATACCTCAACGAGCAGAGACGCCTCAAGCAGCAAGAGGGCCAACAAGCTCTAGAAAAGCGGCTGCGGAAGGCTCGCATAACCGTCCGCGAGGAGGACCTGGAGCGGGTTGCCCATTTGCTCAAGTACGAAAACCGGGCTGCCCTCTACTATGCCATCGGAACTGGAGCTGTAACCCCCGAGCTAGTTGTCACCCTCCTGCGGCAGCGCCACCGCGACGGCTCTACGGCCGAAGAATCTGCGAAGCCTTCTCCGGTCGAGCAAGCCGCAGAGCTCGCTCAGCACTCCAGCACCGGCATTGAGCTTCTTGGCACCCCGACAGGGAATACACCGCTCCTCTACTCCTATGCTCGCTGCTGCAACCCCATCCCCGGTGACGACATCGTCGGGGTCATCACACTCGGGAGTGGAATCCGCGTGCACCGGCGCTCATGCCGAAACGTACAGGAGCTCCTTGCGTCCAACCATCCTCGCCTGGTCCAGGTCCGTTGGGGGAAGGTGGGAGACGAGGAGTTCCTAACGGCTCTCCGGATTACTGGCGATGACCGCCCGGGAATGCTCCACGACATCACAAAAGCAATTGTCGCTTGCGACCGCACGAACATCCGCTCGGTGAACATCGACTCTTACGGCGGCATCTTCGAGGGGATCTTCACCCTCTACGTCCGCAACACAGAGCACCTAGAGCGGCTCATAGAGAAGCTGCGGCGCATCCGCGGCGTCCATACAGTCACCCGTCCCGATAGCTTCTAAGTCTTCAGCCGCTTCTTCCGCGCTGCTGGGAAGAGAACGTTGTTCAAGATCAGCCGGTATCCCGGCGAGTTCGGGTGAAGCGATAAGTCTGTCGGTGGGTCCCCAACGGCGTGCTGATAGTCCTCTGGGTCATGCCCCCCGTACCACGCGAACATGCCGCGGCCAACAGTGCCGTAGATGTACTTGACTTCGTTCGTGCCCTCGCGCTTTGCCAAGACGACCACGGACGGCTTCAATAGCTCCTCCCGAAACGCTGTTGTCTGTCCTAAGAAGCCTTGGATGACGTTCACGTGGCACTGTGTCAGCATCGTAGGCACGGGATCGAGCTTGGCAGAAAAGTCAAACAGGGTGAAGTAGTCAGACGCTGGATCCTCCAGTCCTGTCGGGCCAACATCAATGTTGGAGAACTCGTACACGTAGGGGTTCATCTCGAGCGTGAAATTCTGGAAAGCGAAGGTGCGAGAGAAATCCAGCTTTCGGTTTGCGTCCGGATCAGCGGGATCCCCGTCGAACATCTCCGCGCAGATGTCTACATCGCGGGCTGCTAAGGCAATGTCATACGTGTCCGTAGCGCTGCACATAGCGAACATGAAGCCACCGTTGAGGACAAACTCCCGGATCTTCTCCACCACCGCCTTCTTCAGCTCGGAGACCTTCCGGAAGCCCAACTTCCGGGCAGTAGCCTCCTGGAGGGCTACCTGCTGCTGGTACCACGTCGTATGGGCAAAGGCAGCCCAGAACTTGCCGTACTGGCCTGTGAAGTCTTCGTGGTGGAGATGGAGCCAGTCATAGTCCCGTAGCTTTCCTGCCAATACCTCTTCGTCCCAGACCTTGTCGTACGGGATTTGGGCGTACTCCAGCACGAGCTGGACGGCATCGTCCCATGGCTTAGCTGTAGGCATCACGTAGACAGCGAGTCGCGGGGCCCGTTCCAGCCGGACGACATCCATGTTGGCTTCTGGATCCTGGACCTCCGCGTACACATGGGCTGCCTCTGTAGCAGAAAGGACCTCAAAGGAAACACCCCGTGCACGGCACTCAGCAGCGATGTCGGGCAGGTACTCCATTAGGAACGAGCCACCGCGGTAGTTGAGGAGCCAATCCACCCAGCGCCCCTGCTGTAGGTTCCAGTATGCTATCCCGTAGGCCCGAAGATGATCGGTCTGGCTGAGGTCCATGGGGATGAGCAACTTCTGCTGTGCCCACAGCGACCCTCCCAAGACGAGTCCAGCAAGGATCAGGACGCACTGCATCGCTCTTCCTTCCAGACTGAGAATTCCTGCCTGCCCGTGGACGTACTACAACGGCCGATAGCGTACGGCTGCGGGCGGTAATTTTGCGCGTCCCACTGAGCCTTACGGCTACCGATGAGCAACTATCAGTACATCCGCACGTACCGCTACGACAACGATCCAAGGGTAGGGGTGGTGCAGCTCAATCGCCCTGAGAAGCTCAATGCTCTGAGCCTCCCACTCATGGAGGAGCTACTCGCGGCATTAGAAGCCTACGACGCGGACCCCGAGATCCGCTGTATGGTGCTCCACGGCAACGAGCGGGCGTTTGCCGCTGGCGCCGATATTGACGAGATGGCCGATGCCGACAGCGTCGAGATGCTGCTCCGAGACCAGTTCCGCAAGTGGGAGCGCATCAGCGCGCTGAAGAAGCCACTCATCGCCGCCGTCAGCGGATACGCCCTCGGTGGAGGCTGTGAGCTGGCTATGCTCTGCGACATGATCATTGCCAGCGAAACGGCCCAATTCGGACAGCCCGAAATCAACATCGGCGTCATGCCCGGAGCCGGAGGGACTCAGCGCCTGACACGTGCCACCGGTAAAGCGATGGCAATGGAGCTGGTCCTCACCGGCCGCTTCCTCTCAGCCCACGAAGCCCATCGCCTGGGGTTGGTGAACCGCGTCGTTCCAGTGGAGGTCTACTTGGAAGAGGCATTGGCTCTGGCGTCACTCATTGCCTCGAAGCCACCAATCGCTGTGCGCTTGGCCAAGGAGGCTGTGCTGAAAGCCCTCAGCACTCCGCTGGAGGTTGGAATAGAGTTTGAGCGCAAGAACTTCTACCTCCTCTTCTCCACCGCTGACCAGAAGGAGGGCATGCAAGCCTTCCGGGAGAAGCGCTCGCCAAACTGGAAGGGTCGCTGAATGTCGCACAAGCTGCAATCTCCGATGGCGTTCCAGACAATCCTGTACACCATTGCCGACGGTGTTGCCACCATCACCCTGAACCGTCCCGAAGTCCACAACGCTATCAACGCCCAAATGGGGGAGGAACTCCTGCAAGCACTCCAGCAAGCACGGGAGGACTCCGAGGTCCGCTGCATCGTACTTACCGGCGCCGGCAAAGCCTTCTGTGCGGGGCAAGATCTGAAAGAGGTACCATCGCCACCAACAGACTTCTTCGGGCAGGTCCTCCGCCAGCGCTACAATCCCCTCATCCGGATGCTGCGCAGCATCCCGAAGCCCATCATTGGCGCAATCAACGGTGTCGCCGCAGGTGCTGGCTTGGGACTGGCGTTGGCAACGGACTTCCGAATCATGAGCAGCGCTGCCCGTTTCGTGGAAGCCTTCATCGGCATTGCACTGGTACCAGATTCTGGCTGTAGCTTCTTCTTCACCCGCCTGCTAGGGTATGCTCGTGCGTTCGAGTTTGCAACGCTCAACAAGCCTATCTCCGCGGAACAAGCACTCCAGTGGGGACTCGTCAACGCGGTTGTCTCTGCGGAGGCCTTCCCAACGGCTGTCCAGCGGCTTGCCCAAACCTATGCCCAAGGCCCAACTCAGGCGTATGGCTACGTCAAGGAGCTCCTCAATCGTTCCCTCGTTGCATCGCTGGAGGATATCCTGGAGCTGGAGGCGGAATACCAGCAAAGGGCCGGGGAGACTCCAGACTACGCCGAAGGCCTCCGCGCTTTCTTAGAGAAGCGTGCGCCACGCTTCACCGGCAAACCGCGTCAAGAATCACAAGAGCACAGATGATGCCGTGGCGCTGGTGGAGAGCCTTGTGGCGGCCTGCCTTGGCAGATGTCCGGCTACTCGTCAGCGATGTTGACGGTACCCTCATCATCGGCGAGGAAGCCCTCCCAGACTCAACGGCTGAGCTCCTACGATCCCTGCACCGGCATGGAGTTCAACTTGCTTTTGCCAGCGCACGACCATATCCCAGCCTTGCAGTGCTCGTTCGTCAAGCTCACGTCCCTGCCTGGATCATCTCGCTCGACGGAGCTCTATTGCATGCTCCTAACGGAGAGCTGCGTTTCTCTGTCCCTTTCCCAGCAGAGGTCCTACGCTCGCTCGTAGAGCTTGCCAGCCACTACGCCGTGCACTATGCAACCTTTACCCCTGAGGGGCTCTACCGCATGGCCGAGGTCCATATCCCATCGTACCTAAATGACCCCCTCCTCCCGCGTTTCCAGGCACAGCTCTTAGCCGATTTCTTCCGCCATCCTGCCGTGCTATTCTGCCTAAGCGGTCCCCAAGCCCACGCTTTAGGGTTCGTCCAAGCCGTAGAACGCCTGCCGCGCCGCATACGCCGCCACCTAAGCATCGCCGCCGTAGAATCGGCAAGCCAACCAGGACTCACGGTAGTTGAGATCCGGATGCGGGCTGCTCACAAAGGGACGGCGGCTCAAGCTCTCCAGAAGTTCTTAGGTATCCCTCGCCGTGCGACACTTGCTATTGGCGACTACCGCAACGACCTTCCCCTCTTTGCCATTGCAGGTCTCCGAGTCGCCATGGCGGATGCGGTCGCGGAGCTCCGCAGTAAAGCTGACTGGGTCACTGAGCGCCCTGCTATAGAACGTGGGATTGACGATGTCCTTCGCCGTCTCCTCCAAGAACGCTGATGGGCACCCCCTAGGGCTCTCCGCGTACGGGCCACTTCTCATTCACTGACAGGTCTCGCCATCCTCCAGCAGAAACTCCAAGTCTGCCCCCTCGCCAGCTACCACCGCGGAGGTTACAGAGAGAAGTTCCGAAGCCGGTAGCTTAACTGCAGCATCGCATATCGCCCTAAGACACGGGTAGAGCTGTCCTCAACGTACTGCCCCGTGACGGTCCGGCTAATTCCCCTATTCTGGTTGAGCACATCAGCAACTACCAGCCGCACCTCAGCGGCATTGTTCTTCAGGAAACGATATCCGACGCCGAGGTTCCACAACACAACCGGCTTACCCAGCTCATCCCCTAGCCCACTGTAAGCACGAACACGGAACTGAGACGACAAGACCCACGGTCCCGGCATGAGGGTAACATCGGCCGAGAAGGCGTGCTGTAGATACCGGCTGCTGCCACTCGGAGCAGTGGTTAAGACACGCGAAAGGGTGAGGTAGTATGCCACAGAAAAGTCTACCCGCTCGCTCCAGTTACTGCTCACAGTGACCCCAGCCGAGGGGGCTACCCAGTCAGTCCGGACCAGTACGCTGTTGACCCTGCTCGGTGTTCTGGAGAAATCAACCGAGGCCGTCAAGCTCAACGTGCTCCGTAGCCACGGTGCAGGGAGCCCAAACACCCAAAAGGTCCGTCCGCTCCAGTAACCGCTGAGGTTCACTGGTACCGTATACTGCCCTCCCCGAGGCAGCGGGACCCCAGCAATAGTAGTATCCTGCTGCACTATGGTCGTCTCGCTACCGATGTAGTCCACAGCGTAGGACAGGTGGAGAATCCCGAAGAACAGACGGCCTCCGAAGGGGTCCGTGGCAGAGTAGCGGGCAAAGAGGGTATGAGTATAGCTGGGACGCAGCGACGGGTTGCCTGTAGCCAGCGCCGTTGGAGTACTGTTATCCACCGCCGTGCCCAATTGCGCTGGAGAGGGCGTTGTGACGAACGAACGGTAGACGAGACGCAGGTTCTGCATGCGAGTAGGGCGATACTCCAACATGAAGAAGGGGAGCCAGAACCGGAAGCTCCGCGATTCAGACCGTGGCGCCTGTAGTTGCTCCTCTGTCTGCAGACGCTGCCAGGAGTGCTCCAGTCGAGCGGTCCATTGGAAGACGCGGCCCTGGTACATGTATGCCACCCCCGCCCGGTGTTCTACCACTTGTCGCAGTAGATCTGAGGCGAGTGGCAGTAGCGGTGACTGCAGCACTCCAGCCGTATCAGTGCCCCATGCTTCTTGGCGCAACTGCCCCCAATCCCAGGCTGGAGCATAGCGGAACTGGAGAACGGTAAGGCTATCCAACGGCTCCGTGTACGTGGCCGTAATTGATAGCGCGCTGCTACTCTGCCGACGTGTTACGAGCTGAGTGACTGTAGAATCCTCCGAGGAAGCCCGTTGGAGGGAAAGAGAGATTGTCTGCTGTGTACGGCGCTGTTGAGGGGTGTAGTCACCCTCCAGCTCAACGGAGAAGGAGCGATTCGGTGCAAAGCGCCGTACAACGAGCAGTTGCGTGGAACCCTGGAGCATGCGATTCGTCGTCGAGCTTGCAGCCGTCAGGTGGGAGACCGTATCCCCATGTGCCCCGAGCAGTGCTCCCCACATTGTCGGACGGCTCTCCGTAGGCTGAAAGGTCAGGCGCGGTGAGAGTAGGACTGTGGTTGCTGTATCTGGCGAGAGCTCTGCCCGCACGTTCAATCGATGCGTCCCCAGCTCCCCCTCAGAGTAGCTCCGCTCAGCGTAGGAGCTCCCGAGACTATCCACGCCGAAGTAAGAGCGGTGGAGCGTGGCGTCCGAGGTATTGAGGAGGGCATTGAAGAGGTAGCTACCGGTCACATCCAACCAGCTCCCCCAGCGGTTGGAGTACATGCCCCCGATGGAATGAGCTGTATTGATGCCGTCCTGTTCAGGGACAAAGAAGGTGCCCAACTGAGCGAAGGGTCCACGCGGGCCCCCCCGCTGTCCACCGCCTGGTGGACCTGGAAAGCGGCCTCCAGCGAACATCATCCGAAGGACACTCGGCGGAGGTCCCCCTGAAGACTGTTGGCCGGCGAAGTTGACGATGCCCAACACATCGTCCAGCGCAAAGTTCTGCTGATTGATGTTGTTCGTCATCCCCACCACGGAGAACCGGAGCGTATCCCGGAAGAAGTTCAGTGTTGCACCTGCCTGGTAGCGCGAGTCACTCCCGTACCCGCCATACACCCGCCCGAAACGCCCCGTACGTAGTGCGGGGTTCGTGATGATGTTGAGAGTACGTTCTGCGGAACTCGGGTCGCGGACACCAGTCAACCGAGCCTGGTCACTCTCTCGGTCGAAGATCTGTACCGACTGAACAACCTCCGCCGGTAGGTTGCGGAGGACGGCCGTCGGATCCTGTCCGAAGAACTCCCGACCATCTACCAAGACACGACGGACCGTCTCCCCAAAGGCTTGCAACTGGCCGCCTTGAGAGGTCACCCCAGGCAGCTTCCGGACTAGGTCTTCGGCCGTGGCGTCAGGATTGACCTTGTACGCCGAAGCGGCATACTCTACAGTATCGCCTTTGACCCTTGCCCGTTCCTGCGTGGCCTCCACCGTCACCTCTTCTGCCTGTACGGCCGCAACCTCCAAGGAGAGCACCCCAAGGTCCTGGGATTCCTGCACGACGAGCACTCGTTCCAATGCTCTGTACCCAACCGAGTGCACCCGAAGTCGGTATCGGCCTCCGCCAGGAAGGCTGAGCTGGAATTCCCCTTGGGGGTTCGTCACCGCTCCCCAGCGCCGTGTCGTATCTGGTAGAGTCTGCACTACTACAGTGGCACCAGGGATGGGGCTTCGCTGAGCGGCATCAACGACCCGACCTCGGAGGCTCAACTGAGCCGACATCTCACCTGTGGCTAGGGCAAAGAGTACAGAGGACAACAGCGCCAAGGAGCTTCCCCTTAGAGCCACAGCTACTACCCCCTTGTTCGACCCGCCCTTTGACGTCGCAAGGAGCCTCAGGGTTTAGACACTAACGGGGAGGCGGTGACAAGCTGTCCATCCAGGAGGTAGAGGCTACGGTCGGCCGCAGCCGCCAGCTCGGGACTGTGTGTTGCCAGTACGAGGGTACTACCAACCTGTCGTTGGAGCTCTCGAAGAAGCTGGAGCACCAGAGCAGCGTTAGCAGAGTCCAAACTCCCCGTCGGCTCGTCCGCTAAGATGAGCACTGGTCGGTTGATGAGTGCCCGTGCGATAGCGACTCGCTGCTGCTCCCCGCCTGAGAGCTCCGCTGGGAGATGTTCTGCACGTTGCCCCATTCCGATAATTCCGAGAAGCTCCAGCGCGCGCTGTCGTGCTTGACGCCATGGGGTTCCCGCAATGAGCGCTGGGAGCATGACGTTCTCAAGCGCCGTTAGCTCTGGGACAAGGTGATATGCCTGGAACACGAAGCCAAGAGCGCACTGCCGCAACCACGCTAGCCGTTCCTCAGAGAGCTCCTCGTAGCAGTACCGCTCCCCTTCCAACCAGAGTTCTATAGTGCCGCCATCTGGACGGTCCAATGTCCCCAGTAGGTGAAGCAACGTGCTCTTGCCGGCCCCCGATGGCCCGACGAGGGCGACGAATTCTCCAGCAGCCAATTCCACAGAAACCCCTCGCAATACGGGAGTATCATTGAGAGCTCGGCGGGAAAAGCTTTTGACAAGATTCTGCGCACGCAGCAATAGACTCATTGGAACTGCCGCAGGACACGGAGATCGTTCTGGTAGAGCAAGCGAATGTCATCCAAGCCGAACCGCAGCATGGCAACTCGTTCAATTCCCATCCCGAATGCAAATCCCAGGTAGGTCTCGGGGTCTATCCCGCCGTTGCGCAGAACTGTGGGATGCACCATGCCACAGCCGCAGATCTCCAGCCATCCTGTTCCTTTGCATACTCGACAACCGCTCCCGCGGCAGAGGAAGCACTGGATGTCCATTTCCGCACTGGGTTCCGTGAAAGGGAAGAAAGAGGGCCTGAAGCGGTATGCAATTCCGTTGCCATACATCTGCTGTGCGAAGGCTACCAAAGTCCCTTTCAGCTCGGCAAAGCTCGTTGTGCGGTCCACTACCAAGCCCTCAACCTGATGGAACTCAGCAAGTGAGCGAGGATTGATCTCTTCGTTCCGGTAGACCCGCCCTGGCACGATTGCGCGAATCGGCGGGACTAAAGCACGCATAAGTCGTAGCTGTACCGGCGAGGTGTGCGTTCGCAGGAGGATTTGACGGTCTGGCGTCAGGAAGAAAGTATCCTGCATGTCCCGTGCTGGGTGCTCAGGCGGGAAGTTGAGAGCTGTGAAGTTGTGCTCATCGTCCTCGATATCGGGTCCTGTAGCAATGACAAATCCCAGGCGGCGGAAGATTGCGATGACTTCATCGAGGACTTGCTGAATCGGGTGTCGTCCACCAAGGAAGCTGTACCGACCGGGCAGAGAGAGGTCTACGCTGAGCCGCTCTTCTGCCTGCACTTCAAGGAAGTGTCGGTGCTCCTCAAAACGACGGCGAATAGTGGATTCGAGCTCGTTGAGGAGCCGACCGACGACGGGCTTCTGGTCGGCGGGTAGCTCGCGGAAACGTTCTCGGAGACGCCCGAGGGTGCCTCGGCGGACTAAATGTCGCAGCCGAAAGGCCTCCAGATCAGCAAGGGATTGAACAGCTTCTAGCTCATTGAGCAACTCCCCCTGCAACGCTTGCAGCTCTTCCAGCATGAGGATAGCGCCTTAGGCGTGGAGCGCCATCTGCACGATCTGCCGGAAGACCTCGGGGCGGTTCATCGCTAGCTCTGCCAAGAGCTTGCGGTTCAGCTGCACGTTCTTACGGCGCAATGCAGCCATGAGTCGGGAGTAGGTTGTCCCCTCCTGCCGGGCTGCCGCATTGATGCGGATGATCCACAGCCGCCGAAAGTGGCGCTTCCGTTGCCGCCGGTCACGATATGCATACTGTAGAGCTTTGGCTACGTGGTCCTTTGCCTGACGGAGTAGTTTGCTCCGTGCACCCCAATACCCCTTCGCCAGTCGGAGGATCTTCTTGCGCCGCTCTCGCGAGGCACTGCGGTTACGAGCACGCATGGGTCGCCAGCCACCGTAGAACCTACCTTAGACAGAGCATCCGTTCTACACGCCTACGGTCAGCGCTACTGACCAGAGCAGGATGTCGGAGCCGCCGCTTCCGCTTTCGAGGTTTACCAACCAGCAGGTGGCTCCGATACGCTCGGTTCCGCTTCAGCTTCCCCGTCGCCGTCACAGAGAAGCGCTTCGCCGCAGAACGATTCGTCTTGACTTTCGGCATCTATGCTCCTACTCACAGCCTCACAGCAAAGGACTTCACACGGCTGGTTGAGAGTGAGATGCTGACCCAGAGCTACGCTCTTCAGCCTGTTTCCGCTGAATTTTGACCCTATCAGGGGAGACAATCAGCGTCATCATCTTGCCTTCCAGCTTTGCCGGTTGATCCAGCTTTGCGATGTCCTCCACAGCCTGCCAGAAACGATTCAACAGCTCCTCTCCTCGCTCAGGGTAGAGGATTTCCCGCCCACGGAAGAGTACAGTCGCCTTGACCTTGTGCCCTCCTACCAAGAATTCCCGCGCGTGGCGGACCTTGAAGTTAAAGTCGTGGACATCGGTGTTCGCCTTGAAGCGGAGCTCCTTGAGCTGATGGAGCTGCTGCTGCCGGCGCTGGTGACGTTCCTTCTTCTGCAACTCGTAGGCGAACTTACCGTAGTCTAAGAGCTTGCAGACCGGGGGTTGCGCTTGGGGGGCGACTTCAACGAGATCCAATCCCACACGCTGAGCATACTCCAGTGCCTCCCGCCGTCGCATGATGCCAATCGTCCTCCCTTCAGCATCTACTACGCGAACTTCCGGTGCAGTGATCTCCTCGTTGACACGATACCGGTGCTGTGTTGCCACTTGCAGTCCGAGCACGCGTTGCACTCAACCCCTGCTGTGCCTACTACCTGCTCGGTAGCCCACAGAGCCTAACGTGCGGAAGGAGGGACTCGAACCCTCACGGGTTTCCCCACACGCCCCTCAAACGTGCGCGTCTACCAATTCCGCCACTTCCGCAGCCAGCTACAAAAATACAAACGCCTAGCCAATCCCCCTGCCTGCTACTACCACTCATTTGGTACCTGGCTTGTATATTAGCGCAAGCAGAAAAGTGCTCGCCGGAGGGTAGAATGCGGGTGTGGCAGGGAGGGATGCTGTCTGCTCTGCTGGTGTGGAGCTGTAGTACCGTACCGCCCTCCTCTCAATGGTTCTTTCGCTACCACTTCCAGCCTAGCGGATTGGTGAGCACGCGATTCTCTGACGAATTTGCGGAGCTGGATGATCCGGAGCTGGCATCCCGTGCAACCACTGCCGACACTGTGGTGTTCACCTTCATGGAGCACGCAAGGGCCTACTACCTCCAAGCCCTAGAGCGCCTGGAGAACGGCGACACTGCCCGCGCAGCCATCGCCTTCGAGCGCTCGCTCTCAATCCTCCACACTCTTGCCTCTTCCCCTGCCGCACAACGCTCTCAGGAATTCTCTGAGCTCGTCCGGTCCGTTCTGGAGGACTACGAAACCTACATCCGAAATCCTGAGCTATTAGACCCCAACTCCGCCTTCTTCTTCGTCCGTGAGCAGCTCTTAGATGCCGTTGACCGCGCTGAAGCTGAGCAGCGTATTGCTACGGCTCAGCTGCCATACCCATCTCATCCCACCGCCGGGGAGCCCAACGTACCAAAGACGACGATACCCCTACCGCGCAACGAATATGTCGAGCGGGCACTGGGGTTTCTCAGCAAGGATCGTGGCCGCCGCTTCATGCAACGCTGGCTCGAACGGAGTGGACGCTACTTCCCAATGATGCGCCGCATGGTTGCCGAAGAGGGGCTGCCAGAGGAGATCATCTACTTGTCGATGATCGAGAGCGGCCTCAATCCCTTTGCCGTCTCCTGGGCAGGCGCCGTCGGACTATGGCAGTTCATCTATTCGACTGGTCGGCTCTACGGGCTGCGCGTTACTCCCTGGGTTGACGAGCGTCGCGATCCAGAAAAAGCAACTCGCGCTGCTCTCCGTCACCTCCGCGATCTCTATACCGAATTTGGAGACTGGCACTTGGCGCTGGCGGCCTACAACTGCGGTGCCCAAGCCGTTCGTCGAGCCCTTGCACAAGCCCGACGAGCCTTAGCCGAAGAGAGCACCGCCGCCCCTCCTCAGCACCTGACTTTCTGGGACATCCGAGAGTACCTCCCAAGAGAGACACGCAACTATGTCCCGCTCTATATTGCCACCACTCTCATCGCACTCAACCCCCGCCTGTATGGCTTCAATCCAGACGAGCTGACCTACGAACCTGAGTACGTCTATGACGTCTACGAGCTCTCCGAACCGATGAATCTACAGGCGGTAGCCCGCTGCCTCGACATCAGCGTCGACAGCCTTCGCCAGCTTAATCCAGAGCTTCTCAGCCACAGTACTCCCCCAGATGTCCCCGCCTACCACCTGAAAATACCTCTGGGTCGCCGAGAGGCTTTCCAGCAGTGTCTCTCGGCGCTGTCTCCTGCTGAGAAGCAACCGTGGATTGTGCATATCGTCCGACGGGGAGAGACGCTCGCCGGGATTGCTGCTCGGTACGGAGTTCCAGTGTCAGAACTCCAGCGCCTCAATCGCCTCGGCCGGCGTCTTCGAGCCGGTATGCGGCTCCACATACCCGTTGTGACCACTGCCACCAACCTCAACGCTACTGGCAGTGATTCAGCCCGTACTCTCCCTCCACCCCCCACTGCTGATATCCCTGGCCCTGCTTCTCCTCCCTCCTCTACTGCTACAAGCTCTCCTCAACAGCGAGTCACGTATCACTTGGTACGCCGCGGAGAGACACTAGCAAGAATTGCTCAACGATATGGCGTTAGCATCGCTGAGCTGAAGTCCTGGAATCGGCTCCGCGGGGACCGACTGAAAGCCGGGCAGCGCCTGCGGATCTACCGTGCCTCCGACGCTCCTTCGGCGTACACGCTCCATCGAGTCCGGCGTAACGAGACAGCCCATAGCATTGCCCAGCGCTATGGTGTCACCGTTGCTCAACTTCAGGAGTGGAATCCGAACTGCTTCCGGAACGGAATGCTGCTTGCGGGCTCTACCCTTCGGATTTATGCACAACGTCCTGTCAGTGCAAAGCCCTCCCCCTCCCGCCAGCAGAACCGCGTCTACACAGTCCGCGCTGGGGATTCTCTCTTCTCAATTGCGCGGCGTTTTGGAGTCAGCGTAGAAGAGCTGCGGGACTACAACGACCTAGAAGGCGACCACATCCGTGTTGGACAGCGTCTGCGTATCCCTTAGCCATATCTCAGCCACAAGGTGGCCATCCTACACCGCCACCACTGCTGACAGAGTCATTCGTTTAGCCCAATTGTCAAGTCACAGCGCACAGCATCATCACCTGCCTCCTGGCAGCATCACCAGCCACTCGTCCTCCGAGACTCCTCAAGTGTCTCCACCTAGCAGCAGCCGCTGTTGCGAACACGACACGTCCCAGCGGCCAATCTCACTCTCACAGAGCCCTAAGGCTAACTCTGCTAATGAAGCCATCCGA
>JBCNUX010000011.1:0-49245 GCA_039630485.1 Chlorobiota bacterium | reverse complement strand
CACCCGAAAACACCTCGGTAGCTGCCCGCCGCAGGGGCAATGCAGTAAATATCCGCCTGTCCCGTGTCCTGGTCCAGCAGAGTATCACGAAGTCCCACCGCTCCACAGAGCTCGCCTCCTGTCCGAATAGCCACTACCTTCAAGCGATACGCACTATAGGCTACCACAATCCGAAAAGTGCTGGCCGAGCTCGGCAACTCCACCTGTACCCTAATTGGAAGGGCCGCCCGCTGCCCCTGCTGGAGGACCGTATCGGGGATCTCTACCACTTGCGCTGACGCGACCGCAGCAAGGCTCCCGCACCATACTAGTCCCGCCAGCCCCTGCCAGGAAAATCGAGGCACCGGGCTTCCCTGCGCTGGTAGAGAACAAAATTAGCAAAGCTCTGAGAGGCTCCCGGCGCTTCCCAACCGCAAAGAGGCCGTATATTTGTGTTCCATTTGGCGCATCGCCTATCCATGGCAGCACCACTTTCGATCCGAATCCAAGGGCTCCGCGACGGCATCCATCAAATTCAACTGACAGCGGTAGCAGAAGGCATCCCAGAGATGGCCCCTGAGTTCGTCGGGGAAGTAACGCTCATAGGGACTCTGGAAAAAATCGGTCGCCGCTACACGTTCGTCGGGATAGCCCGTTGCCAAGCTCGGCTCGTCTGTGATCGAAGCCTCGAGGAGTACACCGAGTGGATTGAGGCCCCAATAGAGGTTGCATACCTAGCCGACACCGACCTGTACCTGCTGTCTCAGGCAGAACGGCGCGACAGGACATATGAGGTCCAACTCATTCGGGAAGATGACACCCACATAGACCTCACGGAGGAGGCACGCCAAGAATTAGCCGTCCGCCTACCGATGAAGCGGATTGCTCCGCAGTACCGTGACATCCCATTTGAGGAACTGTACCCACAGTACGCTGCCCCCTCAAAAACTCCTGACGAGCGGTGGGCTCCTTTACGCAGACTGTTGAACCGCTGAGCCTGACGTAGCAATGCCAAACCCGAAACGTCGCCATTCACGCTCCCGCCGCGACAAACGTCGTACCCACTACAAGCATGCTCGGATAACGCTCCAGCAGTGTCCCGAGTGCGGGGAGGCGAGGGAACCCCATCGTGCATGCCTCTGCGGTATCTACAAGGGACGCAAGGTTGTCAGTAGTCAATGAGCCGCCCCCTGCGAATCGCCGTGGACCTCATGGGTGGGGATGCTGCTCCCACAAACGAACTCCTGGGAGCACTTCAGGGAATGACAGAGCTGCGGGGCAGGTCCGTGGAGATAGTCCTCATCGGCCACCGGGAACAGATCCGTGGTGTTGCCCAGCGGTTGGGTATTCCGATAGAGCAGCTGCCACTCATCCACGCTGAAGAGGTCATCGAGATGGGGGATGACCCTACCGAAGCCGTCCGCATGAAGCGGAACTCGTCACTAGTACTTGCCATCGAGCTCCATGCCCAAGGAGAGGTGGATGCTGTCGTATCGGCAGGTAACACGGGAGCCGTCCTCACCGCAGCAACACTACTCCTGGGGAAGATTCCCGGCATTTCCCGTCCTACGATCGGTACCCTAGTTCCAACAGAACAGCAGCGTCCCTCCGTACTCTTGGACGTCGGGGCCAATCTGGACTGTAAGCCGCGACACCTCTACGAATTCGGTGTCATGGGCAGCGTCTACGTCCGGGAGCTGCTGGGAATAGAGCGTCCGCGAGTTGCCCTGTTGAATGTCGGAGAGGAGGAAGGAAAAGGCAGCCAAGCGGTACGGGAAGCGTACCGACTGTTCAAAAACAGCACCCTCAACTTCATCGGCAACGTGGAAGGACGGGACATCTTACGCGGAGTGGCGGATGTCGTTGTCTGTGACGGGTTCGTAGGGAATGCACTCCTGAAGTTTGGCGAAAGCCTGGCGGCTGCCTGGAAAGCTCGCATCAGAGCTTTAGGAAACCGCGATCTGTGGCGACGCCTGCTGTTCTGGATCTTGCGCCCAACGCTACGCCGGATCCTGCGAGAGTTTGACTACCAAAGCTATGGCGGTGTTCCCTTGCTCGGCGTGCGCGGAGTTGTCATCATCGGCCACGGGCGCTCTACACCGCTGGCGATACGGAATATGATCCTTCGTGCCTATGAAGCGATTCAACGCGCCCTGGTACAACGGCTTGAGGTCTCGCTTGCCCTCTACTCAGTGAACGCCTAACGAGGACTCCATGCCGCGAGCAACGATCACAGCTGTTGGTCACTACGTCCCAGAGACTGTCTACCCGAATGCCTACTTCGAGCAGTACCTTGACACTAGTGACGCGTGGATCGTGGAACGTACGGGCATCCGCGAGCGCCGTTTTGCCTGCCAGGGCGCAACCTCGGATCTTATTGTCCCTGCTGCTCGTCAATGCCTGGAGCAGCGTGGATTATCGCCGGAGGACATAGACTGCATCATTGTTGCCACCGTGACTCCAGACCATTTCTTCCCCAACACCGCTGCCGTTGTCCAGAAGAAGCTGGGAGCAAAGAACGCATGGGGCTTTGACCTATCTGCTGCCTGTTCCGGCTTCATCTACGCTCTAGTCGTTGGAGCGAAGCTTGTAGAGACAGGGGTCTCTCGGCGCCTTCTGCTCTGTGGAGCCGATAAAATGAGCTCCATCATCAACTTTGAGGACCGTGCTACGGTGGTCCTCTTCGGTGACGGAGGCGGAGTCGTGCTCTTAGAGCCTACGGACGACCCCAACATCGGCATCATTGACAGTGTGCTCTACATGAACGGAGAGGGTGGGCAGTACCTCTACATGCCGGCTGGAGGAAGCGCAAAGCCAGCATCAGAGGAAACCGTGCGAAACCGTGAGCACTACGTCTTCCAGGAGGGCCGCACGGTGTTCAAGGAGGCTGTTGTTCGGATGGCGGAGGTTACCTTGGAAATCCTACAACGAAACGGCCTGCGCCCGGAGGACATTCGCTGGCTCGTACCGCACCAGGCAAACCTGCGGATCATCACGGCAACGGCAGAGCGAATGGGGCTAGGGATGGACCGGGTCATGGTCAACATTGACCGCTACGGGAATACCACAGCAGCCACCATTCCGATTTGCCTCTCGGAGTGGTACCAAGCTGGCCAACTGGATTACGGTGATCGCCTCATCCTCGTGAGCTTCGGGGCGGGGTACACGTGGGGCGCTGTCTACCTCCGCTGGGGTCTGCCGGCCGTAGACTGAGCTATGCGTGCCTGGCTCTTCCCAGGACAGGGCTCCCAATACGTCGGCATGATGCGAGGCTTTCCGGAAGCATTCCCCCAAGCCCGAGAGTACTTGGAACGCGCTGAGGCTATCCTGGGCTTCGATGTCTATCAGCTCTGCATAGATGGACCGGAAGAACGATTGCGGCAAACTGAGTACACACAGCCGGCTCTCTTCGTGCACGAGGCCATCGTGGTCGAAGTAGTGCGAGAAGTCCTTCCAGCCGATGCTGTCGCCGGTCACTCTTTGGGAGAATTCTCCGCCCTCTACGCTGCCGGGGTCCTCTCCTTTGAAGATGCCCTCCGGCTTGTGAAACTCCGTGGAGAGGCGATGGCAGAGGCAGGTCGCCATGTCCCAGGAGCAATGGCAGCAGTCATCGGACTGGAGGACGCCGTTGTGGAGGACATCGTAGCCCGCCTTTCGCACGACAACAATGGGGTCCTGGTTGCAGCGAACTACAATGCCCCCGGGCAAGTCGTGATCTCTGGGGCCGCAGAGCTAGTCCGTGCTGCAATCGCTCATCTCCGAGAGGCCGGAGCAACAAAAGTTGTCGAGCTTGCTGTCAGCGGTGCATTTCACTCCCCACTAATAGAGCCTGCCCGTCAGCGGCTAGCAGAAGCTATCGCGGCGACTACTCTCTCCCCCGCTCAGATACCGATCTACTGCAACGTTTCTGCAACCCCGCTGCAGGACGCCGAGCAGCTTCGGCAGACGCTCTTGGCCCAGCTTACCTCCCCTGTCCGCTGGCGGCAGACCTTGGAACGCATGTATGCTGATGGCATCCGAGAGTTCGTTGAACTGGGCCCTGGTAGAGTCCTCCAGGGTCTCGTACGCCGGACACTGTCGGGCGTTTCCATATCCGGCATCGACACCGTCCAGGATGTCCTGCGGGTAAGGGGGAAGTAGTATGGAACAGCCCCTCCAAGGACAGGTCGCGGTCGTCACTGGGGGCACGCGTGGAATCGGAGAGGCTATCGTACGCCGCCTCTGCCGTGATGGAGCCTTTGTTTACGCAACGTACCTCACGGCCAGCGACCGAGCTCAACAACTACAGGAAGAGCTCAATCGTGAGCGCCACTGCGTTCGCTTCCTTCAGGCCGATGCCTCTCGCGAAGAAGATGTTGAACGCTGCTTCGGTATCCTCCGGGAGGAGGCAGGGCGGTTAGATATTCTGGTCAACAACGCTGGCATTACCTCGGACCGCCTCCTCGCCCGCATGACAGCAGAGGACTGGGACCGAGTACTGAACACAAACCTCCGCGGGGCCTTCCTGTGGAGCCGTGCTGCGATACGACTGATGCTCCCTCAGCGGTATGGACGCATCATCAACATTGGCTCTGTTGTCGGCATCATTGGCAACATTGGACAAGCCAACTACGCAGCCTCCAAAGCTGGACTAGTCGGACTGACGCGAGCACTGGCCAAAGAATTAGCGTCGCGCAATATTTTCGTAAACTGCGTGGCACCTGGATACGTTGAAACCGAGATGACTGCTGGCTTGTCAGAGCAGCAACGTAAAGCCCTGCTAGAGGCTATCCCTCTAGGCCGAGTTGCAACGCCGGACGAGATCGCCGCTGTCGTCGCCTTCTTAGCCTCTCCGGAAGCTTCGTACATTACGGGGCAAGTCATCGTTGTAGACGGTGGACTCTCGCTGTAGTCCAAATACGGTCTGTCTCACAAGCTATGCGGGAAGTTGCCGATGATCAGCGTCGAACAGCGTGTCCGAGACATTATTGTTCGCAAGCTGGGGGTTGAGGAGTCCCAGGTAACACCAGAAGCTTCCTTCATGCACGACCTTGGGGCAGACTCCCTGGATATCGTAGAGCTCATCATGGAGTTTGAGCGGGAGTTTGACCTAACGATCGAAGACTCCGACGCCGAGCAGATCCGGACCGTTGGAGACGCCATCCGCTACATCGAGCAGCGCTTGAGCGGACAGGGCTAACAGAACCTCTAGGCCGTAGTACTAGGACACCCATGGAACGCCAGCAGCGGCGCCGCGTCGTCGTCACGGGGATGGGTGCACTAACGCCCATCGGGAACTCCGCGCAGGAGTTCTGGCAGGCCATGATGGAGGGACGTAGCGGAGCCGGTCCGATCACGCGGTTTGACGCCTCCCAATTTGAAACTCGGTTTGCTTGCGAGGTCAAGAACTACGACCCGCTGCTGCATATGAGTCGCAAGGAGATCCAGCGAATGGATCTCTTCGCACAATTCGCCATGTCAGCCACGGTAATGGCGATAGAGGATGCAGAGTTGCCGTTAGACCGCATAGACCCATACCGTGTTGGCGTCGTCGTTGGCTCTGGTGTCGGCGGTATGTGGACGTACCATGAGCAGCAACTGCGCCTTCTGGAGCGCGGAGGGAAGCCCGATCGCATCTCTCCATACTTCGTGCCGATGTTCATCGTAGACATCGTACCGGGATTGATTGCTATCCGGTATGGGTTCAAGGGCCCCAATTACAGCACCGTCTCCGCGTGTGCCACTTCCGCTCACGCTATTGCTGACGGAATGATGCTCATCCAGCGGGGCATTGCTGACGTTGTGATCGTGGGCGGGAGTGAAGCTGCCATCTGCCCAATGGGTATTGCAGGCTTCAACGCAATGAAGGCCTTATCCACTCGAAATGACTCGCCCGAGACCGCCAGCCGGCCCTTCGACGCTGAGCGGGATGGGTTCGTAATGGGAGAGGGTGCGGGGATCTTAGTTCTGGAGGCCCTGGACCACGCCGTTCGGCGGAATGCGTCGAAGATCTACGCAGAGCTAGCAGGATTTGGCCTCAGTGACGATGCCTACCACATCACGCAGCCGATCCCAGGCGGAGAGGGAGCTATCCTCTCCATGCGCTGGGCACTGGAAGACGCCGGACTCGCCCCCACGGACATTGACTACATCAATGCCCACGGTACCTCCACCCCCTACAACGACAAGACCGAGACGCTCGCCATCAAGACCCTCTTCGGCGAGCACGCCTACCGGTTAGCCGTCAGCTCAACGAAGTCCATGACTGGCCATCTCCTCGGCGCTGCCGGAGCCGTAGAGGCCATCGCAACTATCCTAGCAATCGTCCACCAAACGTTACCACCAACCATCAACTACCGCACGCCCGATCCGGAGTGTGATCTCTTCTACGTGCCGAATACCCCCGTACAGCGGCGCGTCCGGGCAGCGCTGAGCAATGCCTTTGGCTTCGGTGGACACAATGCTACGCTCTGCTTTACGGAGTTTCAAGAGTAAGCTCCTCCATCTCCTACGACAGCAATTTCGCCGAAGAACGGAGCAATCGAAGACCACCAATCCTCTGCACCCTTTTCCCCTGCTGGGAATCCTCTCAGACGAGCAACGCAAACACCTGGAACAGGTGCTGGGCTTCCGCATCCAAAAAGTAGCCTACTACGAACAAGCGCTCCTCCACCGTTCAGCCCTACCACATCTTCACCGTCCCGAGGCAGTCCCGAACGAGCGCTTAGAGTTCCTCGGAGATGCCCTCCTGGGGTTTCTCGTGGCAGAGTACCTCTTTGAGACATTCCCCGACCTCCCCGAAGGGGAACTAACGAAGATGCGCACGTGGCTCGTCAATCGAAGAGCTCTTGCCATCTGCGCCCAACGCTTAGCACTCGACCAGTTCCTTGTGGTCAGCAGCAGCGCTCGGCGTGCTATGGAACACGGCAGCTTAGCGCTCCTGGCGAACGCTCTGGAAGCGCTCATTGCAGCTGTCTACCTCGACCAGGGACTTGCTGCCGCCAGAGCGATTGTCCACAAACGACTACTGCCAATCGCAGAACAGGAACGGCTCTTGCAGGACACCAACTACAAGAGCTTACTGTTGGAGCACCTCCAGGCCCACGGCAAGGGGATACCGCAGTACAGGGTCCTGGAGGAAAGAGGCCCCGCACATGCTAAAGAGTTCGTCGTTGGCGTCTACGTTGGTAACCAATGCCTCGGCATCGGTAGCGGACGGAGCAAGAAAGACGCTGAGCAGCAGGCTGCGTCCCAAGCCTTAGAAACGCTTCAACAGCAGCTTACGGAGGAACCCCATGGAGCCACTCATCTTTGAGAAATCCCGTCCCGGACGACGAGCCTACTCCCTCCCTCCCCTGGATGTCCCCGAACATCCGGTGGAAGAGCTCATCCCCCGGCGCTACCTTCGTCGCCACTCTGCTGAACTGCCGGAAGTGAGCGAGTTGGAGCTCGTGCGCCACTACGTTCGCCTGTCGCAGCTGAACTACTCCATAGACACGGGCTTCTATCCTTTGGGCTCGTGTACGATGAAGTACAACCCCAAGGCCAACGAGCGAGCGGCAGCGTTGGAGGGTTTTCGCTGTCTTCATCCACTACAACCGGAAGAGACCGTCCAAGGACTGCTGCAGCTCATGTACGAACTGAAAGAAGCACTCCTCACCATCACTGGATTGGCCGACGCCTCCCTCCAACCGGCCGCTGGCGCACAAGGAGAACTAACAGGCGTCCTCATGATCCGTGCCTACCACCATGACCGAGGCGACTTCCAGCGACGCAAAATCCTCATTCCTGACTCAGCCCACGGCACAAACCCAGCCTCAGCGGCAATGGCAGGGTTCGAAGTCGTCAGCATCCGCTCGAATTCTCAGGGGAGGATCGACATCGAGGACCTCGAGCGCCATCTCAGCGACGAAGTAGCAGCCCTTATGCTGACCAATCCGAACACGCTCGGCATCTTCGAGCGAGATATCCTGCGAATAGAGCAACTCGTGCACCAGGCCGGAGCCCTCCTCTACATGGACGGTGCAAACCTCAATGCCTTGGTTGGTCTTGTGCGCCCCGGCGACATGGGGGTGGACTGCTTGCACATCAACTTACACAAGACCTTCTCCACGCCTCACGGTGGCGGAGGACCAGGGGCTGGCCCCGTTTGCGTAAGCCAGCGTCTAAGTCCCTACCTACCCGTTCCTCGAGTCATCCTCCGGAACGGCCGATACGAGCTGGATTGGGATGCCCCAAAGAGCATTGGACGTGTGCACTCCTTCTTCGGCAACGTTGGGATGTTCATCCGAGCCTACGCCTACATCCGGATGATAGGACCGGAAGGCTTACAGCAGGTCAGTCGCAATGCCATCCTCAACGCCAACTACCTCCTCAGTCGGCTCCGAGACATCTATCCGCAACCGTACCCGGAAACGCCCATGCATGAGTTCGTTATCAGCGCCGCTCCGCTTAAGCGCTTCGGCGTGCGGGCGATGGACATCGCAAAACGACTTCTAGACTATGGATTCCACGCGCCAACGGTCTACTTCCCCCTCATCATCCAGGAAGCAATGCTCATCGAGCCCACCGAGACGGAGACTAAGGAGACCTTGGATGCCTTTGCGGATGCGCTGATAGCAATCGCCCGGGAAGCTGAAGCAAACCCTGAAATCCTTCAAACAGCTCCCCACCGGACTCCCGTTCGGCGCCTCAACGATGCCTTAGCTGCCCGCCTACTGAACGTTGCATGGCATGCCCAATCCGAACCTACATACACGACCTCCACAGCTGGATGAGCGAACATTCCACGAGCTCTTCGGAGACCCCCACCGGACGGCAGCGGTGGTTTACTATCTCTCTGCCTGCCAGAGTGAAGCAACAGCGACGTATACCGAAGCCCTGCGATGGCGGGAAGCGCATGCCGGCCTTTACGAGCAGTTTGTCTCAGCCGTAGATGCAGCGCAGAGGGCTGCGTCTCGAGCACTCCAGCAGGCATGGGCTCCGTACTCAGGTTTCCCGGTCGGGGCTGCGCTCCTGGCGGTAGACGGCAGTATCTGGGATGGGTGCAACGTGGAATGCAGTAGCTATGGACTCACCCTCTGCGCCGAGCGCGTCGCAGTAGGACACGCTGTGGTCCGTGGACACCGCGATTTCGTCCTGCTGGTGCTGACTACCGACACCGACGAGCCCATTCTCCCGTGCGGAGCATGCCGACAATTACTGCACGACTTTTCGCCCCACCTGCTGATCCTCTCCCAGGCCGCTCGCTCCCACCGGCAGTCACTCCGGTGGCTCTTCCACCTCCTGCCGGAGCCCTTCTCGGGAAAGCATATCTGGAAGCGTTAGCGCACCACCACAATACAGCGCACCCACTGGCGCTCACTACCACTGACAACGAGCCAATACACGCCAGAAGGTACATGTGCCACCACAATCTCCTCCTCCCCCTCTGCTACGGGCTGTCCCAAGATGGAATAGAGCACGGCTCGGACAATTCGCTCTGGCGCTGTTAGCTCAAGAGTCAAGCGCTGCGGAGCTATCGAAGAGGGTAGCCACCGGAGCACGAGTCCTGCTTCCGAAGAAGGCTCAGAGACGCCGACAGCAACGCGCAACCGCGCAGCAGCGCTAGTGTCACTCCCACACCGATTCCATACCACGCACCGATAGAGCCCAGAGTCTGCAGCGGACACGCTCGGAATACAGTACACCGTATCCCTCGCCCCCGGAATTGGGGTCCCGTCCTTGAGCCACTGATACTGCCGAGCCACTCCGCCAGT
This sequence comes from Chlorobiota bacterium, assembly GCA_039630485.1. Lineage (GTDB taxonomy): Bacteria > Bacteroidota > Ignavibacteria > Kapaibacteriales > HRBIN21 > HRBIN21. Next base: position 39,529 of record JBCNUX010000011.1, on the reverse strand, counting down.
TGCTCCTATACTGAAGCAAGCCTGAGCTCCGGGTCCAACACTCACATCCTGTGGCTGCTGCACAATCCGAGGACGTTCCTCGACAAACACGTGCGAAACACGGCTGCTGACCTCTGGGGGACAACTTCCACGGAGGCGAACGTTATACTGCCCAGCCTGTGCCGTGCTCGTTAGCGGAATCCTCAGGACGGGCTGTCGAGCTCCAGGAATCTCCACGCCGCCCCTATACCACTGATACACCAACGAATCGCCCTCTGCCACTACTTGTAGCACGAGCGTATCTCCCACACAGAGCCGAAGTGTATCTGGAGGCTGCTGAAGGACCCTCGGAGACTGCACAACAGTGAAAGTAGAATCAGTCTCGCCGGCAGCACCAGAGGCTACATGTACGACCCGTAGCCAGTAGCGCCCCAACGGCTGATTCGCCGGAACTGTCCACACGTAAGCCGTCCCCGTTGCTAAACCAACAGGGATCCAATTCCGGCGGTCTGAGGTGATCTCTACCCTGAACGTATCATTCGCAGCGACTCCTGACGCCAACCATGAGATGCTGAAAGGAGAACCCGTGCAAACCCGCTCTCCTCCCCGCGGTGCAAAGAGCGTCACGATTGCCCGAGTGTACTTCACCAGAAAAGCGTCCATCTCGCCACCACCATACCCGCTCTGCAAGCCTTCTGCTACTTGACACAGGGCCGGAGAGTTCGTCTCCCCAGCGATGTAGAGATCGCCGCGAGCATCTACCACGGCAGCCAAGGGACGCTCGTCCAGCAGCGTCCCTGCAAAGCTACTGTACTGCAACTCCAGAGCCGACAAATCAAAGAAGACCGTGATAAACAGATCTTGTCCCCCTGCAAGGCCACGGCTATGGGCATCCTGGGTGAGCGGGAAATTACCCGAGCGAGTCCAGCCAACCACTACCGGCGCATTGTTGTACTCTAAAACCACGCGCGGCTCTTCGTCACTGGTCCCGCCGAGATACGTAGAGTACAGTAATGCCGCCGTCCCTAAGCCGGAACTAGAAAGGCGCACGAGGAAGCCATCCGCACCTCCTGATAGCTGCTGCTGGAATCGGGGACCTGCTGCTGGAAAGTTTGACGAACGTGTCACCCCGGTTACCCACACTTCCCCATTGTCGCGGGCAACGATCCCTGTGGCATAGTCCTCTTGGTTACCACCAAGGAACGTGGAGTACTGCAGCGTTGCACTCGTCGGACGGAACTTTGCAACGAAAGCATCTCGTGGTCCTCCATTGTAGTCCCGGTCGTACGGCCGATTCCCTGGATTCATAAGGGTCGGCACTGGGTGGTTAGGGAAGTTGGAGGAGGAAGTCTCTCCACAGAGGTACGTGTAGCCTTCTACGTCGGTGAAAACAGCCCACGCCGTCTCGTTGTCGGAGCCACCTAAGTAGGTAGAAAAGCTCAGCGACGCTCCTGTATTGCTCAGGCCTGTCATGAAGACGTCCCAATTCCCCGCATAGGTCCGTTGGTGAGCAGCGGAGGTTGTCGGGTAGTTAGAAGACTGCGTGCGACCTGCCAAGACGACAATCCCATCGCGCCGCACGGAGCCAGCAACGGCGATCTCGTCACTGCTCCCCCCAATGTATGTCCCCCACCGCAACTGGGAGCCCTGAGGAGAGAGACGGACGACAAACAGGTCGACTCCGCCCCTCAGAGACTGCTGGTAAGCATTCCGAATGGGAAAATCTGGGGAGTTCGTTGAGCCCCCGACGTAGATGTCCCCGTTGGCGTCTGTGCCAACGACTGCCGGAAAATCAGCGCCGCTTCCTCCGAGATACGTCGCGAATAGCAATCGCTGCAACGTACCATCGAGCTTCAGAACAACGACGTCTGTCAGACCGTTGTACGTCGTGTCGTAAGCCCCCGGAGTCATCCGCAAGGGGAACTCCTCAGCTTGGATGAGGGTCAGCACCGACCCATCCGCCAGCCGCTGAAGGGATGGAGCCCGCTCATCCGCACCAGAGCCGAGACAAGTTGCATAGACAATTGGATCGATGACCAGCGGATAGCGGACATCGTACTCTCCAAGAGCAAAGCGGACGCAGAACTCACCATCGCTGAGGGACTCTACCACGAAGTCCACAGGAACTTCCCGACGCTGCCCCTCGATGTCCTGGTAGGCCTGCAGGCCACCATGGAGCAGCAAGCCTCCCTCCCCGACCAGCCGGAGCTCCCGACCCTGGAGAGCCAGCGCTGCCTGCTGAACACCACGAAAGCGCAGACGAATGCGCCGAGGATCTGCTCCAGGCTGGACGATGAAATCATACCGAGGCCCCTCGGGCAGTGCCGAGAGACGTAGGTTGATCCCTGGGTAGACCCCAATGAACTCCACGACGCGTGCAACGGGGACGGAACTATGCCAACCCCGTGGAGAGGAGCCTCGGAAGAAGTGCAACACTGCTGGTTCAAGGGCATGAGGGACAGCCATAGCGGGAGCCGCTCCCTCTAGTTCCATCCAGACAACCTGGCCCCGTTGGCGAATGCTGCGCGCTTGTGGAACACCATAACGGTCTGCAGAAGCCTCTCGAACTTGTTGCTCGTAAACGTTGAAGACGAGTGCCGTTGGGGTCACCCCCAGAATAAGCCCAGGACGGGAGTAGAGGTACACGTACGGAGCTTCCCACTGTCCGCGGTTCTCAACAAACCCGCTGACCCAACGGAGAGGGAGCGCCCAGGCCCCAGCAGCCGTCAGTATGAGACTAGCAATTACGGCACTGCTCCGTCTCATGAATTCTCCCCAGGTGCTATTGCGACATTACTCATTGCCGAACCATCGCAGTCCTATCCCGAAGCTCCGTGATGGATGCGGGAAAGGACGGGCCAGATCGTCAAAGAGCCACTCCCGATACCCAAAGAGGGCTATCGGCAAGCCAGCAACTGAGCCCCCTACTTCCACCCGATACTCGTACCGAGCCGTCACAGGAGCTGTAAACAGCGCGGCCCTTGAAAAGAGCTGCACAAAGCTACGAAAAGCGCTCGTTTCCCACCGAACCCCGATCCGCGCTGCGGCAGAGTAGCGCAGACGGCGCCACCGCAGCTCATCGTTCCCGCGAATCCGGTAGTCCTGCGCGATGAGGAAGAAGAAGGTGCGAGCCTCTGCTGTAAGCTCCCACCGAACTGCCCAGCGGTACCGGTAGAAAGCTCCGAGGAAGGGGCCGTGGAGGATGATGACCCGCTTCGTCGGTTGATAGCCAACGACGGGGTCGTCCGTATCCGGCGGATCGGCGTTATCAATCTCGTGCTTGCAGAAGTGGAGGAGACCGCCATAGATCGTCCACGGCGAGCGCTTCCACAACACCACGAGCTGCTCTTCCCACCGAGCTCCGCGGGGGTTGAAGCCAATGTCATTGAGCGAGTTAGCCTGCAAGAGGTGACTCACCACCCCAAGCAGCCACAGACTGTCCCGGAGTTGGCCGAGGGGAAGGGACACCCCCAGTACTATCGTCCATGCCCGCTCATCGTCGGCAGATTCGAATCCTCGATGCAGTCGAGCCGTTACGCTCTGGGGCGAGTACTCGTGGTACGACGTCACCAGCTCCTGTGCCAGCAGTCCACTGTAGGCACTTACAGCAACCGCTAGCCACCTCAGCATTGCTCGCACTGCAGCATCACTCCAAGTACGTGTAGCCGTAGAGTCCGGAGCGGTAGATAGCTAGGAACTCCCGTCCCTCCTGGAGCGAGATACGCCCTTCTTTGACGGCTGAGCTGACCCATGCCTCCATCGTACGCACCAGGCGCTTCGGAGCGAACTGGACGTATCCAAGTACGTCAGCGACGGTCTCTCCGTCTACCACGTGTTCAATGCGATACCCCTGCTCGTCCACGCGGATGTGGACCGTGTTGGTATCCCCGAACAAGTTGTGCAGATCACCCAGAATCTCTTGGTAGGCACCCACTAAGAAGACGCCGACGTAGTAAGGCTCATCCGGCACCAATTCGTGGACGGGTAGGTATGGTAGCAGATGCCGAGCACAAGAGAAGTGGTCTAGGCGGCCGTCGGAGTCACACGTAATGTCTTGCAGCGTGGCAATTCGCGTGGGACGCTCTGTCAGGCGATGGATCGGCATAACGGGGAAGAGCTGGTCCACCGCCCATGCGTCAGGCAGCGATTGGAACAGAGAAAAGTTTGCGAAGTACTTGTCCGCCAGCATCCGAGGCAAATACTGGAGCTCCTCTGGCGGATGCTTCATCTCAGAGCTCAGTTGGTAGACTCGGCGGGCGATTGTCCAAAAGAGCCGCTCTCCTATAGCACGCGTCCTCAGATCCACTAGTCCTACATTGAACAGCTCCAGCAGCTGCTCTCGGTACTGCTGCGCGTCGTGCCATGCCTCCAACATCGTGCGAGAGGTGAGGGTCTGCAGGAGGTCGTAGAGATCGTGCACAATGGGGTGCGTCTCCGGCCCTTCCGGCAAGGGTACTGTCTCATCCCACTGTGGCAGGCTTGTCGCTTCAAGGATGTTGAAGATGAGCACAGAATGATGAGCTGCTAACGCACGCCCTGCCTCTGTGATGATGTGAGGATGCGGTAGGCCGCGTTGCGCCGACGCTTCAACGACAGCAGAGATGACGTCGTTAGCGTACTCCTGGATAGAGTAGTTCGCGCTACTGGGGGCCGAAGAGCGCGTCCCATCGTAATCCACGCCCAGTCCTCCACCGACATCTACATACTCGATTGGGTACCCCATGCAGCGTAACTGGACATAGAACTGGCCAGCTTCCCGCAGAGCATTCTTGATGCGTCGGATGTTTGTGATCTGGCTCCCCAAGTGGAAGTGGATGAGTCGAATGCAGGAGCCTAATCCTCGACTGCGGGCAAACTCCAGTGCCTCCAGGAGTTCGCTCGCATTGAGCCCAAACTTGCTCTGCTCGCCTCCTGACTCTTCCCACCGTCCGCTACCAGCACTGGCAAGCTTAATCCGGAAGCCCAAGTTCGGCTGAATGCGGAGCCGCTCAGCGATATCGGCAATCAAGTGGAGCTCATTTGGCTTCTCCACGACGAGGAAGACCTGCTTGCCCATCTTCTGGGCCAAAAGAGCAAGCTCGATGAAGTCGCTGTCCTTGTAGCCATTGCAGATGATGAGTGCCTCTGGGTTATCCATGATCGCCAGCACAGCGTGCAGCTCTGGCTTGGAGCCTGCTTCCAGTCCAACATTGAAATTCCTCCCGTACCGAGCAATCTCCTCTACGACAGGACGCTGCTGATTGACCTTGATCGGGTAGACGTTGTAGTATCGGCCCTGATAGCCGTACTCTGCTGCTGCTCTTTGGAAACAGCTCCAGAGTTTCTCAATCCGATCGTCCAAGATGTCCAAGAAGCGAACCAGGACCGGCGGGGTGATATCCCGGAGCAGTAGCTCGTCTACCAGCTCTTTTAGGTCAATAGCCACCTCGCGGTCTTTGCGGGGACGCACCACGACATTGCCCCGTTCATTGATGCCGAAGTACCCCGCTCCCCATCCGCTGATGTTGTAGAGCTCGGCGGCATCCTCGATGCTCCAAGGCTGCATGTACATGGTGGCCTCTCTCCGTCGAGCAGTCATGACGAACCAAGAATCGCTCCTCATCTCCAGTAGCGTCCAAAGAGGGCGCTCATCTCTGCCAACTGCTCCCAATGGCGCGCATGAGGCATCCCAGGACTCAGGCGCCACCGCCAGTTTCCTAGAGTCGTACCGGGGCGATTGATCTGTGCTTCTGCTCCGAGGCCGCAGACATCCTGGACAGGCACAACAACTAACCACGCCGCTGACTGGAGCGCCAGCCGGAGGAAGTCCCTATGTACACTCCTCGCGCTGACCGCATGTCCGCAGTACCGGGCAACGCTTTTCCGGACTGGCTCCGGAGCTTGCAAAAACCAACCGCGCACAGGTGGGGTGTCGTGAAGGCTAGTGTAGAGCACCGTATTCTCTCCGCAGGAGTGTGGCGCATGAGGGTTGCAGGCCGGGTCTGGGAATGCAAAGAGGAGCACACGCATGCTGGGCAATCCTAGTCGGCAGCGCAGCAGTTCGACGTCTGGTGTGATCGTGCCTAAGTCCTCCGGCAAGAAGGGCAGAGGCATCCACCGAGACTGGAATAGCCGAAAGAGTTCTTCGCCGGGGGTCGGCATCCAGTTACCTTCGGCAGCCGTTGAGGCCCCCGATCGCACTGCCCAGCAGGCCACATATCCTCGGAAGTGATCCAACCGAAGCCAGCGCGCATACCGCAGCGCGTGCGACACTCGCTCCATCCACCACTGGAAGCGCTCTGCGCGGTGGACCTCCCAGCGATACAGCGGCTGCCCCCATAGCTGCCCCTGTGGGTTATAGACATCCGGCGGAGCTCCAGAGAGATACTCAGGACGCCCATCGGGCATGAGGAGGAAGCGCTCCGGATGCGCCCATACATCAGCGCTGTCATCCGCAACGAAGAGGGGCAGGTCTCCGATCAACTCCACTCCCCGCTCCAAACACCAGGACCGCAGGCGCTCCATCTGGCGGAAGAAGAGAAACTGGACCCAGCGGTGGAATTCCAGCCGATTTGCGTAACGGCGCCGGATCACTCCGAGCTGACCCCCGCTCGGCCTTCTGTACTCCGGCGTCCATTCATACCACGGAGCCCCACGGAAGTGCTCCCGCAGCACAGCGAACAGCACCCACTCCTCCAACCAGGAGCCAGCGCGACTGCAGAACTCCTCAAAGTCCGCACTGTGATGCCGCCAGTAGGTAGAACGTTCAAAGCAGCGAGAGAGAAACTCCATGCGCTCTACCGTCAGCGCAGCGTAGTCCACTTGGGCTGCGTAAGGCTGTAGGTGGGCTAAATCCTGGCGCCGGCAGAACCCTTCAGCATAGAGCTGCTCGGGACTAATCCAGAGCGGGTTACCAGCAAATGCAGACAAGGCATTGTAGGGGGAATTGTCCAGCGCCGGCGTTGTCGGTCCCCAGGGCAGCAGTTGCCAGTACCGAACCCCTGCCTGAGCAAGCTGTTCAGCAAACCTATACGCCGCTGGCCCTAAATCCCCGATTCCCCAGCGAGAGGGTAGAGCGGGAATTGGCAGCAGTACTCCCAAGCTCCGCGCCAGCTTAGTCATACTGGCGGAAGAAGCTCTCTATGCAACCCACCACCATCTCCTGCTGTGCCTCACTCAACTCCGGGTAGATCGGCAGCGCTAACACCTCCGCAGCCAGACGCTCAGAGACCGGGAACTGTTGCGGGCTATAACCCAACTCCCTGAAAGCCGGCTGCCGATGGAGCGGGACGGGGTAGTAGACCTCCGTTCCAACACCGCGTTCGGCCAAATACTGCCGGAGTTCATCCCGACGGCGAGCCCGGATGACGTACTGGTGGTACACATGCGGTATCCCCGGAGCATCAGGATACAGCTCAGCCGGCAAGAGTACACGGTTGTTTGGGTCAAACTCCAGAATCCCCGGACTCTCTGCCAAACCGGCTTGTCGAAAGAGCTCTGCATAACGATGGGCAAGTGCACGGCGGCGCTGGTTCCATTCCGATAGGTAGGCCAACTTCACTCGAAGGATGGCTGCCTGGAACGCGTCCATGCGGAAATTCCCACCAATTACCGCGTGAAGGTACCGCTGCTCCATGCCGTGATTTCGCAGCAAGCGCAAGCTCTTGGCAAACTCCCCGCTACGGGTGACCACCATTCCCGAATCCCCACAGGCACCCAGATTCTTAGTCGGATAGAACGAGATGGCCGCACAGAGCCCGAAGCTGCCAACCCCACGACCGTCTGCGTAGCACGCCCCAAATGCCTGAGCAGCATCTTCTACCAGCGCCATGCCATGGGCTTCGCAAAGGCGCTGCAGCTCCTCTACCTCCGGAGCAATCTGTCCATAGAGGTGGACGACGATCACCGCCTTCGTTCGTCGGCTTATCACCCGCTCTACGGCCTCTGCCTGCAGTCCAAACCCTCGAGATTCAACGTCCGCGAAGACAGGTCGCGCATGGAGCCTAGCCACGACTCCAGCCGTGGCGAAGAACGTCCAAGTTGGCACGATCACCTCATCCCCAGGGCCAACCCCGATCCCCATCAGAGCAATCAAGAGCGCATCCGTCCCGCTCGACACCCCGACAGCGTGTGGGATTTGCAAATACTCCTGGCAAGCTCGCTCAAACGCCTCTACTTCCGCCCCGAGCACAAACTGATGCGTCTGCAGTACCCGTTCTATCGCCTGGACAAGCTCGTGCCGCAACAACTCGTGCTGAGCTGAAAGGTCCAGGAAGGGAACCTGCATACTGCTCCTCACGGCTGCACCGAGGAGAGCAAGCTATCAACCGCCACCCATGCCCCACTACGGAGTGCCTCCTGGATAGCGAATGTCGCCAACGTCACAGCCCGCAACTGCTCGTAGGGAATTGGGAATGGAGCCTTCGTACGGAGCGCCTCTACGAACTGACGCATTTCTTCCCGATGCCCCTTTGAACCATCATACTGGCGGAGCTTGCGGCGTCGCCCATCGAAGAACTCTACGCTCCGGAAATCCTCCATCCGGGCCACTCTGCCCTGGCAAAAGACCTCACAGAACTCCTTGCCGACGGCGGACGGGCCAGTCGTCAAGTACTGTAGCACCCCTACAGACCCATCACGGAACCGGAGGATGGCGCTAACACACTCCCCGGCATCTGGTGCTGGGAGCCGAACCGCTGAGGCCGCCACGGCGTCCGGAAGCGAGTCTGTGAGGAACACCATGCAGTCCACAAAGTGGCACGCCTCACCTAGAATACGCCCCCCTTGACGCGGATCACGCAACCAGTGCGTCGCAGGGAGGGCGCCGGCGTTGACTCGGTAGAGGACGCTCAGTGGCTCCACTCGGTCTGCGAAGAACGCTTTGATATCACGCAGCGGAGCGCTGAACCGACGGTTGAATCCAACCATGATCGCTCCTCCATGCTCCGCCAGCGTCTGCTCCACGAGCCGTAGCTGCTCCAGCGTGATTGCCAGCGGCTTCTCAACGAAGATTGGCTTACCTGCACGCAGCGCCTCCACAACGTAGTCAGCATGCGTGTCATGGCGCGTTGCGCAGACGATCGCCTCCACTTCGGGACGTGCGATGACCTGGGTTCCACTCGTTGTCACTACAGAGAAACCGAACCGCTCTCCAACCGCACGAGCAGACGCTGGGGTGGCTGTGGCGACAGCCACAAACTCCACCCCGGCCTCTCGAAGCGCCGGTAGAAGGTGAGCCTGGGCGAAGCTTCCAGCACCAATCACCCCGATGCGAGGTCTGTCCGCGGAGGATCTCGGTGGACGAAGCACGACCTCTGGAGCCCGCTCCTCCTGGGCTGCCTGCGGATACTCCAACAGAATGCCGATGACCCGTTCCTGACCAGGATTGGTCAGCAACTCGTAGGCCTCCGTTGCCCGGTGAATTGGGAACCGATGTGTTGTCAGCGGTTCCGTGCTTACCTGCCCCGATTTGAGGAGTTGCAGGAAAGCTTCCATGTTGCGCTGCTCGGTCCAGCGCACGTAAGCAATGGGGTAATCGTTCCCCTGTTCCTCGTAGAACGGGTCGTAGCGGCCGGGTCCGTAGCTGGTAGCAATGCGAAGCTCCAGCTCCTTTTCGTAGAAAGGCTGCCTTGGGACATCCATCCCTACAGCCCCTACAATGACCAGCCGACCACGCTTGCGGAGGGTAGCAATCCCGAGCTCCAGAGGCTCGTTCGAGGAAGTCCCTGCCGTTATGATGACAGCATCCACCCCGATACCGGAACTCCACCGCTCTACATCGGCCACTGACTCCCAACCGCTCAGGAAGGCCCTCTCACAACCCACCGCGAGGGCTGTGGGGAAAGTGGCCGGATCTCGGTCCATTCCCACAACGCGACAGCCTGCGGCCCGCAGGAGCTGGACCGTCAGCAACCCCAGTAACCCCAGGCCGATGACAAGGACCCGTTCACCAAGCTGCACTGCGGCCTGCCGCACGCCGTTGAGGGCAATGGCGCCGACAGCCACATAAGCTGCCGCTTCCAACGGGACCCCTTCGGGAACAGGAACGACGAGCCGTCTCGGGACGGTGACGTACTCTGCATGGACGGCGTAGCCGGCCCCCGCGCAGGCAACACGGTCTCCAGGCACAAACTCCGGTACCCGGGACTCTACAACGACACCAGCAACGCTATAGCCCAGCGGCCTGTAAGCCTCCAACCGCGCCTTGACCTTCTCCAGCGTCGCTGATAGTCCTTCGCGCTGGATGGAACGCAAGACCTGGCGGACAAGGTCTGGGCGTTCCCACGCCTTCCGTAGCAACGAGGCCCGAGCCGTCTGGACACTCGTCCGCTCCGTTCCTGAGCTGATGAGGGAGAAAGCTGTCCGAACCAATACCCCTTCAGGCACACACTCCGGTGGGGGTACTTCGGCGACTTGGATTTCGCCCGTCCGCTGGTGCTGCAGGACTTGGAGCATCCGCAGAGTGGCAGTACACTCAGGAGCTGTAGCGCAGCTTCTGCCGAATCCGCTTCTCCGACATCTGGCGAATGAACGTAATCCGGGCCCGCCGGACACGTCCGCGTCGTAGTACGGTAACGCTCTCCACTACCGGGGCGTAGAGCGGGAAGATCCTCTCTACCCCAACCCCATGCGAGATCTTCCGCACGCAGAAGGTTGTACTTGGCCCCTGCCCCCGCTTGTACATTACAATGCCCTGGAAGTGCTGAATCCGCTCCTTATCCCCTTCCACGACACGAACGGCAACGTCTACGTAATCGCCAGGCCTGAAGTCATCGATCTTCGCCTGCTCACCAGAAGCCGCTCGCCGCAATTCTTCAGCCTCGGCTTTCAGCATCTCCTCGACCATCAGCAACTTTGGGGATGGCATCGCCGCCTCTCCGCTGGACAACCTCTCTAAAGTTTGCAAAATTACGTTCTGTCAGCTCCAGTCCTTCACTGGTACAAGCTGTACCGCTGCCGCAGTCGCTGGAACTCCCCTAGCCCTTTCTCCAGCCATTCCCGCAGACTCTCGCCTCGACACAGTGCCCTTAAAGCTGCTTCGCTTCCCAAGACTTTCCGGAGCATGTCTTGGGCTTTCGGCGTCAGTTGCTGGCAAAGCTGTGGGGATTGCTGCCATAAAGCCTCCAGGAGCACCACAAATGCCTCCAGGAACCGAGCCTCTGCAGAGGGCCTAGGGGCAAAGAATATCCCATGACACTCCTGCCGTGCGTACGGCCCCGCACTTGGAACGAAGCGCCCAGTCCCTACAACTACCCCAAGTTCTGCCATCCTCTGGCGTACACGCTCTACAACTGCTCCCGCTGGGAATCCCGGAGCCCCCAACCACTGGAATGGGGTGGCCGTTCCAATACCAACGCTCCACAGCCCCATTTCGCCGAGAATCCCTGTCAAGAGCATCGCCCGTGCTGCAGTCGGCGTAGGGACGTTTGGGGAAGGAGGGAACCACGGAAGGCCGGTGTCTTCCCAGACCATCTGGCGCCTCCATCCCCGGAGAGGGACTACCTCCAGGGAACAACGCCGCGGAGTTCCGTGGGAACTAGATGGCAGCCATCCTTCAGCGTTGAGCATACGCGCAAGCTCCCCTAGCGTACACCCGTGCCGGTAAGGAATCGGGAGCATGCCCACAAACGAGCGGTACGCTGTGTCCAACACGGCTCCCTCCACGACAATTCCTCCGAGTGGATTGGGGCGATCCAACACGTAGACTGGCACGCCACGCTCTGCACATGCATCCATGACCAGTACGAGCGTGCTGAGGTAGGTGAACGGGCGAATTCCAACATCCTGGAGATCTACAATCACGCCCTCCACCCCGCGGAAGAGCTCCGCCGAGGGACGGCGGCGAGCTCCGTAGAGGGAGTACACCGGAAGCCCTAAAATCGTATCGTCTTGGACTGGAACACCAGCTGGGACCGTACCCCAGAAGCCGTGCTCAGGTGCCCATACTGCAACGACACGGAAGTGCTGCACTAGCAGTTCCAGGCTCAAGCGGCCATCGGGTAGTCGCGCCGCAGCATGCGTTAGCACTGCTACTCCTTTTCCTCGAAGGCGCTCAGCATGCGAGGCAACGAAGCGCTCTACTCCTAATTCCACCACCGGAGCTGCCCATCCTATTATCGCCCCCCACAGTGCAATTCCCACCAACAGGCCTCTCGCCATTAGGCGCGTGGGTGGAAGGTCCGGTGAACCTCCTGAACGTAGTAGCGGTCCACGTGCGTGTAGAGCTGCGTTGTGGTGATATGGGCGTGCCCTAGCATCTCCTGGACTGCCCGCAGGTCTGCCCCTCCTTCTAGCAGATGCGTAGCGAAACTGTGACGAAGGGTATGGGGGTGGACTCGGCGCTGGATACCAGCTTGACGGGCCGCCGACTCCACAATCTTCCATACTGCCATGCGTGATAGCCGTCCCCCACGCGAGTTCAAGAAGAGCAAGTCCGTCGGACGTCGGAGGAAGAGCGGACGAGCCTCCCGACAGTACCGCTCTACCCACTCCAAGGCTAGCCGTCCAATCGGGACAAACCGCTCCTTAGCTCCCTTCCCCCAGACGCGCAGTAATCCCTGGTCAGCCAACACGTCCCCAATCCGAAGAGCGCACAGCTCTGATACTCGCAGTCCACAGCTGTAGAGGACTTCTAAGATTGCCCGGTCGCGGAGTCCACGAGGCGTTTGAGTATCCGGTTGGCACAACAACTGTTCCACCTCGGGGATGCTCAACACTTCCGGCAATGCTCGCTGCCGGCGCGGGAGTTTGATGTCCTCTGTTGGATCCTCCTCCACAGTCCCCACAAGCACGAGGAAGCGGAAGAGCGATCGGAGAGCCGCTACACACTGTGCGATTGACGCTAGCTCAAGCCCGTGGTGTTGAAGCCTCACCAAGAAGGCCTGAACGTGCGCTGATCCTACGGCTGCAATCTCCCCAACTCCTTGGCTCTGGACGAAACCCCAGAATGCACGGATATAGCGGAGGTAAGCGCTGACGGAGTTCTCCGCTAGCCCTCGCTCAAAGCGGAGATGGACGACGAACTCTTTCAGCCACAAAGGCTCACGAGAGAGCTGCGGGCTGTGCTGTAGCCGCCCCATAGCTCACCCGTCGGTGCTGGATTCCTACCATGCCTTCCACGAGAGCATCTCGAACTCTCTGCAGTTCGTGGAAACTCAGGGGACTCTCGTCAAGCTGCCCATCCACGATACGCTCTCGGATGACCTCATCCAAAGCAGCCGCCAATCGGTCGGGTTCCTGCGACGGCAGCGCATGGGTCAGCGCTTCTGCAGCGTCGGCTAACATGAGGATAGCAGCTTCCTTAGTTTGCGGCTTTGGCCCAAAGTAGCGGAAGTCCTCTTCCGACGGTGGTGGCTCGCCGCGTTGGCGCGCTTGTTCCACAGCCTTCTGCCAGAAGGCGCGGATCAGCATCGTACCGTGGTGCTGTGGAATGAAGTCCACAATCTGGGGCGGTAGCCCGTAGCTTCGGGCAAGTTCTATGCCCTCAGTAACATGCTCTCGGATAATGGCCGCACTCTTCTTTGGCGGGAGCCGCTCGTGCTTGTTGTCGAGCCCGATTTGGTTCTCCGCAAAATACTCCGGCTTGGCCAGTTTGCCGATGTCATGGAAGTATGCTCCTACTCGCACCAAAAGGGCCCGAGCCCCAATCGCCCGAGCCGCATGCTCAGCCAAGCGGGCCACATTGAGCGTGTGCTGATATGTCCCCGGCGCCTTGCGCTGGAGCTCCTGCAGCAGAGGGTTCTCCAAAGAGCTGTACTCCAGCAAGCGCATGTCGGTAACGATGTTGAACGTCCGCTCCAGCAGCAGAAGGATGCCGAACGTCAACACCGGCGACAGCCCTGCATTAGCCGCGACGAAACCACACCGCAAGAGCACGTCTTCCAAGCTACGTCCCTGCGCTATACCCAAAACCACAGCGGCCGTACCAATCCCAAGGGCAATGAAGAACAGCGAGCGGAACAACTGGCGACGGCTCTCTAAGTCCCGGACCGTGTAAGCTGCCAGCATACCGCCGAGCATGAGGGCCAGCCCCGTGGGATAGTCTCCATTCCGCACACCGGCGACAAGCAATGCGGCCGTGACGGTGGTGTAGAAGGCCGTTCGCGAATCCAGCAGAATTGCCACTAGCATGGATAGCGCCGGGATGACGATGAGGTACTCCAGTGGCAGATCGCTCTCGGCCACGCGAGAGAGCCAAGCGAGGGCTGCGATGGCTACTAGCCCTACGGCCAGCCCGGCTAATTGCAGCGCGTCCCGGAAGATTCGAGGACGCAGAAACCCTAAGTAGACAAACAGCACCGAGCAGATTAGCGCAGCATGCCCAAAGCTACCCATGAGCGTTGGGAGTGTGATACGGCGTTCGCTCTGCAGCAGTCGCGCATTCGCATACGAAGCCAGCTTAGCCACCGTTGTGTCCGTGACGACATCCCCAGGAGCAACGATGATCTCGCCCTCCCGAACGACTCCCCATGTCCGCGGGACGGACTGTCGAACCGCCCACCGGAGAGAGTCTGTAAGCTTCTCGTCGTAGACCAGTGTGGGACGGAAGGCCTTTTGGACGACCTCAGCCACCAACGGTTCCAGCTCCGGCGGACTGTATCGGCGGACGAGAGTCCTCAAAAGTGCACTGCCTTCAGCAGAGTCCAATACTTGCCCAAGCGGTAGGGTCGTCCACATCGCCGGACGCTGCCAGAGCGTAATCCATGGCGTGGGAATCTGCCCCTTCGGCCGGTCTATCACTTTCCACTCGGCAACCTCACGGAAAACTCGCTCTGCAATGCGCTGAAGCATCTCCAACTGTTCGCCACCCCATTGCTCAGCCTCCACCGAACCCTCCGACGGAGAAGGCGCGCGACGCAGGCTATCAACGACGAGCGCTATCCGACTGTACCACTCACTGCGCGCGTTAGAGAGAGGGACAAACACTGGGGCCACACTGTCAAGAGCTCGTCGGACTTCTTGCTCGTAGACTTCAGTAGGCTTGCGCACAACGAAGCTGTACTCAGCCTGCACCACAGGCCCACGCCAGCGTGTACCCACAAGCTCCCACTGCGGAACCCACTGCGGCGGCACTTCCTCGGTCCACCATGGGAAGAAGAGTCCACAGAGGAGAACGGTGGCCCCAATAATCGCTACTCGGAGCCCAACGGAGAAACGGATGCCCTCCCCCTCCTCGGTCGTCCGCAGCCGTTGTTGCAAGCGCGCAAAGAGGGTCGGAGTTGCCATTGAAATTCCCCTAACGGTCCGTTGCTGCAGTTAGGACGCAGCCTCGGCACCCTTCGTGCACTCTGAGGCCGAAGCTCGTAGCTCCCTCCATAAAGCCCGTACGAGGGACGGCAAGCAGTCTTCGCTGACGAAGCATCGCAGTTGGTCCCCCAAGCTCCAGAGACGCACTGGAGCCCCCTCGTGCTGCTGTTGCCCACAGAGCTGGATAAGTCGGGCAATCTGCCGCTGAGTCCCGTAGAGTACCGTAACAAGCCCCCCAACCTCTCGCGGGGTAGAGTAGGGGACGTCGGAACTACGGAGCACGACTGTCCGCTCCGGCTCGTCCCAACGCAGGAAGAGGGAGCTGCCGTCAATCGCATGGAGGCGCAGCTCTGTGGACATCTGCTCGGGTGGTAACGCAAGTAGGTATACGCGTTCCCGAACGACTATCATCGGCACCATCCGACCCGGTAGCTCCGAGACGACCGTCTCCCCATCCTCTGGGGCAAAGGCCGAACGGAACCGAAGACGGAGCTTCGATTGGCTGGCGAATTCCACCATCCGAGGGTGAAGCAGACGCAGTCCTGCCTTAGCAACCTGGAGAGCCTGCGTGTACGACATCTGGGGTACTAACGTAGCCTCTGCTACTAGGGCCGGATTGCATTCGCGAATACCGGCGACATCGGTCCAGAATGTAACCTCTTCCGCCCCCGTCAGCGCTGCCAAGAGAACTGCCGTCAGCGCAGAACTCTCTTGCCCCATCGTCGTGAGCCGCCCTTCCACCGAGCGGCCAATGAAACCCTGCGTCAGGACTACTCGGCCAGGCTGGAGGAGCGGCATGAGGTGCCGATGGACAGCAGCTCGCGTCGGCTCTAATAATGGCTGAGCCGCACCATGCTGAGAATCCGTTTGGATGAGCTCGGGGGCATCAATGCAGACAGGATCAATACCGCTCCCACGGAGGAAGGCCGCCACGAGCGCCGAAGCCCACATCTCCCCAAAGCTCCGTACGGCATCGAGGGCCCGCGGCGTAAGCTCGCCTGTGACGGCGATCCCTTGGAGGTAACCCTCAAGCTTCTGGGCACCCCCCTCCAAATACTCCTGGAACCCTAAGCACTTAGAGCCCAAGAGCTGTGCTGCTAATTCTCGATGGTGCTCCAGCACCTGGGCTGCCATTGCCAGAGCTTCTGCTCCTCTGCCGGCCTCTGCGGTGAAAGCTGCCTGTTCCAGTTGTCGGGTGACTCGACCTAACGCTGAAACAATCAGCAGCAATGGCTGCCCCTGCCTCAGTCCCTCCCGTAGGCGCTGCACCATTGCGGCGAATCCCTCCGGCAGCCGAAGCACCGCTCCGCCGAACTTGTAGACCAGTGGAGCAACCTCGCTCATCGCTTTCCTTCTCCCACGCGTTGCGGCAAAATTAGAAGCCCGACTAAACCTACTGTTGTGCTCCCCACTCAAACAGCATGGCATCGATGTTCCAAAGCGAAAGGAGCCACCGATGAAGGTCAAGCTGTGGCAGCTCATCGTACTAGGGCTTGGAGCACTCCTGCCGACAGCAGCTCAGCAACAATCCACAGCCACCGAGAAGCGCTGGAACCGCTGGATGGAACGCCTCCAGCAAGCGTTAGAGCTGACCCCCCAGCAGCAAGAGCAGCTCCGAAATCTCTTTCACGAACACCGAGAACGACACCTTCGAGAGCGCCAGGCCCTCCGAGAGAAGCTTGCTAGCATCTTGACGCCGGAACAGCGGGAGAAGCTCCGGCAACTGTTCAAAGAGCACCGTCAGCAGCGGCGCCAACGTCTACAGGAACACTAAGAAGAACTCACCTAAGCGGTGGCTACCCCCGCCTTCGAAGGCGACAGCGTCACTGTTGGGAGGAGGCAGGGGGTACGAACTCGCTGTCTTCCACTGCGGGATTGAGCTGGTAAGTATTGTCGAAGTGTAGTGCCCCCCAGGGACCGTCTACCTGGACGTGTTTCGGAAGGCGTAACCCATCCACCTGCACGTACTCGCTGTACACCTCCGTCAGCGGCTGATCGCCGTGGGCTGTAGGCTCCATCTTCTCCGCCCGCTCCAGCAAGTAGGAGCTAGCGTTGAAGTAGTATAGGTGCTCTCCCCCATACGGCGCTTCTGCCCGCAGCACGATTTGGTCTCCTCTCTTACCCAGCACTTCACACCGAAAGCCCAACTTGGGGAGATACGCGACGTAGAACGGATGCGCCTGCAGGAGCTCCTTCTCACGCTCTCGGCCCGATACTTCGCTCCTCACACCACTGGCCTCAACCCAGACGCTGCTCCCATCCGACCAGCTCTGCTGCACGAAGTACGGCGTCCTCAGCTGGGCAGCGCTCTTGTTCGGCGCCTTCCAACTCCGCTCGAACTCTCCTTCAATCGTCATCCCGCTGACCTGCACCCGAACCCGCCCTTGCTGGCGCAGAGACTGGAGTGCCTCTAACTTCGTGCTCCCACCAACCGCTGCCACGTAGCGCCGAAGCAGCTCTTCCACAGACATCTCAACTGGCTGATACACTGGTGCTGGCTGTAGCTCCTGCGTGTACTCATAGACCTTCGCGATCGCTTGTAACTGGGGCAGAACTTTCGGATCTCCGATGACGACCACGCGCAGAGCCATCGGCTGCAGATACTTTTCGGCCGCATTCCGCACTTGCCATGGGGAAATGTCAAGGATGCGATTCGGGTAGAGTCGCAAGTGGTCCTTGGTCAAACCGTAGAGGTCTGCTCGCTGGAGGAGCGAGGCTATGAATTCCGGTGATTCGAACGAGCGGAGGTATGTACCCACCATCGCCTGCTTGATCCGGTTGAGCTCCTCCTCCGTCGGCGGATACTCCCTAATCTGCTCCAGCTCACGCTGAATCACTCGGAGCGTAGAGTCTGTGACAGGCGTCCGAACATCTGCCCCCAAGGCTAGCCGGTTGATGTACTTCGCTTCTGTCTGGAAGGCAAACGGGGCATACGTGTAGGCATAGGTTTCGCGCAGGCTCCGAAAGAGGCGGCCGCCGAATCCTGAACCGAGCAGCTCCGCCAGCACTTCTAGCGCTTCGTAGTCGGGATGGGCGAAGGGTACGGTCGCAGCAGTCACCACAATGCTCGATTGGACTGAACCTGGACGAGCGATGAAGTAGATGCCGTTCGGCATCGGCGCTACTGCGGGGAAGGAACGCTCTTTAACCTCCCCACGCTTTTTCCATTGTCCAAAGACCTGGCGCAAAAGCGGCAGTATCTCTGCCTCTCGGACATCCCCAACGACAGCGAGAGTCGCATTGCGCGGGTGGTAGTACTGCTCATGGAAGCGACGCAGGTCTCGCACTCGAATCTGCTCAATACTCTGCTCCGTGCGGCGGCGAGCATACGGGTGCTCTTCTCCATAGACAACCTTTCGCGCCATTGCTTGCGCTAATGACCCCGGTCGAGCCCGCTCTTGGCGAATTTCCGAGATCACTTGTGGACGCAGCTTCTGAAGCTCCTCCTCCGGAAAAGTCGGGCGCTGCACGACGTCGGCGAAGATTTCCAGTACAAGCCGTAGATGCTTCTTCAGCGTCGAGGCCGTCACACTCGTGAAGTCTCCGGCTGAAGAAGCCTGCAGTGTCGCCCCAACACTGTCAATAGCAGCAGCAATCTGCTGAGCGGAGCGCTTACCGGCCCCTTTGGTGAGCATGAGGGCTGTCAGGTACGCGACTCCAGGGATGTCATCGCTAGCATCCCCTGCGTTGACCTGCAGGCGCAGTGTAACTGTAGGCTGCTCGTGGTCTTCTATGAGGAAGACCTTGAGCCCGTTAGGGAGCTGGAACTCTTTGTGCTCCGGGAAGCGGAACTCCTTCGCTGGTAAAGGCTCTGGCGGCTTGCTCCAATCCCTCTGCTGCGCGGCAGCATAGCTCAGTGCGTGCAAGGCCATAAGCAGTAGCCATGGGTACGGTCGTCGGGAGAGCATGGGTCCTCCTCCTACGCGCTGAACCTCTACGGCTGGGTTTGAGCTGGCAGGTACGTCAGGACAACGCGATCGCTCGTGAAGTACTTCTGCGCTACTCGCCGAATGTCCTCACGAGTCACCTGCAAGTAGCGCTCCAGCTCTGTATTGATGAGATTGGCGTCGCCGAAGGTAGCCCAGTACGATGCCAGAGAGAGCGCCTTCCCGAGGGTTCCCTTCTTATCCGTGACGAAGCGAGCCTCCCGTATGTTCCGAGCTTTCTGGAACTCCGCGTCCGTTACACCCTCACGCTGGACCCGTTCTATTGTCGCCAGCAGCTCACGCTCAACATCCGCAATGGACTTCTCCGGCGCTGCCACTCCAACGGCGATGACAGCCCCTGCATGCTGCAAGTCGTAGTAAAAGGCCGATGCCTGTGCTGCCACCTGGGTTTCATCGACCAAACGGCGATAGAGCCGGGAGCTTTCGCCCTCCGAGAGGATGTCCATCAACATCTCCAATGCGTAAGCATCCGGATGCCCCTTCGCCGGTCCACGCCACCCGATGAAGACTGCGGGTTGTGGAGCCTTCTTGTCGTGCACGGTATCCCGCTGCTCGCCTGCCGCCATTCGGGGCAACTCAAACCGGAACGGTGGGGGCTCTGGCCCTCGAGGATACTGCCCCAAGTACGTCTCCACTAGCTGCCGCGCCTGCTGAGGATCTATGTCCCCGACGATAACCAGCACGGCATTGTTTGGCTGATAGTAGCGGTTGTAGAACTCCACGAACTCCTCAATCCGAGCGCTGTCTATGTGCTGAGCAGAGCCAATCGGAGTCCACCCATACGGCGAACCGGCGAAGAGCTTATCGAAGAGCTTCTCCAGCCAGCCGCCGTAGGGGCTATTGTCGTACCGCATCTTGCGCTCTTCCTTGACCACTCCACGCTGAGTCTCCACGCCCACACTGTCTATCCGCAAGCGGCGCATCCGCTCGGCTTCGATCCAGAGTGCCAGCGGCAGTTGGTGCGATGGCAGTTGGAAGTAGTACACCGTAGCATCGAATGTTGTGAATGCGTTCAGCGTGCCACCGGCCTCCTGGATGTACTTGTCAATCGTTGCCCGAGGGATATGCTCGGTCCCCTCGAACATGAGGTGCTCGAAGAAGTGCGCAAAGCCTGTGCGCTGGGGCTCCTCGTTACGCGACCCCACCTTGTAGTGGAGCACCGTCGCCACAACAGGAGCAGAAGTATCCTGCTGGAGAATTACGTGGAGTCCGTTAGCGAGCGTGTATTCTGTGAACCGCACTGGATAGAAACTCCGTTGCGCCCAACCGATGCCAGCAAGTAGCAAGATTCCTGCACCGACCCAGCCCTTCATCCTCTCAGCCCCTCCCTTCGAGATGACAGCTCAACAGGAGCCGTTGACGAACGACGATTCCCTTTCATGACACCAGACCCTCGGAACGCTGCCAGTGCAAGCAAGACAAGGCTCCAGACCGTTGCGGCTTGCGGGATGACGTCACCGATACTCGCGTAGAGGCTCCCCACTCGGTACAGTGGCAATGTGACTGGAAGGGCCGCGGCGCGGTACTGTGGTAGTTCGCCGCCCACCTCCCCTGTCGGCAAGATAGCAGCTGTAATCCCGCTATTGGCGCACCGTAGGATTGGCCGGCGGGTCTCTATTGCCCGCACACGCGCGATAGCGAAGTGCTGTGCAGGCCCTGGAGTGCCATCAAACCATGCGTCGTTGCTGATTACAACCAGTACGTCGCTGCCTCGTCGGACGTAGGCCCGTGCGAAATTAGGGAAGATGGACTCGATACAGATTGCCACCCCCAGTGTTACGGTGTCAGCTCCGCGGGGCAACCTCACCACCTCCTGCCGCTCCCCTTTTGCCCAGGCAGAAATTCCGACTCCCCACTCTACCAGACGCGTCAGCCTCCCGAAGAGCTCGGCATATGGGAAGCGCTCAGCAAACGGCGTCAGCCGAACCTTACGATGCACTCCTGCAAGCTCCCCAGAGGAGGTCAACAGGAAAGCGGCGTTGTAGGCAGAGTAGGCACGAGACGAATCCCACGGCAAGGGCCGGGCCAGCGGAGGAGCTTCGCTAATAGGGTAGACTTGCATCTCCGCAAACCCACTCAGCAAGGCAACTCCGCGCTGCCGTACCCACGTATCCAGAGCATCCCACAGCCACCGGTACTCCGGAAGGGTCACCGGAACAGGAATTGCTGTCTCATTCCACACGACCAACTCTGCCTTGAAGTGCTGCAGGACGCTATCCGCCAGCCGCTGCTGCAACCAGACTTGCTCAGCCGCTGTCCGCTCCCACTTAGCCCAGGGGTTGAAGTCCGGCTGTACGAGAACAGCTCGGAGCACACCCGTCGGCTGCAACGCTCGCAGTCCTTCCAATCGGAGTCCGCCGTAGAGCATCGGCAATACGACAACACCACCGCAGAGAGCACCCCATGCCCATACCTGCCGCCGGCGAAAGAGTTGCCAGAGCGATAGTCCCTGCTGGCGTGCTTCCCCCCAGAGTTGGAGCACTCTGTACAGGGCAACGTTTGCCCAAAGCACCAGGAAGCTAGCTCCCCAAATCCCACCCAGATCGGCAACCTGAATCCAGTACAAGTTGCCGACCTGCGTGTACCCAATCGACAACCACGGATAGCCGATCTCCCCAAGACTGTGGAGCCATTCAAAGCCCGTCCATATGAACGGGAAGCCCACTACCATCCACTGGACCGATGTCCGCTGAGCAAGCCACCAAGCCGCTGTCAGCGGTATCAGGAAGAACAGCGGATGTCCCAGCCACAGGAGCAATCCGGCAACGAGCAAGTACGGATCCGCCTCTGGCTGCCAACTGCTGACCCACCAGTTTGCGACCCCATGGAAGCAGAACCCGAAAAGGTATCCTGCTGTCAGCAAACGGCGCAATGGCAACGATGCCGACAAGACCCATAGCAATGGGACGAGGGCCCCAAAGGCTAAGCCACCGAAGGGAAGCGGAGGGAAGGCAATGCCACAGAGGAGCCCAGAGAGTGCCGCGGCGACGTAGTACTGGCGAAGCGGTGCCTGCATTGGCTAAGGCCCTGCACAAACACGGGGCTACATCGTCTGCCATTCGCTTCTTGGGAAGTCCCTTGTGTTGGCCGTTTGTCCCAGCAACGGGGTACACCCAGGGCGACGAG
The DNA here is from genome assembly GCA_039630485.1 of Chlorobiota bacterium. GTDB lineage: Bacteria > Bacteroidota > Ignavibacteria > Kapaibacteriales > HRBIN21 > HRBIN21. Next base: position 17,252 of record JBCNUX010000011.1, on the reverse strand, counting down.
GGCTGCACTCACTTTGTAGGACATCCACCAGTACCGCGGGATCGGAAGCAACTCCCTCTACCTGAACAGTCCCCCGTAGTGGGGCTTGTTCCACCGCTTGGAGATCTGTTAAGGACACTCTGCAAACCGGGCTTACGGCTCCCTACACTCATGCCAAAGCTGCATGCAGAGACGAGCATACTGCAGGAGCCGCACATCCGCTCCATACGGTGCCTGGAGCTGCATCCCAATCGGGAGCCCGTCAGAAGTCTGGCCTGTGGGTAAACTAATCGCTGGAATCCCGGCCAGATTCGCCGAGACCGTCAGCAGGTCGGCTAAGTACATAGCCACGGGGTCCTGGAGCCGCTCGCCCAACCGGAATGGTGGCACCGGCGACGTTGGCAGCAAGAGGGCATGGACCTGGGTAAAGGCCCGAGCATACGCCTCTGCTATGAGGCGACGAGCCTTCAGGGCCTTGCGGTAGTATGCATCGTAGTAGCCAGCAGAGAGCACGTAGGTGCCTAACATGATGCGCCGCTTGACTTCGGCACCGAAACCGGCCGTTCGGGTCGCCACAATGATGTCCTCCCCTTCTGGTACCGTCGCCCGAAAGCCATATCGAACTCCATCGTAGCGCGCTAAGTTGGAGGAGGCTTCCGCCGTCGCCACGATGTAGTAGGTCGGCACCCACACATCACTGTAAGGCAGCTCCACCGTTGCTAAGCGCACCCCTGCAGAGCGCAGCCGCTCTACGCAGTACTCGTAGGATGCCATCACCTCCGGATGGCAGCCTCGAAGCGTCTCCTCTGGCAGAAGTCCAATAACCAGCTCTCCCACGGGTGCTTCCAATTCCCGCAGGGCTTGTGTTGGGGGTTCAGGAAGGCTCGTTGCGTCGTGCGGGTCATGGCCGGAGACAACATCCAACACAGCAGCGATGTCCTCCAACACGTTGGCGAAGATGCCGATCTGGTCCAGTGAAGAGGCAAATGCCACCAGTCCGTAGCGGGAGATTCGGCCGTAGCTCGGTTTCAGGCCAAGCACACCGCAGAAAGCCGCTGGCTGCCGCACCGACCCTCCCGTATCCGACCCCAACGCAACGTGGCACATTCCAGCCGCGACGGCAACCGCCGAGCCTCCCGACGATCCGCCCGGGACATACGCAGGATTGCGTGGATGGCGCACTGGCCCAAACGCAGAGTACTCGTTGGACGAGCCCATCGCGAACTCGTCTAGGTTCGTCTTGCCAATGATGATAGCACCCGCCTCCTTGAGCCGAGCCACAGCCGTGGCATCGTAGACAGGCACGAAGTTCTCCAGGATTCGGGAGGCACACGTGGTCCGGATACCAGCTGTCGAGATGTTATCCTTGACAGCTACGACACAGCCTTCCAACGGACGAGGCTGACCTGCATCGAAGCGGGCATCGGATTCCTCAGCCGCCCGGAGAGCCTGCTCGGCTGAGACTGTGATGAAGGCGTTGAGGTGCCGCTGCTGCTCAATTCGTTGGAGGAAGCCCTCTACAACCTGTCGACAGCGCACCTCTCCACGAAGGCGAGAGTGTCGGAATTCAGCGTAGGTCTGCATCATTGTCCGTCGTGTGGTGGAAACACACTACGCTGTTGCTCCCGCTCCCGCAATTTCCTCTTCGGCGGTGGAACGGTCGGATGAGCAATCTCTGCGGAGAGCTCCCGGAGCTGCTCCCGCAGCTCTTCTTGTGCCTTCTGGAGCTGACGCCAGCCCTTCCCCAGAGTTCGGGAGAGCTCGGGCAAGTGCTTCGGACCAAACAGCAGCAGGATGGCTAACAGGATGACGAGTAGCTCTCCGCCACCGATGTCGAACATCGCTGGCCCCTTATGCTGTCTGCACTACCTACGATGGCAGCGAGGATGATGGACTCTGCTGCGCAGACGAGACGCTCTTCCCCTGCGTCCCCTGCGAACCCTCCTCCTCCAAGGATGCCGCCCGTTTGAACTCCCGAATACCAGAGCCTAACCCACGCATGAGCTCAGGGATCTTGCGCCCACCGAAGAGGAGCAGGAGGACAAGGGCAATTAGCAGGAGCTCCGTCGGTCCTAGGCCGAACATCGTGCATCCCTCATTCTCGTGAGACTGCTTCTGCAGGAAGTTGAGTAGTTGCAAAGAAGCGCTGTAGCGAGCGGAAGATCATCGCACCGTCAGTGCCGCCTAACAAGGCCTCGCATGCCCGCTCTGGATGGGGCATCATTCCAAGGACGTTCCCCTCTCGATTGACAATTCCAGCGATGTTGCCAACGGAACCGTTGGGATTCGCGTCGTCAGTGACAGCACCGTCAGCACTGCAGTAGCGGAAGAGGATCTGCCCATGGTCTTCCAGCTCCCGAAGTCCGCGCGGATCTATGTAGTAGTTGCCCTCGCCATGTGCGATCGGCAGCCGCAGGACGCTTCCTGATGCGAGGGCATTCGTGAAGGGCGTATCCGATCGTTCCACCCGAACGTACACGGAACGGCAAACGAAGCGCAGGGTCCGGTTACGGAGGAAAGCCCCTGGTAGTAGCCCTGCCTCGCAGAGGATTTGAAACCCGTTGCAGATTCCCAAGACCACCCCGCCTGCATGCGCGAAGCGTACCACTGCTCGCATGATGGGAGAAAAGCGCGCAATCGCGCCACTCCGCAGATAATCCCCGTACGAGAACCCGCCCGGGAGGATGACGCACTCCACACCAACCGGTAGGTGCTCCTCTTGGTGCCAGAGGAACTCTGCCACATCCCCGACGGTAGAGCGCACCGCCCAGTAGGCGTCCCAGTCACAGTTGGAACCTGGAAAGATGACGATGCCGACCCGCATCACTCTGCGCCTACTGGCCGCTCCATGTGAGGCTCGACAGACACAATGCGGTAGTCCTCGATGACCGGATTCGCCAAGAGCTGCTGGCAGGCTCTCTCCGCATACGCCTGGGCTTCTTGGGCAGAGGGAGCCGCAACGAGCATCTCGATGTACTTGCCAATGCGCACTTGCTCTATCATCGGAAAGCCGATAGCATGGAGTGCCTGCTCCACTGTAGTCCCCTGGACGTCAGCGATAGAGCGCCGCAGCGTCACTGTTGCAGCCACGCGGAATTGCATGAGACCCTCTACATACCCTCGGCATCCCACTCTTCGGCATGCTGTCGCCGCAGCCGTTCGATGCTGTCCATGACCACGCTACCAGCCACGTAGAGCAGCAGTAGCGGGAAGAGGGCGTACCCCTGTGTGACCAGGACAGCCACTACGCCAACCGTAAAGACGACTGTCCGCACGGGATGTTGACGAATGTATCGTCGGCTATACCGCGGTACGTTCGGGAATTTGACCCGGCTCAGCATAAGGGCGGCCAGCAGGAGCGTAAGTCCCCCTAAGAGCAAGCTATCCCACGGCGGGGGGAAAGAAGAGCGCTGATGGAAGAAGACCACGTACGAGCCTAAGGTCAGTGCAGCCGCAGGAATTGGTAGCCCCACGAAGTTTGGCTTGTCTGCTAACGTCGTGAGCTGCACATTGAAGCGGGCCAACCGTAGCGCTCCCGCCAGAGCAGGGACTGCTGCTAGAAGCATCCCAACTCCTCCAAGCTGGTAGAAGTGAGCCACGTAGACCAAGTAAGCCGGGGCTACACCGAACGACACGACGTCGCTGAGCGAATCCAGCTCTACTCCGAATTCCGATGCCACCCCAACGGCCCGCGAGAGCACCCCGTCCAGCATGTCAAACAGCGACGCCAGTACGATGAAAGCGAATCCTGCCATGAGCTGCTGCTGGGCAATCAGTACGATGGCATGGAACCCAGCAAAGAGATTTGCCAGCGTGAACAGGTGCGGCACAACCTGTCGCAGGAGCTTCATGCTCCGCCATGTAGAGCCTGAACAGCAGCCTCCTCACTCACTGACGGGCGGAGATACCCTAGAACCGTCTCTCCAGCTCGAACACGCATGCCAACTTGGACAACAATCTCCGCCTGACTCGACGGCACCAGTACCTCCATGCGAGAGCCGAACTTGATCATACCGAACCGCTCTACTGCCTGCACGCACTGGCCTTCGCGGAGATCACATACGATTCGTCGGGCCAATACTCCGGCAATTTGCTTGAAGAGCACTCTCCCACGTGGAGTCTCTACCCCAACGATCACCTGCTCGTTCTGCTGAGAGGCTTCCGAGCGATATGCTGCGTAGAAACGCCCTGGAACGTAGCGGCAGAATCGTACAACCCCCGAGACCGGTACGCGATTGACGTGCACATCCAACAGCGAGAGAAAGATGCTAATGCACACAGCCTCTCCGCCGAGGAACTCCGGTTCGTGAACCCTTGCAATCTGAACGATCCGCCCATCAGCAGGTGCTACCAAAACCCCGTCTCTCCATACCCCAGCCGGCGCTCGCCGCTCGGGGTCCCGGAAGAACCACAGCGTCAATCCCGCGATCGCAGCCGCTCCGCCCCCAAGTAGCCAGCCCAGAGCACCACCCACCCCTACCCCAACGACCCCCAGTGTTGCAGCCGTCCCAAGCAACACTACTACGTTGTCTCGCCCATACGGCGTTATCAGCGGCATTCCTATCCCATCCTCACGGCGTGCCGCAAAATTACACCGCGCACCTGGCGCGACTGGGAACTCGGCACCATACGCTGAATCCCCCACCAGAGACTGCGGGGGAGAGTCCGTAAGTTTGTGCCCGCCGTTGGATCGTTGTAGTCTCAGCAAGGGAAGGGCAACAGGTATGAGCTCACACCTCCACGTACGCTGCACCGCTGCCGAGCTGCGCGAGGCCCTCTCTGAGGTCACACCAGCCATCCCAAGCCGTACGACGCTTCCGGCCTTAGAGTGCGTACACCTCCACGCTGAAGACAACACGCTCGTACTCACGGCGACAAACTTGGACCTGCGCATCTCCGCTCGTTGCCCGGCCACCGTCCCAGAAGCGGGCAGGGCATTGGTTCCCGCAAGGCTCTTCTGGGACATCGTCCGCAGCTTGGAGAAGGAGGAAGAGATTTCCCTCCACACTGAGGGGACAACCGTCGTCCTTGAGACAACCTATGGACGCTACTCGCTCAGCGGACTTGCCCCTGAGGAGTTCCCTGCTGCCGACACCCTGCCACCGGCAACAGTAGAACTCTCTCCCGACATCCTCCGACAGATCGTCCAGCATGTGCTCTTCGCCGTCTCAGAGGAGCCTATTCGCCTGGCCCTCACCGGAGTGCTCTGGGAGTTCCGCTCCGATGCCCTCCTCGCAGTGGCGACAGACGGCTACCGCCTGAGCCGTCTCCGAGTGGACTTCAAAAGTCCGCAACAGGGTTCTCTCCTCATCCCTGCGGATACCGTTGAGCTGCTGCGCCGCATAGACTCTCCCGTCCACGTTGGGTGGGATGAGGGGAGCGTCTCCTTCTCTACGCCAACCCTCACAATCGTTGGGCGTCTCATCGCTGAGCGATTTCCTGCCTATGAGCAGGTAATCCCGACAGAGAATCCTCGGCGCTGTATCATTGACCGGGAGCGCTTCCTGAGGGCCTTAGAGCGTGTCTCCCTCTTCTCGCCGAGCCAGGCGAGAATTGTACGCTTCCATTTCGCGGAAGGAGGGGTCACCTTGCGAGCCGAGGACGAGTCCCGAGGTGACAGAGCCCAAGAGGTCGTCAGCTGTTCGTGGATTGGCGAAGAGCTCACCATTGGCTTCAATGCTTCGTACCTCAGCGAGGCCCTGAAAGCCGCACAGCATAACGAACTGCTCCTGGAATTCTCTGAGCCGACGAAGCCAGTCGTCATCCGTTGGGCTGAGACAGCGGAACTCCCCGTCCTGCAGTCCCCACTGGTAATCCTAGTGATGCCGGTGCGGCTCTAACAGTGGATGCTTCTACAGTACCTGCACGTACACAACTTCCGGCTCTACGATACAGTCACACTGCGCTGCGAGGCTGGACTCAATCTCCTCTTCGGTCCTAACGGCTCCGGGAAGACAACACTCCTTGAGGCCATTTGCCTCTGTGCTTGGGGACGCGTCTTGGATGTTCCTGATCCGACGCTGCTGAAGCACGGGACCGAATCCTTTCGAGTGCGTGCAGAAGCTCTCACCGATGCTGCAGTCCCATACTGGGTAGAAGTCGAATACCACGTCGAGCACGGTAAGCAAATCCGCTCCTCACAAGGCTTGCGGCTAACTCCAGGGGAGCTTGTCGGCAGCATGCCGATTGTGTTGCTGACACCCGCTATGAAGGAAATCACCGCAGGCTCTCCTCAGCAGCGGCGGCGTTTCATTGACATGGTACTCTCCCAGAGCAGCCGACACTACGTCCAGCTCCTTCTAGAGCACCGCCGCATACTACGGCAGCGGAACGCATTGCTACAACACCCCAGTGCCTCCAGTGACTTCCCTGCCCAATGGAGCAGTTGGACGGAACTCTTCATCCAGCGCAGTGCTGAGCTCATTTGGCGGCGCTGGAAGTTCATCCAGGACTTCGAGCCACTTGTGCAGTCATACCACGAGCGCATTGCCCCAGAGCGTCTGCGCCTCCTGTATCTCCCTGATGGAGTCGCCGCCGAATCGCTGGAACAGGGAGTCGCAGCCATTCGTACTTGCTTACAGCGGCGGGCTGCTGAACTGAGGTCGGAAGAACTACGCAGAGCCCAGACCCTCTTCGGTCCTCAACGCGATGACCTCCTGATACTGCTCAACGGCATGAGTGCCCGTGATGCTGCATCCCAGGGACAGCACAAGTCCATCCTCCTGAGCCTCAAGCTAGCAGAGCTGGACTATCTACGGCACCAGCGTGGAGAGGCGCCAATGATGCTTCTGGACGATGTCTTTGCAGAGCTGGACCGACAGCGTATCCACGAAGTCCTCAGAGTCTTAGAAGAGCTCCGCGTCCAAAGCTTCGTCACCATCACTGAAACGGAGCGCCTACCGAATGCTGCCGTCCACCGAGCTTACAGAGTCTGCATCGAAGCTGGCAGGCTGATTCCAGACGAGCAGGGCTCAAAACCGTAAGACCTCCCGAATAGCTGCCTCCACTTGTGAAGCTGAGGGTAGCACGGCATGTTCCAGTGGCGGGGCGAAAGGCGTCGGCGTATCGGCTGCAGCAACTCGTAGCACGGGGGCATCTAGAGCCGTGAATGCCTTCTCTGTAATCCGCGCCACAATTTCGGCTCCAAAGCCTGCTGTTAGAGGCGCCTCGTGAACGACAACAACTCTGTTGGTTCTACGCACTGACTCCAGTATCGTCCCTTCGTCCAAAGGCACTAAAGTCCGCAGGTCTACAACCTCCACCTCAATACCCTCAGCCGAGAGAGTCTGGGCTACTTCAAGTGCAAGATGGACCGCACTACCATAAGCGACAACGCTCACATCCCTTCCAGGACGTACGATTGCAGCCCTCCCAAGTGGGAGAGCATATGTTCCGGAAGGGACTTCCTGCCGCACCTTGCGGTAGAGCCCTTTGTGCTCGAGGAAGACCACGGGGTTAGGATCCCGGATCGCCGCAATTAAGAGTCCCTTAGCATCTGCCGGGAAGGCAGGGTAAACGACTTTCAGCCCCGGAGTATGGGCAAACCACGCTTCTGGATTCCGAGAATGAAATGGCCCACCTCCAACGCCACCACCTGCCGGGCCTCGCACAACCAGCGGGACTGGAATCCCCCAACGGTACGCAATCGTGGCGGCAACGTTCACGAGTTGGTTGAAGCCGTTCGTGACGAAGTCAATGTACTGCATCTCCGCCACTGGGCGGAGCCCATTGAGAGCTGCCCCAATGGCTGCCCCGATGATAGCTGCCTCCGAGATAGGGGTATCCACTACCCGCTCGACACCAAACTCTTCCAAGAACCCCTTCGTAACCTTGAATGCTCCACCGTAGACTCCAATGTCCTCCCCTAACAACAACACCGTAGGGTCACGGCGCATCTCCTCACGCAAGGCCTCGGAGATTGCCTCCAAGTACGTCCGCTGAGGCATTCAGCGTCGCTACTCTTTCTCCGGGAACGGTGGCAGCGGTAGCGAGCCGGGGATTCCCATTACAGGAAAGTCCTTCCGCAGCGGATAGAGAGGCTCTCCCGTCTCCGGATGCACAAAGTCCTCCGGCATGTAAAACCGCCGAAGGTCTGGATGCCCCTCGAAGATGATGCCGTACATGTCGTACGTCTCCCGCTCATACCAGTTGGCGCTCTCCCAAATGGACGTCACAGAAGGGCACCGCGGGTCTTTCTCTGGCACAGGGACCTTGAGACGGAGGCGCCACTTGTAGTGGTTAGACCACAGGAAGTACACCACTTCGAACCGCTCCTTTGGGCAGTACCAGTGGATGCGTTCCGGGCGATACCAGTCGATCGCGGTGATGTCAATCAGCATATCAAACCGAGTATCGGGATGATCCCGAAGCTCTCTCGCTACGTCGAGGAGGCTTTCCCGTGATATCAAGAGCGCTAATTGTCCTCGATGCTCATACGCCACGACTTCTGGACACCAAACACGGGCAAGGTCTACAGCAAGCTCCTTCAGACGCCACACCGCTTCACGCCTACCTTGTTGGAGGGGGACCTGCGTCTCGCTCATGACCACTGCCCCTATCATTCACTTCTGCCGGGCCACGGAGTCAGCAGGCTGATATGTCCCAAACACCCAATCCCACAGCGGCGTACTGATGCCGAATGAGCGGTTGTCGTCCACGTAGTGGTGGCGCATATGGTGCGCCTTCAGGAAACGTCCAATCCGCCCTCGCATTGGCAAGTGGTGGGTAGCATAATGGATGGAATCGTAGATGACGTAGCCCAGGACGAATCCAGCAAATACCGCCGGCTGGTAAGCCCCGAACAGCCACTGAAAGAGGAAGTAGAAAAGCACCGCTAACGGGATGCTGACTACTGGGGGCATCACCAGCCGAGTGCTATCCCGCGGATAGGCGTGGTGGACACCATGGATGAGGAAGTGCAGACGCTGCCCCCAGGAAGATTTCGGCTCGTAATGGAAGATCGCTCGATGGATCCAATACTCAGCAAACGTCCACAACAGAACACCGCCGAGGAAGCAGAGTAGGAAGAGATACCACGGTAGCGTTACTACACCTCGATAGGCAAAGTAGGCCACCACGGGCAAGTAAAGCACTAAGGGTGTCACCGGATGGACGTGTGTGAAGCGGTCTAGCCACGGGTTATTGAACAGGGGAACGGTCTCGTCACGATTCGAGATGACTCGGTTTGCCATTACGAGCCCTACAGTAGTGGGACAGCTACCTCACAAATTTAGTAACTCGCTGACCGAAGTCTCGAGTAGCAGTAGCGCTACCTATGCAGGAGCAAGATGACGTTCTAGGAAACGCTCTATGGCCTCATAGAGCTCCAGCCGATGTTCCTCATTGCGGAAACCGTGTCCCTCATCGTCCTTGACGATGTACTCTACCGGAACTCCGCGCCGACGAAGAGCTTCCACGATCTGGTTTGACTCGTTGATGTTGACCCGCGGATCCCGGGCTCCCTGTGCTACCAGGAGCGGCGCACGGATCCTGTCTGCATGGAACACGGGAGAGACTTCCCGCAGGTAATCCGCCTCCTTTTCAGGATCCCCAACCATTGCATAGAGCATTTGGCGCATTGGCTCCCAATACGGTGGTATTGTCTGCATGAAGGTCAGCAGGTTGGAGACACCAACTATGTCAATGCCACAGGCGTAGAGCTCTGGAGTGAAGGCAAGCCCTGCCAGCACAGCGTATCCACCATAGCTTCCGCCGTAGATAGCAATCCGCCGAGGATCAGCAATGCCCTGCTCGATGAGCCAACGGACCCCATCGGTGATGTCATCTTGCATTGCCCTCCCCCATTGCTTGAATGAGGCTTCCCAGAACGCACGACCGTACCCTGTAGAGCCGCGGAAGTTCATTTGGAATACCGCGTACCCACGGTTCACCAGGAATTGTACGACGGGATTGTAGCCCCAGACGTCGCGTACCCATGGGCCGCCGTGTGGATGGACAACAACAGGCAACCCCCGCGGCTCTACCCCAACAGGAAGGGTCAAGTACCCATGGATGGTTAGCCCGTCCCGACTACGGTACTGGATAGGTTGCATCGGGGCCATCCATTCTTCCCGTAACCACGGGCTAAGATCGGCCAGCTTCTGAAGCTCATCTGTCTGAGCATCGTAGAGCCAATAAGCGCCGAGGGAGCGGTCGCTATACGTGCGGATCACAAAGAGCCGTTCCTCAAGGTCATGGGAAGCAACCACGATCTCGTACTCCCCCAGTGCCCGGGAGAGCCGTTGGTAGAGCTCTTCCGCTTGCCTGTCAAGGAAGATGTACTCCCTCCTCCACGTGGTCAGACTCACGTACGTGAGTTTACGCCGTCGGCGAGAGTAGGCTGCCCCTGCGATATCCACTTCGGGATGCTCAGCAATCACCTCTTCCTCACCACTGACTGGATCCAGCACAACGAGAGCCATTTTATCTCGTCCGCGGTTGGAAAGAGCATAGAGGTAGCGGTTCTCGAAGGTAAAGAAGAGCGGCTCCACGCGAGTTCGAAAGTCTACTGTCAGCACTGCTCGGAATGGCTCAGTCTCCCGCTCCCGGAACAGTAAGCTCGTGTCGGTCCCATGGACGGCAACAGCAGCTCGTATCCGTCCCTCGTGGTCTGCAAGCCACTGGATGACACTCCCAGGATTCTCTGCTACCAACTCCCGCGTACCTGAGGGGAGAACGAGGCGGTAGACATCGAACAGCTCTGCCTGCCGTTCGTTGGTGGCAACGAGCGCCTCTGTTGGCACCTCTGGGCGTGGATCAACGATCCCAGCCCTTGCTCCCTCGGGGGTTATCCACCGCGGTTGCTCACGACCTTCAGCATCCACTAGCGCCAGGCGGTAGTTCTCATCGCCTCCCGTATCACGGCTGTACAAGAGCAGCCGATCGCTTACCCATTCGTAGCTAGCAATATCCCGCTCCGTCTCGGCCGTGAGCTGTCGCTCCTCGCCTGTTTGGCGGTCTAGCACAAAGAGGTTCATTCGCCGCTCCACTGGCGCCAGCCAAGCAAGGTAGCGTCCAGTCGGCGACACTGCATAGGCCGCACGCTCTGGATTCCGGAAGAAGTCATGTAGGGGAATGCGCGGCGGACGTTCCATCTCATTCACCCTTAGCTCTGACACTACCTATCCGTCGACACATCTGCTTCCCTTGCCGAACCCTACCGCTCCCTTATCCACAGCCCTTCCCGCCCCATCCTTGACAACCAGCCACGAAGACGGAAGTAGAAGTAAAGTCGAAGGGGACATCGAGCTTGCCCCAATACTCTCCTACAGGCTCTCAGGCCTCCCTTTGCAGCCAACACTGCTTTCGAAGCATTCAAATGCAGCATCCTTAGGTTCGGGTCTCATTAGTGTGGCACTAATGCTACCACAGTACCGCGATTCGCCGCAAACACGGAGGAAGAGCTCCGCACACGAGGGTGATGCATGCGACGGTGATCCTAGCCTGGTTCCCGGATCGCCGGAGGGGGTTACGGGATCATGCCTACATGGCACCGTCCGGATGAGCGCAAAGAGGAGAAACTCTTCACGTTGGGCCTGCCTCCGCGGCCCTTCCGGAGCTCTTATCGTCATAAGGCCAGCAAATCCGTAGTTGCGGCCGCGCGGCAGACGAAGCACCAAGCAACTCGATTGTAGATTGGCACGAAGCTCTCTACCTCGTTCGTCGGTAGCAGCGCCCGCCATCCCAAGCCCGAACACGAAATGCCGCGCGTGGCCTTCTACACGCTTGGATGCAAGCTGAACTATGCCGAGACCTCCCATATTCGGCAGCAGTTCGAGGAGCTGGGGTACACAGTGGTGCCCTTTGGTGAGCCAGCGGATGTTGTGCTGATCAACACCTGCACAGTAACGGAGTCTGCCGATGCAGAATGCCGCAAAGTCATTCGACGTGCCCGTCGCCTAGCCCCGAATGCTTTCATCGGCGTCACGGGCTGCTATGCCCAACTGAAGCCTGAAGAGATCGCTCGTATCCATGGGGTCTCAGTAGTCCTTGGCAATCAGGAGAAAGCACAAGCCGCAGAGATCGTTGACCGACTTCGTCTCCTCGGTGAAGGCCCCCACGTGTTGGTCTCCCCTCTTCACTCACCCTGCTTCTCGCCAGCCCGCTCTGCCGACGAGGATAGCCGAACGCGGGGCTTCTTGAAAATCCAAGACGGCTGTAGCTACCGTTGTAGCTTCTGCACCATCCCGAAAGCTCGGGGCCCAAGCCGCAGCATGCCCTTTTCAGACTTGCCGGCTCACTTCCGAGCTTTGGAGCGTGCCGGCTACTACGAGGTCGTGCTGACAGGCATCAACCTCGGTGACTACCGTGCTCCAACGGGCGAACGCCTCATTGACGTGCTTCGCCTCCTTGCAGAGCTGCGACCAGCCTTTCGCGTCCGTCTCTCGTCTATTGAGCCCAACCTCCTAACCCCGGATATCCTCGAGATTGTCGCCTCCTCTCCTATCTTCTGCCCTCACTTCCATATTCCCCTCCAGAGCGGCTCCAACGAGATTCTGCGCCGCATGCGCCGTCGGTACACAGTGGAACGATACAAGGCGCTCATACTTCGTGTCCACGAGCGAATCCCCCACTGTGCTATCGGCGTAGACGTCCTAACAGGTTTCCCAGGAGAGACGGAAGAGCACTTTGCAGCCACGTATCGCCTACTGGAGGATCTACCCATCAGCTACATCCACGCCTTCACGTACTCCGAGCGCGAGGGGACACCCGCAGCAACTATGCCGGGAGCCGTCCCTATGAGAGTACGAAGGGAACGCACCCACCGCCTCCGACAGCTCTCTGAGCTTAAACGCCAGCACTTTTACCAAGCAAACCTTGGCACTATCCGGACGGTGATCCCCGAGGTCTACGACCCACTGACCGGCACGTGGGAAGGCTGGACTGAGAACTACATTCGGGTCCGCTTTGCAGCCCCGCCGACACCCCCACAGCACCCCCTACCGGTTCGATTGACCTCCCTCCTTGACGGAGTCGTATGGGGAGAGCTCTCGGAGCCCTCGTACATTCCCATAGAGCTTGTGAGCGGATCATGCAATACGGCCGCTTGCTAACCCTCCTTGGCAGTGTTGTGCTAGCTGCCGGGTGTAGTATCCCGACACGACCAGTTACGACTCCTCTGCGACTCTGTGACACGTTCACCGTTGGCGGTGCGCTTCGCATCTCCGTCTTTGAATGCTGGGACTCCACTGTGTTTAGCCAAGCTCGGTATATTCCTGTTTTCCTGTTCATCTCCGGTGATCAGACTCCGCTGTATGTGGCGGCACGGCAAGAATACCTGGGACGCTTTGCTGGTCCTCTTCGGCCAGCACAGAAGGAGCTACTTCGTAGCGTCCCGCAACGACACACTACCAAAGATTCTACGCTGGAATGGCGTGTCCCTACTTACGAAGGAGAGGTCTCTGATCTCCAGCACACAACCCCGATTCGCAACCTCTACTGGTCAATTGACCGTTACAACGGGACAGAAACTGAGATTGCTGTGCTGTGGCTTCGGTCCTACCCACAGATAGAGCCGTGGGATTGGCGCCGTCGTCCGCCGGACTTCTGGCAGCAGCTTCGGCAGGAGGCTTCTGCTCTCTACCCTGAACTGCGGCGCCATGTTCAGCGGGACTTAGAGAAGCATGTCCTACACGCTCCTCTTGCTCCTTGAGTACGACGGCACGCATTATGCCGGCTGGCAGCGCCAGCGAGGGGCAAGGACTGTACAGGCGACCCTTGAAGATGCCCTCGCCCAGCTCCTTGGATTCCCTGTTCAAGCCGTCGCAGCAGGCCGGACCGATGCTGGTGTTCATGCACGCGGACAAGTCGTTCACGTGCGCTTGCCGACAATCCCACGGATTCCACCAGAAGAGCGGATTCCGAGAGCGCTCAACAGCCTCCTACCCGACGACCTCCTCGTCCGTGCTGCCCGACTCAGCGAGCGCCGAATCCATGCCCGCTACGATGCTTGTGCACGCGCATACTCATACACGATTACGAACCGCCCTTCGGTCTTCTTGCGTCATTTCAGTTGGTATGTTCCTGTCCCCCTTGACGGCGAGCTCCTACAGGCTGCAACGCCCCTCTTCGTGGGCCGCCATGATTTCACGACCTTCTCCAAGCATGACCCCAGCACCAAAAGCTACATCTGCTCGGTTACAGAGGCTCACTGGAGTCAACCCTGCCCGTACTCCTGGCGTTTCTACATTCGAGCCGATCGCTTCGTCTACGGCATGGTCCGAGCCCTCGTCGGGGCAATGGTCCAGGTAGCGCAGCGGCGCCGGACGTTGGAGGAACTCCAGCACGCTCTGGCCGCCCGCGATCGACGACACGCCAGTCCTCTGGCCCCTCCACATGGGCTAGTACTGGAATCCGTCTTCTACCCGCCGGACATCCAGGTCCTGTTCCCTCAAGTGTCTGAAGAACCATGCTGCTTGTGCCCCTGCTTACGGCACTGATCGCCTCGAGCTGCGCTGACCTCAATGTCTTCCCGCCGAGCGAGGATGTCCGGCTTGGAGCCGAGATAGACCAGCAGATCCGAGCAAACCCTCGCGAGTACCCCCTGCTGAATAATGAACCAGCTCGGCAGTATGTTCAAGCCATCGTAGACGAAATCCTACGCTCCCCGGAAATTCGCTATCGAAACCGCTTTGCTTACCGAGTCACTTTGCTGCGCGACGACCAGACCATCAATGCCTTCTGTACCCCTGGCGGATACATCTACGTCTACACCGGACTGCTGAAGTTCGTTGAGAATGAGGCAACACTGGCCGGTGTTTTAGCGCACGAGATTGCACATGCTGAACGGCGCCATGCTACCGAGCGAATGACCAAAGCCCTGGGTGCCCAGCTTCTGATGGACATCGTCCTCGGTAGGCGACCCGACCGAACAACAGAGCTCGTTGCGAACCTCTTTGCTGGATTAGCTCTCCTGGCCAACAGCCGAAGCGATGAGATGGAGGCTGATGATTACTCCTTCCGCTACCTACGAAGCACCCCATGGTATCCCGGCGCCCTTACCTTCTTCTTCGAGAAGATCGCACAGCAGCGGCAGTCTCGGCTCCCAATGCTGGAGCGGCTTCTCTCTACCCATCCTTTGCCCGAAGACCGGATTCTCGCAATGCGACAACGGATTCAAAAGTCCGGCCTTCCGGCTCCTACAGAGCAGAATCTGCGTACCCAGCGATACCGTGAGTTCCTGCGGCTGCTCCCGTGAGGATGGGCTCTGCTGGCGATAAGCTCCTCCGACGGCAGCGGAATCTCCGCAGCCGGCTCTGCATTGGCTTGGATCCTGACAACCGCTTCCTTCCTCCGATCCTCCGCACGGAGCCCCATCCATGGAAGAAGTTCCTGCACGAAATCATCGCCTCAACTCAGGAATTTGCCTGTGCATACAAGCTGAACCTCACCTTCTACGAGCAGTTCGGTACCGCAGGTTGGGAGCTACTGGAGGATACTCTTGCTGCCCTGCCCGCAGAATCATTAGCAATAGCCGATGCTAAGCGAGGTGACGTCCCACACACCGCTGAAATCGCTGCCCGTACGTTGTTTGAAATCTTCCCCTTCGACGCGGTCACCCTCAATCCTCTCCTCGGCGCGGACTCCGTTACCCCGTTCCTCTCATATTCAGACAAGCTCGTCTTCCTCCTCGCGCGAACCTCGAATGCTGGAGCATCCGACTTCCTGACTCTACGCTGTCAGGACGGTCGTCCCCTCTTCGCTTACATCATCCTGCAGGGGCTGCACTGGGGACGACAAACACAAATTGGGTTCGTCGTCGGTGCAACGGCTCCTGAGGACTTTACACTGGCACGTGCTCTCGCCCCGACCTCCTGGTTTCTGGTCCCAGGTGTTGGACACCAAGGGGGAGACCTTTCGCAGCTCCTTGCTGCTAACCAAGACGGCCCACTCGTGGTGAATGTCGGGCGGTCTATCCTCTACGCCTCCCCTGGCCCGGACTTTGCTGACGCTGCAGCTCGTGCAGCACAAGCCTTTGCTCGTGAGATTGGCTACACACCCACTGTAGAATAACCCATGCAGGAAGTTCCAGAACGACATCTCCAGGAAGCCGTCCATCGGCTCCTCTCTGACCCGGCTCGAGTTTGGCAGACACTTGGGCGAAAGCGCCTGCAAGTCTTGGCTCCTGGAGAACTCAACGTCCATGAAGGCCCCGACTTCCGAGACATGGTGCTCCTACTCGACGACCTCATCTGCGTCGGGGACGGCGAATTCCACCGGAGCCAACAGGAGTGGGAACTCCACGGCCATTCCGCTGACCCACTCTATTCCCGCGTCATTCTCCACATCCTGACAACACCTCCAACCACTGTCCCCCAGGGACCCCCAGAAATCCTCGTAATACCGGAATCTGTGCTGCTCCCTTTCCTCCAGAGGACATCGACAGAACCCGCCGCTACCCCAGAGCTGCTTCTCTCCATGCAAGAGCTCCAGTACTTCGCGCTACTCCGGCTCCTACGGCACACGGCAACGGCACGTCAGTACATGCAACGCTTAGGCTTTCAGGCCGGGGCACTTGCTTTTGCTCAGGATTTCCTCCAGCGTTACCTCCAGAAGCGTCGGCGACCAGTCCACACAGTCACCACGATCGCTGCACTTTCCCAAGCCCTTCCAACCTCCGGTATCGCGCAGCTCCTGACAGACTTTCACCGTCGCGCGCCCCTGAACCTCACTCTCCGCCTGCAAGAGTTATCTCGTCAACGCATTGCGAATGAGGGAACCCATCTGCGGATGGAGCTCCTGCTCAACGCCTGCCTCCCTTGTCTCTTAGCTCACGCAAATCCAGAGCAACGGATTGAGCTTTTGGCGTGGTACTGGTCCGCTCCGAGTCGCGTACGCTATGGCCACCTTCAGCGCCGCTTCCCGCATTTGCCTCAGCGTTACATGTGGCAACAGCAAGGGATGCTGGAGTGGCTGCGCCAACGCGGGAGTGGGATGCTCTGCCGCGAGCTGCTTGCTGCTTACCGCTTCGGAGACATCTTGGAGTTCTACCGCACAGCGGAGCTACTGCTGGGATAGTGATTGCACGATGCCGTACAGTTGCCGGACGAATTCCTGCACGCGTTCCGCCTCGACCAACGGACTGCTCAGAACAACAGGGGAATCCAGCAGCGTTAGCGCCTGTTCAAAACGCTGCTGCTGAAGGAAAGCCGCCGCGAGGATGAAACGTCGGAGTCCCTCCAACGCTGGTTCCGGGATAGGCATTATCAAGAGCTTTTCCACTTCTGCCAGTTGACTCAGTGCCAATGCCGCTTGGGCCGCTCGGATACGCGCCA
>JBCNUX010000010.1:0-53027 GCA_039630485.1 Chlorobiota bacterium | reverse complement strand
CCTGCGACATCATTGTGGCAGCACGCAACGGTGCCCGCTTCGGCTACTCCGAGGTCCGCTTAGGATTCGTCCCAGCACTCGTCGGCGTCCTCTTGGTCCACAAGATTGGCGAGCAGCGGGCCCGGCGCCTGCTACTGACGGCCGAGCTCATCTCTGCTGAAGAGGCAGAACGGCTGGGGCTTGTGAGCTACGTGGTGGAGGATGAGCAGTTGGACGCTTTCGTGGAGGACTTGGCTCAGCGGCTGGCTTCGTACAGTGCTGCATCGCTCCAGCTTACGAAGGCCATGCTGAGCGCCGTCCAGAGCATGCCGCCGGAGAGCGCCCTTCACTACGCCGCTGGGCTCAACGTCTTAGCCCGCACAACACCGGAGTTCCGTGCCGGAATCGAGAGCTTCCTCCAACAACGGGGACCGTCTCACAACGCCTGAGCTGCCCATGACATCGCTGGGCTGGTTACTGTTAGCCGGAGCCCTGAGCCTCACAGTCGCAGAGGCCCAAATCAAGGTGGTCACCCTCTTGCACGGCACAGTCATAGACCGCCAGACAGGGACTCCCGTAGGAACCGAATTTGAGCTTCGTGATGCCAACGGTAAACTCGTCCAGCAGGGGCGCTCGGACTCGCCCCGCGGCACCTTCGAGCTGATCCTCACTCCGGGACAGCGCTACCTCATCTCCTTCCGAGGCTACAACGTGCTGCGGCAGACTGACACCGTTGACGTGCCACCCAGCAACCAGTACACGGAGCTTTCGCGGACCTTCCGCGTCCAGGTGCTACGGCCTGGGATGGAGTTACTCCGCATCCACGCCTTTGACCCCGGTAGCACCACCCTGCGGCCATCCGCGCATGCGGCGTTGAACGAGCTCAAGGAGCTCCTCAACCGCAACCGCTCTCTACGGGTGAATGTGCACGTCAGAATCCTGGACACGCGACTCGTAGACGAACCAGCTCCGCCCCAACGCCAGCGAAGGGAGAAACGCCAAAGTAAAGCCCAAAGCAAAGTCACAGTTCCGCCCGTTCCTACCCCAACGCTTCTGGAGCGAGCCCAACGGCTTGCGGAAGCCCGAGCCGATGCCGTACGCCGCTACCTAATGCCCAACGTCCGAGATGCCGAGGAGCGCATCCGAATCACGCCGGAGATTCCCCCACTGCCGATCGTTCGTCCCATCCCAGAGGCCCCTACAGTGAGCGTGTTCGTCGACCAAGTGCGCGACCTACTGGAGTGACGCCTCGATGCAGCCCCCACAGCCGCCACGGGCTTCCGCCGCAGAGCTCCCTCCTGAAGCGCATGTCACCATCCACCATCGTCTCCGCACCGACTCCATCCGCCTCAGCCTCATCATCCCGACATTCCAAGAGCAGAGCGTTCTGGCCGCGACACTGGAATCCTTCCCGGAGGCACTCCGGAACCGCTACGGCGTGGAGCTCATCATTAGCGACGGTGGCAGCACAGATGCAACGTTGGAGATCGCACACCTCCATGCAGACGTCGTCGTTGCCCATACCGGCTCCTACCGCCAGAGTATCGCCCAGGGTCGGAACTGGGGGGCACGGATGGCCAGTGGCTCTATCCTCCTCTTCCTCAACGCCGACTCTGTCCCGGCTGATCCCGAACGCTTCTTCTGGTACATCCACCGCTGGGCAGAAGAGGCACCGGACGAAGTAGCTCTAGCATGCCCCGTGTACGTCCATCCAGCCGTAGCCGTATGGAAGGACCGAGCCTTCCACAGCCTCTACAACCGATACTTCGCACTCCTCAACGCCTGTGGATTGGGCATCGGACGGGGAGAGTGCCACATCGTACGGCGATGGGCATTTGAGCGGGTTGGCGGCTACAACGAGCGGCTCTATGCTGGTGAAGATTTCGACCTCTACCGCCGGCTCCGCCGCTTAGGCCGAATTCGTATGGCTTGGGAACTACCGATCTATGAATCGCCGCGCCGCTATCGGCGCTATGGCTACGCCCGGACACTCTGGCTGTGGACCATCAATGCCTTCGCTGTCCTCTTCCTGCGTCGCTCGATTGCTCGCTCCTGGGAGCCTATCCGGGAACCGTCGGACAAGATGCTGCAGATGTCATGTTGACCTACCGAGATGCTGGCGTCGACATTGACGCCGCTGATGAGCTCCTGCGTCGCCTGAAGCCCCTTATCCGCTCCACCTTCACCCCTGGCGTGATAGCCGACATTGGCCACTTCGGGGGCTTCTTCGACGCTCGCTTCAGCGACTACGAACATCCCGTCCTGGTGGCTAGCACCGATGGAGTTGGGACGAAGGTGAAGCTTGCCATCCGTCTAGGGAGCCATAGCACAGTCGGGCAGGACTTAGTCAACCACTGCGTCAACGATATCCTCTGCTGTGGCGCCCGACCGCTCTTCTTCCTGGACTACTTCGCCTGCGGGCGGCTGGACATCGGCATCGCCGAGCAAGTCATTGGCGGCATCATCACTGCCTGCCGGAGTAACGGCTGTGCCCTTCTCGGTGGTGA
Source organism: Chlorobiota bacterium (assembly GCA_039630485.1). Lineage (GTDB taxonomy): Bacteria > Bacteroidota > Ignavibacteria > Kapaibacteriales > HRBIN21 > HRBIN21. Next base: position 50,541 of record JBCNUX010000010.1, on the reverse strand, counting down.
GACCGCCGAGATGCCCTCCGTCTACGCCCCAGGAGACTACGACCTCGCTGGCACCATCATTGGCGTCGTAGAATACTCCCGCATCCTCGACGGCCGCTCCATCCAGCCAGGGGACATACTGATTGGCCTTGCCTCTACAGGGCTACACACGAACGGCTATTCCCTGGCGATGGCAGCTCTCCGAGACCATGACCTCGAAACCTACATGCCCGAGCTCGGGAGCTCGCTGGGCGAGGCCTTGCTGGCAGTCCACCGCTCGTATGCGACAACGCTCCTGCCCGTACTGCAGCGCGGGCTCGTAAAGGGAATCGCCCACGTGACGGGTGGCGGTATCATGGGGAACTTGCAGAGAATCCTACCCCGTGGTGTCACCGCTGAGATTGCCTGGGATGCGTGGCAGGTACCGCCACTCTTCCGCTACATCCAACGCGCCGGTGCTATTCCAGAAGAGGAGATGCGGCGCGTCTTCAACCTTGGGATCGGCATGGTCTTGGTGGTTGCCCCAGAGCACGTCAGCGAGGTGATGGTGCTCTGCGTTGAGGAGTCCCCCGTCGTCATTGGGGAGATCCGGAAGGCCTCATAGGTTGGGGCCTAACATCTGCTCTGGACGTACGATGCGGTCGAACTCCTCTGTTGTCAACAGCCCCAGCTCAACGGCCGCCTCCTTCAGGCTCTTTCCCGTCTGGTAAGCGTGTTTCGCAATGCGGGCGGCATTGTCGTAGCCGATGTAGGGATTGAGCGCCGTTACGAGCATCAACGACTGCTCTACGTATGCTCGCAAGCGCTCTCGGTTCGGCTCAATACCGACGACACAGTAACGCGTAAACGAGCGGCAGGCATCGGCCAGCAAGCGGACGCTCTGCAGGAAGTTGAAGATGATGACAGGCTTGTACACGTTCAGCTCGAAGGCTCCAAGGGAGCCCGCAATGCTGATTGTGACATCGTTGCCGAGGACTTGCGTGGCAACCATCGTCATGGCTTCCGACTGAGTCGGGTTGACCTTACCCGGCATAATGGATGAACCAGGCTCGTTCTCTGGGATGCGAATCTCTGCCAGGCCCGCCCGAGGCCCCGAGGCCATCCAGCGGATATCGTTGGCGATCTTGTGGAGCGCCACCGCCAGTGTCCGCAGAGCGCCATGTGCCCAGACAAGGGCATCGTGTGCCGCCAGTGCCTCAAACTTGTTCGGAGCCGACACAAACGGTAGCCCCGTCAACTGTGCAATCATCGCTGCCATTCGTTCAGCGAACTCCGGATGCGTGTTGAGCCCTGTCCCGACAGCCGTCCCACCGATTGCCAGCTCGTAGAGGTCTGGTAGCACCGCCTCAATCCGCCGCAGAGCATTCGTCAACTGCTGGACGTAGCCGGAGAACTCCTGTCCCAAGGTCAGCGGGACGGCATCCATGAGGTGGGTGCGCCCGATCTTGATGACATCCCGAAAGTTCTCTGCCTTCTCCGCCAACGCATCACGTAGCTCCTGAACCGCTGGCAGCAGCCGGTGGGCGATCTGCTCAGCAGCAGCGATGTGCATTGCGGTCGGGAAGACATCGTTGGAGCTCTGCGATTTGTTGACATCGTCGTTGGGATGGATCGGACGCTTGCTTCCTAACACCCCGCCTGCCAGCTCAATCGCACGGTTGGCGATAACTTCGTTGACGTTCATGTTCGTCTGCGTCCCGGAGCCGGTCTGCCAGACGGAGAGCGGGAAGTGGTCATCCAGCTTGCCCTCGATGACCTCATCAGCAGCACGCACAATGAGCTCCGCCTTCTCTAGTGGCAAGAGGCCAAGGTCCCGGTTAACAAGGGCCGCTGCCTTCTTGACGATGCCCAGAGCCCGAATGAGCTCACGCGGCATCCGCTCGGTGCCGATAGCGAAGTGAATGAGCGAACGTGCTGTCTGTGCTCCCCAGTACTTGTCGGCCGGGACCTCTATCGGCCCCATCGTGTCAGTCTCTATCCGCACGTCGGCCATTTGCACCTTTCTTGAGCTCGTTCTACCACGCAGGTGGCAAAATTAGCCCTATGAGCTGTGCCCACTGTCTGTCGCTGCTGCCTCACTCCTGCTCGGGCTGCTTCAAACGGCGCTTTGGCCGCGGAGGGAAAGTGCGGCGAAGCTGTTGGATCTCATCCCGTATCGCCTTGGCCAAGCGGCGAAGTTCTTGCATCCGCTTGCGCAGCCGGACGCCAGCCCGCCGGTTCTGCTTGAGGTAGAAGCGTTCAAAGTCCGCTCGGCAACTCTTCACCAACTCAAGCAGCTCTTCGTACCGCTGCATGTTCAGCGCGCAATGACTAGAGGTACGACCATCCCTTCAGCGCCTGCTATGATGTAGAGGAAGTAGGGGCCACCGCTGAGGCTCGCTGATGGAACGATGAAGCGGTGAGTCCCGGGCTGGTAGAGCCCTTCAGCAAGTTCCGCAACAAAGCGTCCGAGCGGATCCACTAAGCGGACGCGGAGGTAGCGCCGCTCCGGCAGGCTCAGCACAAGCGTTGGCACTGGCATCCCCGGTTGCCAAGGGTTGGGGAAGAGCTGGGCCGATATCCGACTCGGCAGCGGAGTCCATGGGACAGTATCCACCCCGAGGGCTGCTGCAGCTTGTCGGGCAGTAGCAGCAGCCCACCGAAGCCCCTCCACATCTGCTCCTGCTACCAACGCTAACACAACTCGCGACGTATCTCCCGGACCAAGCTGGATGGGTCCCCCTGCCAGCACGAACGAAGCATCTGTACGATTGGACCGCAAGCGGGCAAGGCCACTACTCATCGTGCGCCATTTCTCTTCCCGCGTGAATCCATCGTAGACCCCCGGATTGTCGGGTCCACGGCCGTCGTTGTCGATGGCGAAGAAGTTCACCGGCTGCCGACTCAGGAGTACCGCTCCTGCCAAGGGCATCGGCACTGGGCAACTCTCGCAGACGACGTACCCAACCCCCGAGACACTGTCGTAGAGCGCCCGATCGCCCGTGGCCGAAGGACTGATGTCCCAGTCCAGGTACCAGCCGACGTGGAGGGTGGTAAACGCCGAATCCGTCTGGTTGACGACGTCGTAGACGACCAACACGAAGTCGCTTCGCTCAGCCTGAGAGAACTGGTAGATGCGCTGCCGGACGGCAACCCCCGCATCTCCAGGCCGCCGCTCGTCAGCGAAGACGGCCTCGGCCTCCAGTGCGGCATGGGGACCGGGCTGGAAGAGGCGAAGGACCTGCTGTGTTACGAACGAGCGATCCTGCTGGTCCTGCAGTGCTCCGCGGGCAACGTTGGAGAGCCGTTCCGCAGAGATGCCCACCATCAGCGCCCCCTCGAAAAGCAGATTGGGACTCCCACGCCACCGGAAGCCATCTCCTTGCGTATTCTCCGGGTAGTCGTTGAAGGCAATGTTGCCACGGCTGTTGAAAGTGACAGCAATGTTGTTTGCCGCCAGTGTCCGATAGACCGGACGCACAACGATCGCAGTCCAACCACGGCCGATGAGCCGGCGCCCGTAACGCACGTTGATGCGCAGCTCCATGACGGCGTTGTGCGGCACCGTAGGGGCAATCCGCAGCAGGAACGGCTCTGGCAAGCGCCGATACTCTCCCGTTGCCATACCAGAGAGGACAATCCGCTGCCGCAGATACTCCGGCGCTGGTACCAAGGGGGTAAAGATGTCCACCACCACGCTGTCGACGGTATCCAGGATGTTCCGGATCCCTACGGATACCTGCAATGTGTCACCGGCATCGAAGAAACCATCGCCATCGGCATCGGTGACGGTCACGCTATCAACGAAGCAGGCAAATAGGACTGGCTCCGCAAGTGCCCTATATGCGTTGACCCGCCCCCATCCCAGCAAGCCCGCCAGCCAGGGCTGACGCTGGGTGATGTCGTCGGCGGCCATCATCACTCGAGCCATCGCCTGGAACGGGGAGTACTGCGGGAAGCGCTGTCGCACCAACGCCACCACACCACTCACGACGGGTGCCGCCATCGAAGTACCGCTCATCTTCGTGAAAAGTCCCCCGGGGAGGAGGGACAGAATCTCGTCGCCGGGCGCCGCAATGTCCACGGTCTCGTGGTAGTTGGAGTACGGCGCCTTGTTGTCGGCCGAATCCGTTGCCGCGACGGAAAGCACTTCAGGGTATGCCGCCGGATAGAAAGGCCCTCTGCGCCCATCATTCCCCGCAGCGGCCACGACAACAGCCCCGATTGCAACGGCCGTTCGAATCACCTCGTACTCTACCTCAGAGCGCCCCGGCCCACCCCAACTGCAATTGATGACTGCAGCTCCCATCGAGGCCGCGTAGAGGATTCCCTGGTAAGCATTGTGCACCGATTGCGCTCCCGGCTCATCAGGTCCAATCTTCACCGCCAGTAGGCGGACCTTGGGGACAATGCCGGCAATCCCTCGAGCATTGTTGATGATTGCCCCGATAATCCCGGCCACGTGCGTCCCGTGGGAATTCCCCGGCTGAGGGTCATTGTCTTGCTGGTTCCCCGAGCCGGCTGCAAAATCCCAGCCCCGCCAGTCGTCAACGAACCCGTTCCCATCGTCATCCACGCCATTCGAGCGCTTATCCCGCCCAGCGGCATCTGTTCCAAGCTCGCCGGGATTCAGGAAGATGTTGTCCGCCAGGTCGGGATGCTCCATGTCGATGCCCGTGTCTACAATGCCCACCACAATCGGCTGCACATCGGCCGGCACCAAGTCCCACGCCTCAAAGATACGGGCCACGTTCAGCGCGTACTGTTCGGCCACGAGTGGGTCATTGGGCACCTCGCAGAGAAACCGCTCCGGCAGAGGCTCGATGTACTCCACCTCCGGATGGCACTCTAGCTTCCGGAGGAGCACCGCCGTATCCACCGCACCCGGCAACTCCACTACGACAATCCGCTCAAGCTCCCTAAGGTGCCGGAAGAGCGCTGTACTGCCTCGCTGCTGCGCCCGCTGGTACAGTGCCTGGAACAGCCCCTCAGGAACTAGCGGAGCGGCTGCATGTACCCCGGCTACTTGCATCACAAAGGCCAGCGTCCCACAACGCCCACCTACGCTCCACTCCTTAAGCGATGGAGCAGAAGTCCGCAGCTTGAGCACTATAGGGACCGCTTCCGCCACCGCAAGGCCTCCAACAAGGAGGCATGCAACCACTCCTATGCGGCGCCACATTCCCTACACCCGAAGCCTGCTGTGGGACCCTTACCGAATGTCAGAGCTTCCAAGTCGGATGCGCTTGTAGAGTCGCTGCGTTCCACCAATGCGGACCTCAGCGACGTAGTCCCCTGGTGGGACCGCGCGTCCTTGCTCGTCACGCCCATTCCACGTCAAGCTGTACCGGCCAGGACGCTGGACTCCATCGTAGAGTGTCGCAACTAGCAGTGCCTGTACCGAGTAGACGCGCACCTGCACGTGCGATACCGCCTGCACCTCGTAGCGAATCGTTGGCGAGAGGTCCTCCGTCAACCCGATGAACTGGGCAATTGCAACCAGGGGGATAGCTACACCACTCCCAGGAGTCCGTCGCAACGTCGCGGTAGGCAACGCCTGCGCCTGCTGGAGGGCATACGCATGCTGTACAAGCTCCTCGCCCGTGGGGACTAGCACCGCCGGGTCAAGGCGGAGATTCCGAAGAGCACTCTGCCACGGAGGGAGCAGTACCTGCTCCTGCGCCGCTAACCAGGCCGGCGAAGATTCCCGGAGAGCAGCCTGGAACCGCGAGAGTGGGGCTAGCGGTGTGCGCAGGGCCCGAACGTAAGCGCTGTCTTGCTCCGGCGTTGTCTGCCGGAGCTCCTCAGTAGGCAATGGAACGGGCTGGATGAGCGTATCAGCCTCCTCTTGCTGCCCTAATGCCCGCTGTGGCGGCAGTGGCTGCTGGAGCGGAGTCGGTACTTGAGCTCTGAGGACCGCAACGGCAGTCAAAAGCGTAGCAAGCACTGCCGACCCGTACCAATACCCCATCACGGACGCACCTCCCACGGAAAACGGCGGCGCAGTTCAGCAACCCATCGCCGATACTCCTGTTCCCGCTTCCACTGCTGGCAGAAGCGCTCAACATATCCGGCATCCTCGGGGAGGCTTGCCGGATGCTGTGGTACCATGCGCTTCCGGTAGAGGAGCTGCAGCCCCGGCCTATGTGGATTGGCCAAGTACGGCAACGGCTCCGAAATCCCGCCATCGGGCAACTCCTCGATGGCCTTCCGAAGCTCCTGCGAGAGGCCGTCCAGCGGAACTAACCCTAAGGCTCCACCGAACCCCTTCGTATCCGGCTCCTCGGAGTAGAGGCGCGCCAACGAGTCGAAAGGAGTCCCTTGGAGGGCAAGCTCTCGCAACCGCAGGAGCTCCAAACGTACCCGCTCTGCATCAGCCCGCAGGCGGAAGAGGATATGCCGCGTCCGCACAGCATCTTGCCGACGGTCCAGCACTTGGATGAGGTAGTAACCGATGGGCGTCTCCACCGGCGGTGAAATTTCCCCCACCTGCAGTGAAAAGGCAACACGCTCGTATTCCGGCAACAACTTGCCACGCTCGACCCAGCCGATATCTCCGCCAGCGGCAACTGAACCGCGGTCATCGCTGTAACGGCGCACGAACTCAGCAAAATCCCCACCCCGCAGGAGGCTATCGCGCACTCGGCGAGCAAGCTCCATCACCTGCTGCCGCGCCGCAGAGTCCGGCTGGACGTACCGAACCAGGTGGTACAGCTCTACCTGCGCCGGCACAGGCGGTAGGGAGTCTCGGTAGCGTTGGTAGAACTCCTCCAACTCCCGAGCACTGCAGCGAATCGTCCCAAACCGCTGCTGCTGCAACTTCTCCACCAAGAGCCGCTTGCGCACCTCCTCTCGATACTCCCGCCGAATCCGCTCAATGGGCATCCCGTAGAGCTCTGCTACTCGGCGCTCTGAGCCTACCTGCTGCACCAGTAGCTGCAGCTGGAACTCCAGGCGTTGGGTGACCTCATCATCGCTGACAACGATGCTGTCCTCCTGCGCCTTCAGCAGCATGAGCTTCTCGTCAATGAGCGCCTCTAACGCGCGCCGCCGCAGGATACTATCGGCCAGCTCAACCCCTGCAGGGAGTTGCTGCCGGAAGAGCTGGACCTGCGCTTCGACATCGGAAGCGAAGATGGCCTCGCCACCAACGATAGCCACGACACGGTCCAGCGGCTGGCCCTCTTGGAGCTGGGCACGGACGACGAGCGTCATGCACAGGGCTACGATTCCGTACCAGGTCGTCCTCATGGTTTTCTCGTTCGCTCCGCCATCTTCGGCGTGGAGACGTCCAGTAGGAGAGCTCTGTGTTGGGCTGCTACCGCTTCTAGCCACGACCTCACGGCAGGCTTCAGCGGGACACCCTCCAACGGGAGCTGCTGCAGAGCCTCGGCTAATACCACACTCATCTGCTCCGGCGGGAGCGCTCGATTCACAACGATGAGCCGCCGATCTCGGAAGACGCAGTAGCCCCCGCGGAAGCGCCCGTGCTCACGCCGCACCTGAATCCCGCATCGGCGAGCTACTTCCAGTAACTCCTTCACCAACCGCTCCGGTCCCATCGCCTCGCTCCAGTGGACGCCAAATGAAGAGGAGCAAGACGGTCCACTCCGCATATGCTGCCAAGAGCCCAATACTTCCCCCTTGGCGGACTCGCTTCAGAACGAGCGGCTCCACAACCTCCAGCGATGGAGCCCCTCCTGCAAACAGCATCACCAGAGGTATGTCGAACCGAGCCACCAACCACACCTCCGCTGCAAGTGCCAGCGCCGCCAATACTGCCGCCATCACAAGCCAACCGTGCTGGCGTAACTGCCGCCACCGATAGGCGATGCTGCCCGCAACCCCGACGAAGAAGACCACGCCGCCGGCCCATACGTACGGACTGCCGTTGACGGCCACTCGGTAACTCTGCAGCCGTTCCGCTGGCAGGTAACGCTCCTCCAGCTCTACCGTGCCTGGACGGAATACCGAAAAGAGTGCCACCGAACGCACCACACTCCCGCCGAGTAGGAGTGTCCCTCCAACAACTACGCAACTTAGCCACCAACGCCACACCCACGGCTGACGGGGCGTCCGCTCTTCCGCGCATACCATTCCAGTCTGCTGCGACGCTGCGAGAATTGCCCGCAAACTTAGTGCCTCCATGCCTTCACTACGCACTTGCGGAAGTACGTCATTGCGCCTGCCGTCTCACCTGGAGTCCTTACAATGCCTACGCGCGTCCTTGTCACTGGCGCCGGCGGCTTCATAGGGCACCATCTAGTGACCTTCCTGGTCGAACGTGGTTACTGGGTCCGAGGGGTTGACCTGAAACCCCCTGCCTACGAACCGACACATGCGCACGAATTCCTCCTCTTAGACCTGCGCCGCTGGGAAGACTGCCTCCGGGCTACCGAAGGGATCGATCACGTCTACAACTTAGCTGCTGACATGGGCGGCATCGGCTACATCAGCCGCTACCACGCCGATGTTGCCCGTAACAACGTCCTCATCAACGCCCACATGCTGGAAGCCACCCGCCTCAACGGCGGACAGCGCTTCTTCTTCTCCTCCTCAGCCTGCGTCTACCCGCAGTACCGCCAGAGCACCCCTGACGTGACCCCTCTACGAGAAGAGGACGCCTACCCCGCCGACCCTGAAGAGGGCTATGGCTGGGAGAAGCTCTTCGCCGAGAAGCTCTGCCAGTACTACGCCGAAGACTACGGCCTGGAAGTACGCATTGCCCGCTTCCACAACGTCTACGGCCCACTCGGAGAGTACGAAGGTGGACGCGAGAAGGCACCTGCCGCTATCTGCCGCAAGATTGCGCTTGCCAAGGACGGGGATACGATCGAGATTTGGGGCGACGGCAACCAGACGCGTTCCTTCATGTACATCGCCGATTGCGTCGAAGGCATCTACCGCATCATGCTCTCGGACATCCGACAGCCGCTGAACTTAGGAAGCGATCGGCTCGTGACGATCAACGAGCTGGTGGACATCGTGGCCCAGATTGCTGGCAAGCGCATCCACAAGCGCCACGACCTTACCAAACCTCAGGGCGTCCGTGGCCGTAACAGTGACAACACCCGGCTACGCCAGCTCCTTGGCTGGGAACCGCGGACGCCACTGGAAGTTGGGCTGGAAGCCACCTACCGCTGGATAGAAGACCAGCTGCGCCGGGCAGGACGAATCTGAGTCGGTACCACTCAAGCAGACGCTTAGCCCAATGCCACAGTCACCCGATATCCGCAGCGTCCTCATCATCGGCTCAGGCCCTATCGTTATCGGGCAAGCGTGCGAGTTCGACTACAGCGGTACCCAGGCCTGCAAGGCTCTGCGACAAGAAGGGCTCCGCGTCATCCTCGTCAACTCCAACCCAGCCACCATCATGACCGACCCTGAGTTGGCCGATGCCACCTACATTGAGCCCATCACCGCAGAGTTCGTGGAGAAGATCATCGCTCGCGAACGCCCCGACGCGCTCCTACCCACCATGGGCGGGCAGACTGGGCTCAACGTCGCCGTTGAGCTTGCAGAACGAGGTGTCCTCCAGCGCTACGGTGTTCGCCTCATCGGCTCTTCACTGGAGGCGATCCGCAAAGCCGAAGACCGAAAGCTCTTCCAAGAAGCCATGCGGCGCTGTGGGTTGGAGACGCCACGCGGAGCTTTCGTCCATTCCGTTGAGGAGGGCCTCCGTGCGATTGAAGCGATTGGTTTCCCTGCCATCCTCCGGCCTTCTTTCACCCTCGGAGGCACAGGCGGTGGGATCGCCTACAACATGGAAGAGTACCGCGAACTACTCGCCGCAGCCCTCGTTGCCAGCCCAATCCGACGCGTGCTGGTGGAAGAGTCGGCGCTGGGCTGGAAGGAGTATGAGCTGGAGGTCATGCGCGACCGCAGGGACAACGTTGTGATCGTCTGCTCGATTGAGAACTTCGACCCGATGGGTGTTCACACAGGGGACTCCATCACTGTCGCCCCCGCCCAGACTCTGACAGACCGAGAATACCAGCAGATGCGCGACGCCGCTATCCGCATTATGCGGGAAATCGGTGTGGAGACCGGCGGCTCCAACATCCAGTTTGCGGTCGACCCCAAGACGGGGCGCATGGTAGTCATTGAGATGAACCCGCGCGTCTCCCGCAGCTCGGCGCTGGCTTCCAAGGCCACAGGCTTCCCCATTGCCAAGATCGCTGCAAAGCTGGCAATAGGCTATACGCTGGACGAAATCCTCAACGACATCACCGGCAAAACCCCCGCATGCTTCGAACCCGCCATCGACTACGTTGTGGTCAAGATCCCACGGTGGGACTTCGAGAAGTTTCCAGAGGTACCCGATGAGCTTGGGACCCAGATGAAGTCGGTCGGCGAGGCAATGGCCTTCGGGCGTACCTTCAAGGAGGCTCTCCAAAAGGCCATCCGAAGCTTGGAGCAGGGGCGCTTCGGCTTCGGGTTCGACCGTCCCGAATACCTGCAGCCACTCAGCGAGGAAGAACGCGAGCCCCTGCGGGCAAGGCTCCGCCAGCGCCACTCCCGGTCTATCTTCGATCTCTGCGATGCCCTCCGGCTGGGAATGAGTACGGAGGAAATCCACGCGTTGACGGGCTATGATCCATGGTTCATCGAGCAATGCCGAGAGATCGTCACCGCAGCCCATGAAGTCATCAGCTTCCGACAGCAGCATGGCTGCCAGGGCACCGAAGCACTACGGCAGCTTGGCCCCGAACGGGTCCGCCGCCTCAAGGCTCTGGGATTCTCCGACGCGCAGTTAGCTGTATTGACCGGCAGCACCGAGGCCGAAGTAGCGGACTTCCGGCGCCAGCACGGCATCCGTCCCGTCTACAAGACCGTGGACACCTGCGCCGCAGAGTTCGAGTCCGAAACCCCTTACCACTACTCCACCTACGCCCCCGGGGAGAATGAGTCCATTCCCTCGCGCCGTCCAAAGGTCGTCATCTTAGGCAGCGGCCCCAACCGCATCGGGCAGGGGATCGAGTTCGACTACTGCTGCGTCCAAGGCATCTTTGCCCTGCGGCGCCTGGGATATGAGGCGATCATGATCAACTGCAACCCAGAGACCGTCTCCACGGACTACGACATCGTGGACAAGCTCTACTTCGAGCCACTCACTGCTGAAGACGTCCTCAACATTCTGGAGCACGAGCAACCAGACGGGGTCATCGTAACGCTGGGTGGACAGACTCCGTTGCGGCTCTCCCACCGACTCCAAGCTGCCGGCTTCCGTCTACTGGGCACCTCACCCGAAGGGATCGACCTGGCGGAAGACCGCGAACGCTTTGCACACCTACTGGACACGCTTGGCATCCCCTGTCCACCGTGGGGCGCCGCGCGATCGGAAGAGGAGGCCGTCAACATCGCACGCCAAATCGGCTACCCCGTCCTGGTTCGGCCATCCTACGTCCTCGGAGGGCGGGCAATGCAGATCTGCTACCGCGAGGAGACTCTCCGTCGGTACCTCCGCGAAGCCTCCGCTGCTTTCCCAGAGCGCCCCGTGCTCATTGACCGCTTCTTGGAGCATGCCTACGAATTCGACGTTGATGCCGTTAGCGATGGCAAGACCGTTCTCATCGCTGGCGTCCTACAGCACATAGAGGAAGCCGGCATCCACTCTGGCGATTCCACCTGCGTGCTGCCCCCGTACAACATCACTCGCGAGCAACTGGAAACCCTCTGCGACTACACTCGCCGAATTGCCCGAGCACTCCAGGTCGTGGGTCCACTCAACGTCCAGTATGCACTGCAGCAAGGAACGATCTACGTGCTGGAGGCCAACCCCCGAGCTTCGCGCACGATGCCGTTCGTCGCTAAAGCCACAGGCATTCCCATCCTGGAACTGGCCCTTCGTGCGATGCTGGGCGAGAAGCTGTCCAACCTCAACGTTCCAGAGTTCCGGCTGGACCTGGGACACGTAGCCGTGAAGGAATCGGTCTTCCCCTTCACGAAATTCCCCCAGGTGCATGTCTTCCCCGGACCGGAGATGCGCTCTACGGGCGAAGTCATGGGGATTGACTCCTCCTTTGGACGTGCCCTCATCAAAGCCCATATCGCGGCAGGGAACCGCCTCCCGACTAATGGTGGCCGCGTCTTCATTTCGCTGGCCGACTACGACAAAACTCAGCAAGCCGTCGAAATCGCTCGCGGATACCTTGAACTGGGCTTCGAGCTCTGGGCCACTACGGGGACAGCAGCATTCCTCCGCCGCTATGGTCTCCCGGTGACACCTGTGCGGAAGCACTACGAAGGGCGTCCCAGCATCATCGACTACATCACCGACGGCAAGGTGGATATCCTCATCAACACGCCACTCGGAGAGAACGCCCGGTATGACGAGCACATCATGGGCCGCACGGCGATGCGCTATCGAATCCCCTTCTTCACTACACTGGCAGCAGCCGCCGCATCCTTACGCGGACTGGCTGAACTACGCCGGGCTGAGCTCCAGGTGAAGCCGCTCCAAGAGTACTATGCTGAGTAGCCGATTAGCAAGCTGCCGCACCGTCGGAGAAGCGCTGGCCGAGATCACGCAGGTCCTGTCTACCGCAGGATTAGACAGTCCACGGCGTACCGCCGAACTCCTGCTGTGCCATGTCCTGGGATGGGACCGACTTCGGCTCGTACTGGAGCGTTCTACGCCTCTGCCACTCGCTGCTCGCCACCGGCTCTTGCTGCTCCTCAGACGCCGCCTCCGCCGCGAGCCTGTACAGTACCTGCTACGAGAGACCGAATTCTTCGGCCTCCGGCTCTCGCTCCGGCGTGGGGTCTTCATCCCACGGCCAGAGACAGAGCTGCTGGTGGAAGAGGCATTGGCCTTGCTCCGTAGAGCCTCTCTACCCTATCCAGTCCGCGTCTTGGACATCGGGACCGGCTCCGGCTGTATTGCCCTGGCGATCGCCTACCACTGCAAGAGAGCCGATGTGCTTGGGATTGACACTTCGCTGCGAGCGCTCCTTGTAGCTCGCTACAATGCCCGGCGCCTGGGACTCCGGAACGTCCGTTTTGCCCGCGTCGACATTCTCCGCGAACTACCACCCAAGCAGCCATTCCACCTCATCGTCTCCAATCCGCCATACATCCCTGCCGCTGACCTCCCACACTTGCAGCCCGAAGTCCGCCTCTATGAGCCCCGTGAGGCGCTCACGGACGGTGGCGACGGTTTAGGCTTCTACCGCCGATTCGCTCAGATCTTCCCAGTGCTGCTCTCGCCTGGTGGCCTCTTCCTCCTGGAGGTAGGAGCGGGAAGTATGAACTCCGTTGCTGAGCTCTTCCGCCCGAATGCCCAGTGGCTACGGATCCGAAAGGACTACGCTGGCCACGAACGCATTCTCGTGGGAACTCTGCAGCCCTCTTCTGTAGCGGACCCCCCGGCACTCGCTAAATTCGCGCGTTCGCTTTAGTCCTCTCCCGCCCAATGAGCAGCGTGCTGACCTTCGCATTCGGATTCCCCCGCCTTGGAGAGCGCCGACAGTACAAGACGCTCCTTGAGGGCTACTGGTCTGGCTCCGTGGACGAAGAGGGACTACTGCAGGGCATGGCCGCCCTCCGCGAGGAACGGCTGCGGGAGTACCGCTCTATGGACCTCATCCCAAGCAACGAGCTCTCTCTCTACGATCCCATGCTGGACACCGCCGTGATGGTTGGGGCCCTTCCTCAACGAATCGGCCCCTACGATGGGCTGTCTTCCTACTTTGCCCTAGCTCGCGGCAAGCAAGCCTTGGAACTGACGAAGTGGTTCAACACGAACTACCACTACCTCGTCCCGGAGCTCGAACAGCCTAACTTCCGGCTCTCGCAGAACTTTCCGCTGGAAGACGTCCGCTTCTACCGCCAGCGAGGGGTAGAGACGGTTCCTACACTCATTGGCCCCTACACCTTCCTGCGGCTTTCCAAGCGCTCACACTCCTCCGACGGTACTCCTCGCATCACGCCCCTAAGCGATGAGGAGTTCCATACGTTCGGCTCAGCATTGGTGCCCGTGTACGTGGAAATTCTGGAGAGCCTCCGCAGCGAAGGGGTAGCTCTTGCCGTGCTCCACGAACCCGCTCTTGCTCTGGACGTCCCGAACACACACTGGGAGTTGGTGGCGCAATGGTATGGTGAACTCAGCCGCCGCGGGCTCCCACTGTGGGTGCTCTGCTACTACGACAGCGTCTCCGACTTCCGACGGTACTGCGAGCTGCCTGTAGCCGGTATCGGGTTGGACTTCGTCTCGAACTCCGAGAACTGGGAAGCCCTCCAGCGCTTTGGCTTCCCAAGGGAGAAGGCCCTGATTGCCGGCATTGTCAACGGACGGCAGGTCTGGCGCTCGGATTTGGAGGAGCTTCTACGCTTCGTCGAAAGCCTCACCCGATTTGCCGATAACGTTGTTCTCGCCCCGTCCTGTCCCCTGTGGCACCTACCGATCACGACAACCGTAGAATCACGCCTTCCGGAAGGACTCCGAGAGCGCTTAGCATTCGCTCGGGAGCGGATCGAGGAGCTGTGGCTACTGAAGGCGGCATGGGAAGGTGAGCCTTCTGCCTTACAGCGTGTCAAGGAGCAGTCGGCCCTCGTGCGCCAGCCCTTTGCCCGCAATGAACAGGTGCGCCAGCGCCTAGCAGCCCTAAAGGAGAGCGACTTCCACCGAAGCCCTCCCGCAGCCGAACGCCGCGCTCTCCAACGCAAGCTCCTACACCTCCCCGTACTACCAACGACGACTATTGGGTCCTTCCCCCAGACGGCCGAAATACGCCGCCTTCGAGCCCAATACCGCCGTGGGGAGCTTTCCGCCGAAGAGTACGACGCTGCTATCCAGCAGCACATCCACCACGCCATCGCCATCCAAGAGGAGCTGGGGCTGGATGTGCTCGTCCACGGGGAGTTCGAGCGCAGCGATATGGTGGAGTACTTCGCTGAACGCTTGGAGGGGTTCGCCACAACTGAACACGGCTGGGTACTCTCATACGGCTCCCGAGTCTACCGTCCGCCCATCATCTACGGAGACGTCTGGCGTCCCCAACCGATGACTGTGCGTGACATTACGTATGCCCAGTCGCTCACTCGCAAGCCCGTCAAGGGGATGCTCACTGGCCCAGTGACGATGCTCCTCTGGAGCTACTGGTGCCCCGACACTCCTGCCGAAGAGTTAGCCTATGAAATAGCACTGGCCTTAGCTGATGAGGTCCGCGACTTAGAGGCTGCTGGCATTCGCATCATCCAGATAGACGAGCCTGCCTTTCGGGAAGGAGCTCCACTGAAGCGGCGCCACTGGGATGAGTACTTCCGATGGGCAACACGAGCCTTCCGCCTTTGCCATGCCCGAGCTCGCCTGGAGACACAGATCCACACCCACATGTGCTATTCGGAGTTCAACGACATCCTGCCCTACATCGCCCAATTGGACTTCGACGTGCTCTCCATTGAGGGCTCGCGCAGCAAGGGGGAGATTGTAGACAGCTTCTCTCAGCTCCCGCCAGGTAGCCTCCATGTCGGGGTTGGCGTCTACGATGTCCACTCTCCCGCCGTTCCCAGCCCTGAAGAGGTCGAGGCAATCCTCCAACGCGTCCTCAGTGTGTTGCCACCAGAGGCGGTATGGGTCAACCCTGACTGCGGGTTGAAGACTCGGAAATGGGATGAGGTCATCCCTGCGCTCCATAACATGGTCACTGCGGCCCGCCGTGTGGCTCAGAGACTCGAGTACCACACCACACAGCAAGATCGCTCATGAGGCTAGAGTCGCAGACCGTACTGGTGCTCGGCGGCTGGGGGTTGGTAGGGTCTGCCGTCTGTCGCCGCATTCTCCAGGAATCCCCGAAGCGACTCATTGTCACCTCCCTACGCCGGACAGAGGCAGAGGAAGCCGCTGCCGACCTCCGCCAACTCTTTCCCTCTGCCAGCATCGAGGCCTGGTGGGGGGATATCTTCGTCCGCAGCGCTTGGAAGGACCGTTCTCGCAGTGAGCTTCTTGCCGATCCTACAACACGGGCTGCCCTCATCGAAGATATCCTCGGCGAGCTGGAGGAAACGCGCCTCCAACAGTCTGCACTCTACGAACTCCTCACCACCACCCGCCCCGACATCGTCGTCGACTGCATCAACACTGCCACTGCCATTGCATACCAGGATATCTACAGCGCTGCCGCTGCTGTCTGGCATGGTCTCCAGCACCAGGGGTTCCCTGTGGAAGCCACGGAACGCCTCCTGAGCAGCCTCTACATTCCGCAACTGATTCGCCACATCCAGATCCTCTACCACGGCCTCCTCGCTGCCGGCACTCGCCTGTACTTGAAGGTTGGCACAACAGGGACCGGCGGCATGGGATTGAACATCCCGTACACGCACAGCGAAGAGCGGCCCTCGCGAGTCCTCCTGGCGAAGTCCGCCGTTGCTGGAGCCCAATCCCTACTGCTGTTCCTCATGGGCCGTACTCCCGGAGCCCCAATCGTCAAAGAGGTCAAACCTGCCGCCATCATCGCTTGGAAGCGAATTGCCTACGACACGGTGCTCTTCCGTGGGCGTCCGCTCGTACTCGTTGATCTCCCTCCTGAAGAGGCCCTGGAACTCGGGGACACGCTCCCTAGCCACCCACCAGCAGCCCTCCGCCGCCTCGGAGAGCCGCTGCGCTCTGTCTTCATCGACACGGGAGAGAACGGCGTCTTTGCCCGGGCCGAGTTCGAGACCGTCAGCGCCCTTGGGCAGATGGAACTCGTTACGCCCGAAGAGATTGCCGAGGTCGTCGTTCGCGAAATCCTCGGCGGTAACACTGGTTATGACACGATTGCTGCGCTCGACAGCGCCGTATTGGGTCCCAGTTACCGCGGCGGTGCCCTACGGCACATTGCCCTAGAAGAGCTGCGTCGGTTAGAGCAGCAACACAGTAGCGAAGGGGTTGCCTTTGAGATGCTCGGCCCGCCGCGACTCACCAAGCTACTCTATGAAGCCCATCTTCTACGACGGGCCTTCGGCACCCTTCAGACAGTGCTCGAACATACCCCAGAAGATTTGGCGGCGAGCCTCTGGAACCTCCTCTGTCGCGATGACCGCTTGCGTTCGCAGATCTTGACCGTCGGCCTTGCTATCCTCCTCCCCGACGGGAGCCACTACTTGCGCGGTGCCGAGCTGAAAGTCCCGAGTCCAGAGGAAGACCACCGCTGCATCCCAGAAGCCATCAACCGTTGGTGCGAGTCAGGCTGGATTGACCTTCGCCCCCGGAATATGGAACGCTGGCAAGCACGTCTCCGGAAGATGGCCGCCTTCGCCCAAGCCGACAACACAGACAAGAGTTCCGCCGCTGGGGAATGGTATCTACAGTGGTCTCAGCTCCAAGCCCTCAACGAGGGGAGCCTCGCCGCTTGGATTCTGACCTACGAAGAGCATGGCGCCCGCGCCAAGCGCTGAGCAGTGCCCCCCCGTTCGTGTCGCTATCTTCGCTTCCGGGCGAGGCAGTAATGCCGAAGCTCTCCTGCGCTTCTCCCAGCGACCAGAAGCCCTATACCGCGTCGTGCTCATTCTCAGCAACAACTCTACTGCAGGGGTCCGGCAGGTTGCCGAACGCTACGGAGTCCCATTCATCCACTTCAGTAGCCACACACACCCCGACCCCACGGCGTACACCGAAGCCCTCCTGGCGCTCCTCCGAGAGCATAGGGTGGAACTGATAGCGCTGGCTGGCTACCTCAAAAAGGTACCACCAGCCGTAGTAGAAGCCTACCGCGGACGCATCTTGAACATCCACCCTGCACTGCTACCACGCTTCGGCGGTCCAGGAATGTACGGTCTCCATGTCCATGAAGCCGTCCTACGTGCTGGAGAAGCCTACTCCGGCGTCAGCGTCCACCTGGTAGAAGAGGAGTACGACACCGGCCCCGTGCTCGCACAGATCCGTATTCCCGTATTGCCAACCGACACTCCAGAGAGCTTAGCAGAGCGACTCCTTCCGTATGAGCACGAGCTCTACCCTCGGGTCCTCCAACAGCAAGCCCGCATCCTGCGCCACTGCTAAGCTCCGACTGCTGACGGGCTCTCCGCGGAAGTTGTATTTTTACGCCTCCGTAAAGCATGTCGGATCCCGCCTGAGAGATCTGCAATGAGAGTCTACGATGCACAGCACGTGCGGAATGCCGTCCTGCTGGGTCATGCTGGCTGTGGGAAGACCAGTCTTGCAGAGGCCATTCTCTATTTTGCTGGAGCAACGACTCGCAAGGGGAGCGTTGCTGAGCGCAACACCGTTTCAGACTACCATGAGCTAGAACACGAACGTGGTACCTCCGTTTTCGCAAGCCTCCTGACCTTCGAATGGGAGGGATTCAAGATCAACCTCCTTGACACCCCAGGCTACGACGACTTCATCGGCCAGGTGCTGCCGGCAATCCGGGTAGCAGACGTTGGCTTCCTCCTCGTCAACCTTCAGAGCGGCGTCGAAGTCGGCACCGAGCTGCTTTGGAAATTCGCGGAACGGGAGCGGCTCCCGATTGTTATCGTCTTGAGCAAGCCCGATATAGACCAGGCCGATTTCGAGCGCACGGTACAACAAATCCGACAGCGCCTGAGCTCAAACATCGCCATCATCAGCTACCCTGTGGGCACAGGTGCCCAGTTTCGGGGTATCGTGGACGTCCTTTCCCAGCAGTTCTTCGGAGCCGATGCCCCGAAAGCACTAGCCCAACCTCAGCCACTGCCGCTCGAAGAGAACGAGCGCGTCCAGAACTTCCGGGAAGCACTCATGGAAGCCGTTGCTGTTGCTGACGAAGCGCTCATGGAAGCCTACTTCAGCAACGGTGAGCTAAGCCAAGAGGAGCTTCGGCACGGGTTACGGCAGGCCACGCTCCAGCGGTCTATCTTCCCCGTTCTTTGCGTTGGCGCGCATCGGGACATTGGCATCTCACAGTTCCTGCAGTTCCTAACTCACACAATCCCTACGCCTGCAGAGTGCCTCCGAGTGCGGTCTCAGGGCCAGTTCCCCACAAGTGACCCCTCTGGGCCAGCGGTTGCCTTCGTCTACCGAACCCTCTCCGAGCCAAGCCTGGGGGATATGAGCTTCTTCCGAGTCTACTCCGGTACCCTACGGGCGGGCATGGAGTTGGTGAACGCGCAGACGGGCAGCGTAGAGCGCCTACCACAGCTCTTCACCGTCCTTGGCAAGAAGCGTACTGAAGTCTCCCCAATTGCTGCCGGTGATCTTGCCGCTACGGTCAAACTCCGCAACACCCACACGAACAACACTCTCCACGACCGAGGTACCGATGGCTTTGCCATCCCGCCAATCGAGTTTCCGCCCCCTCGGGTCCGCGTGGCTGTCGTTCCTGTGCGAAAGGGCGATGAGGAGAAGGTTGGTGCTGCCCTGCACCAGCTCTACGAAGAAGACCCGAGCTATCGGGTTGAACACGCCCAAGAGCTTCGCCAGATTATCCTCCACGGCCAAGGGGAACTCCACTTGGCAGTAGCGCGATGGTTGCTACAGAACCGTTTCCGCGTGGAAGTCGAGTTCGCTGAGCCACGCATTCCCTATCGCGAAACCATCCAAAAGCCGGCTAAAGGTTACTACAAGCACAAGAAGCAGACTGGCGGTGCTGGCCAGTATGCCGAGGTCCACCTCCTCATTGAGCCGTACGTGGAAGGGATGCACGACCCAGCGGGACTCACTGTCCGTAGCAAAGAAGAGTATGACCTGCCGTGGGGTGGCAAGCTTCTGTTCCTAAACTGCATCGTTGGGGGCGTCATAGATGCCCGCTTCATGCCGGCCATCTTGAAGGGGATTATGGAAAAGATGCAAGACGGCCCGCTGACGGGCTCGTATGTCCGAGACATCCGCGTCAGCGTCTTCGACGGAAAGATGCACCCCGTGGACTCCAACGAAGCAGCATTCAAGATTGCCGGCATGATGGCCTTCAAGAACGCATTCTTGGAGGCTGACCCAAGAGTGCTAGAGCCCATCTACGAAGTCACAATCACCGTGCCCGACGAGTTCGTCGGCGCCGTCATGAGCGATCTCCCCGCCCGCCGGGCAACGATCCTTGGTGTGGAAAGCGACGGACCCTATCAGCGCGTTCGTGCCCACATGCCGTTAGCAGAGCTGGACAAGTACGCCGCGGCCCTCCGCTCGCTGACCCAAGGGCGGGCTACGTACACTCAGCACTTCGTCGAGTATGTCCCTGTTCCTCCCCACATCCAGCAGAAGCTCGTTGCAGAACACCGAGCCCAGGCTACGGCAGAAGTCTAAGCAGCCCCTGGAATGGTGCTGTAATTTTGCATGCTGCTCTGAGTGCCGCTGACACGGAGGGATAGAGTCGTGAGCACTGAGGTCGTGTTCTTCTTCCTGTTTGGAGCTGCTGCAATCGGCTCCGCCTTAGCGGTTATCACGCGCCGCAATCCCCTAGCCTCTGCTCTGTGGATGATTGCCTACTTCCTCATGCTGGCAGGGCTCTACCTGACGCTCCAAGCGTCGCTGATTGCTGTCATGCAGGTTCTCATCTACGCCGGCGCCATCATGGTGCTGGTGATCTTTGTCGTCATGCTCTTGAATCTTGGCAACCCTGAACAGCTAAGGGAACGCTTCAACCCGAGAGTCGTCTTGGCCAGCGCTCTCGGAGCTCTGTTAGTGCTGCAGTTCCTGGTCCTCTTCGTAAGCCGTCCGACGGGCTACTCTACACCCTCTCCGCGTGCTGCCGAGATTGGCTCTCCGGGAACTCTTGGACGAGTGCTCTTCACAGACTACCTCTTCCCGTTCGAGGCAGTCTCTCTCCTCCTGCTGGCAGCAGTCGTTGGCGCCGTCGTCCTGGCGAAGCGGAAACTAGAACCATAGGGCAGCACTCCGATGACGCACCTTCCGCTGGAGGCGTACTTGCTCTTGTCGGCAACCCTATTCACGATTGGGGTTGTCGGTGTGCTAACCCGCCGGAACGCTATCGTTATCCTGATGGCGATAGAGATCATGCTCAATGCCGTCAACCTTTCCCTGGTCGGCTTCTCATCGTACTTAGGGAACCCTGAGGGACAGCTCTTGGTCTTCTTCGTGATGGCCGTGGCAGCGGCGGAGGCTGCTGTCGGATTAGCGATTGTGATCGCGCTCTTCCGGAACCGGCAGACCGTCTACGTTGACGAAGTCAACATCATGCGCTGGTAAGCCCGCCGGGTGAGTGTCCAGATACCACGCAAGGAACGGTGGGAAGACCTTCGAGATCTCTGCCGTGCTGACGGAGGCAAATACTCAGTCTCCACCCTCAAGGACGCTTCACGCTTCTGTCTGCACTGGGCTCGTCAGCACTACGAGAATTTCCCCGTAGCCTCTCTGTTGCTGTCCCCTCAGACCCGGGCTCACGTTGCCCATCTGTACGCGTTCGCCCGCCTGGCCGACGATATTGCTGACCACCCCACAGCCTCCCCAACCGAAAAACTCCAGCTCCTGGAGATGTTAGAGCAGAACCTCCTCGAACCTCTCCGCGCCGAGTCCCTTCCGGGCAATCCCGTCCTAGCAGCTTTCTGCTCTACGCTCCGCACGACTGGGCTTCCGCTGAGCCTCCCTAAACGGTTGCTGGTGGCATTTCGCTACGATGCCTGCTTCCGACCATTTGCCACTTGGCAAGATGTGGAGTGGTACTGCCACCATTCAGCCAATCCGATCGGGGAGGCCCTGCTCTTCCTCCATCAGAGCTGTACTCCACAGGCCCTCTGCGCTTCTAATGCTCTCTGCACCGCACTCCAGGTGCTGAACTTCTGGCAAGATCTCTCGGTCGACCTCCCACGCGGGCGCTGCTACCTCCCACAACAGCTCTTGGAACGGCATGGACTCCCTGAGCCCGCAGCGCTGTGGCAGAATTCCGCTAAATTGCAACTGTGCCTCGCGGAGGTCGCTGCCTTTGTCCAGCAGCGACTGGAACGGGCAAAGACTCTCTGGCGAGCCGCTAGCCACCCTCGGCTACGGTGGCAGATTGCCCTGACGTTGGCTGCTGCAGATACGCTCTATGAACGCCTGGTGGATCTGGGCGACCGCGTACTCAGCTATCGCCCACAGTTGAGCGGCATAGATGGGATTGTCCTTCTCATACGGAGTTGGCGGTACCGGAGCCGCTGAGCTGCCCCCAGGTTTCTCTACCACTGCTCCATACCAAAGCAGCTTTGCCTACTCCTTCCTCCTGCTACCTCGTCCACAGCGAGAAGCCTTAGAGACTGTGTACCGCTTCGCGAATGCAGTTGATAGCCTCGTCGACAACACTCCCAACGATTCGGAGGGAGCGGTCGTCAAAAAGCGGCAGTGGCTTGCTTGGTGGCGGCACCAGGTAGAGAGCATCTACACTGGACGAGGATTCCACCCAGCGCTCTTTCCCTTAGCCCACGTCGTAGAGCGCTTCCAAATCCCGAAGCAATACCTCCTCCTCCTCTTGGACGGCTGCGAGCGTGATCTCGTCCAGCGACGGTACCGCACCTTCGAAGAGCTCAAGGAGTACTGCTACTGTGTTGCCAGCAGCATCGGACTCATCTGCATCGAAATCTTCGGCTACAAGCATCCCCAGACCCGCCAGTATGCAATCTACCTGGGCTATGCTCTGCAGTTGACGAACATCTTGCGTGACGTCAAGCTGGACAAGGATCGGGGCTACGTCTACCTCCCCCAGGAAGACCTAGAGCGCTTCAACTACACCGAGGAAGACCTCTTCGCAGAGCGTTACGACGAGCGCTTCGTGGAGCTCATGCGGTTTGAAGCCCAGCGAGCACGAAGCTTGTACCATACTGCCCGAATGTACCTCCATCCCGATGACCGAGCCACGCTCTTCGCTGCAGAAGCCATGGACTCCATCTACTACCGCCTGCTGGAGAAGATGGAGCTGGGGGACTTCCAAGTCTTCCGACACCGCTACCGAGTCTCACTCCCCCACAAGCTCTGGATTGCCTTCAAGACATGGCTCTCCAGCTACCTCCTCATTCGTCGCCTTCGAAACCTGCTGTAAGTGGCCCCTTCCGGAATTTTCCGAGGTTCGTTCTACCACAGCACCCTCCCGGCTATGGAACGGCGCCTTTATCTGGTAGACGGCATGTCTCTGCTCTTCCGAGCATACCATGCCCTCATGCGCACGGGCCTTCATGCCCCAACCGGGGAACCGACGTTCGCCACCTTCGGCTTCGCAAACATGCTCTTAGCGCTGCTCCGAGCTGAGCAGCCCGAGCTTTTAGCTGTTGTCTTCGACACCCCCACCCCCACCTTCCGCCATGAGCAGTATGCCGAATACAAGGCCACCCGCCAAGCCCCGCCGGAGGACCTAGCAATTCAGCTACAGCACGTCAAGGAACTCCTGGACGCGCTCGGTATCCCTCGCGTAGAGCTCCCTGGCTACGAAGCAGACGACGTCATTGCGACGCTCGCCCGTCAGGCAGCCGATGCTGGCTATGCCGTCTTTTGTGTCACCTCCGACAAAGATTTCTTCCAGCTCCTCTCTGACCGCATCCGCGTGCTCCGCCCTGCAACACAGGAAGGAACGAGCTACCAACTCTGGGACCTCGAACGCTTACAGCAGGAGTGGGGGCTACAACCCGAGCAGGTTGTTGACTTCTTGGCCCTCGTTGGAGATCCTGTGGACAACGTCCCTGGCGTCCGAGGAGTCGGGGAAAAGACCGCTCTACAGCTCCTCCACCGCTTCGGCTCCCTGGAGGATATCTTCGCTCATCTAGATGCCCTGGACAAGCCCTCCCTCCAGCAACGCCTTCGCGAGGGCTCCGAGGCAGCGTTTTTGTCGCGCGAGCTAATACGGTTGCACGTAGATGCTCCGGTAGAGCTCTCCCCAGACGCCCTTTGCCGCCGCTCTCCAGACGTTGTGGCCCTGAGGCAACTACTGGAGCGCCTTGCTATGCGGAGCCTGCGAGACCGGCTGAGTACGCTTTTCCCAGAGCTCCAGCAGAGCACAGTTCCGGGACCGACGACCTCCGTCACCGCTGTGCGCCTCGTTGCCGTGACTTCTACCACCGCGATTGAGGACATGCTCACCCGCCTTCGGCAGGCTGAGTGGATATGCGTAGAAGTGGAGACCACTGGTACTCACGTTGACGTCCGACCTACAGCTCTCCTCCTCTACCCCGGAGGAGAAACTGCCTACTACCTGCCGTTACCGCCTCCTACCTCTACCCCACAGCCTACCCAGACTACTCTCTTTGAGTCCCCCACTCCGCAGGAGACCGATGACGGCTCACGCACACCAGAAATTCTAGCAAAGCTAACCCAGACCCTTCAATCCCACTCACTCCGAGTATGCGGGCATAACACAAAACGCCTCCTCCTGGCTCTCAAGCACTACTCTGTCGCTTTGCCGATTGGTTTCGACACAATGCTAGCCAGCTACGTGCTCAATCCCGACGACCAGCACAACTTGGAGCCCCTGGTGCAAAAATGGCTTCCGAAGCTACCTACTGTCCGCTGCGAAACCGAAAGGGATGCTCTGCCAGAGGCCTCCGCTCTCTGCGAGAATGCCGTGCATACGCTCCATCTGCGCAAAGTCTTGGAAAAGGAGCTCCGTCAGCACGAGATGTTGCAACTGGCCGAAGAGATTGAGTTCCCGCTGGTGGAAGTCTTAGCTCAAATGGAGTGGAACGGTGTGGCTGTGGACCCTGCGATACTGCGCGAGCTGGGTACCCAGTACCGCCGCGAACAAGAAGAGCTCCGCCAGCGCATCTACGCTGAGGCCGGTGCGGAGTTCAACATAGACTCACCGAAGCAGCTTGCCGAAATCCTCTTCGAGAAGTTACACCTGCCGTCCCTGAAGAAGACAAAGACCGGCTACAGTACCGATGTCTCTGTTCTCTCAGAGCTGGCACTGAGCTATCCGATCGCAGCCTTAATCCTAGAGTACCGCCAACTGGGAAAGTTGCTCTCCACCTACATTGAAGCGCTACCTCAGCTGATCAACCCTCGCACCGGACGGATCCACACCACCTACAACCAAACTGGAACGAGCACTGGGCGCCTCTCCTCCAGCAACCCCAACCTACAGAACATTCCCGTCCGTGGCGAGCGCGGTCGCGAAATCCGCAAGGCCTTCATCGCACAACGTCCAGATTACGTCCTGCTATCAGCCGACTACTCTCAAATTGAGCTGCGGATCATGGCATACATGAGCGGCGATGAAGGCCTCATCGCTGCCTTCAAAGCCGGTCATGACATCCATGCTGCTACCGCTGCTGGGCTCTTCGGAGTACCCCTAGAGCAAGTAACCCCCGAGATGCGTCGGGCTGCAAAGGTGGTCAACTTCGGCATCATGTATGGGCTTCAACCCTTTGGTCTCGCTCAGCGCTTGAGGATTTCGAAGACCGAGGCTCACCACATCATTCAGCAGTACTTCGCCCGTTATCCCGGCATTCGCCGGTACATGGAAGAGACTATCGAACGAGCCCGCCGGCTTGGATACGTGGAGACTCTGTGCGGGCGCCGCCGGTACTTCCCGACCATCGGAAGCCGGAATGCAACCGTCCGCGCTGCTGCAGAGCGGGCAGCCATTAATGCCCCGATTCAGGGTTCCGCCGCTGACATGATGAAGCGAGCGATGCTAGCTATCCACCGTCGCCTCCGCTCCGAACACCTCCGCACAATGATGATCCTCCAGGTCCATGACGAACTGCTCTTTGAAGTCCCTGAAGAGGAACTCTCAATCGTCCGCGAGCTTGTACGGACGGAGATGCAGGCTGCACTCCCACTCGGTGATATCCCAATCGTGGTAGAGCTTGGAGTTGGCCGCACCTGGGAAGAGGCTCACGCGTAGAGGTCGCTACCTTCCAAAAGCCGTTGTCTTCTCAGCTCTCAGTCCGTCTGTACCCTAGTGGCTACCTGCCATGTCCAAGGGGCTACCTATGACCGTTCACTCGCCGTATTCTACCACTCGTTTTCAGAACATGCCGTTCACAAAATCCTCCCTCGTAGCCTATGGAGCAGCTATAGCAGTTTCGTGCCTGGAGACACAACCTACGTGAGGGGTGCTCCCTGGAAGCAGACTCCCCCACCTTTCCCCACCCTGATGGCGGCTGGTGCCCCCTACCGGGGGCATTAGCTTTTTAGGAAGGAGTCACCCGGGTTGCACTTCCACTCGGAATATCAAGCGGCTTGCAGTAGCACCCGCACTAATGGGTATACCCGCTTCCTCCACATCGTGGTTACCACACTGCGGGCTCCTAGGATGGTTGGAGAAATCGCCCTCGTAGGAACCCAACACAGCCCGTCCGACCGTATTCATGTAGCCACTAACAACGAGCCGAGCTGAACCCTTTCCGTCTGTCAGGGAGCAACTCCACCCGCTATTTCCGAAATCCTCTGGCTCTACCTCGTGGCACCTTCTTGGACGGCCTCCCACAAGGCGACAACTTGACGACGCCAAACCCGCATCAACCGAGCAACTCCATACACTCGGCCACTTCTGGGGTCCCTCTGAGCCCTGGGACGCACAACCATGGCCCTACCTCCTACAGGAGCCGCCAGTGGAGGTAAGTAGAAGAGCCCAGCAGGGACGTGTGGAAGAGGAAAGCATGTGCCGATGTCTGTTCCAAAACTTCTGTAAGTTTGCAACCGGCCGAAGTTGCTCTTGCAAGGTTTCGACGTGAAAAAGTTTCCAGAAGTCAAAGACATTGACCGTCTCATTTGCTCTCTGCTACAACGCAATGCGCGCTTGACCCTCCGAGAATTAGCTCGGCAGGTTAAGCTCTCCGTGCCAACGGTGCGCGAGCACATCCGGAGACTGGAGGAACAGGGCATCATTGAGGGGTATTTCACGAAGCTCAACCATAGAGTCTTCGGCTACGACATCACAGCGTTCATTTCCGTGTTCGTGGAGTCCAGCGTCCACTACCCAGAGTTCCTTGCCCGCTGCAAGCGGCGTCCGGAAATCTTGGAATGCCATGCCATCACTGGCGAGGCATCGCACCTCCTGAAGGTTCGGACGCACGATACAGCCTCGTTAGAACAGTTGCTGGCAGACATTCAGCGCTGGCCGGGCGTCCGGCGAACTGTGACTAGTCTAGTGCTCTCCACGCACGTGGAGACTCTCGCCTTCCCGATACGGTAGGTTAGTCCCACTCTCCTGGTCTGTGCGATGGCAGCTCCACATCACAGCTACGATGTCATCGCGGCTGCTAAGAACTGGCGACTCAACGGGATACCTACGCAGCCAGCGGTGCCCGTGGAGGAGATCTTTGCGCAGAACGTCTTCACAATCGAGCTCATGCAGCAGCGCCTCTCGAAGCCCGTTTTCCGGTCGCTACTGGCAACCATCCACGAAGGGCGGCAATTGGACCCCTCGATTGCCGACACGGTCGCTTTGGCGATGAAGGAATGGGCGCTGGAGCGAGGCGCAACGCACTACGCTCACTGGTTCCAGCCGCTGACCGGTAGCACTGCTGAGAAGCACGAGAGCTTCATCACCCCAAACGCCGGTGGCGGAGCAATTGCTGAGTTCTCAGGGAAAGACCTCATCCAGGGAGAGCCTGACGCCTCTTCGTTCCCCAGCGGAGGGCTTCGTGAGACCTTCGAGGCACGCGGATATACGGCGTGGGACCCCACTTCCCCTGCGTTCATCATGGAGCACCCCAACGGGGCCACGCTCTGCATCCCCAGCGTCTTCGCCTCCTGGACCGGGGACGCCTTAGATTACAAGCTCCCCTTGCTGCGCTCCGTGGAGGCTCTCAACCGACAAGCCCTACGAATACTGCGCCTCTTCGGAGACCAACGCACGATGAAGGTCTACGCCACTGCGGGTGCTGAGCAGGAGTACTTCCTCGTGGACGAGGAGTTCTACTTTCGCCGTCCCGATCTCTTCCTCTGCGGGCGTACGCTCTTTGGCGCCCGCCCACCCCGAGGGCAGGAGCTGCAGGATCACTACTTCGGCTCCATCCCCGAGCGCGTGCTCAGCTTCATGAGCGACGTGGAGTACCAGCTCTACAAGATCGGTGTCCCCGTCAAGACGCGTCACAACGAGGTTGCCCCCGGGCAGTATGAGATTGCACCGCTATACGAGCACTGCAACATTTCGGCAGACCATCAGCAGCTCATCATGCAGGTGCTGCGCAACACCGGTCGCAAGTACGGCATGGTCTGCTTGCTCCACGAGAAGCCCTTTGCCGGCATCAACGGTAGCGGGAAGCACACGAACTGGTCCCTAGCGACGGACACCGGCATCAATCTCCTGGACCCGGGCGAGACGCCACACGAGAACATGCTCTTCCTCTTCTTCTGCGCGGCGGTACTGAAGGCTGTTGATGCGCACCAGGACCTGCTCCGCATCAGCGTCGCTTCTGCAGGTAACGACCACCGTCTCGGTGGACACGAAGCACCGCCGGCCATCATCTCGGTCTTCCTTGGGGAGCAACTGAGTGAAATCTTCGAGTTGCTGGGCAAGGAATCGCTGCGCCGGCGGCGGAGTAGTGGTGGGCTGCTGGGGTTAGGCATCCCTGTGCTACCGCCTCTGCCGAGGCACGGGGGTGATCGGAACCGAACCTCACCCTTTGCCTTTACCGGTAACAAGTTTGAGTTCCGTGCCGTTGGGGCGTCGCAGAACATCGCATTCCCGCTGACCGTGCTCAACACGATTGTGGCATGGGCCATCGATGAGATGGCAACCGAGCTAGAGCAGTGGCTAGAACGTGGGGCTTCGCTAGAGGAAGCACTGCGGAACGTCCTGCGACAGACCTTCCAACGCCACCGACGGATTGTGTTCAACGGTGACAACTACTCCCCAGCCTGGGTGCAGGAGGCACGGAAGCGCGGATTGCTAAACCTCACAAATGCCGTGGACGCCATCGAACGGCTAACAGAACCCAAGAACCGAGAGCTCTTCGCCCGCTACGGAGTGCTCAACGACCGGGAGCTGGAAGCCCGCCAGCAGGTGCTCTTCGACCAGTACAGCAAGACCACCGTCATTGAGGCGGAGACAGCCACCTGGATTGCCCAGACGATGGTCTTCCCGGCAGCGGCTGCGAACATCCGGGAGCTAACGGAGTCAGCTCGAGCACTGAAAGCTCTGAAGGTTCCCTGCAGTAGCATCCCAAGGTTGCTGCGTGAGATTGCTGCAGCTGCTGACGAGCTGGACGCCCGCATCACCGATCTCCAGCGGGCACTCCAGCAGATGCCCAGCGAGGGCTCTGCACAGCGTGCTGCCTACGCCCGCGATGCTATCCTGCCATGGCTGGAAGCCTTACGGCCCGTCGTGGACGAGCTGGAACGCCTGGTGGCCGACCAGCACTGGATGCTGCCAAGCTACCGGGAGATGCTCTTCGTCAAGTGAGCCCAGCCACCTGCGGAGGCACGGAGGGCACGCCTCTGCCGTCAATAGCGGCAGAGTAGGAGGACGCGTGACATGCGAGTCGTCCAGATCCGCCAGAGTGGTCAACTGGAAGGCGTGGTGTGCCTGGACGACGGCAGCGAGCTTGCCTGTCCTTTGCCGGTCCTCGCCGACTTCGGGCTACGTAAGGGGCAGGAGCTCCCACCCGATGTGCTGGCACAGCTCCGCCGGGAGAGTCTGCGCTGGCGCATCCGACATACAGCCCTTCGCTTCTTGGCGCGTCGGGCGCACTCTCGCAGAGAACTCCGAAGCAAGCTCCTACGCAAGTTCCCTGAGGAATCCGAGCTTGTGGAATCCGTCCTGCAAACCCTCGCTGAGGAGGGCTATCTGGACGACGCTGCGTACGCAGAGGCGTTCGTCTGCCAGCGGCTGGAGCGGAGTGCTGCTTCGCCGGTGCGGCTTGTTGCTGAGCTCCGCCAGCGAGGGGTTGACGCAGAACTCGCTGCATCCACCGTCCAGCGGTACCTCCCGGACTCTGTGCTCTTAGAGCAGGCACGCCGGGCGGCAGTACGTAAGCTGCGCTCCCTGCACCGCAAGACCCCGGAACAGCGGTGGCGGGCGCTCGCTGGCTACTTAGGACGGCAGGGCTTCCCAGCAGCCATCATCCGTCGCGTCCTGCAAGAGTCTTTCCCCGACACCGCCGGAGTAGAGGATGCCGAGTAGCACTGTTGTTGGACTCGTCCTCGGCCTACTGGGAGGGCTGTGGCTCCAAGCCGTAGAAGGGCCTCCGCACGTCCACTGCAAGGTGCGTTTGCCTGAACAGTTCAACACTCACCAGCCCACCATCTTGCCACTACTCTCCCCAGACGGCAAGCGACTGTACGTAGACCGCAAGCACCACCCAAGGAACACCGGCGGGATGCGCGATCCCGATGAAATCTGGTACGCCGAGCGGCTCTCCGATGGTAGCTGGTCCGAGCTCCGAAACGTCGGTCCACCGCTCAACACGCCTGGCAGCGATGTCCTCTGCGCCTTCAGTCCCGACGGGCGAGAAGCGCTCGTCTTCGGCATCTACCGGCCCGATGGCAGTAAGCAGAGCGGCTTTTCTGTCAGCCGCTGGACCGACTCCGGCTGGGGCTTCCCGCAGCCACTACGAATCCGCAACTTCTACAACCTCTCGCAGCACTACTACGCCACTTGGTCACCAGACCGGCGCGTGCTCATCCTCAGTCTCCAGCGGCTGGACTCCTACGGCGGGTTAGACCTGTATGTCTCCCGCTACGACTCGCTCTCCGGCGAGTGGACGGAGCCGGAGAACATGGGGCCCGTGCTCAACACTAGCGGAATGGAGGGCTCGCCCTTCCTGGCCCCCGATGGGCGGACGCTCTACTTCTTCTCTACCGGCCACCGCGGCTCCGGTGGCATGGACCTCTTCATGAGCCGCCGCCTGGATGAGAGTTGGAAACAGTGGAGCACACCGGTCAACTTAGGCCCAGAAGTCAACACCCCGGCCGACGAGGCCAGTATCAGCCTAACCTCGCGAGGGGACACTGCCTACATCGTCTCAGCAGATCCGCAGACACGCCAACCAGGCATCTACGCCGTCTGCTTGGCCGAGAGCCTTCGACCTCTTCCAGCAGCAGAGGCTTCCCAGCCTCCACCAGCTCCGACGATAGTACTTCGGCTCTTCTTCGCCTTCAACCGCTGGGAGCTCTCGGAGGCAGCGCAGCGGCAGCTTGCCGACTTCATGCGGCAGATAGAGCTGGATTCACTGGCTGCCGTCCTCGTCGAAGGGCACACCGACGACATTGGACCAGAGCCCTACAACGCATGGCTCTCCCGCAAGCGGGCAGAGACGGTCGCTCAAGAGCTCATCCGACTGGGGATTCCCTCCTCAGCGCTGCAGGTAGCCGGTTACGGGAGTTCCCGCCCTCTGGTTGCAGGGACAACAGCGGCAGCGCGGCAGCAGAATCGCCGGGTGGAGATCACGGTCCGCTACCGCTCTGGGTCTCCGCCGTAGTGATGCGGACGACATGGCCGTCCTGGAGCTCGATCCGGAGCGTCGCCGGCAGGAGGGCTAAGAGATCGGCACTGTGGGTTGCTACCAGGACAGTGGTACCCTGCGCATGGACTCGGCGGAAGAGCTCGGCGATATGAGCCGTCGTCGTTGGCTCCACATTGCCTGCAGGCTCATCGGCCAGTAGCAGCCGCGGACGGGGCAGTAAGGCACGGGCAATCGCTACCAACTGCTGCTCGCCGCCGGAGAGAGCCGCCGGGCGCTTGTGTCGGAGGTAGCTGATGCCTAACTCGGCAAAGAGCTCCAGTACCATTGCCTGCGCCTGCCGCGCAGGGACCCCACGAGCCAGCAGGGGCAACAGCGCGTTCTCATAGGCCGTCTCGCAGGGGAGTAGGCGGCAGTCCTGAAAGACAATTCCCATTTGGCGTCGCAGGCGCTGCAGTTCGCGGAACGGGAGTCGCGCCAGATTCACCCCATCCACCCAGACCGAGCCCGATTGAGGAGAGAGCTCGCGGTAGAGGAGACGGAGCGTCGTCGTCTTGCCCGAACCCGTTGGACCCGTCAAGACCGCAAAGGCCCCCTCCGGTACCGTGAAGCTCACGGCCGAGAGCGCTGGAACGAAGTGGCCCTCGTAGTAGACCGTAACCTCCCGCAGTTCTACCCGCATGTCGCCTCTGGGGTAGAGATGCGCACGTTCGGATGGTGCTCCGGCGCCGGTAGCTGAGCCTCCATGTAAGCCTGTCGCACCCGTTGCTGGATGACTTCGTGTGGGAGCACGACCTGGAGCTGGCGTCCAGTGGCGATACGCCGTGTCCCTACGAAGGCCTCGACCGTGCACCAGACGCGATTCCCCTGCACCTCGACAACCTCCGCGCGAATGCGCACATCGGCCCCAACAGGCGCCATGCCCTCGTGACGCAAGTGGAGCTCCGCCCCGACAGCATTCTCCCCAAGCTCAAAGAAGGGCTCAATCGCACGCCGGGCGGCCACCTCGGCATGGTACGCCAACCAGAAGGTGGAGTAGACCGGATGCACCACGCGCCCATCCAGGATGGCCACCACCTCCAGGCTGACGCGCACGACGAGCTCTGCCACCGAACCAAGGACTTCAGCCCGCATCGTGCATCCCCGACGCAGAGGATACGTCTGGACTCAGCAAGGTTCCGGTCTGTTCAGGCAACACTGCCTGTGGTGGCACCCGCGGTAGCAGAGTGTGGAGGAGCGCCGCTAGGAAGTCAACGCTCTGCCTGAGCTCCTCAAGACTCCCGTCGTTGGCGAGCACAATGTCGGCTCGGAGGCGCTTGGACGACGGAGATTGCTGTGCGGTTTCACGCGCCGCAATCTGCTCCTCGCTCCAGCCCCGCTGGCGGAGCCGCTCGCGGCGCTTGGACTCCTGAGCATCCACGACGATGACGTAATCGAAGGCCTCGTTCAGGCCCGTCTCGAAGATGAGCGCTGCCTCCACGACGACCAACCGTGCCCCTTCCGATGCTAAGCGCTGGATGTGCTCCGCGAGCACCTCCAGCACTCGCGGGTGGACGAGTTCCTCCACGAACTGCCGTGCTCGGCGATGCTGCGGTGTCCTTCCAAAGATGCGAGCAGCGAGCGCCGCAGTCTGCAGCCGCCCATCGGGTCCGAAGATGTCCGCGCCGAAAGTCTGCTGTAGCCGTTCCCGAAGCTCAGGGTCGGTCTCCATGAGCTCCTTCGCCATCCCGTCGGCATCCAGCACAGGGATGCCGCTTCGGCGGAGGAGTTCAGCAACGGTGCTCTTCCCGCTCCCTGGGGCACCGGTCAGAGCAATGAGCACGGGCTCGCTCATATGCGCTCCACGAGCTCCGGGAGTGCTCGTTCGTACCTATGCCGGAGCTCGGCCACAGTGGTCTCCACAACCCCTTGCAGCACGAACCGGTCACGCACGACCCGGCCAAGCTCCACGCACGGCAGCTCCCACTCCTGGCAGAGTTGCACCATATCGGCCACATGCTCGGGTGGCACGGAGACTACCACCCGGGTCTGCGTCTCTCCGAAGAGCTGTGCTGCCGTAAGCTCCCACGGCAGGACAAGCTCCGCCCCCAGCGTGCCCTCAGAGGCGATCGCCTTCTCAGCCAGGCAGATTGCCAGCCCACCTTCAGAGCAGTCGTGTGCCGAGCGGAGCCACCGACGCCGGATAGCCGTCAGCAGCAGTTGCTGAAGACGGCATTCCTCCTCCAGTTCCAGCGTCGGCGCGTCGCCGGCCACCATCCCGTGGAAGAGCCACAGGTACTCCGAGCCACCCAGCTCTGCCCGCTGCGGCCCAATCAGCAGCACGACATCCCCCTCCGCCCGAAAGCCCATCCTGACGACGGCCGTCACGTCCTCCACCAACCCCAGCATCCCGATGACGGGTGTGGGGTAGACCACAGAGCGCGGCGATGCGTTGTAGAAGCTCACGTTCCCGCCCGTCACTGGGGTCCCGAAGGCTCGGCAGGCATCTCCCATACCTCGGACGGCCTCGCGGAATTGCCAGAAGACCTCGGGGTCGTGCGGGTCCCCGAAGTTGAGGCAGTTCGTGACGGCAACCGGCTCGGCTCCAACGCAGGCCACGTTCCGGGCGGCTTCCGCGACCGCGATCTGGGCCCCGCGGTAGGGGTTGAGGTAGACGTAGCGGCTGTTGCAGTCTACGCTTGCGGCGATGCCACGTCCGGGGAGCTCGCGCAGCCGCAGCACGGCAGCATCGGCCATGCCGGGCAGGAGCACGGTGTTCGTCTGCACCTGATGGTCGTACTGCTCGAAGATCCAGCGTTTGCTGGCAACCGTGGGGCTTGTCAGCAGCCGCCAGAAGGCCTCCTCCGGCGGAACAGGCTCCGGAAGGTCCTCGGGCTTTATGGCCCGGAGCTCCTGCAGGTAGGCCGGCTCGCGTGCCTCTCGGTCGTACTGCGGCGCCCCTTCGCCAGCTACCAACGTCCAGGCAGGGACCTCGGCCACCAGCTCCCCGTGCCGGTAGTAGCGCAGGACGCCGTCCTCGGTCACCTCCCCAATCCGCGCGCAGCCGATTCCCCACTTACGGCAAATCTCCTCCGCAATCGACTCCGTGCCCCGGCGCAGCACAACCAGCATCCGCTCCTGCGACTCGGAGAGCAAGATTTCGTAAGCGCTCATCCCCGGGTCGCGCAGCGGCACGGCGTCCAGGTCTATCCGCATCCCCACGCGCCCGCGGGCACTCATCTCGGAGGTTGAGCAACAGATGCCCGCAGCCCCCATGTCCTGCATCCCCACGACGATGCCGGCATCCCGCAGCTCTAGCACCGCCTCCAGCAGCAGCTTCTCAGCGAAGGGATCCCCGACCTGCACCGATGGGCGCATGTCCTGCTGCCCATCCTCGAACGTCCGCGAGGCCAAAAGCGACGCTCCGTGGATCCCATCCCGCCCCGTCCGGTTGCCGATGAGGTAGACCGGGTTCCCCACCCCGCGGGCCACCGAAGGGATGATGCGGTCTATGGGCACAATCCCCACGGCCATGGCGTTGACCAGAGGATTGTCGGCGTAGCAGGGCTGGAAGTACACCTCGCCGCCGACCGTGGGGACCCCGAAGGCATTGCCGTAATCGCCGATTCCGCGCACAACGCCGCGGACCAGGTAGCGCGTCCGTGCGTCCTCGAGTTCCCCAAAGCGCAGGGAGTCCAGCACGGCAATGGGCCGTGCGCCCGTGGTGAAGATATCCCGCAGGATGCCCCCTACACCGGTTGCCGCCCCTTGGTACGGCTCCACTGCCGAAGGGTGGTTGTGGCTCTCGATCTTGAAGGCAATCGCATACCTGCTGCCGATGTCCACCATACCGGCATTCTCGTTACCGGAGAGCACCCGCCCGCCCGTCCGCGGCAGCGTCCGCAGGAGCTTCAGCGAGCTCTTGTAGCTACAGTGCTCGCTCCACATCACTGCGAACATCCCTAGCTCCGTGGGGTTGGGCTCCCGACCCAGGAGCTGCACAATCCGCTCGTACTCCTCGGCGGTCAACCCCAACGCCAGGGCCGTCTCCACCGTTGCCGTCAGCTCATGCTGTAGCATCAGCGCCCCAAGAGTAGTTCTACGAAGCGCACGAGCAAGAACCACCCGACGACAACTCCAGCGACGCTGCCGGCCACAATCCCCAGGAGCGTCATCCAGAAGGCGAATCGGCTCTGCGACCGGAAGCGCCGAAACATGTACCCGCGCCAGTTGCAGTGGTGGCAGCGGTAGAGCACCAACATCGGGCTGAAGAGCTTCATGAACCGCTCGAACGCATTGCGGCTGTGCGAGCGGTACATCCGCCCGACCG
Organism: Chlorobiota bacterium; assembly: GCA_039630485.1. Lineage (GTDB taxonomy): Bacteria > Bacteroidota > Ignavibacteria > Kapaibacteriales > HRBIN21 > HRBIN21. The sequence continues at coordinate 15,047 of JBCNUX010000010.1, read as the reverse complement.
TCTTGCACCGCGGGCATCGCCGCAGTGTCGGGCTGGTCCGTTGCCGGAAGATCGTCATGACAGCACGACAGCGCTCTCGCCGCCGCAAAATTAGCCCTACGGGCAGAGAGGACCCTGCCCTTCGCAGAGTCCTTCCCACAGAGGCACACCGCCAACAGTGCCTGCAGACTCTCGAGGCTGGGCTACAGCAGCGCTGGCTCCCGCGGTTGCCCTAACTGCGGCTTCCAGAGCCAAGCTCGGGCAGGCCGAATCCTCGTAATTTCCCGCAGGCCCCTGCTCCGGCGGAGGTGCAAGGACGCTGGGGCTGCCTCGTTGTGGTGGGAACTACTGCGCCAAGCACTAGGCCACGAGACCTGTAGAGGTGCACGCAGCCGGGCAGTCCCCAACCGCGCTGCTCCTCCGCAGCCCGCAGGGGCCGAAGGCAAGGTCATGTGTGGAACTACTCCGGAGGTGACCCATGGCAAGCCGGACGCAGCTCTGCAGCATGCTCCCGGTGGCAGCTCTGCTGCTCCTTGGGTGGAGTTGGAGCATTGGCGGGCAGGCGCCCAACGGGCCTGCGGATGCGGGCAGCGAAGCCGTGCTGCCGTTGGAGGCGGCCGCCGACACGGCCGTGCAGCAGCCCGATGTGCGTAGCACGACCGGGCAGCGCGGCACTCTGCTGAGCAGCACTGAGGCCTCAGTCCTGAGGACAGTCGCGGAGGACGCTTCCGAACGATGCTCCCATGGCCGGAGGCTGCTAGCAGAGGGCCCGCGTGGCGCATCCGCAGCCGCCTCGGAGGCTCAAGGTAGCAGCCCCTACCTCAGCGCGGTCAGCAGGCAGAATGCCGGCCAGGACGACGAAAACATGGCACTCGAGGCCTATACCGCTGTTTGTGGGGGTACTGTAAGCGCTGCCGAGAGTGACTACAGTGCTATCGGCGGTGGCAAAGAAAACGTAGCCGACAACGCTGGCACTGTCTATGGAGGCATTCGGAATACTGCCAGCAGCACCCAGAGCACCGTAGGCAGGGGTACAGCCAACACTGCTAGTGGCTACCGAAGCACTGTTGGCGGAGGCGAGGGCAATGAAGCCAGTGGCGACCGGAGTACCGTGGGCGGGGGCTATCGCAATGATGCCATTGGCTATGCCAGCACCGTAGGCGGGGGCGAGGACAACGGTGCCAGCGGTAAATGGAGCACTGTCGGCGGAGGGTTATCCAACAAAGCTATCGGCGACGAGAGCACTATCGCCGGAGGTGGAGTCAACACAGCCAGCGGTGAGAAGAGTACCGTCGGTGGGGGTGGGGCTAACCAAGCCGCTGGCCACTGGAGCACCGTCGGTGGAGGCAGAAGCAACTTAGCTAGCGGCGACGCGAGCACCATCGGCGGGGGCGCGATCAATATCGCCAGCGGCTACGGGAGCACCATTGGTGGAGGCATATTCAACGAAGCCAGCGATAGTCTCTCCGCAATCCCGGGTGGGTACAAGCTCAAGCTCGGCAAGCGCAGCTTCGGCTTCAGCGGGCAGACGAGGGAGGAGAAGACGGACCTGAGCGCCTACAGCAACATCGCCGCCTTCGTGGACGTGGACCTATGGCTGTACAGCGTCTCCGACCTGGCCCCGCGGTTGCGCTTCTACGAGCTCTCGGGAGCAGGGATGAACTACACCGCCTTCCAGGCCCAGAGGCAGCGCAGGGACATCGTGTACGTGCTGCCAGCAGCGCTGGGGCGAGTGGGAGACGTGCTGAGGATTGCCTCCGTATGGCAGGACGTGGCCGTGTTGGAATGGGCGCCAGCCTTGGGGATGGTGCCTTCTTCACTGCGGTACAAGAACGAGGTCCGGCCCATCCGGGAGGCACTGGAGAAAGTGCTGCGGCTGCGGGGGGTGGAGTTCCGCTGGAAGCCGGAGTATGGCGGCGGGGAGGACATCGGGTTCATCGTGGAGGAGGTGGCGCCGGTGGTACCGCAGGTGGTGGACCGCGACCCGCAGACGGGGGAGCCGCTGGGGATGGACTATGGTCGGCTGACGGCGCTGCTGGTGGAGGCCATCAAGGAGCAGCAGCGGGAGTTGGAGCAGCAGCGGAGCGAGATAGAGCGGCAGCGGCGGGAGATAGAGCAGCTACGGCTGCTGGTGGAGCAGCTCCTGCAGGAGCGTGGGAGCCGAGGCGGGGAGATGGGCGGCGGGGTGCAGATCCATGATGCATGGTTAGGGCAGAACATCCCGAACCCGTTCGAGGGCCCACGGCCATCCCGTACTGCCTCCCGGAGGATATCGGGTAGGCAGAGCCAGCAGTGCAGAGCTGCAGGGTTGGGGGCTGTGGTGTACAGAGCTGCTCAAGTGTGGCAAGCACAGGCGGGCGGTGGCAGGCCAGTAGATGCACCTAGTGCGCCGAAGGTGAGCTGAGGCGAGGAAGTGCTGACTGAGGGGCGGCCGTGGTGGCCGCCCTTCAGTGTTCATGGGGCCCATAGCCGCAGAGGACCACAGCAGGGGCTTGCCCCGTGCAGGAGAGATGGACGCTGTCGTGGGCAGGCCACAGTCCCTTTCTGGCACACGCGCGGCGTGGCGCTGGCGGGCAGGTCCTTCCGCTAGCCGTTCGGTGTGGGGTAGCGCGAGCCAGAGCAACGAGCGTTGAGGAGGTACCATGACTCGGCCGTTGCTAGCGGGACCGGCCTTTGACCGGCCGTGCTATATTAGGACCAGCGTCAACGGCAGGCCGGAATCGCGGCCGTGCACGATGTTGGTAGAGGTACCACAAGCGCTGGTGGGCAGAGATGATTAAGCACTGGTGGGCGAAGGTGGCGAATGTGGCCAACAGAGCATGGGAATTGCAAGGAAACAGGGGGACAAGGGCGTGGGACGGTAGGACAGGTGACTACATAGGACACAGCGATAAGCAACCGCTGGTGATCGCCACGACGAATGAGACCAATCCGCAGCCGATTCAGTTGTGGGCGGGCAACCGGCAGGTGTTGCAGCTCAACCCTCCGGGCAACGTGGCGCCAGCGTGGAGCATTCAGCGGGATGCAGGAGGAGATCCGCGTGGCTTAGGCGCAGTGGACTTGCAAGCTGCTCGCGAGGATGCTGCTCAGGTTGCTAGTGGTGCTTACAGCGTCGTCAGCGGGGGCTATCAGAACACCGCCAGCGGCTATGCCAGCACCGTTGGCGGGGGCGCGCAGAATATCGCCAGCGGTTTGCTATATAGCACCGTTGGCGGGGGCTGGGAAAACTCCGCCAGCGGCCACTCCAGCACCATTAGTGGGGGCCGGAAGAACACCGCCAGCGGCCAGGCCAGCACCGTCGGCGGGGGTGCACAGAACACTGCCAGCGGCTATGCCAGCACCGTTGGTGGGGGCTTTGGAAACACTGCCAGCGGCTTTTACAGCACCATCGGCGGGGGCTTTGGGAACACTGCCAGCGGCGACTGGAGCACTGTCGGTGGGGGCTTGCACAACACCGCCAGCGGCGAGCACAGCGTCGTGGTAGGAGGTCGGGGCAACACTGCAAATGCGGACTACGTGATGGTATTCGGAGAGAACGTTAGCCCAAAAGAGAACGCTTCGCATCGGGTGTACCTGTTCGGTGGAGAGCGCAAAAGCCCTTCGGGGCAGGTCATCATCAATCGGCACGACAATCCAGACGACCATCCTCTCATCGTGGGCACCAACACTACCAACGGCAACGGGGCGCATCTGACGGCAGGGGGCATGTGGACGAACACCTGCTCACGTGCTGCGAAGGACCGGTTTGTGGCACTGGACCCGCAGGAGGTGTTGGCGAAGATTCGGCGGTTGCCGGTGGAGGGGTGGTACTACCGGGGGACGGAGGAGTACCACATTGGGCCGTATGCGGAGGACTTCCATGAGGCGTTTGGGACGGGGGCGTTGAACAGCTCGGACGTGCGGACGTCGTTGGCGGCGTCGGATGTGGCTGGAGTGGCGCTGCTGGGGATCAAGGCGCTGGCGGAGCAGGTAGAGCGGGGAGGAGCAGTGGTGCAGAGCACGCAGAAGGAGCTTGAGGCGCTGCGGCGGGAGAACGCTGTGCTGAGGAAGAAGACCACCGCGCTGGAGCAGCGTGTGGCGGCGTTGGAGCGGCTGGTGCAGGAGCTGAGCTGATTGGCCGCGCCACTGCGGCGCAGGGGCCACAGCTAGGCGAGAACACGCCCAACCCGAACGAGAGGACGGCGATTCTGCACCGTGTGCCTGCCATCACCAGCGTGGGATTGCAAGTCCACGACACGCAGGACGGCAGCTTCCGGAGGTAGTGGTGCCAACATGGGAAGATCGGGTGAGCGCCTTGCTGGGGCGGAACATCCCGAACCCAGTCGAGGGCGCCACGATTGCCCTGCGCTACCTCCCGAGAGGCATCGGGCAGACAGAGCTGGCGCGGGATCGCGGAGCCGGGAGCTGTAGCGCACAGAGCCGTCCGAGCGTGGCGAGCACAGGCAAGCGACGCTACGGCTGTAGCCGTTGAACGTTAGAGAGCCGCATACTGCCTGGTGCTGGACGGGCAGGTGGTGGCTACGCGACGGATGACGCTTGTGCGGTGAGGGCGGAGCAGAGCTTGTGGAGGCTGCCCACACCCGTTGAGGGCTGTTCCTGTGGCTCAGCGTGCTTTCGGGGAAGGCCAGTGCTGGGCCGCAGACCGCTCTGCCAGTAGTCTGGTGCTCCGAGCTGTGGAGGGATTTGCAATTTTGCGGCGTGGATGTGGGCTTCTGTAGGTGTGCCAATGCTACGCTCGGCTGCCCTTGTCGTGGCAGCGCTCCCGCTCTGGGGGCAGTTGCCGGCTGTGACGCTCCAGACTTTGGACGGTCGCTCCGTCCGGGCCGATACCCTCCACAATGGAGGCAAGCCGATGGTGGTCAACTTCTGGGCCACCTGGTGCAAGCCCTGCCTGGTTGAGCTTGCCACGCTGCACAAGCTGTACCCACAGTGGCAGGCGGAGACGGGCGTGAAGATTCTGGCTATCTCGATTGACGACGCCCGCACGAGCGCGAAGGTCGCTCCACTGGTGCGGGCCAGGAAGTGGCAGTTCGACGTCTACCTGGACCCCAACAGCGAGCTGCGGCGGGCGATGAACGTGACCGACATCCCGCACTCCTTCGTGCTGGACGGTTCCGGACGCATCGTCTGGCAGCACCAGGCGTACTCGCCTGGGGACGAGGAGCGCCTCTACGCCGTGCTCAAGGAGCTGACGCGCCCCGACACCTTGCAGCCGACGCGCTCCGACACTTCGCAGCCGAGCCAGGCGAAATGAGGCCCTTACGGCACCTCAGCCTACTCCTCACCCTCCTCTCCTACCTCGCCTTCGGGCAGGCCGTTGCATCCTTGAGCGGCGGGGTGCAGCTTGAGCTTCGCTCGTACCGGGCCGATAGCGCCATCGGAGCTCCTGCGGTGCCAGAACGGCTGGGGCTGAACGCGTACGTTCCGCTCTCCTACCGGCTGGGCGCATTCAGCGTGAGCCTACGCTATGAGGCCTACTTGCAACCACTCCAGGGCTACGACCGCCGGTATGCCGGCTCCGGGATTGCCTTCCGCTCGCTGGAGTACCAGGACGAGCGCTTCCAGCTTACGGTCGGCGGCTTCTACGAGCAGTTCGGCTCCGGGATGGTGCTGCGCACGTACGAAGAACGCCTCCTGGGGATTGACAACGGGCTGGAAGGGGTGCGGCTGCGCTACAATGGGCCAGGGATTCGGCTGACGGGCTTCGTGGCACGGCAGCGGCGCTTCTTTGAGTGGACGGGACTCGTCCGCGGGGCGGATGTGGAGCTGACCCCATCGGCTTGGGGCATCGGGACGCCGCTCTCCTGGCAGTTGGGAGCATCGGTGGTCAGCAAGTACCAACCCGACACCGACCCTCTCTACCGACTGCCGGAGAACGTCCTGGCCTATGCCCTCCGCGGCTCGTGGCAATGGGAGTCCTGGCGGCTGACGGCAGAGTGGGCGTACAAGTACAACGACCCCTCGGCACTCAACGGCTACTCGTACAACCCCGGCACGGGACTCTACGTGACCTTGGCCGGAGAGCTGGCGCCCGTGAGCTTCCTCTTGCAGGCCAAGCGGATTGACAACATGGCGTTCTACTCCGACCGGACGGCTTCGGGGACCACCTCGGTGCTGAACTACCTACCGCCTCTGAGCCGGCAGCAGACGTACCGCCTGGCAACGCTCTACGCCTACGCCACACAGCCGGGAGGGGAGATCGGGATTGCAGCGGAGGCCATTGTCAGCTTGCCGGAGGAGTCCCTGCTCGGCGGCGAAGGTGGGGGCACGCTGACGCTCAGCTACAGCCGCATCCACGGGCTGGACACCGTGCACACGGGCGAGCTGCGCTATCGGAGCCGCTTCCCCGGAATCGGCAGGCAGCTCTACTTGGAAGAGTTCGTTGCCGAGCACACCGTGAGCTGGACTCCGCGGCTCCGGAGTACGGTCCATCTCACGCGGCAGATCTACAACCGCGATGTCTCCGAAGGCGTGCGCGGCTACGGGCTCATCTGGACCTGGATTGCCATTGCCGACGTCGCTTACACGTTCGCGCCGCGGCAGACCGTGCGCGCGGAGCTGCAGCACCTCTGGACCCGCCAGGACCACGGCCGCTGGCTCTTTGCGCTGCTGGAGTACTCGCTGGCACCGCGCTTGGCCGTGACCGTGTGGGACGAGTACAACTACGGCAATCCCGACCGCAGCGCCCGCTTCCACTACCCTAGCGCGGCCGTGACGCTCCTCCTCCAACGCTTCAAGCTGGTGCTGGGCTACGGGCGCCAGCGGGCAGGGATCGTCTGCGTCGGAGGGGTCTGCCGCTACATGCCTGCTGCAAACGGGCTGAGCCTCAGCGTGACGGCGACACTGTAGAGCATGCCTCGCCGACTCTCGCTCCCGTTGCAGATCGTGCTCGGCTTCGTGGCCGGTACTGCATGGAGCCTACTCCAGCCGGTGCTGGGGCTGGAAGCGTTCACCACCGCTTGGATTGCTCCGCTGGGGACGCTGTTCCTGAACTTGCTCAAGCTGTTAGCCCTGCCGCTGGTGGTGGTCTCCCTGCTGGAAGGAGTGGCCGGGGTTGGGAGCCTTGCGCGGCTGTCGCGCTTGGGAGGGCGGACTGTGGCGTACTACTTGGCCTCCACGGTCGCGGCGATCTTGGTCGGCATCGGTGTGGCAAGCGTCGTGCGCCCGGGTACACTCGCCTCCGTCGAACAGCGGGAGCGGTTCCAGGAGCGTTACGAACAGGCCCTGGCCGAGCGCCGGAGCGTGGCCGAAGAGCTTCAGCAGAAAAGCCCGCTGCAAGTGGTGGTGGAGTTCGTGCCAGAGAACTTCTTGGCCTCCGCGCAGGACAACCGCCGGATGTTGCAGGTCATCCTAGCCACGCTGCTCTTCGGCATAGCGCTGACGACGGTTCCGGCAGAGCAGATTGCTCCGCTGCGCCAACTGCTCCAGGCCTTTTTGGCCGGACTGCTGGCACTCGTGAACATCGTCATGCGGATGGCGCCCGTGGGGGTCTTCGCGCTCATGGCGGGACTGCGGATGGACTGGTCGCTGCTCTCAGCGCTCGGCGCGTACAGCCTCTCGGTCCTGCTGGGCCTCGGACTCATGCTGGGGCTGGCCTACCCACTGGCGCTGCGGCTCTTGGCAGGGAAGTCGGTGCGGGAGTTCTACCGAGCGCTCTTCCCGGCGCAGGTCGTTGCCTTCTCGACAAGCTCCAGTGCGGCTACGCTGCCGACGACGCTCCACGTCTGCCGCCACGGCTTGGGGATACGGGATGACATTGCTGGCTTCGTGCTCCCGCTGGGCGCTACCGTCAACATGGACGGCACGAGCCTCTACCAGGCGGTGGCGACACTCTTCATTGCCCAGCTCTACGGCATCGAGCTTGGCTTCGGGGCACTGCTGGCACTCATCGCCATGGCGGTGGCCGCTTCCGTAGGGGCGGCGCCCGTGCCCGGGGCAGGCATCGTCATGCTGGTGCTCATCCTCCAGAACCTGGGGCTACCCCAAGAGGGACTGGCCCTCATCGTAGCCGTAGATCGGCTGCTGGATATGAGCCGCACGGTGGTGAACGTCACCAGCGACGCCGTCGCCTGCGTCTTGGTCAGCGCCTGGGAGCGTCCGAGAGGAGAGGCCGCATGACCCTATTTTTGCAGAGGCGATGGCACCACCGGAGACATCGGTTGAGCTGCTCCGCAGCCGCTGGCAAGAACTACTGCGGCGAGTCGCGGAGGCCGCACGCCGTGTTGGACGCGACCCTGCCGACATCCGCATCGTCGCTGTCTCCAAAGGCCACCCACCGGAGCTCGCAGAACTGGCCATCCAAGCCGGCATCCGCTGCTTCGGGGAGAACTACGCCCAAGAGATGCATCGGAAGGCGGACTACCTCCGGCAGCGGGGGTACGAAGCAGAATGGCACTTCATCGGGCACGTACAGACCAACAAGGTCAAGCTCATCGCACCCATTGCTGCGCTCATCCATGGAGTCGACTCACAGCGCGCTGCGGAAGCGCTCAATCGCTGGGGTGAGCAGCACGGCGTCGTCGTGCCCATCCTGCTGCAGGTGAACACGTCCGGGGAGACGAGCAAGCACGGGTGCCAGCCAGAAGCAGTGTTCCAGCTTGCCGAAGCAGTGCTCCAGCTACGTTCGGTGCGCCTCCTTGGGCTAATGACGATTCCAGCGCTAGCGGAGGCTCAGCGTGTGCGGCAGGAGTTCCGCCTCCTGCGCCACCTTCGGGATGAGCTGCGGCAGCGCTACGGCAGCTCGCCCGAGGATTTCCCGCACCTCTCCATGGGCATGAGTGCCGACTATGAACTCGCCGTGGAGGAAGGAGCCACGCTCCTACGCATCGGTACAGCCCTCTTCGGCGGACGTTCTCCGAAGCAAGTCGTTGCCACACCTTCGCACGAGAGGCTGCCATGAGCCAACCCGTCTCGCTCCTCCGCCAGCATATGCAGGATGCCGTGGAAGTCATCCAACTGACGACCTCCCTCAGGCCTGCCATCGGCATCATCCTCGGCACGGGCCTGGGGGAGCTGGCCGAGCGCATCGAGCAGGAGTGCGCCATCCCGTACGAGAACATCCCACACTTCCCTGTCGCAACGGTAGAATCGCACCGCGGGCGGCTCATCTTCGGCCACCTCCAGGGACGCCCAGTGGTCGCCATGCAGGGGCGCTTCCATCGGTACGAGGGCTACACGCTGCAGCAGGTCACCTTCCCCGTGCGCGTCCTCTACGCCCTGGGAGTGCGAACGCTCATCATCTCGAACGCTGCAGGGGCGCTCAACCCCCTGTTCCGCCGCGGTGACCTCATGATCATCGTGGACCACATCAACCTGATGGGCGACAACCCGCTCATTGGCCCCAACGACGACTCGCTTGGCCCACGCTTTCCCGACATGAGCGAGCCGTACTCTCGGCGCTTGATTGCGCTGGCAGAGGAACTGGCCCTGGAGTTGCGGCTGAAGGTGCAGGAGGGCGTCTACGTAGCGCTGAGCGGGCCAAGCTTGGAGACCCGTGCTGAGTACCGCTTCCTGCGCTTCATCGGCGCCGATGCCGTTGGGATGAGCACCGTGCCGGAGGTCATCGTCGCCCGGCACATGGGGATGGAGGTCTTCGGGCTTTCCATCCTCACCGACGAATGCTTCCCCGACGCGCTGCAGCCGCTCTCGTTAGAGGACGTGCTGCAGGCAGCGCGGGAGGCCGAGCCGAAGATGACTCTACTGGTCAGCGAGCTGGTGGCACGCCTGCCGGATGCGGCCGGATGAGGTGGCTGGCCGCCATCGCGTGGGCCCTCCTCTTGGGCTGCGGAAAGGAACCCTTCTACGACAGCGCCCCACCGCAATGGCGCTTCCTACTGCTCACCGATGCCTCTACGCTGCAGGTGCGGCAAGAGCCAGGGGGACAGGTTCTGCTTGCCGATGCCTACGGAGAGGCCAACGGCACGCCCCCGCCGGCTCCAATCCGTGATGTCGTGGCCTTCCGCAACAGCCTCTACCTTCTCCTCCAGGCAAACACCCTGGCCGTGCTGGACGCCGAATCCTACCGACAGCAGGCCCTCATTCCCCTCCCTGCCCCACCTGCAGGATTGGCGTTCCCGAACGCGACCACGGGCTACGTCTGGCATGACGGAGTCAGGATGCTCAGCATCCTCGACCTCCTACAGCTCCGGCTCGTTCGGACGCTGCCGGTACCCGGTACGACTCGGCATGCTCTGCCCGTCGGACCGCTCCTCTACATGCTGGAGGAGCAGCACTCTCGGCTTCTCGTCCTGGACACGCGGACCGAGAGATTGGTAGACTCGCTGGAGCTGCCACCTTCGCCACGCTTCGCCGCCCTTCGGGCCAACGGCACGGAACTCGTCATCCTCAGCGCCGGCAGCGGCGATGACGGTCTGGCCCCCCGCGCTCCACGACTCAGCTTCGTCGGACTCTCACCGCTCCGCCTCCTGGCGAGCCTGCCGGTCTACCACTCGGTAGCCGACTCTGCACGCACACGCATCACGGGGCTGGTGACGACAGCCGATGACTTCGCCTTCATCGGCACATCGCAGGGGCTGCTACGGGTGGACATCCGCTCCCGCAGCGGCCTCCGCCTCCTCCAGCGATGGAGCATCCGGCAGCTCCGGAGCGTCCCGGCTCGCGACGAGCTGTGGGTGCTCACTGCAGACGACACCCCCAAGCTCATCGTAGCAACCGGAACCCGGGCTGAACCACAGCTCCAGGCCCCGCTGCCGGTCGGAACGGTCAGCATCCTGCCGCTCCCATGAATCCGGAATTCCTGCAGCAGCTACACGCCCGTGCGGCAGCACTGCGCCGCCGCATTGCCTTCCCCGACGCTGAGGATGAGCGTACACTCCGCGCTGCCCGCTACTTGCGGGACCAGGGGATCGTGGAGCCCTTGTTGGTAGGACATGCTGAGGCCATCCACCGAGTGGCCACCCACTACGGTATCGCGCTGGGAGACATCCCAATCATCGAACCGCAGCGCTCGGCACTCCTGGACACCTTCGCCCGTCGGCTCTGGGAACGCCGCCAGCACAAGGGAATGGAGCTGGAGGAGGCCTATCGGCAGGTCCTCCATCCGTTGGTCTTCGCTGGCATGCTGTTGGACTCCGGCGAAGTAGACGGCTGTGTGGCAGGCTCACTCTCTGCAACCGCGGAGGTCCTCCGAGCTGCGCTCTGGACCGTTGGGATGGCCCCCGGCATCAGCATCGTCAGCAGCTACTTCCTCATGCTCTTCCCCGACCGAGTGCTGACGTACGCCGATGCAGGCGTAGTCCCCGACCCCAGCTCAGAGGAGCTGGCGGAGATTGCCTACTGCACTGCGCGGAATGTAGAGCACGTGGTGGGCACCGAGCCTCGCATCGCCTTCCTGTCCTTCTCCACCAAAGGCAGCGCTCAGCATCCGATGGTGGAGAAGGTGCAGCGGGCCGTACAGCTCTTCCGAACACGCTACCCGCAGTACTTGGCCGATGGGGAGCTGCAGGGCGATGCCGCGCTGGTGCCAGAGGTCGCAGCTCGTAAAGCCCCAAGCTCTCCCGTTGCCGGGCGTGCCAACGTGCTCATCTTCCCTAACCTGGACGCCGGGAACATCGCATACAAGCTCACAGAACGCCTGGCCGGAGCACAAGCACTGGGACCAATCGTGCAGGGCCTCCGGCGGCCGTACTGCGACCTTTCGCGCGGTTGTCGGTGGGAGGATATCGTCTCCGTTGCCGCTATCTGCGCCCTGATGGGAGAGCAGGCTTAGGCCTGCACTGCCTCTGCGCCGAAGGAGGCGATGAGGTCTGGAAGGCGCTGGAAGAGGTCTGGAAGCCTCTCCGGATGCCGTCCGCCAGCAGTTGCCAGATGGGGCCGGCCACCTCCGCCTCCACCAAGCTCTTGGGCAATCCGGGCTACCAGCCTCCCGGCAGGATACCGCTCCGTTAAGTCCGGCGTGACAACGCAGACCAAGTGGACCTTGCCCTCGCTGACGGTGGCCAACACAGCGATTCCGCTGGTCCCCAAAGCAGCTCGGACCTGATCCGCCAGCGCTTTGAGCTGCTCCATGGACTCCAGGGCAACGCGTTCGGCAACGACCCGAATGCCATTGGCAGAGCGGGCACGGGCGAGGAAGTCGGGAATCCGCGCACGCTCGCGCTCCAACTGCATCCGCTCCAGCTCTCGTTGCAAGCGTTGGAGCTGCTCAGCCAACTGTTCAGCATGCCGCTGCTGTTCCTCTATCCGCTGCCGGAGCTGCTCCACGTACCGTTCAACACCTTCGCCAGTGACAGCCTCCACACGGCGGACGCCCGCCGCAACGGCGTCTTCGGCCGTCAACACGAACGCGCCAATCTGGCTGGTATTCTGCACGTGCGTCCCCCCGCAGAGCTCTACGGAGAAGCGCTCGTCCATGATGACGACACGGACGATGTCGCCGTACTTGTCGGCGAAGAACATCTTGACGTTCGGCAGCTTGCGGGCCTGCTCCAACGGCATGATCCGGGTCTCTACGGGGATGGACTCGCGAATCTTCTCGTTGACCAGCGCCTCTATGTCCCGGAGCTGGGCTGGCTCTACCTTGCCGAAGTGGGAGAAGTCGAAGCGGAGGTAATCAGGAGCCACAAGGGAACCTGCCTGCTGGACGTGAGGGCCAAGGACGCGCCGCAGTGCCTCGTGCAGGAGGTGGGTTGCCGAATGGTTCCGCATGATTGCCCAGCGGCGCCGGCGGTCCACTTGGGCGATGGCCCGCTCCCCGACCAGTGGCTCAACCTCGCTGGCACAGATGTGCACAACTGCCTCGCCTACGCGGCGCACGTCCTCCACAGCGTACCGGGACCCACCCACCACTAACTGCCCTGTATCCGAGACCTGTCCGCCAGCCTCTACGTAGAACGGCGTCCGCTCCAGCACGACGTGGTTGCCCTCCACGTAGAGCACGGTGGACTCTGTCTCCAGCTCCTCGTAGCCCGTAAACTCTGTGCGGAGCTGCTGCGCTGCAGGGGCCAGGTGGACCTCCACGTGATGTACCCTTTGCGCTTGACGAGAGCGCTGGCGCTGCTCTTCCATAAGGTGCTGGAAGCCCTCGGTGTCAACCGTCAGCCCACGTTCACGGGCCAGGAGCTGGGTCAAGTCCAGCGGGAAGCCGTATGTGTCGTAGAGCTCAAAGGCAACCTCCCCGGGGATCACACGCTCACCTCGCTGCTGCACCTGCCCAACGACCTCCTCAAAGAGCTGCAACCCGCGGTCCAGCGTGCGGAGGAAGGCTACCTCTTCAGCCTCGATGACCTGCTCGATTGTCCGCTGATGCTGGCGCAGCTCTGGGAAGGGATCGCCCATGATGGAGACCAGTACCGACACCAAGCGCCAGAGCACGGGCTCCTGGAAGCCCAGGGTACGGGCGAAGCGCTCTGCCCGCCGGAGGATACGCCGCAGGACGTAGCCCCGGCCCGTATTGCCCGGTAGCGCACCATCGGCAATCGCAAACGACAGAGCCCGGATGTGATCCGCCATAACCCGCATGGCGATGCCATCGGGATGGCGCACATCCTCCCGCGGGTATCGCCGTCCGCTGAGCTCCTCAATCCGCCGAATGAGCGGCACGAAGAGGTCGGTATCGTAGTTGGAGTCCACCCCCTGCAGAATCGCACAGATCCGCTCCAGACCCATGCCCGTATCCACATGCTTGACCGGCAGCTCCTCCAAGCTGCCATCAGCGCGACGGTTGTACTGGATGAAGACGAGGTTCCAGACCTCCATGACCAGCGGGGTACCAGCGTTCACCAGCCGGCCACCACTCAAGTCTGGCGTGCGGTCGTAGTGGATCTCCGTGCACGGCCCGCAGGGGCCCGTATCGCCCATCTCCCAGAAGTTGTCCTTCTCGTCGAAGCGATGGATACGCTCCGCAGGCAGGTAACGGCGCCAGAGTTCGTAGGCCTCATCGTCGGTGCGGAAGACCGTGGCGTGGAGCCGCTCCGGAGGTAGCTTCCAGACCTGGGTCAGCAGCTCCCAGGCGTAAGCGATGGCCTCGGCTTTGTAGTAGTCGCCGAAGCTCCAGTTGCCGAGCATCTCAAAGAAGGTGTGGTGGTACGTGTCGTACCCCACCTCCTCCAGGTCGTTGTGCTTGCCACTGACGCGAATGCACTTCTGCGTATCGGCTGCCCGCGTGTAGTCACGCTTGCCTAGCCCGAGGAAGACGTCCTTGAACTGGTTCATTCCTGCGTTGGTGAACAGCAGCGTCGGATCACCGTGCGGAATAACCGGTGCACTCGGCACGATCCGATGCCCACGCTCGGCGAAGAAGTCCAGAAACGACTGCCGAACCCGGTGGGAAGTCCACTCCATAGAGGTCCTGCTGCTAACTACTGACACCGCCTCCAAAGACGAACGGGGAGGCTCTGATATTCAGCGCCCTGCCGGCACCCGCTGCCACGGGCGTGGACGCAGCTTGACCATTCGGACCGTGGCCACCAGGGGATAGCGCGGCACATCGCGGATCTCTGCCGTGGCGACGGCACTCCCCTCCAGCTTCAGCTCGCTACGGGCAACACGCCAACCCGGGAAGAGCCATTCGGCAATGTACAGTGTCGAGTCCGCCGTCGGCTGGAAGGTGGCAACCACTGACCCTGTGGGCAGCCGCTGGCTCTGCGAGCTGATGATCGTTGCCGAAATTGGCTCCTCGCTCCCTTCCTGCATGCGGGCAATGAGGAGCTGGACAGTGTAGTCGTCGCGGACCATTCGGATATCCCCACCCGTGGTATCGAAGCTCTCTAGGCGGAGCACCCACACACCTTCGATGGGCAGCAGGTCCCGAGCACGCTGGAGGCGCTCCTCAATCCGTGGGTCTACAGCGACCGCGGCTCCCTGCAAGGGAACCATCGGGACTTCCAGCGTTGGCGGAGCAGGAGGCAACGGCCGAGGCTGCGCCCATCCGAGAGCCCCAGTGAGCACCAACACAACAAATGGCAGCATTTGTTTCCGCATGCCCATCAACACGCTGTGGCACCCTTCTGCACGGTGCAATATTACGCCGTACCCCCTGTCACCGCAGCAATTCTGGCACACCGATGGCGTCTACAGCCTCTGTCAAGCAGGCGCAACGATCCCACTTG
>JBCNUX010000001.1:122901-133245 GCA_039630485.1 Chlorobiota bacterium | reverse complement strand
CGTCCCAACCATGTGCCCGTGCTTGGAATATCCTTTCCCCCTGAGGTCCCGGGCGGATTCGAACCGCCGTACGAGGTTTTGCAGACCTCTGCCTGGCCACTAGGCTACGGGACCTTCCCGAAGCTGGATAAAATTACGGGGAGTCCTGCGGATACTGGGCCGCCTCCGAGGGCTCCGATTGTCCAGACTCGCTTGGACGAAAGAGCCAGAGGAGCATAGACCAGATCGAAACATGCTTCTGCCGCCACTCGGCAGCTGCTTTCCAGTCTTGTGGAGCGAGCCCTATCCACAGCGTCCAGAAGCGCCGTTCCGCAGCCTCAAAGCGACGCCGATCCCCGGCGTCATACGCTGCTAGGACGGCTTCAGCAGCCCGTCCCAATTCCCGGAGTGCGGGGCTCGACTGACTCTGAGCCCACTGGACGAAGCGATTCGCCAGCCGCCGCCGTTGTGCGTCTATGCTTGGAAGTTCCCGAGGCGTAGCACTCTCCGAGGAGCATGTACAGTAGCAGCTTAGGAAACCGCCTACAGCGTATGGAGCCTGCCGGTCATCACACTCTGCTGCACACCATCCACCAAGGAAGCTCTGTGCACGCCCGACCGACCCTTCAGTGCGCCAGTACACCTGGTTATCCCGCTGACCCCATCCCTCTACCACGAGCGGCAAGGCCTCCGACGACGCTACCGCGAAGAGTGCAGCGCCGAGCCCAACCGCAGATGCTACCGCCGCGAGCACTATTGCCCCTATGACTACTACCCCCACGATTGCCAAGACCAGCAGCACAACCGGTAGCACCAGGAGCAATACCGCGGCCACGACCACCAAGCCCACCGCGTCTGCGAGGAATTCTACCATCGTCAGCACTCCTCTGTTTGCGGCACAGTCTACCCCAAACTTAGCGAACTCAGCGCACCCTCCGGCTACCGCAACCTACCGCCGCTCGATGAATGGCGGAGAGACCAATGGTGGCTTGGGGACGCTGCCTTCACGCGGGCGTACCTCAACCTCCTCCAGGACGATATCAGGCGTGACGATACTCACCGGCAGATACGGTACCTCGCTGCCGGCAGCCGCAGCCGGAGCAAGGTAGTTGTAGGGCGTCTGCTCTCGCGATACTGCCAGAATATCCCGCAGCGACCGCACAGTGATCCCCACCGCATCACAGGGCTGCAAGAGCTCTTCCCGCCCATCGGGGTAGACCCGGAATGCCGCTACTATCGGTAGGCTCCCTTCTCGCGCAAAGCTTGGATACTTCCCCAAACTTGCCCGGGCTAGCACCGTCTGCGCGATGTTGAGGTTCATCACAGAGCGGACCAGGATGCCGTATGGGAGTTCCCTCTGGCGCAGTAGCTGAAGGAAGTACTGTCGCAGTTGCTGACGCTCCAGCACAGAGCCGCTCCCCTCGCCCGGGATGAGCTCCAGCACACCCACCATGGGGGCCCCGGCACGGTTATGCCCGTTCGAGCGAGCCAACCACCGTGTCGGCACTCGGGTACTGAGAAGCTGTCGCAGTACGCCTTTCTCTACGACCTGTACCGTATTCGCCCTCACCCCCTCATCGTCCACGCAGTAGGACCCCACGAGGGGAGTCTGCCGAAACCATCGCTGGCAGGGGGCTGCTCGCAGCGAGAGGAACTCCGGAAGGATGCGACTACCGATACGACGTGCCAACCCTTGAGCCCTCGTCGTGAAGACTGGTGCATCCGACAGGGGCTCCCGATGGAGAAGGAGCTGCGGAACGAGTACCTGAGCGATGAGCTCGCCAGCAGCCCGCCCCTCGAAGAGTACGGGACCAACGTACGTCTCTTCCAATGCCGATGCCGATCGCTGAGCCCGAAGACGCTGTGCCACCTCAGTTACAGCCTGCCGTAGGGAGTCCAACGAAGGCAGCTCCGCTGGTGTTCGAGCATAGGCGGAGTAGTACTGCGCCAGGAGTGTCCCATCGTTCGCTTGGGCGTAGGCAACGACTTCCAGACCTGTGAAGAGCTCGGTCTTCACTGCCCTCCGCCCCTCGGTGTTGGCATACCAGGTCTGGGTAGGCAGGTACTCGAAACTGACGGCCGACGCCGTAAACTCCGGGTACTGCCGGAAGATTGCCGAGAGCTCACGACAGAGGCGCTCTGCCAGCGCTCTGGGGAAGGTGGAGACAGCGAGTGTATCGAACAACTCCTCCGCAGGTAGCAAGCGGAAATCGGGGGTAGTATCTCGCCGCAGTTGACTGCGCAAGATGTTCAGCTTCCGCCCATACTGCTCGACGGCATCCTTGTAGGCTGCATCCGTAGCCAGCCATAGTTCGCGCCGCAGCAGAGTATCGCTCAGCTCTATCGGGATGGTTCGCTGCCGATAGGTCTCGCGAGGCGAAGCACCACCGAAGAGCAGAAAGCTTGGGGCTGCCAGATTCGTGTTGTCAAGCTCCGGAGTTCCTATCCGCACGGCAACCGTCAGCGTCGCTCGCTGACTCTCGTTCGACTCCACAAGCTCACCCAGCACCGCTTGTGCCACCAAGGCTGCTCGGTATTGGAGCCGATACTCAATGTAGTACGGGGCGGGAGCACCCTCAGAGCGCAAGTTCTGCTGTGCTCGCCGGAGCTCTTGTTCCATCGCCCGAAAGACCATCTCCGTCCGCGGCGGCTGCCACACTTGCGCCGCGCAGACCGAGAGCACACCACACAGCAAGAGCAAGTATCTCATAGCGCCACTACGGAGACTGAACCGACGGTGGAGGCAGAATGGGCAGGCGTTCGTCGGACTTCGCCTTCTTCTGGACCTCGATGCGGCTGACCAGCAAGCTGGGCGAGCTTGCCGAGACAGGGATGTTCCCTGACTCAGCCCCGCAGAGCCCATTGAAGACTCCAATGTCCGAGCCAGCTGCAATAATGTTGGCGAAGGTTGTCAGCGGGGTCCCGATGAGGTCAACCCCACGCACCAGCTCATCCGGCCGCCCATCGACGTAGACTCGGTAGACCACCAGCGGCATGACGTTGAAAGCGTTTGGAATGGTGCGTGTCGTGAACGTGAAACCGCCTTCCACGACCTTGAAGAGAAGGCCGAAGTCTTTACCCTGGCGTCGGCATTCCTCGCGCAAACGCTCGCGCAACTCCTGCGGTGAAAGGCTCTGATGGGCTACCACCAGCAGGTTGGACTGTCGCGCCACAACCTGGGCCCCGGGCTGCCGCCGCCCGTGCCCATTGGAACGCCGAAACTCCGCAATCGGCGTCCGATTCATCAAGAAGTTACGCAGCACCCCCCGCTCCACGACTACGACCTGCTGTGCCGGTACTCCTTCGTCGTCGAACTCGTAACTGCCTGCCAACGGTATTCCATCGCGATACCGGCGCGTTGGGTCGAAGATGACGTCTAGAAACGGCGGTAGGATCTGCTTGCCCAGCAGATCGCGGAGCATCTGAGCCGACTGCGGGTCTTTCTGCCGATGCCCTTCCACCCGATGCCCGAGAATCTCGTGGAAGAAGACTCCAGCAGCCTCCCCGCTGAGGATTGCTGGTCCAGAGTAGGTTTCGAGCACCGGAGCCTCGCGGAGGCGACGCAGGAGCTCAATCATGCTCTCTATGTCGGCACGGATGCTGTCGGGGCTCGGCAGCTCCTCGGGCCGAAAGGCAAAGTAGGCGCGATACAAAGGCAACTCCATGCCATCGTCTGCCCGGGTCTGGGCAGCAATCGTCAGGAAGATGCTGTTCTCCCCCCAGGCCAATTCCGTGCCCTCCGAGTTCACCAAGAACTTCTGTGCCGAAGTCGCCTGGAGAGTGATCCGATGGGAGTAGATCCAGGGATGGGGGGCAAAGGATGCCGAAAGCTCGCGTAGACGCCGGGCCCAGAGGGATGTATCCAGCCGCAGCGGCGGAACGAGCCGCTGACGCCGCTGAGGCGGCTCTCGAGAGAAGTCAGGGACGCTATCCCCCTCTTGAACCCGAACGCTGCGGCTTGCAATGACTTTTGCATACCGCTCGGCCGCCCGCTCGTATGCGTCGGCCGTAGCCTGCCAGAGGAGGTGCCGCAGGGCTTGGGCGTCGTCTCCCAAGGGAAGCTGAACTGCTCCGGACCGGTCTACGAAGCTCCAGGCCTCCTGCAGCGGACGGGTATTATCCAGCTCGTAGCTCCCGACCCGCACGTCTACATCCAGCCACCGAGAATGCTGCTGTGCAGAGCGTCGCAACTTTCCCGCCTGCGCCTCAAGGACCGTCGTCTGGAGCTGTGTCACCTGGTAGCCGATGTAGTACGCTGGCTGTGGCTGTTGGCGCAGGACTGCAAAGTTCCGCTCCAACTCCTGCCGAAGGAGGCTCAGTAAGGCCGTCTGCGCCGTCATTCCTTGGGCAGCAACTGCACAGCCCATCCACACCCACACGCACCAACGGCTCCTCATTCTACCCCTGTCAGCTGTGGCTGCAGCACTGTTCGGCACCGCACTGCCAATGTCCCCTCTTCCAGCTCGTACACGTACGGCACCCCCGTAGGAACCTCCACCGCTGGGATTTGCTCCGGTGGGATGCCCTCCAGCTCCATTAAGAGGCCCCGCAACGAGTTCCCGTGGGCAACGATGAGCACGTTCTTCCCCTCACGGAGGGCCGGAAGGATGCGCTCGTAGTAGTACGGTATCACCCGGCGCTGGGTGTCAGCAAGTGACTCCCCTCCAGGCGGAGCTACGTCATAGCTACGCCGCCAGAGTCGGAACTGTTCCTCGCCGTAACGCTGCCGGACCTCGTCCTTGTTCATCCCCTGGAGCTGACCGTAGTGGCGTTCGTTGAGCGCTTCCGAGCGCTCTATGGGGAGTTCGGGACGCCCGAGGACGCTCCGCACAATCTCCGCCGTCCGCCACGCTCGGCGCAGCGCTGAAGTGAAGATGAGGTCAATCGGGTAGGGCCGCAGAAGCTCACCTGCCTGGCGTGCTTCGGCCTCCCCGCGAGGCGAGAGATCCACATCAATCCAGCCTGTGAAGCGATTCTGCCGGTTCCACTCCGACTCTCCGTGACGTAGCAGAATCAGCAACGGCATCCGACGGACCGTTCGCGGTGAGACACCAACTCAACATCAAGCGGCTGGCTGCTCCTGGTAGTGACTTTCCAGCAGCTCTTCTGCATACGCCAGCTCCGCAAGAGTATTGATGCCTTGGAATTCCTGCCATCGCGGAGCACACCATGCTCCAACGGGCTGCTCCTCATCACGACACAGAGCCACGATGTCCGTGAGGTAGTACTCCTGCTGGGCATTCTGCCGGCTCAGCCGAGGCAGCAGCCTGAAAAGCATGGGAGCCTGTGCGGCAATGATCCCAGTGTTGACTTCACGAATCTCCCGCTCCTGCGGCGTTGCATCACGCTCTTCCACAATTCGCACAATCCTCCCCGTGACATCCCGAAGGATACGGCCGTAGCCTGTGGGCTGCGGGACCTGAGTCGTCAAAACTGTCACGGCATTCCCCACGCGCAGGTGGAAGTCCACAAACACGCGGAGTGTCTCGTACTGCACCAGCGGCACATCACCGGGGAGGATCACGACGGTGCCAGTAAACCCCTCCAGAACGCCTCTCGTCTGGAGAACGGCATGACCCGTCCCGAGCTGCTCAGACTGCCAGACAACCTCAGCTTGCGGACAGTGCTGCTGGAGAAATGCTGCTACCTCTTCCCCTCGAAAACCGACAACGACGACGAGTCGCTGCGGCTGCAAGGGAAGCACCGCTGCGAGTACGTACGATAGCAGCGGCCGTCCTTTCAGCGGCAAGAGTACCTTCGGCAGACCCGCATCCCCAATGCGCTTCCCCTTTCCAGCTGCCAGTACCACTACAGCGATTCCGCTCATCCCTGCGGGTCCACTGCATGAGCAACCTCCAGGAGCGAGCGGCGGAGCATGCGGTTGTGTTCGTCCACAGTCACCACTACAGGGGTGTGTCCTGGCAGCTCAGCCTCCGTTAGCAAGGCATACGAGAGCACCACGAGTTCATCCCCCACGACCCCCTTCCGCGCTGCCGGCCCGTTGAGGCATACTATCCCACTCCCTCGCGGCTCTGGGATCACGTACGTCTCCAACCGTTCGCCGTTGTTAACGTTGAGCACGGTCACCTGCTCGTATGGTACCAGAAGGGCTGCCTCCATGAGGTCGGCATCTAACCCGAGGCTACCTTCGTAGAGCAGATTTGCCGCCGTCACCTTCAGCCGTTGGAGCTTCGACTTCAAGATGACCCGCACCATATCTCTCACCATCGAGGGCCGCACCGTGTGCGTTGTGACGAAGGACAGAGGGCTTTTGTCTCTGCCGCGCTGTTAGCCTACGGCTCGCTATTCCCATCCAGCTCAGCCCTCAAGGCTGCTTCCAGCGTCGGGAAGCGGAAATTAAACCCCTCCGCCAAGGCTCTCTCGGGTACTACACGCTGGCTGAAGCTGAGAGCATCGGCTAACTCCCCATACCGCAGTCGGAGTGCCCAAGTCGGGACTCTAAGCCAGCAGGGGCGTCGGAGCAAACGCCCCAAGGTCTGGCAGAACTCTTGGAAGCGCACCGGAGAAGGTGCTACGGCATTGTACACCCCTTGAACAGCTGGAGTCTGAAGCGCCCACAGCATGAACGACACGACATCGCTCCAATGGATCCAGGATATCCACTGCTGCCCGCTGCCTATGGTGCCTCCCAGGAACACCCGGAATGTCGGCAAGAGCCTAGGCAAGAACCCGGCCTGCCGGTCCAAGACGACCCCCAGTCGTGGGATGATGACTCGGACCCGGCCTGCTGCCTTTAGCGCAGCTTCTTCCCATTCTCGGCAGACCTGCGCCAGGAAATCCGTCCCTGGAGGTGTAGTTTCTCGGCATAGCTCGTCGTCCCGGTTGCCGTAGTAGCCCACGGCTGAGACTGAAAGGAATACTTTCACCGCATGCGACGCCTCGCATAGTGCCTGTACTAGCCGCTGTGTCGTCCCGACCCGACTCTGTAGGATGAGCCGGCGGTATGCTTGAGTCCAGCGATGGACGATGGGAGCACCAGCCAAGTTGAGAATCCCCCAAACACCCTCAAGGACTACCGAAGGCAGCTCCCGCTGCGGATCCCACACGTAGTACTCCACTTCCTCCGGAAACAGCCCCTTAGCTCTCGACAGCGACCGCACGAGGAGTCGGACTTGGTAGCCATGCTGCGTCAAGGCAGGAATGATCCGGCGTCCCAACCCTCCTGTTCCGCCAACGAGGAGGAGGCGGAGCCCCGTTGTTGCCCCAGTCTGCACCTTATTCTTCGGCGCTCGTCACCCACACCTGAACGACCCCTACTACCTCCGGATGGAGCCGGACTTTGACCTCAAAGGTGCCAAGAGATCGGATGGGCTCTTCGATGATGATCGCGCGCCGGTCGATTGTGAAGCCATGGAGCTGGAGACCGTCGGCAATCATCTGTGGAGTCACCGAACCGAATAGGCGTCCTTCCTCCCCAACCCGCATGGGGATGGTCACGACGATTTCCTTCAGGCGTTCGGCCAACTGCTGCGCGCTGAGGCGTTCGCGTTCGAGGCGCCTCAGGTACTGCTGCTTCTCCTGCTCCAATCGGCGCAACGCCGCTTCCGAAGCAAAGTAGGCAAGCCCTCGAGGGATGAGGTAGTTCCGGGCAAAGCCGTCGCTGACCTCCACAATCTCGCCCATCTTCCCTAGCTTCTCAACGTCCTGTCGCAGGATGACGCGCATTGGACTCCCTCCCTATCGTGCTACACCTCCTCCTCGGCTTCTTCGCCTTCCACTTCCTCGCCTTCTACCTCCGCAAGTTCCTCTTCCTCAGCCGCCTCTACGCGTGGTGTCTCCGGCACAAGCTGGCCACTCTGTGGTGGATGCTGGCGCCGGTACTGGAGGACCTCAGGGTCGATCTGAAGGGTAAGATGCCGCAGGAAGTTCTCCTCCAGCAGGAACAAGCGCTCCAGCAGCGGCAGCGCTGTCGGATGGGCTTCATATGCAGCATAGACGTAGTAGCCAGTGTTGCGCTTCTTGATTGGGTACGCAAGGCGCCGCTTCCCGAGCTCGTAGAAGAGTTGGATCTCACCACCGTGAGACTCGATGTACTCCTTGAAGCGGTCGATCGTAGCACGGATGTCAGCGTCTTCCAGCGCCGCGTTGATGATGGCCGTCGTTTCGTACAGTCGCCGATGAGGTACTGTAGCCATGCTCTTCCCTGGCTGTGGGACAACCGTACCGCCGCTCTCTAGGCGGCACTAGAGTTCTACAAAATTACGCCATCCCAGCCAGGTCGGTTGCCTCCCACCTCAGGATTGCCGCCTTCGCGGAAGCCCTTGTAAAGAGACTCTGAATCTCCACTCCGCCTGCCTCCTCTGGCCCAATGTTGAACCGGGGCCGTGGAGTGGCTACCGAAGTCCGTATTTTTGCGCCTCCCTCGTTGCTCGCGAGAACTGCTACAGGGTACTGCGTTCATGGAACAGACTCCAGTCCCCACTGCTACGCCTGAAGACCCAATCGGTGCCCCAGAGGGTGGAGGAGAGCCCTCAACTACTGGCGTTCAACCTTCTGGTTTCACCGCTAAATCGGTCACCTCTGTGGTTCCTCCACTCCCGAGCGAGAAGATAGCCGAAGTTGAACGTCTCGTTGCGGATCGCTCGATCCTCGAGGTCACAGTCACAGAGCGGATCCGCGGGGGATTCCGGGCCCAGTACGATGACCTCACTGCTTTCCTCCCGACAGCGCTGGCAACCTCACAGCGCCATCCTACGGAGAGCGAGCTTCGGGAGCTCGTAGGTCAGCGCGTGCACGTCGTAGCCCATGAACTTCGCCGACACGACGACGGTACTGCAACCTTCGTAGTCAGCCGGCGGCACTTTCTGGAGGACCTGGCACTGGCCCGGCTGAAAGTCGGCGATATCATCGAGGGTAAGGCCACGCGGTTAGTTGCCACAGGGGTCTTCGTAGAGGTGGGGGGCATAGAAGGCTTCATCCCTCTGGCAGAGTTAGACCACATCCCAGTCCCAACGCCGAGCAAAGTGCTTTCCCCAGGTGAGCTAGTTCGGGTGCAGGTGATTGAAGTAGACGTGAACAAACGCCGAGTTCGGCTCA
This sequence comes from Chlorobiota bacterium, assembly GCA_039630485.1. Classification (GTDB taxonomy): domain Bacteria; phylum Bacteroidota; class Ignavibacteria; order Kapaibacteriales; family HRBIN21; genus HRBIN21. The sequence goes on along the minus strand of JBCNUX010000001.1, from coordinate 124,209 downwards.
GCCGGAAGGCCCTCCTCCCCTCTCCATGGGAAGGGGTGGAGACGCGATACCCTGTAGGAAGCCGAGTACGTGGCATTGTGCGACGTGTGCTGCCAAGAGCAGCAGTGGTGCAAATAGAACCTGGCATTGACGGAATTGTGCCTGTGGAAGAGCTCTCGTGGACACACCGGGTTGCTCATCCTGCCTATGTCTTCAGCGCCGGACAGGAGGTGGAACTCGTAGTTGTGGAGAGCTCCGCTACCCAGAAGCGGCTTGTGCTCAGCCTCCGCCGAACTCAGCCGGATCCATGGGAAGGAGCAGTACAACGGTACCCGGTTGGCAGTCGGGTCCGCGCAACAGTACGCCGCTTATCGGCAACAGCGGCTTTCGTAGAGCTGGAAGATGGCCTGCTGGCGCTCATTCCTGCAGCCGAGCTCTCATGGAGCCGCCCTCGTCCGTCTCCATCCAGCCTTTTCCACATAGGCCAAGAAGTCGAGGCTGCGGTGCTGCAAGTAGAACCGCGGCGTCAGTTGATTGTCCTCAGTTACCGCCAGGCCCAGCCCAGCCCGTGGGAGTCTGCAGAAGAGCGCTTTCCTGTCGGTAGCCGCGTCCACGGAATCGTTCGCCGCGTTCTACCGAAAGGTGCCATCATCGAGGTTGGTGAAGGCCTTGAGGGCTTCATCCCCTTGAGTGAGCTCTCCTGGCTACGGCGTCCGAACCATGCTGCTGAAGTGCTGCAGGCTGGGCAAGAAGTAGAGGGCGTGGTGCTCGAGGTCTCAGCAGCAGAGCAGCGGCTCGTCCTCAGCCTCCGCCGAGCTCAGCCGAATCCTTGGCCTGAGCTCGCCCAACGGTACGCCATCGGCACCGAATGCGAAGTGACCTTCGTGCGGCAGGAACGGGCAGGGGCGCTAGTACGGCTCCCTGAAGGCGTGGACGCCTTCATGCCGCGAAGCACCTTTGCCCACCTATTGCGCAAGACGCGGGAGCCATGGAAACCTGGGGATACACTCCGGGTACGAATCGTGGAGCTGAACCCGGAGGAGCTCTCGCTCATCGTAGAGCCAATCCTTGCCAAGCCTGCCCCACCACCGGCCGTTCGTCAGCCGAGCGCTGCGAGCCTCAGCCGACCAGCCCCTCCACGCCCCGCTGCACAGCGCCCCCCAAAGCCGAAACCTACAGGAACATCCCCGCCGTCTACCACCCGTGAGGAACGACGCACTGGGGTAACCTTAGCCGAACTCCTCTCCGAGGAAGTCCGCCAGAAGCTGCTCCGAGGAGCCCAATCGGAGCAACAGCGGTCATAGTCGGCCGGAAGGCTGCATGGCCACC
>JBCNUX010000001.1:0-122891 GCA_039630485.1 Chlorobiota bacterium | reverse complement strand
AGTCCGCCAGAAGCTGCTCCGAGGAGCCCAATCGGAGCAACAGCGGTCATAGTCGGCCGGAAGGCTGCATGGCCACCGCCGAGTTCCCAACGCTCGCCCCATGAGGTAGGCGTCCGCTGATGGCCACTCGCACGGTAGAGGACCTACGACGCATACTGCAGCGTATTGACGGCCGCGGTTACAAAGCGTACGACGAGCTGGAAGGCGAATACCGCTTCCCGCAGTGGACGCTCTGGATTGACCACGTCCAGCCCGATCCTTTTGCTCCCCCATCGCGGATGCGACTACGCCTGCCGCAGTCCGTGGCGCGCTTTCCGGAAGAGCTCTTCGCCGACCGAATCCGCCGCATTGCGTTGGAAGATTACCTAGCCCGCCGTGTCCGTAGTGCGATCGACAGCGTTGCCCAGAAGCACCGCGGCTCGGGCAAGAGTGGACTCATCAGCGTCGACGCCGGCGGCCAGGAGGTCTTGGAGCGGACAGCAGTTCGGGTTACCGCAGAGTGGGTAGAGCTCCGCTTCCAGTTGGGACTACCCGCTGCTGGGCGGACGGTGCTGGGACGCCAGGCCGAGGCCATGCTCTGCCAGGAGTTGCCCGAAATCGTGCGTCGTAGCCTCCTCTGGGAGACAACCCCACAGGAGGAGTGCCGACGCTTCGTGGAGTGCATAGAGAACCAAGAGTTCATCCGCCGGCAGCTACAGCACCGAGGCCTCGTCGCCTTCGTTGCTGACGGAGCAATTCTGCCACGCCGCAGCGGCATCAGCCAATTGCCCTTGCCCAACGCCATCCCTTTTCGCTCTCCAGCGAGCCTGCGCGTAAGCTTCACCCCACCCAATCCCGTCTGGCACAACGGACAACTCAGCGAGAGCATTACCGGCATGGGCATTCCAGAGGGCATCACCCTCATCGTCGGCGGTGGGTACCACGGGAAGTCCACACTCCTACGAGCGCTGGAACGTGGGGTCTACCCACACATTCCGGGTGACGGGCGGGAGTACGTCGTCACTCGGGCCGATGCCGTCAAGATCAGAGCTGAGGACGGCCGTCGGATCGAACAGGTCGACCTCAGCCCTTTCATCAGCACACTCCCCTATGGACAAAGTACCCATGCCTTCTGCACCGACAATGCCAGCGGCAGCACTAGCCAAGCTGCCAACATCGTAGAAGCACTGGAGGCCGGCTCCCGGCTGCTGCTGATAGACGAGGACACCTCCGCCACGAACTTCATGGTCCGCGACGCCCGCATGCAGGCGCTGGTGGCCAAAGACTACGAGCCAATCACGCCCTTTGTGGATCGCGTGCGCGAGCTCTTCGAGCGCTTCCGCATCAGCACTGTCTTAGTCATGGGCGGCAGTGGAGACTACCTGGACGTTGCCGACACCGTCATCATGATGCGCGAGTACTGCGCAGAAGACGTTACCGAGCAGGCACGGGCGGTCGCTGCCACGTACCCGACGGGACGCCGACGCGAGACTCCAGCCCCATTTGAGCGGCTCCGCGAACGGGCCCTCATCCCCGAGAGTGTAGACCCTTCCCGAGGACGCCGCGAGGTCAGTATTGACGCCAAGTCTACCGATCTCCTCGTCATCGGCACTACCCCCGTGGAGCTATGGGCAGTAGAGCAACTCGTGGACATCAGCCAGACACGGGCCATTGGATACGCCATCCATACGATTGCAGAGCGCTATGCCGATGGGCGTAAGCGACTCGCAGAACTGCTGGATGCAGTGGAGCGGCTCATAGATACCGAAGCACTCGAGGCACTCTCTCCGTTCGCCCGAGGTGGGCGCCACCCCGGAAACTTAGCCCGGCCCCGACGGTACGAGATTGCCGCCGCGCTCAACCGCCTCCGTACCCTCCGCATGGGCCAGGCGTAGCGGAAAAAGGGAGGGCTCTGCGTCTGTAGCCCTCCGTACACCGTCCATCAGACCCAGCGATGGCGCATATCGGTTCCGGGATTCCCCACGACGCCACCTACGAGCGGAACTACGACTACAACCGCGAGCAGCTCCGTATCCTGCAGGCCCGTGCAGAGCGCATCCGACAAGGGGGCGGACCTGCAGCCCAGGAACGGCTCCGAGCCCGTGGCAAGCTACCAGCACGTGAGCGGATTGCCCGATTGATTGACCCTGGTACGAGCTTCCTGGAACTGGGACTATTCGCCGCCTACGGGATGTACAGCGAATACGGCGGCTGCCCTGCTGCCAGTGTTATCGTCGGTATCGGAATCGTCGCCAGGCGTGAGTGCGTGATTGTCGCCAATGACGCCAGTGTGAAAGCTGGCGCATGGTTTCCGATGACCGCAAAGAAGAACCTCCGCGCGCAGGAGATCGCGCTGGACAACCGCGTGCCCATCATCTACTTGGTTGACTCCGCCGGGGTCTTCCTACCGCTGCAGGACGAAGTCTTTCCGGACAAGGAGCACTTCGGTCGGCAGTTCCGCAACAATGCCATCCTCTCTTCGCTCGGCGTGCCGCAGATTGCCGCAATCATGGGCCCTTGCGTGGCCGGCGGAGCCTACCTGCCGATTATGAGCGACGAGGCCATCATGGTGGAGGGCACCGGCAGCCTCTTCCTGGCTGGCCCGGCACTGGTAGAGGCGGCCATTGGGGAGAAAGCAGACATCGAGGAGCTCGGCGGGGCTCGCATGCATGCTAGCATCAGCGGCGTTGTCGATCACCGTGTCCGCAACGATGAGGAGGCCATTGCGCTGATTCGGTCCCTTGTGGCGAAGATCTCCCCAGCGAAGGGGCGCAAGCCTATCTTTGACCGTACCGACCCCCGGCCGCCGGCATTCGACCCAGAGGAGATTTTGGGCATCCTCCCCGCTGACCGCACGAAGCCATACGACACCTACCAGCTCCTGGCCCGCATCCTGGACGACTCAGAACTGGACGAGTACAAGGCCGAGTATGGCAAGACCATCATCTGCGGCTACGGGCGCATCGATGGCTGGGCTGTTGGGATTGTCGCCAACCAGCGGGCGATCGTCCGCTCCGGCCGAGGTGAGCTTCAAATCGGCGGTGTCATCTACTCCGACAGTGCCGACAAGGCCGCGCGCTTCATCATGAACTGCAACCAGCGCGGTATCCCGCTGGTCTTCTTCCAAGACGTCACAGGCTTCATGGTGGGAACGCGCGCTGAGCAAGGGGGCATCATCAAGGACGGGGCAAAGATGGTCAATGCCGTAGCAAACAGCGTCGTCCCCAAGATCACCGTCATCGTCGGCAACAGCTTCGGCGCAGGAAACTACGCCATGTGTGGCCGCGCCTACGACCCACGACTCATCGTAGCCTACCCCACCGCTCGCATCGGCGTCATGGGAGGGGCGCAAGCCTCCCGAACCCTCTTGACCATTCGGCTGGAGAACCTCAAGCGTGAAGGCAAGACGCTTTCCGAAGAAGAGCAACAGGTCCTTCTGCGCGAGATTGAGCAGCGTTATGAGGAGCAGCTCTCCCCCTACTACGCCGCTGCCCGCCTGTGGGTAGACGAGCTCATCTCGCCGCTTCAGACCCGGGAATACATCTCCCGCATGCTGGCCTGCGCTGCCCACAACGACACCCTGCGTCCCTGGAGCGTAGGGGTGTTACAGACTTAGCGGCGGCGTAGCAGCGCGATGCACTCTACATGCGGTGTCTGCGGGAAGAGGTCCACTGGCTGCAGACATTCCAGCCGGTAGACCTTCAGCAGTTGCCGTAAGTCGCGGGCCTGCGTGGCAGGATTGCAGCTCACGTAAACGAGTCGCTCCGCCGGGCGCTCGCAGAGGAACTGCAGCAGACGCCAGTGGATTCCAGCCCGCGGAGGATCTACCAGAATGAGGCTCGGTTCCGGGAGCGTCTCCAGGAGAGCCCACGCCGGTGCTCGGTGGAGGTCGGCCACCAGCCACGAGACATTCTCTATCCCGTTCAATGCCGCATTCGCCCGGGCATCTTCAGTAGCAGCCTCCATGAGCTCCACGCCGTAGACGTGCCGAGCGTGCCGAGCAACGAACAGCGCGATGCTCCCCGTCCCACAGTAAAGGTCCCACGCAATGTCCTCGGATCTCGGCTCCGCTAGCTCCACAATACGCCCGAAGAAGCGCTCCAACTGTGCCCAGTTCACCTGGAAGAAGGCGAATGGAGAGATTCGGAATCGGAGGTCGCCAATGGGCTGCTCCAAAACACCATCGCCAGCGAGGATGCGGAGCTGGCCGTACGAGACGGGTGACCACGTGTCGTTGACCACATGGCCAACCGTGCGGACTGTCGGGAACGTCCTCGGCAGTTCTGCGGCGAGCTCCTCCAGAAAGGCGCACTCCTCGGGGCGATTCGGGGTCGTTGTCACCAGCAGCATCATCCACTGCTCGGGCGGGGCAGCGTAGCGGATCACGATGTTGCGGAGGAAGCCTACGTGACTCTGGTAGTCGTACGCCTGGAGCCGATGGGAACGCGCCCGCTCGCGCACGAACTCCAGGAGGTGGTTCACCAGTGGCTGCGGAAGCCAGCACTCCGTGATGTTCACCACTTCGTCAAAGCGGCCACGACGATGGAGCCCAATACGGAGCCCGTCCCCTGGCTCCGGGACGGCCGTGAACTCCATCTTGTTGCGGTAGCCGAAGGGAAGGGGTGAGCCGAGGATGGGCAGGATGAGTCCAGAGTCCGCCCCCACTTCGGCGAAGAGGACACGGAGCGTCTCCTCCTTTCGGCGGAGCTGCTCGTCGTAAGGGACGTCCTGCCATCGGCAGCCCCCGCAGTCGCCGAAATGGGGGCATGTACTCCCATCGTACGTTAGCATCCAACGTCCACCGCAGCCCGTGCTTTGCACGGGAGTAGGGACGTGAGAGGCTGGGCTTTCAGTCGGGCAGGATATGGACGGGGAAGGTCACGTCCACATCCGTCTCTCCACCCGGCTGCGTTGTCTTCTCCCCTTCGTGATGGTAGTGCATGAGCCGAATCCGCAGGCTGCCGCGGGCTTCCCGGTGGCTGTGTTGTAGCCGCACTCGGGCTTCCAACCCCAGTGGCAGTCCATTGGCGTCTTTGTCCAATCGCTCAACCGTGAACAAGTTCTGCGGCTGGACGTCGTAGAAGACCTGATGCGTCGTAGCCTCGTTGCGAATCTCCTTGGTGATCGTATCCGGCGGGCTGACTGCCTCGTTGAGGAAATCGAGCCGCAAGCGCCACAGGGTATCGTGCCCGTGGAAGTGAATGGTATCCACTCGCGGAGGATTCCCACCGGGGCCATCCAGATCGCGGAAGGCAAACCTGTGGACGTGTGTCGAATCTGGCTCATTCCACACGTGCACCAGCACCGTCGTAATGAGCTCCTGCGGATGTCCCTCATGCAGATGTGCCGGGTCCTTCTCGCACCCAACCAACAGGAGCACAGCAGAGGTGACGGCAAGGCCTTGCAGATGCATCCGGTAACGCATTGGACCGACCCTGAGTTTGTGGAACATGACTACCATTCCCACCGCAACCGCACAATGAGGTCGCGTCCCGGCTCATCGGCAAAGTACCGAAGCCGGCTATTGTAGTCGCGGTAAGCCCGATTGAAGAGGTTGCGCACTTCAGCAGAAATCCCGATGGAACCATGGCCGAGGGGGAACTCTGCCCCAAGGGCAGCATCCCACACGGCATATCCGGCCGGCGGCGGAGCGTAATCCAGCGGCGCTCTTGAACCCTTGCCGACCGCTGTCATCGTAAGCTCCGCATAGGGGAGCCGAAAAGGGCCGAACGAGGACAGATGAGCATGCATCCGCAGCCGAAGTCGCGGCGGTGGGATGCCGTAGAGTGGCTGACGCTGGCTGAGCTCACGCCCCCAGAGCACCGTAGCAGTGAGTTCCCCCCGGAGCCACTCCAGGAGCTCACCCTCGCTGCGGAACTCTACTCCCGCAAGGAGAGCGGGCACCCCCTGGTACCGGAACACAGGAAACGCCCCTCGAATAGTTAGCACCGGCTGCCCCGTGGGCAGATGGGCAAGGAAACGGGGGAAGTAGTGGACGAAGGCGCTGGCCTCCAGGTGCCATGGCACCGTGTGGTAGCTCGCTGAGAGCTCTCCCGTCCATACCCGCTCTGCGGCGAGGGTGGAGTCACCCACTTCGAAGATGGCAGCGCCATGGTGGACACCGTTGGCGAAGAGCTCCACTGCTGTTGGCGCGCGCCAGCCAGAAGCGATGCTGGCTCGGAGCTCCCACGGCCGCTCCACATATCCCAGCAAGGCAGCCACGGCAGCGCTCACCCAACGCCTCTGACTGCGCGTCCACACCCCCGCTACTGAGCGCCAGACGGCCAACTCCAGCCAGTCCCCTCGGAACCCAACCGAGGCTTGCCACTGCTGCCAGAACCACTGCTGCCACAGCCCGCTCCCGAAGGCGTAGCTGCGGAAGTTCGGCACGAAGCGTTCCAATCCCTCGGAGACACTCCCCTGACGGCGAGCGTCGGCAACGGCATGGAAGCGTCCACCGAAGATGGGCTGTTCTACTTCTGCCCGAAGGCTCCAGCTCGTCAACGTCACATCGTACGCAGCCCGCCCACTGAGCGCCGCCCGGAGGGAATCACTCCAGAATCGGTGTGCGTCATACTCCCGACGTCGATTCTGCTGCCAGCCTAAGATGAGGCTTGCTTGCCCCTCACCCAAGGCTCTCTGCAACTCCAACTCCGAGACGACGTGCCAGACATCCTGATACGGCGGCCGAATCTCATAGCCCACAGGGCGCTGGATTAGCGGACGTGGAGACTGAAGGGCACGTTCCAGATCGGTTAGGTTGCCTAAGTGCATCCCGGCAAAGACTCCCAGCCGCCCGCGGTAGAGCTGAAGGCGACCTCGCAGCATCGTTTGACCGAAGAGGGACCGCAGGAGTGCCGTCCCCATGTACTGCTCGTAGGCCGTGTTGGCCAGCCCATACTGCGGAGTCATCACGTCTGCGGCCCGTCGGGCACTCAACAGCACCTGCCCTGCCCATGGGCCCTGAACTGCATCCACACGCACAGAGACTGCACCCTGGCGGTTGGCAGAGAAGCCCTCCAAGCGCACCTGCCCGTGAATTCCAGGACGTGAACCCGGCAGCGCCGGGACCAACCGCACCACTCCCGCCAACGCCTCCGTCCCATACCGCACAGCTGCTGTGCCCCGCATGACTTCTACGGATTCCACCATCAGTGGATCCAGCTCCGGGGCATGCTCCGCTCCCCACGTCTGGCCGTAGAGCGGGAGCCTGTCATTCAGCAACGGCAAGCGCTCCCCGGTCAGTCCCCGAAGGCTAGGCTTGGCAATCCCCGGACCTGTCGTAATCACACCCATACCCGGAAGCTCTCGAAGCACCTCCCCTAGACTCTGGCCACGGTGGCGGTCCAGTTCGCGCGGCGTCAATACCAGCAGTGGACTGGCACTCACCTCCGGCAGCTCGGGACGCTGGGCTTCTACGGCAACACCCAGCAAAGGAACGACCCTCTGCGCTAAAACAACGGTCAGAACGGTATCCCGACGCAGCGTGAATGCTACCTCCGCAGGCACGAAGCCCACTGCATGGACACGGAGCCAGTATCTTCCCGCAGGAAGACTTGACACAACGGCCCACCCCTGGGCATCTGCCACCACAGTACGGTGCAGAGGCTCTACGACCACTCTTGCTCCAGGTACGGGCGCACCAGCGCTGTCGCGGACGAGGACTTCAACGCGCTGGAGAGAGAGCGCGATGGCACTGCATGCCAGCCATAGAATCGGGATTCGCATAGCTCTGCAACCAGACAGGTCCTACACGACCGAATGCGCTGTCAGCTACTGCTCACTTCAGCAGCCAAAGCCACCCCGCCAATGAGGCAGTGGGGGCAGAGCGCGCAGGCAGTAGAGTTAGGACACGTAGAGGAAAGGCTGCCTGACGAGCTTGGAGTGTGCTTCAGCTCCGTGGTGGCGCTCGGCAGCAGAGGGGTGCGATAGAGACGCTGCGAGGGGCCTGCCCCGGCTCCCAGATTTGCTCAACAGCCACTACATCCTGGGAGAGCAGCTGCTCGGCCTCTGGCAGATCGGGGAGTACCAGCGGCGGTAACAAGCAGAACCAGCAGCTCTGCTGTACCTCCGGAGACTGCCCGTCTGCTGGAGAGTGGACATGGGGACCTTGCAGGGTTACAGCCCCCAGCAGACATATTCCCGCTGCCACTGCTACGGGCCCCCGAAACCGCATCCGTTCGCCTCGGTAAGCCGCGGTATGGGGACGAATCGCATTGCCACTCCAGTGCACGGTACCGCACAGACGGCTCGTCCATACACATGCACAGCTCAGCGTAAGCACTGCCCATGGCATCGGCTGCTATCGTAGGAATCGGTAACGAACTCCTGCTAGGGCAGGTAACGAACACCAACGCCGCATGGCTCGCCCAGCGGTGTTCGGAGCTCGGATTCCGAGTCCTCTACCAGAGCGTCGTCGGTGACTCCGTCTCAGAGATCGTCCAAGAGCTCCGCAGACTGTGGGAGCGCGTGGAACTCATCGTCACTACTGGTGGCTTGGGTCCCACCCACGATGACGTCACCGTCGAAGCGATCGCCGAATTCCTCGGCGAAGAGCTCCAGGAACACCCGATCGTTCGGGAGTGGCTGGCAGAGAAGGCCCGCCAACGCGGGCAGTCACTGCTGGAGCGGGTACTCCGGCAGGCGCTGTTGCCACCCTCAGCGCTTCCTCTCCCGAATCCTGTCGGGCAGGCCCCTGGGATCTGGATTGAACGGAATGGTAAAGCCCTGCTAGCCCTCCCAGGCGTGCCAGCAGAGATGCAGGCCATCGTGCAGACAACAGCTATAGATCACCTACGTCGCCTACGCCAGCAGCTTGGCGGACCGACTTTCCGCTCCATTACCCTCGTCACCGCTGGAATTGCCGAAGCACGCTTAGCCGACCTCATCGGTCCACCAGAGGGGCTTTTGCCCGAAGGAGTCGCGCTAGCCTTCCTCCCCTCCTTCTGGGGCGTGCGTCTGCGGTTGGACGTCTACGCCGATTCACCTGAGATAGCCGAGCAGCGTTTGGAGCAAGCCCGCCAGCGCCTTCAGGAGTGCATTCAGCCTTATCTGCTCGGAGAAGGGGATGTCCACCTGAGCCGTGTCGTCGGCGAGGAGCTGCGCCGACGGGGCGAGACATTGGCCGTCGCAGAATCATGCACCGGCGGACTCTTAGGAGCCGCCATCACGGACATCCCCGGCAGTTCCGACTACTTCCTCGGCGGGCACATCGTCTACAGCAATGCGGCGAAGATCGCCTTCCTGCAAGTGCCACCGGAGCTGCTGCAGCGCGTAGGAGCTGTCAGCCAAGAGGTAGCTGAGCTCTTGGCTGAGAACGTCCGCCGAGCCTTCGGGGCCACGTACGGCATTGGTATCACCGGCATCGCAGGCCCCGGCGGTGGAACCCCTCAGAAACCGGTCGGCACTGTCTGGATTAGCCTGGCAACTCCAGAGCGCGTCTCCGCACGCCGATTCGTCTTCGGCACCGACCGAGCAGCCAACCGCCAGCGCTCCGTGGCCGCAGCTCTGACTTGGCTCTACCGCTACCTGAAGGGCCTTCCGGAGGAGTGATGGAACGGCCGCTAACCGTGCTGGCAATCGAAACATCATGCGACGAGACCGCCGCGGCGCTCGTCCGCGGACGAGCTGTACTCAGCAACGTCCTCCACTCTCAAGGCATCCACCGTCCGTACGGAGGCGTGGTACCTGAGCTGGCCTCACGAGCCCACCTCCAGCTCATTGTTCCCGTTGTCCGCCAAGCGTTGGCCGAGGCCGGCTGCAGCATGGATGACGTAGACGCAATCGCTGTAACGGCACAGCCCGGACTCATCGGTTCACTCCTTGTTGGAGTGAACTTCGCCAAGGGACTCGCCTTGCGCTACCGGCTTCCGGTGGTACCGGTCAACCACCTTGAGGGGCACATCTTCTCCGGCCTGCTGGAGGAGCCAGAGCTGGGCTTCCCGTTCTTAGCACTAGTCGTCAGCGGTGGACACACGGCCCTCTTCTGGGTAGAGTCCTTCGAGCAGGTGCGCCTCTTGGGCTCAACACGGGATGACGCCGCTGGCGAAGCCTTTGACAAAATCGCTTCCCTCTTGGGGCTTGGATACCCCGGAGGACCTGCAATCGACCGACTGGCTGCTAAAGGCAATCCCACCGCTTTTGCCCTGCCCCGCGCACTCCTTCAGGACTCCACGTTCGACTTCAGCTTCAGCGGTCTCAAAACTGCCGTCCGTGGCCTACTCCAGAAGCGCTTCCCTCAAGGGCCTCCAGAAGAGGTCCTGCCGGATATCTGCGCCTCTGTCCAGGCAGCGATCGTAGAGGTACTGGTCCACAAGACCATTCGGGCAGCGCGGCTCTATCGCGCACCGGTGATTGTAGTTGCCGGCGGAGTCTCGGCCAACTCAGCCCTTCGGCGCCACATGCAGGAAGCCGCAGCACGTTTCGGGATCCGCGTCGTACTGCCACGGATCAGCTACTGCTTGGACAATGCCGCAATGATTGGAGTGGTCGCTCACGAGAAGCTACGAACGATTGGAGCTACGGCCTTTCACCGGCTGACGTGGACAGCCTCTCCAACACCGCTACGATCCGCAGTGGGTAGAGGCTCTCCCTCACGCTCCTCCGAGCTGCCGACAGTATCGGCTCTGCCGCATTAGTACCGCAGGAGCGCTACCATAGGAGCGCCTTCTGGCAGCTCTTCTGGAGTTGCGGCAAAGACTTGGGCCTGTGTGGCAACGGTATGGATCGCGGCTTCGTTGAGCACGTGAACAGCCCCTGATGTCCCCGGTTCCGTCAGATGCAAGGCCTGTGCACTATGGTCCACGATCCCCCACAGCTCTACATCAGGCCGGAGGAAAAGCACCTCAACGCGTCCATGGAGCGCCGCGAAGAAGACCGTCGTTAGCTCCTCAGCTGCCCTCGGGCTATTCCCCCGTAGATTCCAGAACCGCTCTAGCCATTGTCGCCGCCTCGCATCGCTCCAGTGCTGGACAATTTCGCGTGCTCGCGTGTGGAGCTCGCTCAAGCTGTAGTGCTCGGGATTCCCGTAGATCGCCTCCGGCAGCAGCACGGGGTAGTGGCTAATCTCCCTGTACAGGGCCACCTCGTACTCAACCCCCACAAGGATCAGCGGGAGACGGTGCTCATTTCCAAGTGGTGCCAGAGCACGATCCACCATGCGATAGTACTCCGTGGTCAGCCGCTTGATATCCTCCTTGCCGTACCCATGCCCATGCGTAGCCATTACTGTTCGGCCGCCTCCCAAGCGTAGCCCAGTACGATACTGCACCACAGGCTCAGGCGTATCCACCTGCAGTGCCTTCCAGAGGTCTAGCGGCAGCCGCTCGCGCTCCGCTTCTGACAAGCCTGCCGGCCCGCCAGCATAGAGGCGGGCACGGTACTTCTCGAGTGCCAGCACTAGGAATTGCCCATCCCCTACGAAAAGGGGTATCAGTGGCGACACAACGAAGTGAGAGCCAACGAAGACCTCTTCTCGAAAACGCAACGGCAGCCTATAGGTCCGCACGAAATCCGTAGCGGCGAAGACCGCCAACCCATCGCTCTGGTAGAGCCAGTACACCTCCCGCTCCGCTAGCTCCTCCAGTGGGCTCAAGATATGGTGTACCTGTGACGGCGCAGCGCCCCAAGCGATCAACTCCTCACGGGCGCGTCGCAAAGCATTCCGGAACCGTACCGGATTCTGATGCGCTTCTGAAGTCACCCGTTCCGTTGGGATGTACAGCGACAGACGCGGCAGCTGCGGTTCCCCGGAGAGAACAAGCTCTGTCAGCTCGCGTGGTCCAAACAGGTCCATGGCACACACCACCTCAGCGGTACACACCTCGTTGCGATGAGCGGATGAAGTCAATGCACTCCTGCACTTCTGGCAGGACTGTGGGATGTTCACTCAAGTAATGTGCAATCCCCTCACTCATGTTGAGTCCGGAGAAGAAGACGATACGGTAGAACTCCTCGAGTGCTCGGATCGTCTCTGCTGGAAATCCACGGCGCTGCAGTCCCACGCGGTTGATCCCTTCCACCCTAGGGGGCTCCCGCCCGATGAGGGCATACGGCGGGACGTCCTTGACAATCTTCGCATCAGCCCCAACCATCGCATGCTTACCGATAGAGCAGAACTGGTGAACCTTGACCACCCCACCCAGCACGGCCCACTCCCCAATAGTGACATGCCCGGCTAGTTGGGTGACGTTAGAGAGGATCGCGTGGTCTCCGATGACGCAGTCGTGGGCGATGTGGGAGTAGGCCATGATGAGGCAGTCGCTGCCGATGACCACTCTCCCCGTAGCACGGGTCCCACGATTGATCGTGACGAACTCTCGAATGGTTGTCCGATCACCAATGACCACAATGGTCTCCTCCCCCTGGTACTTGAGGTCCTGCGGAGGATTGCCGATGACAGCCCCCGTGAAGATGCGGCATTCGCGCCCAATACGGCTACCATTGGCAATCACAACGTGAGAGCCAATCTCGCAGCCAGGGCCGATCTCCACGTCGTCTTCAATCACGGTGTAGGGACCGATAGAGACTCCATCAGCGATGCGGGCCCGGGGAGAGACAATGGCTGTGGGGTGAACCTTCACCATGGTCCCTCAGCGCTCCACGATCGCCGCTTGGAGCTCTGCTTGCGCTGCCAGCTGCTCGTTAACGAACGCTTTCCCCTCTAGCAGCACAGTTTTGAAGCGACGATGGAGGAGGCGGACCTCCATGAAGAGCTGGTCTCCAGGGACTACCGGACGGCGGAAGCGTGCTTTGTCGATTCCCGTGAAGAAGACCAAGACCCGTTCAGGGTCCAATGCCAAATCCTTCAGCAACAACAAGCATCCTGTCTGTGCCATCGCCTCAACGATGAGCACGCCAGGCATCACTGGCCGGCCCGGGAAGTGCCCTTGGAAGAAGGGCTCGTTGAAGGTTACGTTCTTGTAGCCGAGGATGCGGTTGTTCTCCAGGTCGTACTCTACGATACGGTCAACCAGCAGGAACGGATACCGATGCGGCATGATGCGCAGGATTGCCTCTATGTCGAAGACAGCCCCTTCGGAAGGTCGCACCTGGTAGCGGCGCACCAACTGCTTCTGTTCATACAGCCGCCGGATACGGCGAGCGAACTCTACATTCGTGGCATGTCCTGGCCGGGCTGCTAAGATGTGGGCCCGCAGAGGCACTCCAACCAACGCCAAGTCGCCCAAGAGATCCAGCAGCTTGTGGCGGGCTGGCTCATTCTTATACCGCAACGGTGTATCGTTGAGGATACCATTACTGCCAAGCCGCAGCTCGCCCTCTATCCCCAACCGCCGAGCCAATGCTCGGAGCCCTTCTGGGCTCATGGCCCGATCCACAATGACGATAGCATTGTCCAGACTACCCCCTCGGATGAGCCCCTGCTCTAGCAGGGACTCTACTTCCGATAGGAGGCAAAAGGTGCGGGCAGGAGCAAACTCCGTGACGAACTCTTTCTCCAGGCTGAAGAGCCCTGTATGCTGGCTCCCTAGCGCTGGAGTGGGGTAGTCTATCATCACCGTGATGCGGAAATCATCGTTTGGCAGCGCAACCATGTCCGTCCCGCGGGTCTCATCCGTGTAGCGGATAGGGTGATCGACGATGAGGTAGTCGCGCGGGACCCGCTGCTCCATAATTCCCGCCTTGAGGAGTGCTTCGACGAAGGGGAGCGAGCTCCCATCACCTACTGGGGGCTCGCTAGCGTCCAGCTCTATTCGGCAATTGTCAATCCGAAGGCCAGCCAGTGCTGCCAACACATGTTCAACCGTATGCACACGGACATCCCCACTCCCCAGCGTCGTCCAGCGCGTAGCATCCACGACATAGTCCACCAGCGCCGGGATCTCCGGAGCATTCGGAACATCGGTGCGTACGAAGCGGTAGCCGTAGTTCTCCTGTGCCGGATGGAAGGTAATCGTGCAGGGAGCTCCCGTATGCAGACCCACGCCAGAGACAGAAACAGGCTCGCGTATGGTCCTCTGGTACTCTACCATGCCTACTTGCGCTGCTGGTTCAACGACTCGCAGAGCGCCATCAGCTCCTCCAAGCGCTGCCGTAAGTAATGTAGCTCCCGCAAGACTTCCGGCAGTTGCCGAAGGGCTGCTTGCTGTCGTAGGGCCACGTAATGTTCCTGTGCTGGGCTACCGAAGTAACGCCCCGGCCTCGGCAGGGACTTAGAAACTCCCGACTGCGCTTCAATGACAACATCGTCCCCCAGCTGGACATGCCCCACGATGCCTACCTGCCCACCAATTCGGTTACGCTTGCCCAGCCGAGTACTCCCAGAGATGCCAGCTTGCGCCGCGATTGCAGTATTCTCGCCAATACTAACGTTGTGGGCGATGTGCACGAGGTTGTCAATCTTCGTGCCCCTCTCAATCCACGTGCTACCAGCGAGGGAACGGTCAACGGCAGTATTCGCCCCAAGTTCAACGTCGTCCCCAAGGACCACGTTGCCGACGTGGGGAATCTTCTCCAAGCGTCCATCCTGGTTCTCCCAGAACCCGAAGCCATCAGCTCCCAAGACGACTCCGGCATGGATGAGACAACGCTTGCCAATCCTCGTCCGCGGATAGCACACAACCCCCGCATGGAGCACAGACTCTGCACCTACTACGACGTCGCCGTAGAGGACAACGAAAGGATGGAGAATGACCCGCTCCTCCACAACACAGCCTGGGCCAACGACGCAGTAGGCCCCCAGAACAGCCGTCGGGGCAACCGTAGCCGTTGCATCTACTAAGGCTGTTGGATGCCGGAAGCCCCAAGGTGGCTCTGGCTCTGGGTGTAGGAGTGCCATGAGAGCGACGAAGGCCCTGTAGGGATTCTCCACCCGGATGAAAGCCTGTCCTGGCCGAGGTGTAGCTTTCAGCGCAGGAGGCACCAACACACAACTGGCCTGCGTTTTAGGGAGCAGCCGAGCGTAACGTGCATTCTGGACGAAGCTCAGTTCGCCTGCACGGGCCTCCTCAATCCGATTGAGGCCGTAGACCTGAATCTCTGCGTCACCTTCGACCGTCCCACCGAGATAGTGGGCAATTTCAGCCGCTGTGTAGCCACGCTGTGCCATTACGCTTTTAGCGAGGTATCGAACGGTCCTGGTCAGGGGTTTCGGGAATCTGGTCCCCAGGTTGCGAAGGGGCCTGCTCACCTGGTGCTGGACGTCGCCTCGGAGCACGCCGCCGCTCCTCCTTGGATGCACTCCCCTCACGCTGTCTCTCTAACTGCTCAACATGCTGCTGTTGCTGCGCCTCCAAGTCCTTGGTGTCAACCCCTAAGCGCTTGAGCACCTTTACGGTGAGATCGAACTTCGGGTGAGCGAAGACCAGCGGATGCCGACTCTTGTCCCATACGAAGTCGTACCCCTCCGCCACCGCAACCTCTTGAACTGCCGCAAAGATTTTCGCCTCTACTGGCTGGTAGATTGCAGCGGCAGCCGAGTCATACCGGCCCCCAGGGGCAAAGCAACGGCGGAAGAACTCTTCCCGCTGTCGACGGAGCCGCTCCAGTTCTGCCTCCTTCTGCCGACGCTCCTCTTCCGTCCAAAGCAGACGATGCTTCCGAATCTCTTCCTCCAACTGGCCAATCTGGCGGGCCATCTCCTCTAACGTCCGCTGCCAGTCATCTGCTGCAGAGCGCAGCCGCTGTTCAGCCTGCTGTGCCTCGGGATAGCGCTTGCGAATCTCCTCCGAGTTAATGAAGCCAACTCGGGCTGTCCCTGGACCAGTCAGGAGTTGCTCAATCTGCTTCAACTGTGCCCAGAGCGGTGAACTGGCGCACAGCAGTACCCATAGCCACGTCTTCCGCATCACTGCTGCCCCCGCTTCAGGCGATCTAACACGCGATACGTCAGGTCTATGCGGTCTTCGGCGAAGAGGACCGTCGGGCTAGACCGATCAATGACGAGCTGGAAGCCCTCCTCTCGCGCAACCTGGCGAATGGCCTCCTGGACACGCGTCCGCAGTGGCTGGAGGAGTTGCTCCCGCAACTGAGCTAGCTCCCCGGTGACACCGAACTTCTCCTCCTGGTACTGCAGATAGCGCTCCTGGAGCTGCCGGAGCTGTTCCTCTTCCTTCGACTTCGCCTCCGCTGTCAGAATGGCCTCACGCTTGCGATACTCCTCCAGCCGACGCTCCAGCTCTGTACGCAGCTGGGTGAGTGTGTCGCGAAAGCGCTGGCCAGCCTCCATCAGCTGGCGATCGATCTGCGCAGCTTCGGGGAGTTGGCGCACAAGCGTTTCCAAATCCACGACCGCCACCCTTGGGCTCGCAGCCGACGATGACTGCGATGCCCGAGACTGCTGTGCTGCAGCTACCATCGTCACAAGACAACATCCCGCAACCACCCAGAACCACATGCGCTCCTCCTGTCGTGTTACCGACCCAACTGGAAGTGGAAGTTCCAACCGGCTCGCCCCTGTCCCGGACGTGCTGGGTCAAACCCATAGCCGTAGTCAAACCCGAGCAACCCCAGCGGTAGGAGTAGAATCCGGACTCCAACACCTGCGGAACGCTTCAAGGCAAATGGGTCCGCTCGGCGGAGGCTGTCCCAGACATTACCGGCTTCAGCGAAGACCAGGAAGTAGATGGGCATCGGGTTGAGTGTCACCGCAAAGCGTAACTCTGCCGTGTGACGGGCCATGACAGTACCCCCGCCTACTGGCCCAATGCTCTGGTCTGGGTACCCACGCAGCGGGGTAACGTTGAACCCCCCAAGTCCGCTCCCTCCCATGCGGTAGAACTCTACGGCCGGGATGGTGGTATCCGACCGCAGCCCCTTGAGGTAGCCCATCTCAGTGGCCAGGTACAGCACTAAACGCTCTGCCAGCATCGGTCCCCAGAGAGGCGCCACGAACTCTGCAGAGAAGCCAAGCTTCAAGTAGTCCGTCGTCCCGATGCCGACAGCTCCCATCGCCCATTTCGTGGTCAGGCTGACACGCGAGCCGCTGGAGGGGAAGATAAGGCTATTGAAGCTGAGCCGCGTCAAGGTCTGACGAAGGGCGATCTCCGTCGTTGTGCCCGGGCGATACAATCCCTGACTCCCCGACTGGCGATTCCGCTGGACGACGAGCTGCCAATCCCCGCGGAAGTAGTCGTCGGGAAACCGGAAGCGGCGCCCGACATTGAGCGCTATACCGGTCTGCCGTAGGTTGTAGTCCAGCCGATACCAGGTGTCGTAGCCGTTGAAGCCGACCGTCGTCGGCTCGTCGAAGAGCCAGGGCTCCGTGAAGCCGAGCGTGAATTGCTGCTGATACCCCACGGCAGCCGCTTCCCAATTGAAGGTCAGGACCTGTCCCGCCCCACCTCGCAGCGGCTCCGTGATGGAGAAGTTGTTGAACGCTACCCCGATCGAGCCTGTCACTCCAATTCCCTGGGCAATACCGAGAGAGGCGTTGAGCACATCCGTGGAGCGCTCCTCTACACGGTACAACAGGTCCACTTCAGAGTCGCTCACCAACCGAACATCCGGACGCAGCGCCTCTGGGTTGAAGTAGTTCAGCACTCCCAGCGCCCTGATACTCCGGATAATGGCAGAGCGGCTGAAGTAGTCTCCGGGGAAGGTGTAGAGCTCGCGCCGGATGACCTTGTCCTTCGTCTTCGTGTTGCCAACGATGTCTACCCTGCGGATTCGGTAACGCTGTCGCTCGTAGATACGCACAACAAGGTCCACAGAATCCGGAGCTACGCGCCGCTCCTCCTTCTGCACCTCCACGCTCAGGTACCCGTTGTCCAGGTACAGAGAAGCCACATCAGTTTGATCCTCGTTGCCTCGCAAGTTCTTCTCCACCCGCTCAGCATCGTAAAGCTCCCCCGGCCGGATACCCAAACGCTGCTGGAGCTGTTCGGTCGGAAAGACTGTATTGCCCACGATGAAGACATTCCGAAGGTGGTATCGGCGCCCTTCCGACACCCACACCGTGATAGTCGTAGCTCCTGTCGCGGTGTCGGTAGCGACGCTATCGCGGAGGAGCTCAGCGTCCAGAAAACCACGCCGACGGTACAGTTGCAACAGCCGCTGCTTGTCCTCCTGGTACTTCTTCGGGTCAAACTGATTGGAGCGCCAGAACTGCCACCACTTCTTCGGCCTCGTCTCCTCAAAGGCTCCTAAGAGCTCGTCCGCAGAGAGCGCTTGGTTCCCCCCAAACCGAACGGCAGCGACGTACGGGGTCGGACCCTCCGTAATCCGGATACGGAGCCGAGCATAGCCAGCAGTATCGGTTGGCTCGCGGAGCAGCTCTACCACCCGCAGGGTGACGTTCTCCTTGGCGTAGAGCTGCTCTATGGCCGCCCGGATTTGGCGGAGCGCTTCCAGCGAGAGAATATCCCCTGGCGTACGGCCGAGGGCCTCTCGAATCCGTTGCTCGGAGACCCGCCGTTCACCTTCGATCACAATCTGACTGAGTCGCGGGAACTCCTCCACCCGGATGAGGAGTGCAACGCCTGCAGGTGTCACCCGCTCCACCAGGACCTCAGCATGGGAAAACTGCCCCCGTTGCATTAGGTTGCGCAGTGCCCGCTGAATCTTCTCCCCACCAGGCTGGAGCTCGTCCCCAGGTTGCAGCCCTGAGAGAAGGACGACTGTCTGCGGGTCCGCAAAGCGGGTTCCCTCCACACGAACGGAGAGGATTCGGACAGTCGAACCGGCTGTCTGAGCTGCGCTCGGGTTTAGGTTCCCTACGAGGCTAAGCCCGCACAGCCACACGATCGCGCTCCAACGCATGCAGGAGCCTCTCCAGCTCAGCCCAGACATCTTCAGCAAGGCAATGCTGCGGTATTTGGCTTGACGTCATGCCGAAACGACGCTCCCTCCGGGCATAGTCCAGCAGAGCCCGGTAGAAGTCGCAGCGCCGGAACTCGGGCCAGTAGAGGTTGCTGACGTAAATCTCTGCATACGCACTCTCCCACAGGAGGAAGTTGCTCAGGCGCATCTCGCCGCTTGTCCTAATGACCAGGTCGGGATCCGGAAGGTCACGCGTGAGTAAGTAGGACGCAAACAGCTCCTCTGTAATGTCCTCTGGAGAGAGCTTCCCCCGACGGGCATCGATAGCAATCATCTGGACTGCACGGACGATGTCCCATCGGCCACTGTAGCTGAGGGCTAAGGTGAGCGTTAGTCCAGTGTTCTGCGCCGTTGCCTCCATAACGCGGAAGAGTACTTTTTGGACCCGGCGCGGGAGGGCGTTGAGCTTTCCGATAGCACGGAGCTGGATGTTCCAACGCTGCAGCTCCGGAGCTTCACGTCCCAGGTAGTAGTGTAGGAGCTGCATCAGTGTCAGAATCTCCGACCGAGGCCGCCGCCAGTTCTCCATCGAGAAGGCGTAGAGCGTCAGATACGGGATCTGGAGCTGCACGGCAACCTGCACAACCTCGCGGACGCTCTGGATGCCCTGGCGATGTCCCTCTACGCGCGGTAGTCCGCGCTCTTGGGCCCACCGCCCGTTGCCGTCCATGATGATGGCAACATGCTGTGGTAGCCGCCCAGAACTGCGTAACAGCTCCTGGAGGCGTTGCTCCACTTCCGATTGTGGTTGCTCAGTCTCCCACCCTTCCATACGACGAGCCTACCGTTAGAGCTACTCCAGCTTCCCACTTCCCAGTAGGACGCAAACTTACGGCAAAGCCCTTCGGCGTTCCACGCGTAGGGGGTGTAACTTTGTATTTAGCTGGACTGTCCTCGGGAATGGGGAAGGCTACACCATTCATCAGCGGCTTCTCCTTTGTGCGGAACGCCTTTCGGTACGGCTACCCAGTGCTGGAGTCTCTCCGCTCGTTACTGCCGATCTGCGACGAAGTTGTGGTCGCCGTCGGAGACTCGGACGACGGTACTCTGGAGGCTATCCGTGGCCTCGGTGATCCTAAGCTCCGTATCATCGAGACGACGTGGTACCCTACGGAGCCAGGCTGGCGCATCCTGGCTGAGCAGACACAGATCGCCCTCAACGCCTGCCGTGGCACGTGGTGTATCTACCTGCAGGCTGACGAAGTGCTCCACGAGCAGGATTACCCCCTCATTCGGCAGAGCCTCGAGCAGGCAGTCGCTGACGAACGCGTAGAGGCCTTCGTCCTGCGCTACTACCACTTCTACGGCAGCTACGACTACATCGGCACCGGTCGCCAGTGGTACCGACGGGAAATCCGGATCGTGCGGAACAGCGGTAACGTCATCTCTTGGGGTGATGCCCAGGGCTTTCGGAAACGTCTCCCCGACGGCAGAACACAGCTCCTGCGGGCCCGAGAGCTACCTGTATACGTCTACCACTACGGTTGGGTACGGCCACCGAAGGTGATGCTCCAGAAGCTGCGCTCCTTCCATCGGCTCTGGCATGACGAGGAGTGGATCCGGCAACATCTCCCTCAGGAAGAGGCATTCGACTACCGCTCTGCTTACCGAGTCCAGCGCTTTACAGGAACGCATCCGGCAGTGATGTACGAGCGGATCGAGCGAGACCGAGAGTGGACGCAATTCTTCGATCCTCGCCGCCTGGCAAAGGCTCCGCTTCGAGTCCGGCTCAGTGACTGGCTTGAGGCGCTGACGGGATGGCGGATTGGGGAGTACCGGAACTTCCGCCTCCTCCGTTAGCAGCGAACTGCTGCCGAATATGGGCAGCTACCGCCTGCATGTACCACTGCGGAGTGCTCGTCGCACCCGTGATCCCTACTACGTTCACCCCCTGGAACCACTCGGGTTGAAGCTCGTCGGTGGACTCAATGAAGTACGTCCGCGGATTGGCCGAGCGGCAGACTTCGTAGAGCACTCGTCCGTTGGAAGAGTTGCGCCCAGCGACGAAGATGACCACATCGCAGGAAGCAGCGAAGGCACGCAAGTGCTGTTCACGCCCGGAGACTTGTCCGCAGATGGTATGCTTGACGTGGAACTCCCCGCTGACCTCCTCTGGATCCTCGACGATGAGCTCTTGGATGTGCTGCCGAAGCGCATCGGCCAGCTCCCGAAAGGCCTTCTTGTCCATCGTGGTCTGGGAGAAGAGCACTGTCGGGCGGCGAAAGTCTACGCGCTCCAAGGCCTCCTCCACACTCCGCACGATGATGCATTCATCTTCACACACCCCGCGAACACCCAACATCTCTGGGTGCTCGGCCTTACCGAAGATGACAATCTGGTAGCCCTGCAGGTGGAATTTGCGGACCCGCTCCTGCAGTTTGGCTACAATCGGACATGTCGCGTCAATCAGCTCCACCCCAAGCTCCCACGCCCGGCGGTATACGCTTGGCGGTTCTCCGTGGGCACGGATGAGCACACGGGCACCTTCCTCTGCAGCATCAGGGAGGCGGTCATGGGTAATCGTTCGCAAGCCTAGTCGCTCTAAACGCTCCACTTCTCGGGGATTGTGGATGATCTCCCCCAAGACGTAGACAGGCTGGCCCTCTCGGAGCGCTTCCTCTGCAATCTGAATCGTTCGAACCACTCCCCAGCAGAAGCCGGCATGGGGATCTATGCGGACCTCCATCGCGAACCCTGGCAGTCAAGACAAAGGCAGGGACGCTTCCTCAGTCAGCCTTATTGCACAGCCTCTGACGGACCAGCTCCAAGACCCGCTCAGTCTGCTCCTCAATCGTCAACCCGCTCGTGTCGATGACGACGGCATCAGCGGCCTGCATCAAGGGGCTATCCTGCCGCTGGGAGTCCAGCATATCGCGGCGAGCCAACTCTTCAGCAACCTCGCTCTCTGTTGCTGCAATCCCCTGTGCCTGAAGCTCTCGGAGACGGCGGCGCGCCCGGACGTCCAGAGAAGCCGTCAGGTACACCTTGACGTCTGCATTCGGGAAGACCACAGTCCCGATATCGCGTCCGTCCATGACCACTCCTCCGCCCTCTCCCAATCGGCGCTGGAGTTCCACGAGGAAGCGCCGAACGGACGGGAAAGAGCTCACAAGACTCACCCAGCGCGTGATTTCCGGCAAGCGGAGTTGTTCTGTGACATCCTCCCCGTTGAGCAAAGTACGCTGCCCTTGCTCCGATGGGCGAAGCTCTATCTGCACTCGAGGGAGCAGGCTCTGGAGCGATTCTTCCGTCAGGGGGATCCCAGACCGCAGAGCAGCAAGGGTGACCGCACGGTACATTGCGCCGGTATCAACGTAAAAGTACCCCAGGAGCTCTGCCACTCGGCGGGCAGTGGTACTCTTGCCTGCCCCTGCAGGTCCGTCAATTGCGATGATCAACTTACGCGCACAACTCATGGAGGGCACTCCAAAAGGCTTCTACTGAAAGCTCCGGCAGGACGACCCGTGCACCCGCTACCTGGAGGCGTGCTGCGCTAGTCGAGCCTGTTGCAACAGCGATACAGGGAACCCCCCAAGCCCGGGCACACGCAACATCCCGCACGGAGTCGCCCACGACAATAGTCCTGGAAGGCTCGATCGGCAACCCCATCATCCGAGCCCGCTGCCAGGCGATCGGCACTAACAGACTCCGTTCCCAGTGGTCTGACCCAAAGGCCCCGACCAGAAAGTACCGGCTCAGCCCAACGGCACGAAGCTTCCAAAGAGCAACCGAGCGGAGATTCCCCGTGAGAAGTCCCAAAGCTATCCCCGGAAGGGCTTCTAAGCTCGCCAGCACTTCCTCCGCACCAGGTAGGAGCCGGATGTCGCCTGGATGCACATACCGTCGGTAAGCTTGCTCGTAGGCCCGCGCGAATGCTGTCATTGAGCGTTGCACTGCATGCTCTTCCGCTCCAAATTGACGGGCGACTTCGGCAAAGATGAGCGTATCGGTTTTGCCGGCAAGGTCGCCCAAGAGCTCTATCGGCACTGCGCGCTTCAGCGTCACCTGTAAGGCCTCTTGCAGTGCCTTTCGGACGGGCTCGCCCCGTGCTCGCAGCAGAGTCCCGTCGATGTCGAAGAGCACAAGCCACATGGGGCACTCCTACAAAGCCGAGCGGAAGCACAAGATATCGCCATCGTTGACCTGATAGCTCCGCCCCTCACGCCGGTAGCGCCCTGCTCGGCGCACGGCTTCCTCTGAGCCGTAGCAGCGGAGGTCATCCACCGTCATCACCTCCACCGCTATGAACCCGCGTTCGAAGTCCGTATGGACGTGCCCAGCCGCTTCCGGTGCCGTCGTACCGGCGGGAACCAACCACGCACGTACCTCCCTTCCCCCAACGACGGTAAAGAAGGTGACCAACCCCAGCAGCCGCATGCTCTCGCGCAGCAACCGAACAACTCCCAACTCCTCCTGACCCAGGGCCTGCAGGAACTCCGCCTGCTCCTCCTCTGGCAAGCTCAGCAACTCTGCCTCCCAGGCAACGGCAACCGGCACTACTGGAGCGCGGCGACTTTGGGCTACTTGCCGCAGCTCCTCCGCCCACTGCGATGCTCGAGGGGAGTCATCCACGTTGGCAACGTACAGCACAGGCTTGTCCGTCAGCAACCGCCAGCTGCGGAACAGGGAATGACTGCCCTCAGGCTTCGGGAACTCCCTCACTGCACGTCCTGTAGCTACATGCTTCCGCAGCGCTTCTACAAGTTCTGCTTCCCGCCGCTCATGCTCGTCGGGAGCCCCCCGCAGCCTCTTCTGGAGCGCCTGCCAGCGCCGCTCCAGAGTTTCTGCATCCTTCAGCAGTAGCTCAATCTCCACGATCTCCACATCCCGCTGTGGGTTGACCTCTCCGTAGATGTGTGCCACCTGGGGGCTGCCAAAACACCGCACGACATGCCATAGCAGGTCCACGTCGCGGATGTGCGCCAGGAACTGGTTCCCCAGCCCTTCGCCCTCAGCAGCGCCACGAACCAACCCAGCGATATCTACAACCTGCAGCGTCGCCGGCGTGACCACCTCCGGACGGTAGAGCGATGCCAGGAACTGCAACCGCTCATCAGGAATGGGAACGACACCGACATGGGGCTCAATCGTACAGAACGGGTAGTTGGCGACGGCAGCGCTGCCGCCTGTCACCAGGTTGAAGAGCAGCGACTTGCCTACATTCGGGAGTCCGACAATTCCGCAGCTCCAGCTCACGGGACCTCCTCCTCAACTTCGCTCTCCAACTCCAACGGAGCCTCAACCTCTACGCCGTGGAGGGCACAGGCAAGCTCCTCCCAGATCAGCCGGGCCAGCCGGAAGGCGTCTGCCTGGTCTGCCAATGGAAACTCCACCCACACCCGTTGCCGCTCTTGGACGAATTGTGCCCCACTCCACCGGTGGACAAGCTCGACGAAGACCGGGAAAGCATACCGGTAGAAGAGCTCGCGCCCTCGCGCTGGAAGTTCCAAGGAGAGCACGGCAGGACGGACTCGCACACGAGTACAGCCCGTATGGAGCAAGTACACGCGCAACCGCACAGCATCGGTGAGGGCCTGTGCCGCTGGCGGGAGCTCTCCGAAGCGGTCTCGAAGTTCGGCCACGACCTCGTCTACGGCAGCTTCGTGCTCCGCCTTGTAGAGCCGCTTGTAGAAGTAGAAGCGCTCACCCTCGCTAGGCACGTAGTCATCAGGCAGCAGTGCCTCGCCAGGAATGTCCAAAACAAGCCCAGGGTTTCTCAGGGCCTTCAAGACGGGGATGCGCCGCTGTCCTAGCTCAGGGAACTCTTCTGCTTTGAGCTCTTCTATGGCCCGCTCCAGTACTTGCTGGTAGAGCTCAAAGCCCATCTGCGCCAAGAAGCCGCTCTGCTCAGGGCCGAAGAGGTTCCCGGCGCCACGGATTTCCAGGTCGCGCAGCGCCAGGCGAAATCCGCTGCCGAGCTCGGTAAACTCCTCCAGCGCCTGGAGCCGCCGTAGCGCCGCGGAGGTAAGCTGCTCCACTGGCGGCACGATGAGGTAGCAGTACGCCTGCACGTTGCTACGCCCTACACGCCCACGGAGTTGGTAGAGCTCCGCTAGCCCAAAGTCCTCTGCGTGGTGGATGAAGATGGTGTTCGCACGCGGGAAATCGAGGCCAGCCTCCACGATCTTCGTGCACACGAGGATGTCCAAGCGCCCACGCAAGAAATCCTCCATGACTTCCTCCAGCTCCCGGGCCCGCATGCGGCCATGAGCAATCCCAAACCGAGCCTGTGGGACCAAGCGCTGGAGACGCTCCCTGAGCTGCTCAATCCCCTGGATGTGGGTGGTCACGAAGAAGACTTGGCCCTCGCGCTCTAATTCGGCTTCGATGGCATAACGGATGAGCTCGTCATCCCACTGGACAACGTACGTGCGCACCGGCAGCCGGTTCTGTGGCGGGGTCTCAATGAGGCTAATGTCACGGATGCCGATCAGCGCCATATGGAGCGTCCGCGGAATTGGGGTTGCTGTCAGCATCAGTGTGTCGACGTTGACCCGCAGATGCCGCAGACGCTCCTTCGCGATGACGCCGAAGCGGTGTTCTTCATCCACGATGAGAAGCCCCAGGTCATGGAATCGGACGTCCGGACTCAGGAGCCGATGCGTGCCGATGATGATGTCAATGTGTCCGCTAGCCAGTTGGCGCAAGATCTCTCGCTGCTCCTGCCGCGTCCGGAAGCGTGACAGGACTGCAATGACCACCGGATACGGACGCAGGCGTTCGGAGAAGGTCAGGAAATGCTGTTCCGCTAGGACCGTCGTAGGCACTAACACAGCCACTTGTTTCCCTGCCTGCACCGCCTTGAAGGCCGCTCTGATGGCAACCTCCGTCTTCCCGAAGCCGACATCACCGCAGATGAGCCGGTCCATCGGGATTGGAGCCTCCATGTCTGCTTTCACTTCAGCGGTAGCACGCGCCTGGTCGGGGGTGTCCTCGTAGGGAAAGGCAGCCTCCATCTCCTTCTGCCAGAGTGTGTCAGCAGGGAAGGCAAAGCCGCTCGAGAGTTTCCGGCGGGCGTAGAGCCGAACCAGCTCGCGGGCAATCTCTTTGAGCCGGCCCTTGGCCCGCTGCTTGACAGCCTGCCACTCATGGCTACCTAAGCGATGGAGCTTCGGCTTGATCCCTTCACCGGCCTCGTAGCGCTGCAGCTTGTGGATGTACTCCAGCGGCACGTAGAGCACATCCCCCTCAGCGTAGAGCAGTCGAATGCACTCCTGCCGCCTATCGCCGATGGTGAGCATTTGGAAGCCGTCGAAGATGCCGATACCGTGGTCCACGTGCACTACATAGTCCCCGACCTTAAGCTGCTGGAGCTCACGAAGGGTCATTGCGCCAGCACTCCGCCGCCGATACGCCGTTCGCCTCGGCAGACGCCCGAAGACCTCGTGTTCAGTCCACACGGCTACCCGCTCAGCATGCCAGAGGAAGCCATGCGCAGGTATCCCCTCCACCCACTGAACCTGCTGGGCAAGACCATAGCCATCCTCGATGGAATCGCCATCGCTGAGCTCTCCATCCCGAAGAGCCGCTGCCACAAGCTGCTGGAAGCGACGTAGCGAAGCACCCTCTGGAGCGCAGAGGAAGAGCTCGTAACCCTGTTCAGCCAGCTCTCGCAGCTCTTGAGCCAGTCGTTCCACTGAGCGCCCAACTGAGGGCTGTCCAACTGCCCCAAGCTGCACCTGTGCTTCCTCCAGCGGATTGAGCGCGACCTGTCGCCAGGCTTGCGGTAGCTTAAGCTCTTCTCCGCAATGCCGGAAGAAGGACTGGCGGATCAGCTCAGGACGGTCCACCACTCCCAAAGCCTCCGACGGCAGGTAGTCCCAAAGCCGCGCGGGTGTGTGGTCCCAGAGGAGAGTGCTGAGCACCTCTACAGCCTCAAACCGACCTGTACTGCGCTGCGTTTCGGGATCGAAGCAGCGGATGGACTCCACCGTATCTCCCCAGAACTCCACCCGGATCGGCTCCTCGAAGCCAAGAGGGAAGAAGTCCACAATCCCCCCACGCCGAGCCACATCCCCCACAGTCGCTACTGCGTCCACCCGCTGGAACCCGTGGTGGAGGAGGCGCTGGATAAGCCCTTCCGGACTCTGCTCTTGCCCAACGTAGAGCCGAAAGCACTGGGCTGCCAAATCCTCAGGTCGGGGCAATGGCACGTTCAGCAGCTCTGGGGTGCAGACCAGAATTGGGTTGTGCCGGGCGAGGAGTTCGAGCGCTATCTCCACTGCCCGAAGCTGGCTGACATCCAGTTGGCGCACGCGCTCCCAGAGCTGCCTGGGCTGACGCGTCCATAGGCTCACCGACGCTTTGGGGCACCACTGCACCAAGTCTTGCTCCCACCGCTCTCCGTCCTCTTGGGTTGGGGTCAGGAGGAGCACCGGACGCTGGCAGTGCTGCCAAAGGAGCGCAACCAGCAAAGACGCAAGCGATCCCGCGGCTCCTCCAACGGTAAGGCTTCCCGCCTCCATGTGGGCCTCTATCCGCCTCCAGAGCCGCCCCGCAAGCCGCTCAGCGAGTTGCACGACCGTAACGGTGTCCATGGCAGAACAGCTTACACCGCAAGGCTGGGCCATAAGACGAAGATTCCGTCCCCCGTTGCACCGGCGAAGCTACACTGGATAGCCTGACGCGACGTCGAACGTCAAAAAGCAGGCCCAATGCCTTCAGGTGCTGTCTTCCTAGACCGCGACGGCATCATTAACTGGCGCATTGTCGGAGACTACGTCCGCTCGCCAGAGGAGTTCCACTTCCTGCCGGACATCTTTCCCTTCCTGCTCAGCATCCGGCGCCTTGGACTGCTGGCAATCGTCGTCACAAACCAACAGGGTGTTGCCAAGGGCCTGATGAGCCTTGAGCAGCTCCAGCAGGTCCACGATCACATGCAGCAGCAGCTCATCCGCCGCATCGGCTCTGGCGTGGACGACATCCTCGTCTGCACTGACCCTGCCGAAAGCAACAGTTGGTACCGTAAGCCTCAGCCGGGGATGTTGGTGGAAGCGCTTCGGCGCTGGCAGCTCTCTCCGGCAGCTTGTTGGATGGTCGGTGACTCAGCTACTGACATCTTAGCTGGCCGCAGAGCAGGGGTACACACCATCTTCGTCGGGCATTCCCCGCCGCCTGAAGCAGACTTCTGCGTGCTCAACCTCGAGGAAGCCCTGGAGATCATCGCTACACACCAAACGGCTGCCGACGTGCGTCAACAACTACAGCGTTAGCCTCCCAACCACTGACGTGCCTTCCCGCCGCGACTTCCTGCACCTTCTCCTCCGCTCAGGGCTGCTGGCGCTGCCTCTAACCGCAGGATGTCGCACAAACTCACGGCGCTCAGCGATGGATGGCGATGACGACAATCTACTACGCCTACAGCTGTGGTACCAGCGGTGGCAACCAGCACACCAGCTCTTCTGGCGTAACCAGTCTGTAGCTGCTCCCTCTCGTACTCATCGCTGCGACGTACTCGTCATCGGGGCCGGTCCTGCAGGACTGACCGCTGCTTGGCTGCTCCAACGCTTGGGGTACGATGTCCGCGTCGTAGAACACGAACCCACTGTCGGAGGTGCCGCACGGACGGAAGCCTGGAAAGATGCTCTCATCCCCTGCGGAGCACTCTACTTCGCCGAACTCTCCCCAGTCCTCCGCGAAGTACTCCAAGCAACGGGCCTTCAACCCGTGCCAATTGCTGACGACGCCCTCTGGCTGAAGGGGAAGGCATACCGAACATTCTGGCGGGACGACGTCCTCTCCGAGCTCCCCATACCTCAGACGGAACGGCATGCCTTCCGCCGCTTCCGAACCCAACTCCAGGAGCTCCCAATTCCTCCCTACCCGCTGCCGAATCCACTCCCGCCCCGATGGCAGGCCATTGCAGCGCAGCCAGCAGAGCAGTTTGTCAGTGCCTACGGCTCCTCAACCCTCACGAAGCTCCTCAACGCGTATGCCCGCTCTGCTATGGGGGCGTCGCTGGCGGAGGTCAGCACGTACTGCCTTTGGGACTTCTACAGCGGAGAGTTCGGCCGAGAGTTCGGCTGCCCCCGCTACTCCTTCTTAGGCGGGCTGGCAGCACTATGTCAGCGCATGGCTCGGCAGATTGGAGCAGAGCGCATTTGGCGCCAGTGCACTGCCGTCCATTGCGAACACCTCTCTTCTGGACGAGTCCGCACGCTCTGCGCAGCCGAGGATGGCTCTACCTTCGCCGTTGAGGCCGCTGCTGTCGTCGCTGCTACACCGAAGTTCGTTGCCAAACACTACCTGCCGGAGCTCCCGCCAGCCCAACAGCAGGCAATGCTCCGGCTCCGTTACGCTCCCTACCTAACCGTCCACCTCCAGACTCCGTTCCGGCTAGTCCCAGAGCAGACCTTCAGCCTCTGGGTTCCAGAGGCTCGGTACTTCACCGACATTGTGGACGTCACGCCACTCCAGCCGCAACCTGTGGAAGGTTTCATCTCCTGCATCTACGCGCCGCTGCCGATGGGCCAACGCTCGGCGCTGCTGGATGAGCAGCAGCTTCGGCAGACCGTAGAGGGTATCGTCCAGGAAGCGCTCCAGCTCCTTGCTCCAGAGCGCGCTTCGGCGGTGCGGGAGGCTGCATGCTTCGTCTGGGGCCATGCACTGGTAGTGCCGACCCCATTGTCCCTCCTCGGAGCCGCTCAGCAGGCGTCACAGTCCGTAGGGCGGATCGTCTTCGCCAATACTGACAACGACGCCTCCCCAGCCCTGGAGAACGCGATGGAGCATGCCCTCTATGCCGCTGAAACAGTACATCGGCTTCTCCGCCCGCACCTATCCCGTTCGGTAATCCGCCAGCCTAACGCATCGTATCTTTGCACCAACGGTCACCATGCGCATCCGGTACAGCCAGTGGACTGAACAGTCGGAGACGGCCGAGCAGCAGCTCCAGCGTCTCCTGCGAACCTTCAACTTCCTCCTCCTGCAGACCAGCGGCGACGTTGAGGAGGCCTTGGAAATCCTCCAGGAGCTCCAGCGGCACTATGGGGAGCTGCGGAGCATGACGATGGACGAGTTCATCCAGTTCCTGAGGTCCCAGGGCTACATCGAGGAGGCCGAGAGCGGCAAGCTTATCCCCACCGCCAAAGCACTCCAGCAGCTTCGCCGCGAAGCACTACAGGAGATTTTCCGGAGCCTGCGGAAGTCGGACTTCGGTTTCCACGAGACCGTTCACAGCGGGGAGGGGATTGAGCAACTGCCGGAGACCCGTCCTTACACCTTCGGCGACCAGCCGAGCAATATTGATGCAACGGAGACCCTGACAAACGCGCTGCTACGCAGCTCAGACTTAGCTAGCTTCCAACTCCAGCAGGAGGACATCCGCGTCCACGAGACCGAGCACCTTACCTCGTGCGCGACCGTCCTGCTCATAGACGTCTCGCATTCCATGATCCTCTACGGGGAGGACCGCATCACGCCTGCCAAGCAAGTCGCATTGGCGCTGGCCGAGCTTATCCGCACGCGGTATCCCAAGGACACGTTAGAGGTCGTCATCTTCGGCGATGAAGCCCGGCGTGTCAGTGTAGCTGACATCCCATTCATCACCGTCGGCCCATTCCATACGAACACCCGCGACGGCCTCCGGTTGGCGCGCGCACTCCTATCCCGATGCCGGGATGCCAACAAGCAGATCTTCATGCTCACCGACGGCAAGCCCTCGGCAATCTTCGACGAGAACGGCCGCCTCTACAAGAACGCCTTCGGACTGGACCCACGGATCGTCAACAAGACGCTGGAAGAAGCCGTGGCCTGCCGCCGCCACGGGATTGTGATCTCCACCTTCATGCTGGCACGGGACCCGTACCTGGTCAACTTCGTCGAAGAGCTGACCCGCGCAAATCGAGGGCGCGCTTTCTACTGCGGTCTGCGCCGCCTCGGCGAAACGGTCCTTGTGGACTACATCCTCAACCGGCGGAAGACCCTCCGGATGTAAGCAGCTCCCGTCGCGCGAAAGCTACAGCAACTCGCAAGAGCGCATAATCCTGCACTCCCCCAAGGGCCGCAGCAATATCCCGAAGAGGGGCGGCCCCAAGACGCGCCACAGCATGCTGGACAGCCCTATAGAAGCGCTCATCTGGCACGAGCTGCTCGCGAGGTAGCTCAACGCCCCGCTCTATCACCTCTTGGAGCAACCGAGCGACCGTCCCCGGAGCTAAGCCCATACGATGGCAAAGCGCAGGTATGTCCGCCCCCCTACGCACTTCTGCGATGATCGCTTCATGCTGCGCTGATAGCTCTGAGGGCTGCTCGACACGCCAACGCACCGCCGTCTTCATCCCACGGCGGAGCATGGCTACGAGCTTGGATCGCTTCGAAGGCCGCTGCTGGCAACTACTGCAGCGACCACACGGTTCGGTGAGACTGCTATCGTGGAAGTAGCGCAGCAGGAAGAGGCGCTTGCACGCTGGCGTCGTTGCGTATTCCAGAACCTCGTAGAACTTCCTCCATGCCCGCTGCCGGCGTTCCTTGAGGTACTCAGGCGATACCGGTGGTAGCTCGGGAAGGGGTTGCAGTAACTGCATCCCCGTTCGCATGGTTGCCGCTTCGTAGTGGACCAGACGGGCGTAGTGGAGGGCCCGCAGCCCCCGCTCCAACTCTTCCATTGCCATCCCGTTTCGATAGAGCAGCTCCGGCACCGACAGCGTCACAGGGCGATGGTAGGCTTCCGCTCCTGCACTTCGCAGCAACGCCTCCAAGACACGCCGCCGCTCTGGTACTGTGCTCCGCTCCCAGTACTCCCGAAGCTCTTCCGGCGACGCTTGAAAGCGAACCATCAGTTCACCTTCTGGCACGGCGGAGGAGAGAACCCCACTACGCTCCAACAGCCGAACCACGGCCTCTACCGTGGATTCGGGCAGCCGAAGCACATTCGCCACTTCCACTGGGGTCATTGCCACCACCGTCCCTCCTGCTGCCAGCGATATCAGCGCTCGGTAGACCTGGACGACCGTCTCCCACTCGGGATGGGCCGCTGCCAATAGCTGATGCTGGACTGCGCAGTCGCGAGGATCGTAGAGGAGGAAGCACTCCGCAGGTTCACCATCCCGTCCCGCACGCCCCGCCTCCTGGTAGTAAGCCTCCAGAGTCAGCGGTGGGTCGTAGTGGATGACCGCTCGGATGTCCGGCTTGTCAATCCCCAACCCGAAGGCCGAAGTCGCCACGAGCAGCGGAAGGTTCCTGGCCAAGAACTCCCGCTGTATGCGCTGCCGTGCGTCCGGGTCCAGCCCCGCATGGTACGCTGCTGCCCGGAGTCCCTGAGCTTGCAAGTGGCGGCAGAGCTGCTCAACGCGTCGCCGCGAAGCAGCGTAGACGAGCACAGGCCGATCGCGGCGATCAGCGCAGAACTGAACGAGTCGTTCCCGCTTGTCCTTGGACTCCTCCACCCACCATACAAGGTTCGGTCGGTCAAACCCGCCGATGAAGCGCCGAGGGGACCGTAGCTGGAGCAGCTCTTCGATGTCCCGCAGCACTTCTGGGGTTGCCGTGGCCGTTAGCGCTAGCACAGGCGGCGATCCCAACTGGCGCAGCGCCGGAGCAATCTCGAGGTATGCCGGCCGGAAATCGTGCCCCCACTCCGAAATGCAATGCGCCTCGTCCACAGCAACGAACGACAGCCGGCACTGCCGTAACCGAGATATGAAGCTCTTCTGCTGGAGCCGCTCTGGGGCAACATACAGTAGCCGATAGGCGCCACTTGCGGCCCCCTCAAGCCGGTGCCAGACGTACCCTTCCTGGAGTCCGCTGTGGAGGCATGTTGCCGAGATGTTGCGTCGCTGGAGTGCCTGCACCTGGTCCTCCATGAGCGCAATGAGAGGTGAAATCACCAGCGCCATTCCCGGCAGAACGAGCGCCGGCAGCTGGTAGCAGAGCGACTTCCCAGCACCCGTCGGCATGACGACCAAGGTATCATGCCCTGCAAGAACTGAGCGGATGATCTCCAACTGCCCCGGACGGAAGTCTGAAAACCCGAAGACCGTCTGCAGAACACGCTGCAGTTCTGCCTCCGAGTACGACTGCATCGGCTGCTCGCCTATGGTATCCCGCTGCGGCTGCGGAGACGTGCCGTAGCTAGCAACGAGTGTGCTCTTAGCGGGGAGCGTATCTTTGCGCGTCCCACTCGCGGGCCCGCTGCAGGCAATGACGAAGGGAATCATTCTGGCTGGCGGCAGCGGAACACGACTCTACCCGATGACAGCCGTGTTCAGCAAGCATCTGCTGCCCATCTACGACAAGCCGATGATCTACTACCCGCTGTCAACGCTGATGCTCGTGGGGATTCGGCAAATTCTGCTCATCTCCACCCCACGCGACATCCCTTACTTCCAGCAGTTGCTCGGCGACGGCTCCCAGTGGGGGATTGAGCTCGTCTACGCTGTCCAACCCGAACCACGCGGGATCCCGGAAGCCTTCCTCTATGGCCGCCATTTCATCGGCTCCGACCAAGTCTGCCTCATCCTCGGCGACAACCTCTTCTACGGCAAGCTGGACTTCCTCCGCGAGGCCCTGCGGACGAACGCTGGAGGAACTATCTTCGGCTACCCCGTCCACGACCCCCAGCGGTACGGTGTCGTAGAGCTCGCGCCCGACGGGAGTATTCTGAGCATCGAAGAGAAGCCGGCCCGCCCGCGCTCGCCGTACGCTATCCCTGGCCTCTACATCTACACGGCTGATGTCGTTGACATCGCAGCTACCCTCCAGCCCAGTGCTCGTGGAGAGCTGGAGATTGTGGACGTCCACCGTGCTTACTGGGCACAGGGACGACTACAGGTCCGCCTGCTCGGACGCGGCATTGCATGGTTGGATACCGGGACTCCGGAGGCCCTCGTGGAGGCCAGCATCTTCATCCATGCCATCGAGAAGCGGCAAGGCACAAAGATTGCCTGCCCAGAGGAAATCGCGCTCCACCAGGGGTACATCACGCTAGAGCAGTTCTACCGGGTAACGGCAGGCCTTCCGCCTAGTCCGTACCGAGAGTACTGCCTACGAGTGGCTGCTGAGTATGAGCAGCAGGCCTCAGCCTGCTCCTGAAGGCTACCAGCGGCGCCCACTACGGGAGGTTATCCCACGCCCGCTCCGTGGTGACTCAGAGCGCGGACGCGCTGGATTGACCACCAACGTGCGCCCCTCGAATTCGCTGCCGTTGAGCGCCTCAATCGCTCGCCGAGCCTCTTGCTCATTCGGCATCTCTACAAAGCCAAAACCTCGTGAGCGCCCCGTGAAGCGATCGATGACGACGGTCGCTCGCTCAACGGTGCCGTACTCCTCGAACCACGAGCGCAACTGCTGCTCGTCTACCGAGTACGGCAGGTTCCCGACGTAGATGTTCATCGCTGACCCTTCCTTGCAGAGCCTCGTTCCCTGCCCTCGCACACACCATTCTGGCGACGACAGACCTCTGCTGCCGGCTCTGCCGTTTTGCAGCAAGGCGCTGCAAATATACAGCGTTGGTCAGAACTGAGTGCGCAGAGCACTCCAAACAACGAGATATAGCAGCCGCCTCGGATTCGTCTACTGTTGCTGCGGGTGCCATTCTACTAGCGATGCCGCGCTACGTCAACATCGCCCTCCCTTTGGCGGCGGACAAGCTCTTCAGCTACCACATCCCCACCGAGTTCTCTGGGGAAGTGGTCGGCGTGCGGGCACTGGTACCTTTCCGTCGGCGCGAGCTCACTGGGGTCATCGTAGAGGAGCTGAGCGCACCACCACAGACTCCCACGAAACCGGTCTTAGAGCTGCTGGATGATGCCCCAATCTTCTCTGCCTCCCTCCTACGCTTCACACGATGGGTAGCCGACTACTACCTCTGCTCCTGGGGCGAGGTCCTCAAGGCAGCGCTCCCACCAGGCATGACCCCGCAGCGGGAGCTACAGGTACGACTCCTCCGAACGCCAACAGAGGAGGAACTCTCCCA
The DNA here is from genome assembly GCA_039630485.1 of Chlorobiota bacterium. GTDB lineage: Bacteria > Bacteroidota > Ignavibacteria > Kapaibacteriales > HRBIN21 > HRBIN21. Next base: position 88,222 of record JBCNUX010000001.1, on the reverse strand, counting down.
GTTGGAACGTCGTGCTCCGAAGCGAGCAGCTCTGCTACGCCTCCTCCAGCAGCATGCGACCCCGGTCCGCGTCGGTTACCTTGCCCGTCAGCTACGGCATCCTCACCTCTCCGAGCAACTCCATGCTCTAGAGCAGCACGGCTACATCGTCTTGGAAGGACAGCCTCTACAGACCCGCCGACCGCGCCGGACCTGCGCTGTAGCAGTGCTCCCAGAGCTCATCTCCGATCCAGAGCGCTTCCGCACAACCATGGAAGAGCTCACTCAGTCCTCCCCTGCACAGGCACGGCTGCTGAGTGTGCTCTACACTTACCAACTCCAAAACTCCGCCCCCATGCCCCAAAAGGAGGCGCTGCGCCAGAGTCAAGCCTCTACGACGACCCTCCGCCACCTACTCCGTCGAGGGCTCATCTCAGAAACAACCCTGGAAGATTTGCTGCCAGCGCCGCCGGAAGCCGAGAGTCCCTTAGCAGAACGGAACGAACTCCTCTTGCCCTTAACGCCAGAGCAGGAGTACGCCGTCCGCCGTGTCTTCGAGGCCTTAGAAGCCGGTGGGCCAAAGGTCTTCCTCTTGCGTGGTGTCACCGGCAGCGGCAAGACACTAGTCTACCTGCATGCAATCCGCAAGGCGCTGGAACTGGAGAAGGACGTACTCTTCCTGGTGCCCGAGATTGCGCTCACCCCACAGCTTATCGACCGCATTCAGAGGGCTTTTCCCGAACGGGTGGCAGTGTTGCACAGCCGCATGAATCCTACAGAACGCTTCCAGACGTGGCGTGCCATCCGGACGGGACACGCACGGGTCGTCCTCGGTGCCCGCTCGGCCATTTTCGCTCCACTGCCTCGGCTAGGGCTCCTCATCGTTGACGAGGAGCACGAGCCCTCTTACAAGCAGGAGGACCCCGCCCCGCGGTACCACGCACGTGACTGTGCGGTGATGCGGGCCCATATGGAAGGAGCAGTAGCAATCCTGGGTTCTGCAACCCCTTCGCTGGAGAGCTTCTACAACGCTCAAATCGGGAAATACCACCTACTGGAGCTCCGGCATCGGGCTGACGGAGCCCAACTCCCGCGCATCCGCATCATCGATCTCCGCCAGGCCCGCCGAGAACGCCGCATGCGCGGAGTCTTCACAGAAGAACTCCTCGACGCCATTCACCACCGGCTAACTGAAGGGCAGGGGATTATCCTCTTCCACAACCGCCGCGGTTTCGCCCGCTGGCTACAGTGTCCAGAGTGCGGTCATATCCCGACGTGCGCCTATTGCAGCGTCTCGCTCACCTACCACAAAACCCCCAAGCTGTTGCGATGCCACTACTGCGGCTACTCCACCCCCATGCCTGAGGAATGCCCCCAGTGTGGCCATGTGGAGTTAGAGGACATCGGCACCGGCACCCAGCGCGTGGAGGAAGAGCTGGAAGCCTCCTTGCGTGCTCTCTACCCCCAAGCCCTCGTTGCACGCATGGACTCCGACACCACCACCCGCAAAGGAGCGCACCGACGCCTCCTACGGCGCTTCGCCCGTGGGGAGCTCCACATCCTCGTCGGGACTCAAATGGTCGCTAAGGGGCTGGATTTCCCCCACGTGACATTGGTGGGCGTCATCAATGCCGATGTCCTCCTCTTTCTGCCCGATTTCCGCGCCACTGAACGCGCTTTCCAGCTCCTGGTCCAGGTCGCCGGACGTGCCGGACGTCGCAGCGACGCTCCCGGCGAGGTGCTCATCCAGACAGCACATCCGGACCATCCCGTCGTCATCGCTGTACAGACAGCCAACGAAGACCTCTTCTACCACGACGAACTCCAACACCGCAAGGCTGCACTCTACCCACCCTTCACGCGGTTCGTCGTAGTGGAGCTCTCCGGGGTAGACGAGGAAAAGGTCCACCACCACGCCCACCTCTTCGCCAAGTGCATCCCCTCCCATCCAGCTGTCCTGAAGCTTGGCCCTGCGATCCCGACAATCGTGCGCGTCCGTCAGCGCTACCGCCGCCTAGTCATCCTCAAGGGCCTCAAGCAGGCAGATCCTGCGGCACAGCACCTCCGATCGGTGCTAAGAACAGCCCTGGCACGCTACCAGCGCCAGTATGCTACTTCTAGTGTTCGCCTCACCGTCGACATGGATGCGTACGGGATGCTGTAGGCAGCCACGACACGGACTTAGAGAACGGCGTAAGTTTGCACAGTCCTGCCGTGCCTGGTTCCATGACACTCGAAGAGCTGCTGGAAGGTCTCAACCCGGCTCAGCGAGCTGCCGTCACCCACGGCGAAGGTCCACTCCTCATCGTAGCTGGCGCAGGTAGTGGCAAGACCCGCGTGCTGACCACGCGGATCGCTTACCTGCTCCACTGCGGGGTTACGCCGGAATCCATCCTGGCCTTGACCTTCACGAACAAGGCAGCCGACGAGATGCGCCAGCGGATCACCCAGTTGGTAAGCTCGGCTAGTGCCCGTCGGCTGTGGATGGGGACCTTCCACAGCATGTTCGCCCGTATCCTCCGTGCTGAGGCGCCGGTGCTAGGGTATACGCCCGACTTCACCATCTACGACACCGAAGACACAACCGGGCTTCTCCGCCTCATCCTCCGGCAGATGGGCATTGGTAACCACGTGGTAGAGCCTGCAACCATCCGCCATGCTATCTCTCGGCTGAAGAACCAAATGGTCTCATGGCAGGAGGCCGCAGCAGCCGCCACAACGCCACGCGATCGCCTGGTAGCGCAAGTCTACCAGGAGTACGAGCAGCAGCTACGCTCTAACAACGCAATGGACTTCGACGACCTTCTGCTCAACACCATCCGCCTCTTCCGAAACTTTCCCGAAGTCCTGTGGTATTACCAGGAGCGCTTTCGGTACATCCTCGTGGACGAGTACCAGGACACCAACCGGGCACAGTACGTAGCCCTTCGGCTCCTGGCGGAGCGCTATCGTAACATCTGCGTCGTCGGCGACGATGCGCAGAGCATCTACCGTTGGCGAGGAGCCGACATCCGGAATATCCTGGACTTCCAGCGGGACTATCCCGACTCGACACTCATCCGCTTGGAGCAGAACTACCGCTCCACGAAACGCATCCTAGCCCTGGCTGAGTCCCTCATCCAGCATAACCACCACCAAATCCCCAAGCGGCTCTGGACGGCCAATCCGGAAGGGGAGCCAGCGGTACTCCTCGTATGCGCTGACGAGCGGGACGAAGCCCGGCAGGTTGTTGAACACATTTCAGCGGAACATCGTCGCGGCTACCGCTACAGCGATATTGCTGTGCTCTACCGCACGAATGCCCAATCCCAAGCCTTGGAAGAGGCCTGTCGCCACTTCGGCATTCCCTATGTCTTGGTCGGCAGCCTCTCCTTCTACCAGCGCAAAGAGATCAAGGATGCGCTGGCCTATCTTCGGCTCCTGGTCAACCCCGCTGACACAGTCAGTTGGCTCCGGATCATCAACGTCCCACCCCGAGGGATTGGCACGGCAACGTTGGAACACCTGCGAGCCGCTGCCGACTCTTGGAACTGCAGCTTCTGGGAGGCCCTCCAGCGGTATGCAGAAATCCCACAGCTTCGCCGCTCCGCCTGCGAGACACTTCAGCATTTGATCTCCACCATAGAGCAGTTCCGTGCAGCCCTTGACCATCAGCCACTCGATACCGTCGTGCTAGAGTACTTGGAAGCCGTCGGCCTACTGGGGTACTACCGCAGCAGCGACGAGGAGGAGCGCTACGCCAACCTAGAGCGCTTCATTGCTACAGTGGCGGAGTACACGGAACAGGCCACATCTACGCCGACCCTCCGGGAGTACCTACAACACATCGCGCTGCTGAGCGAGGTAGACCAGACCCAGCAGGATGCAGACGCTGTCACCCTCATGACCCTCCACGCAGCCAAAGGACTGGAGTTTCCTGTCGTGTTCATCGTGGGCCTGGAGGACGGTCTATTGCCGATCGCACGCTCTGCCTCCATTGTGGAAGAGCTGGAGGAAGAGCGCCGCCTCCTCTACGTTGGTATCACTCGAGCACAGGAGCGGCTCTACCTCAGTTGCGCTCAGTACCGGCGCCGCTGGGGTGAAGCCCTTCCCAGTCGTCCCTCACCCTTCCTATCCGAGCTCCACCACGACCACATCGTCACCACTGCCAGCCCCCAGGTGACTACCGTAAGCCCCCGCACGACGACGCTCGGCTACCATTCCTTCTGTGAAACGCACCAGAACGGCCTCGTAGGGCTTCGCCCTGGAGCACGCGTCCATCACCCTACTTTTGGCGTTGGCACTGTGGAGTCCCTCGAAGGCGACGGGGATGATAGGCGTGCAGTGGTCCGATTCGCTACAAATGGGCGGAAACTGCTCCTGCTGCGCTATGCACGTCTACGAGTGTTGGACTGAACGGTACCCCGCCTTGTATCCCGAACACTCCTGTAGCAAAACGAGCTACCAGGTGTGCCATGCACAGTGGGCACCTGTCAACTCCAAAGCAGCTCGCAGGCTCCTGCCCTGGGAGCTAGTGGTAGCTGTCTTCGGGATCCCTGTGCTGCTGCTCACTGGCTGTCGACCTCCGCTGCCGAGCGCTCGGGTTGTATGCCCAGAACCTGAGCCCCCACGTTGTAGCGCCCGCCCATGGGATGGACACCCGAAGGATACGACGCTACGCACTGATCGTCCATACTGGAGCATCTCCGTAGTGCAAGGTCTCTCCGAACCTCAGCGCGACGAGCTCGCCCTCCGAGGCTTCCCAGACGGCAGCGCATGGGTAACGATGTCAACTCAACGGCGCCAATGGGTTGCGACTGCGCGGCTGCTCCAGCTTGCTCGAGCCCAGCTCGAGGCAGAATGGCAGGCCGAATTCACCGCTTACGGTACGCCTACCGGCACTCCGAAATACCTGATTGTTGCCGCCCGACCGAATCCCCCAGACTCCGCCGACATTCGACTCTTCGCAGGCTCACTCCGAGGTTCCAGGCTCGTCGTAGATTCTGCTCTCCGCTGGCCTCCTTCCGGCATCACTTGGGAGTCACAGCCAGCACTTTCCCCCAACGGGATGGTTCTCTTCTTCGCCGCCGACTACCCCGAGGGCTACGGCGGAACGGACCTCTACTTCGCTGTCAAAGCTCCCGACGGCTCCTGGCAGGGGCCGTACAACTGCGGTCCCTACGTCAACTCTGCCTGTAACGAGCTTACCCCTTCCGTGAGCGCGGACGGGCGTTGGCTACTGTTTGCCTCCAACGGACATTCCAGCATCGGAGGCTATGATATCTTCGCCGCCTCGATCTCCCCGGAGTTCTGGAGGTGGGTAGAGCGCGGCATGCCGACCCTTCCCTCCGATACCCGGCTGCTCCAACCATGGTTTAGCGAAGCGCTCAACCTCGGGACACCCGTGAATTCCCCTGCGGACGAGCTCTCCCCAGCAGCTCCTGGCACTCCGGATTCGCTCCTCTACTGGAGCTCAAACCGAGCGGGCAGCTTCGACGTGTACGTCCTGCAGCGCCACGAACCGCTCGCAACGCCGCTCTCCCCGGCCGAAGTACGGAAAGTAGAGTTGCGAGGGCAAGTGCGGGAGCGGGAGACCCAGCGTCCCATCGCTAGAGCAGAGGTCCGGGCTTATCGGGTCGGCGAGCCCGAGCCCATCGCTCAAACGACCACCGACACCACAGGCCTCTACCGGCTGCAGGTTCCAGCCCAAACAGAGATAGAGCTCGTAGCCCAAGCAGGAGAAGTCTTCTTCGAAGCCCGCCGTATCGCGACCGGTACTCGCGACACTGTGTTGCCCCCGCTGGAACCACCAGTTCGCCTCTTCCTGCGCCTCAACTTCCCCTTCGACCGCTACGACGCCCCATACCCGTTCGTGCTGGATAGCCTGGGCAACGAGACCAGCATGACATGGCAGCGCGCCATAGACCTACTGGCCGAGCACCTGCTACAGTACCGCCACCAGATCCGCTACATCCTGCTGGTGGGGCACACCGACGACATCGGCTCAGCCGAATACAACCGATGGCTGGGACAGCGGCGCGTGGAATTCGTCGTCCGTGAGCTCCTGCGCCGCGGAGTCCCCGAGGAGCTCCTCCAATGGGAATCAGCTGGACAGAGCCAACTGCTCCCCCGCCTTCCCAATGAAGCAGTAGAGCTATGGCGGAAGCGCTGCCGGCGTGTTGAGCTAACCAAAGTCCTGCAGAACCCCAGATGATAACCGCACGACGTCGGCAGTACCTCTGGCTCCTTCTGCTCAGTTTGGGGCTGTGGGTAGCAGGCTGCGCTTACGTTACCATCCGTGTCGTCAGTGAGCTGCCATCACTCGAGCAGCTAGAGAACCCACCACAAGAGCTAGCTAGCCGCGTACTGAGCGCTGACGGCGAGGTCATTGGGCAATTCTTCGTCAAGCAGCGCGCTTACCTCCCCTTCGACAGCATTCCGCCAGCATTCCTGCAGGGACTCATCGCCACCGAAGACCGGGCCTTCTATCGCCACTGGGGAATCCATATGGCTCGCATCGTCAAGGCGTTCATCAAAAACCTCCTCACTGGGGACTTGACACGTGAGGGAGCTTCCACGCTGACGCAGCAACTTGCGCGCAACCTCTACTTTGGGCACGAAGTGAGCCTCTGGCGCAAGCTGCGGGAGGCAATCACCGCCATCCAGCTTGAGCACACCTACAGCAAGCAGGAAATCCTGGAGATGTACACGAACACGGTCTACTTCGGGCGTGGCGCCTACGGCCTGACAGTTGCTTCACAGGTCTACTTCGACAAGTCCCCTTCTGAGCTGAGCCTGTCGGAGATTGCTTACCTAGTCGCCGTCTTGAAAGCCCCAGAGCTCTACGACGCCCACGAGTACCCGGAGCGGGCCCTCCAGCGCCGCAACCTCGTACTGCGCCTGATGTGGGAGAACGGATTCATCAGCGAATCACAAGCCCGACAAGCAATGAGTGAACCGCTGCGCGTTGTGGCAACACCGAGTCACCGAACGCAGCACGGTATCGCTCCTCACTTCCTGGAGTTGCTGCGGCAGACTATCAGCCAAGACGTTCGGCTGCAGGGATACGACCTCTACCGCGATGGACTCACGATCTACACCACCCTGAACGCTCGCATCCAGCGCTACGCCCTGGCTGCTGTGCGCGAACACCTAGCCGAGTACCAGCGCCTCTTCGACCGGCTATGGAAATGGCCACCTGGGCTGCTGGCGAAGCTCGTCGACCAGGCCATCCGGCGCGACCCGCGATACCTCTCGGCTCGCCCCGAAGAGCGTGATGCTGTTGCTCGTCGCCTACGCAGCGACCGTCGGTTGATCGACTCCGTCCGCTACGCAGCTACGCGGATCCAAGTCGGAGTTGTGGTGCTCGACATAGCAACGGGTGATATCCTGGCCCTCGTTGGTGCTGCCCCAGAGGTTCCAGCTGCCCCATATGTAGCCCGCTCCTTCCTGAACCACGTCATTCAAATCCGGCGACAACCTGGTTCGGCTTTCAAGCCTTTTGTCTACGCGGCTGCGCTCCAGCGTGGGCTTTCGCCTAACTTCCAAATCCCCAGCGGACCATTTCGACTCGTACTGGCCGACGGCACCGTTTGGGCGCCACAAGGCTCAGGTGAACACTTAGGTCCGACGGTCACATTGCACACAGCGCTGAAGTACTCCATCAACACTGTCGCTGCACGGCTCATCACGGAGTACACAACTCCCAGTGAAGTCGCAGCCCTAGCCCGCCGCCTGGGGATAGAGACTCCTCTACGCCCCGTGCCAGCGCTGGCCCTCGGTGCTTCGGAGGTCACCCCTCTGGAGCTTACGAACGCATACGCCACAATTGCTCGACAAGGCATTCGAATTCAGCCCCGCTTCCTGCTCCGCGTTGAAGACCGCTACGGCAACGTCCTGCTGGACGAGACCACGCATCGCTCCGTCTCTGACGCCCTGCCTGCGGCTATTGCTCGGCAGCTCATCGCGATGCTCACCGAGGTCGTCAACGGTGGGACTGGTAGCAGCATCCGGCGGTGGTACACTGGAGCTGCAGCTGGCAAGACGGGAACCACAAACGACTTCGCTGATGCCTGGTTCGTCGGCTTTACTCCCGACGTCGCTGCCGGTGTCTGGGTTGGATTCGACGACCGGCGGATTACGTTCACTGGCTGGTACGGTCAGGGTGGGCGTGCTGCTGCCCCAATCTGGGGGCGCCTAATGCAGAAGCTCTACGCTGATACTTCACTGCCTTACCGTCCCCGCAACTTCGAGCTTCCCAACGTCACCCCAACACCTTACGACACACTGACCCCCGACCTCCTACTCAATCCCCCGCCTGACCTCCCTCCTCTGCAGTAGACTAGCACTCAATCTGTGTGTGCAGCCCAATCTCTTCCAGCACGGAACTGACCCGCAGGCACTGTGGCAGCTCTCCCTCGTAAACCGCAGCCTTGCCCCGCGTATGCACCTCCCACGTCAAGGCCTCGGCCCGCTGGCGACTGCAACCCGTGGCCTTGATGAGCTGGAGGATCACCTCCTCGAACGTGTGCCAGTCATCATTGAACAGTATGACCCTCGCCGGCAGATCGGTCCCTGTCGCCCAATACTCCAGAACCTCTTCCCCCGGTCGAGTCTTCACTTCCATCGCCTCCCAATGCTGCCTGAGGAACGCACCGACGTCGCACGAATTTAGGCAAAGCCGTATTTTCGCGGCGCCAAAAGCCGACTTAGCTGGTCTCCTTTTGGAGCCTCTCGATGCAGATGTCCGAATTCTTGGAGCGCCTGGATGCTGTGATTGCTGAACGGCATATGCTCTATCATCCTTTCTACCAGCTCTGGAACGAAGGGGCACTGACACTCCCAATCCTGCGGCAGTACGCCAAAGAGTACTACCTCCACGTCCACGCATTCCCAACCTACGTCAGTGCAACACATGCCCGCTGCCACGAACTCTCCATTCGGCAGATGCTGCTGGAAAACCTCATGGAGGAGGAGCATGGCCCAGACAACCACCCCGAGCTCTGGCTCCGGTTTGCGGAGGCCCTAGGGGTATCACGTGAGGAGGTCTTCCGCCACCGCTACCTACCACAGACGCGCCTAGCGGTCGAGCTGCTGCGGGAGTTAGCCTTTCGTCTGCACCCTGCTGAAGGATTGGCAGCCCTGTATGCTTACGAATCTCAGGTCCCAGAGGTCGCAGCCGTCAAGCTGGAGGGTCTGCGCCGGTACTACGGCATCACTAGCGAACGAGATCTAGCCTTCTTCACCGTACACCTCCATGCTGACGAGGTTCACCGGACCGTCGTACGGGAAGCGCTAGCCCACCTCTGCGCTACTACCGAAGCCCAAGAACGGGCAATAGACGCAGCGCGTGAAGCCGCCGACGCTCTGAACTTACTGCTGGACGGGGTGTACCAGACCTACTGCATCCATTTGCTGGCTACCTCGTAGGGAATGTCCTCTCTTGCGCCGGAAGCTGAACGAGCACTCCGTTCCTGCCTGGCCTCGGACTCCGTCCGCACAGACCTGCTCACACGAACAGCATTCGCACCGGACGCCAGCCTGTACTGGTACTTACCGCAGGCCGTCGTCTTCCCGCTGACGATAGCTGAAATCCAGCAGCTCTTCGCCTGGAGCCGGACGTACAGAGTACCGCTGACCTTCCGAGCTGCCGGCACCAGCCTTTCGGGACAGGCGGTCACAGATGGGATCCTCGTAGAGGTCCGCCGCAACTGGCAACGGTGGCAGATTCTGGATGGCGGGCAGCGAGTCTGGTCTCAGCCCGGTGTCTGCGCTGGGCTCATCAACGAGCACCTGCGCCCATACTGGCGGCGTTTAGGACCAGACCCTGCTTCCATCGCCATCTGTACCGTGGGGGGTATCGTTGCCAACAACGCTAGCGGGATGTGCTGTGGAACCCGCGACACGGCGTATCGCACGCTCGACTCCCTCGTTGCCGTCCTCCCGAACGGATTGGTCCTCGACACAGCCCTCCCAGACGCCGACAATCTCCTGCGAGAAAAAGCCCCCGAAATCGCTGAAGGACTCCTCCGACTACGCCAGCATGTCCTCTCTACACCGGGGCTATGCCAGCGGATTGAGCAGAAGTACCAGCTCAAGAACACAGTCGGCTACAGCCTCAACGCCCTCATAGACTTCGACTCACCGGCCGCGATCTTAGCCCACCTCCTTGTAGGCTCAGAGGGGACGCTGGGATTCATTGCAGAAGTGGTCTTGCGGACTGTGCCCGATCCACCACTACGCTTGACGGGCTTCGCCGTCTTCGATTCGCCGGAAGCGGCCTGCAGCACAGTGCCAGCACTGCGCGACCTTGGAGCCGACGCTGTTGAGCTCTTGGACAGTGCATCGTTGCGCTCTATCAACGGCCGGCCGGGTATCCCAGAAGGGCTCGCCACATTCCCGCCAACGGCTGCCGCGCTCCTCTTTGAGTACCAACGCTTTGCCTGGAGCGAACTCCAAGAGTGCCAGCAGGAGACCGAACGCCTCTTCGCTGCTACGCCGCTGGTACGTCTACTAGTCCTGACAACCGACGAACAGCAGCGAGCTCACCTCTGGGAAGCTCGCCGGAGTCTCTACCCCTTAGTTGCAGCCCGACGCCCAATCGGGACAACCCCGATCAGCGAGGACATTGCCGTGCCGCTGGAAGCCCTTCCTGAGACCGTTCGGCATCTCCAGAAGCTCTTCACGCACTATGGCTACCCCGACACTGTTATCTTCGGACATGCCAAGGACGGCAACCTCCACTTCGTCTTGCCCCAACCACTCCAAACTCCTGCCGACGTAGAGCGCTATGCCCAGTTGATGGACGACGTCGTAGCGCTCGTCCTTCAGTTCGGTGGTTCGCTGAAAGCCGAGCATGGAACTGGCCGTAACATGGCCCCGTTCGTGCGCGCCGAGTGGGGAGACGAGGCCTACGAACTCATGTGGCATATCAAGCGCCTCTTCGATCCCGACGGGCTTCTCAACCCAGACGTTATCCTGAGCCAGCGCGAGCAGCTCCATGTGAGGAATCTGAAGCAGTTGCCGCGGCTGGACTCCGATGCCGACCGCTGCATGGAGTGCGGCTTCTGCGAAAGTGTCTGCCCCTCCCGCACAACGACCCTCACCCCACGACAGCGCATTGCCCTGCTCCGCTACCTCCCCCGACCGCACGAACCCACATGGTGGTACGAGGTTGTGGAGACCTGCGCTACCGATGGACTCTGCCAGCTCCGCTGCCCTGTTGGAATCGATACCGGAGCGCTCGTCCGCAAGCTCCGCGAGCAGTCTCGCCCGGCCCTTGTACGCTCCAGCGTCCAGCTTGCGGCCCAGAACTTCTCGGCAGTAGAAGCAACGACGCGCCTTGCTCTGCAGGCCGGGCACACGGCAGCACGCTTCATGCGAGCCCATCGCTTACAGCGGCTGACGGAGCGCCTCAACCGCTGGAGTCGTGGAGCCCTCCCCAAATGGGACCCCAGCCTTCGCTCCCCACTTCCCCAATCGAGGGCTACTCCACCCCCGCCGGATTCAGCGTTGTTCTTCTTGAGCTGTCCTGCGCGCTGGACCGGTACGCCAGAGCTCCTTGCCCTTCCGGAGCTTGCTCAGCGCTGTGGGGAGCCACTGATGCTCTTCCCCGACAATCACCGCTTCTGCTGCGGGCTATTGTTTGCCTCAAAGGGGTTTCCCGAAGCCGCAGCGGTCGCCCTTGAACGTCTCGGCAACGCGCTCCACCGTTACCGCGCTCGCCTGTTGGTCGTTGAAGGCAGCTCTTGTGCCCACTGGCTCCGCAGCCACGCCGACCGTCTTCCAATCCCCGTCGTGGACAGTGCTGAGTTCAGCTCTACACTCCTCCCACGGCTCTCCCCCCGGCGCCGTAAGCAGGCCATCTTCCTCCATATCCCGTGCTCTGCCCGTCGGATGGGGATAGAGCCGGCTATCCTTCAACTGGCCCAATCGTGTGCGGAGACCGTCCTCACGAACCCAACGCCCGAGTGTTGTGCAGCTGCCGGTGACCTGTGGTTGCGTCATCCTGAAGTGGCCCGGGATGCCGGGCAGCGAATCCTCTCTATCCTGGAGGGCTTCCCCGTTCAGCCAGAATCGGGGCACAGCACCAACCCACCCTGCGAAATGCTCCTCCAAGCTCTCAGCGGCTTCCCCTGGTCTTCGCTCACGAGCCTGCTGATATGGGCTGCATCTCCTGTGGCAGCACAAACCCCCGTGGAATGACCTCTTGCAGTAGCAGTTCCACCGCCTCCACCACTGCACCAGGCGGAGCGAATGTGATGCCCTCCATTGTTGCACTCACCACCGCTACGAAGGGGGCCTTAAACGGATGCCATCCAACAATCTTGAAGAGCTCCCCGTACAGTCCAACTATAGGCTTTCCGAGAGCTGAGGCTATGTGGACAGGTCCTGTATCGGGCGACAGCACCCAAGCAGCCCCGGCAATTAGGGCGACGAATTCTGAGAGACCGTCGGTGAACATTCGGCAGCGAGGATGCTGGACCTGGCGTACCAGCTCTTCTGCCATCGCACGGTCGCGCGGTGCCGCTGTGACGAACACCACTACATCTGGGAAGCGCTGAAGGAGTTCACGACACACTATCAATGCATGGTGCACTAACCACATGCGCTCCTTGCTGTGGGCGGAGAGATTCAACACCACATACGGGTTTCCTGGCAATGCCTGCCACTCCAGGGGACGTGAACCTCGCGCCCAGACGACTGGAGCCGCAGGCGGAGTGGTACCAATCCCCTGCCGTTGGAGGACCTCCCATACACGTTGGCAGGCATCCGCAGAGACGGGAACATACAAGCCCGTGGAGGGCTCAACAGCTACGCATGGCGAGATAGAACGCTGCCCCATCAGCAGCAACGCCTGAGCCCAGTGCTGCTTCCACGGATGATACTCAATCTGGCGATGGAATACAAGCCCGTAAAGCCTAGCCCGCTCCCAGTGGAGCGGGACTACGTACTCTGCTGTTGGAGCGATTGCCCGTGCAAGGAACGCTGCCCTGCTCATGTGGGTAAAGACTAGCCCAAACACCACGTCGTGGTCACGACGCAGGCTCCATATCGCCTTAATCCATGATGGATGCACCGTGTGTGTCGGATGGATCGGCAGATGCTCATCTACGTGCGGGTCTTGAGCGATGAGTGCATCGTTGCGAGTAGAACTGAGCACTGTCAACCGTGCTTGTGGCAGGCCTTGACGCAACCAGCGGAGGAGCGGCGTCGTTACCACGTAATCCCCGATAGCATCGTAGCGGAACACAACCACCGAGCGGATCTGATCACCCGGTATCGGCTTCTCTGGATCCCACCGCGGGGTGCTCCGCAAGAGGCGAAAGAAGAGGCTTTTGTGCAGAGGATGCCGCTGGCCGGGAGTTTGCTGCCAATCAAACGGAGGCTGAAAGTCGGGCAACAGGAGAGGATGTGCCCACGGTAAGAGCACTACAGGGCGCCCTCTCCGGAGCGCTTCGCTCAGTTGACGACTCGCCGATTCAACCTCTCCAACGACTTCCCACACCTTCATGCCGTCTGCTCCACGCGCCGACGCTCTATCACCATGCCTACGAACATTACTGCCGCCGCTATCCCCACCACTGGCACAACCGGCAGGAAGCCACCGAACCACTCCGGCCGTACCAGCCCTGTATAGAACCCCGCCAGCAGCCCTTCTCCAGCAATGACTGCAGCAATGCAGCTCCGCGGGTACGGCCGCCGCGCGTACAGCGAGCAGACCACTACTGGAAAGAGCGCCGCAAAGCCCGAAAACGCATGCGTTGCAATTGCAAAGAGGGTGGCCGGCGGAGCCCATGCAATCGCCAATCCAGCAATGGCGAGGACAACCACCAAGATGCGCCCTACCCAGGTCTGTTCTCTCAAGCTCGCCCGAGGACGCAGCACCGCGTAGATGTCACGCGTCAACAGCGAGCTTAGGACCAGCAGTTGCGAATCCATCGTAGACATAAAGGCTGCCAGTGCGCCAACCCCTACCAATGCAGCGAACCACTCTGGTGCGATCTTCCCGAGCAGCATCGGCAGCACTTGGTCGCTCTCCCGCTCCCCCAGCGGAGGCAGCTCCAGATGTCCCCACAGCCCAATGAGTACCGGTGCCAGGAAGAGGAACGCCGTCACAACGGGGTATAGCACCGCCGTCAGCCGCAATCCTTCCAAGTTCCGAGCAGCCAGGAAGCGCACGAACATCTGCGGGAACATCGGCACGCTGAGGAGCCACAAGAGCGAGTAGCTGATCCACACCGGCAGCGTGAAGAATCCTCCAGCACCTTGGGCGCTGAAGAAGGACGGATCCCTGCTCAGCAGCAACGCGTTCGCTTGTTCAATCCCTCCCCAGCGAGCGGCTACGAACCAAAGCGCTGCAAAACTGACCCCTATCATGAGCAGGCCTTGTAGCACGTCAGTCCAAGCGACGCTCCGCATCCCCCCGAGGAACACGTACCCCACAACGAGGGCGCTCAGCAACACCGCTCCTGCGTAGTACGGCACCGCGTTGTCCGTCAACTGCGACAGCAAGTACCCCGCCCCGATAGGCTGGATAGCGATGTACGGCACGGTGAAGAGGAGCCAGACAGCAGCACACAGCACACGCAGCGCCGTACTCTGCATGCGAATCCCCACGAGCTCGGCCGGCGTCACTGCTCCCAACTCCCGCCCCAGACGCCAGGCAGGATACCCCACGAAGAGGAAAGTACTCCCCACCAGGGCTGTCCCCAAAGCCATCATTGCGTAGTAGGACAGCCCGATCCGATACCCTGCCCCGGCGAAGCCAAGGAAGAAGAAGGCGCTGAAGTTCGTTGCCACCATCGTGAAGAAGAGCACCAACGGCGACAGGCGTCGCCCCGCCAAGAAGTACTCCTCCACTCCACTCCGCTGACGAGCTGCTGCCCAGAGTCCAACGACGAGGTTCAGCACCAGGTACCCGAGGACGACGAGAACAGCTTCAAGCGCCATGCGACTCCCGTACCGCCTCCACCATCCGCCGCCCAATCCAACTCAGTAGCGCGGAGAGTATCAACTGCCACACGATCGCTCCCCAAATCCAGGGCGGTAGCCCCAGCAGTAGCGGCGTCTGCATACCCCAGAGCCACAGGGCAATGCTCCCAATCCACCACACTCCTACCAAGGCCACAGCAGGCCCCATCGCCAAGCGCGAAGTGTCGGGGTGCGAAAATAGAAAGGCCTACCGCTTACCGCCCTCCGGAGATGCCCAGCCGGATGTCTACGCCCATCTGGAAGGTACTATAACCGGGCTGAGCCGCCCCTTCATTGAAGACACCATCGTAGCGCATGAAGAGCGTTGCCGTCAAGCGCTGGCTGATCGTATAGCGGGCTCGGGGCTCTACGGAAACCTGCGTGCTTCCATCCACCCGCAAGCCCTGGTCCCCACCGGAGCGGAAGACGTCGTGCGAAGAGGTGAGGTTGCGGCGAACCGAAGCCAAGAGGCTGAACTCTACATCGTTCTTGAGCTCTGTTCCAATCAGAGGCACCACCAAGCCCCGCCGTGTGTGGTTGAGTTGGAGCGAGAACTCGTGTGAGACCTGGCGCTGGAGCGATCGAGCTGCCGCACCTAACTGGTAGCCATACCGTAGGTTGTAGCGTAAGATCGCCGTCGCCGGCCCGCCGAAGGCTTTCTCGTCGAAGTTGACATTCACCCCCAAGAAGGGCTGGAAGTTCGCCTCTATGGACTGTGCATCTATCGTCCGGCCTCGGTCTGTCAGACGAGTGTTCTCCCGATAGGTTGCCGCATACGAATGGTCCAGCGACACACGCTGCGCCCCAATGCTGCGGAATATGCCCCACTTCTCCAGTCCGTCCCAGCGGAGAATCCAGTTGACCCGTGGCATGATGAGTGCCAGCGCTCCAGGATACCATCGGAAGCTCTCCAGCCCTTCCCGGAAGGACTCTGCCAGGGCTTGCTGGAGGCGAGTGTTCCGTTGTACCGTGTCTGCCACAGCAGCCACAATTGCTTGTCGGCGCTGCTCGTAGAGCTGTAGTACCCGCTCGTGGGAGTTGCGGAAGATCGCCAGGACCAAGAACGGGGGCAGGAAGAGCGCCGTCCGGCTGTACGAATTCGTCACCACGACGGCCGTTGGGGTCGGTACGCCATTAGCGTCGGTCTGGAGCGTCCAATTCCGGTTGTACGCGAATTCGCTCTTCCACGAGAGCGTCAGCGTTGCCCCTTCCCAGAGCGGACGCGAAGTCCGAATGTCGAGTATGCTGCGCTGTGCGAAGTTCTCCTGGAGTACAGCCTGAGGCGGACGGAGACCGAGCGTCGTTGCAAAGCCAAAGAACGGGAAGCGTTCGCTCCGGACAATCCGGATGCTGCCGTGTGGACTAGCCAGCAACCCCAACTGATACCCCATCGACGGACCATAGAGCGGGCGCTCCGGACGGAAGAGGAGCGTCCGCAGCCAGAAGTTCGTCAGTCCTGTGCCGCCGAGTACGCCCGGGTTGAGCGAAGAGTTGTCCTGCTGGAAGTTGATCTGCACGTTGTCGTAGTCTAGGAGGGCGCTGCGGAGGATGCGGAGCGCTCGTTGCACGACTGTCGGTGTATCTCCGGTAGGGACCTTGCCGAACCACGACTCGGCCATCTGCTTGACTCGGAGGGCTGTATTCCAGCGGAAGGAGCTCTGCCATTGTGCCTGCTTGACGATATCGCGGATTGCGGGGTCGGGCTGTCGTGGGTCGGTCCAGGAGTACGTTACAGTGTAGGACCCGCTCATGTCGAGGAAGCGTTGCAGTCGTAGGAGCTCCGCCAGCCGCGGTCGGAAGTTGACCGTGACGTTCTGCCGGAGGGAAGTCTCCTCGCCGAGGTACAGCGGTCTTCCGTTCCGGAAGAGCATCTGCCGGAAGATTTCCCGACCTGTACGCTGTCGCCCAGTGACGGGGTCCACTTCCAACGGGACGAGAGTGCTGTTGGTCGTCAACGAGTAGTCCACCGTTGGGTTGAGGAGTCCCCCCTCGCTCAGACGCCAAGAAGACTGGAACTGCTGCTGTGCCGTAAACTCCCGTACAACGGGGCTTGGGAAGGGAACATCCCGGAGCTGTTCGGTCTGTCGCCCTCGAGTCATCGTCAGCCCGAACCCGATATTGGTTGGCCAAGGATTCAAGCGCCAGCCAGTGAACTCGCTCACCAACGGAACCCTCGTGCCCCAGCCAAGGGGCTGTAGCGTCAGCAGCGGCTGCATCTGCAGAGCATACTGCACGGTCAAGTTCCAGCGCCAGCGGAAGCGCTCCGCCACCTGTGGCGAACGCTCAAACTCCTGGGCGTAGGAGTAGCCAACCGTGAAGCGATTGAAGATGTCCCGGACCCACCACAGCGAGCTGGGAATACCCGGACGGAGTCCAGTGATGGCCCAGCTATCCTGGACGCGCAGCGTCTGGCTCCTCCGACGCAGCTCTTCGGCCGCCGTGGTGGCCGCTTGTGGCGTTGCTCCCTGCCGCAGGCGTTGCTGTCGCACAATCTCGGCTGCCTCCTCGACTGGGACGTCGTTCTGCGGGAAGAGGGCCGGCTTCTCCAATTGCTCCGAGTGGGTGTACGTGAACGGAATCCGCAACTCTCGCCACTCCTTTGGGAACAGCTTCTCCAAGGCCAGTGTTACACTGCCGTTCCAAGAGCTGCGGAGGATACGGTCTCCGAAGCGCTCCTCCAGCCGATGGAAGCCCGGTTGCATCCGCAATGCGTTGAAGTTGAGCGTACCCAGATCGGCAAGCTGGAGGTCAACGGCCGTCACCCCCGCCCAGTCCGGACGAGCATCCGGTTCTGTGAGGCGCAGCTCATCGATCCAAACCGTCGTCGTGAGGAGGTTTGGGAAGCGCTCGGCCGGGTTTGCAATTCCAACCCCAATGAAGGCCACTTGCGTAAGACTCGGATTCCCACGGATGCGGACTCGCCCAAGCTCATCCCCAGGAAGGCGTGCCTCCACAATCCCCACCTGGAAGAGCGAATCCCGCAACGACTTCAAAGCTGCCAACTGCCGGAGGTCTATCTGCACATCCTGCCACCCTTGGAGCAGCGGACGGCGGTACTCGTAGTAGTTCGACGAGTCCACCCCGAAGCGCAGGAACACTTCTCCTGCTGGTACCTCCCCCTGCGCAATCCGGAAGGGCATGCTACCATCGCCGTGGACGAAGAACTTCAGCTTTCGGTAGTAGAGCATATCCAAGCGTTGCGGGAAGAGGCGAACCGCCATGCGCTCATCGCCGTACCGCAGGTTACGCACTCGCAAGACCAACGACTGCTCATTGAGCCGGATATCCCTCGTCGGATCGGGATTGCTCAACTGCCGTGGAGGCACGACACCAGGCGGCATCGTGTAGTAGTCCGGCGGACCGCTGTTCTCCTCTCGATTGACGAAAGCTACCTCCAGCACAGAATCAGCATCCGTTGCCGCAGCCTGGAATGGGTGCCGACGCTGCCACAGTGCTCCCACAAGCCGCCAATCCGCGATCCGTATCTTCAGTGCTCCGCCCTTCACCCAGAGCCGGACGTACTGGATGTTGGAGTAGAGCGGATTGCCCACCACCCGATCCGGACGCCGCAACGGGATGCGGTAGAGGTACCACCCGTTACTTCCGCCACCGACAATCTGCGGGTTGGTTGCCGGGTTGGGGTCCAAGCGGATTTCGTAGCTGAAGTAGCTGTTCTCAAGCGTCAGTGTCTGCCCGTTGTTAGGGTTCAGGACCTCGGTATCAGGAAACTGCCCCAGCTCTGACCGGGAGTTGCCCTCGAAGCTGTTGTAGCGCTCAAAGTCAGCCTCCGTCAGCAAGCCAGGGTCCTTGCTGTAGTCGAAAGCAAAGTTGTCCCGCGCCGGATCCTCTTCCAGCGACAACGGCTCGGGCAGAGAAGAGCGCTCCGCCTGGTCAGAGAGCCCGTCAACACCAACGTCTTCACCAGCGTCCAGAATGCCGTTCGGTAGCGGGGCGGCCGACGTAATGCCGTCTTCGGTGTCTAGCTTCCCGTTGGGGATAACATCCTCGCTGATCTGCCCTAGGTCAATGAAGAGCCGAGCTCCCGGCTCGGCGTACTCAATCCGCATCATGAGCTCCAGGTACTCGAAGTTCTCCGCATCGAAGTTGAGTGGGTACGAAGACAGCAATCGCGTCATCCCTGCCCAGATGCGGCGCCGGTTCTCCGGGCGCTGAGCAAATGCATTGGCAGGGTCAAACCGTGGGTTGCGGCTGTCCAAGAACTCCGGGTTTGGGTTGTAGATGCCTCGCTCATCGGGCCGGAAGACGATGTAGAGCGAGCGGAGGTTGCTCTGGCCTGGGATGATATCCCGATTCGGGTAGACCTCCCGGATTGGGGTCTCGGGGAGGAAGAACTGGTACCAGAAGAGCTTCCCGCGGAAGAGAGCGGCCGTCTTCGGATCGGGGGCAATGCCGGGGTCCACCGGAGGAGCAGCATGGCGCCAGTATCCCGGCAGCATTCCTAACGGAAAGCGGCGATCGGCACCTTCGAAGTCGTCAACGTAGACCACGGGGGCATTATGGTCGGAGGCTACCTCCGAGCGGCGGGTGTTCGGCGTCGGGAACATCTGCGCTACTTCAGCGCGAACATTGAGGCGGGACTTCTCCTTCGTGTCCACGAGCGGTAGGGCGTTGAGGAGATTTGTCAACCAGGGAGTCTCCCATTGGAGTGCTACATCGGTCCCGAGCATCCAGTTTGCCACTGGCTCATCCCCGAGCCGGACGCGGTCAATGAGTGCCGCCTGGTGGTAGAACATCGTCGTAAAGCCCCAGTTCACCGTTAGGTTCCGCCGCTTCGCTAGCAGAAGGTCTCCGCGCAGTCCCAGAAGGGTCCGCGCTCCCAGCACCGCGAATTCCCGCGGCTCGTACTCTACTTCAACATTGGCATTCGGCAGCAGTGCCCGAGGATTCCGTAGGATGACCTCCCCGGTGTAGTACTGCACGGTGTAGTCGTCCCCTTCTTTGAGAGGAACACCGTCCAAGTAGACCCGAACGCTCCCCGGCTCCAAGTTGAAGGCATTCAGCGAAATGCGGGCGCCTGCTGAACCGGTCACTTCACCGGCGATGATGAAGCGATCGCGTTCCGTCTGCAGTCGCGCCGCCTCTACTGTCGTGTCGTAGACGGCCCCGTAGACGTAGCGCTCCGCTAGCGAAGCCACCCCCCGAGCCGCGAAGTATGCCCGCAATCCCTCGCGAAAAGGCTCTAGCGACGGGAAAATCAGCTCCCCCGTCTGCGGGTTGAAGAACGGCGACTGCGGTCCAGTATCAAACACCCCATCGGGAGTGGGATCTCCCGTCGCATTGTTGACGCGGTCCACGCCGAGAATCGTCACCAGCTTGTCTGGGACCCCTTCGATGACCTCGGTAGAGTCGTTGCTCTGGCGCACATACCAGATATGGACGCTGATGTCCTGTACATTCCGCGTGCCGATGGAGTAGATGTTGCGGAGCTGCCGCGCCCACAGGCTCCGAAAGCCAGGTTGGAGGTTGGGTCGGGTGATAAGCTTCAGCACAAGGGTATCGCGCTCTCCAGCCGTGTTAGCAAATGTACCGTAGACAAGGTCATCGTTAGCCCCCTCCGTAGGCCCTTCAATCCGGTACGCCACTGCATACGTCCGGTCCTGCCGCAGATTGAGGATTGTCAGGACCCCAAGGTGCGGGTTGAAGCGGTACTGTGATGTATCCAGGCGCACGAACCGTCCACGCTCTACCTCGCCAGCTACGATCTGGGCTGTTTTAAGATTCTCGGGATACCGCTGCCCAACTCCAACGGGCGGAAGATCGGCGAAAGCGATGGCTTCCGCTGCCTGTGTGACGCGCAGATCCGTCGTGCTCTCCCACACTTCAATCTCCTTCACCCGCAGCGGCGCTGCTGAGGCAGGGACAACCGGGATAGCATAGCGGAAGTACTCCCGGTAGAGGCTACGGTATGCCGTATCCAGCAGGAAATGGTTACGGGCGTAGTCGTAGGCGCGGAGAGCAAACCGCTGGCGGAGTGCTCCGCCCTGGATGCGTGTCGTGCGGCGCTCGGCCCGCTTCTGCGACGCAACAGTCTTCAGAAACAGCGGACCAAACTGGAAATCCGCGCGAATCCCAAAAAGGGCCTGTGCCCCGCTAATGAGCGTCGACGGCGTTGGGAAGCTGACATTACCAACCTCCAGCTTGCGAACGACATCGTCGTCGTAGCCTTCGTAGCCGATGCGGAACTTGTTGTCAAACTCAAACATGCGCTGAGAGCCCCAGTCCACCCCTAGGCGCACCTTATCGCCGATACGGCCGGAGACATTGACATTGATGGACTGGGAGAAGATCGGGCTGGATTGTACCTGTCCCACAGCAGACGCAGTCCCCAAGCGCTGCCAGTCCCAGCGCCATCCCGCCCGCACATTGACTTCTCCTGCAACGGAGATGCTGATCTCCGGCCGGCCGAATATCGTCAGCAATGGGCTGGGGGGCAGCGGAATGGTGATAGTGGCAATCTGTCCCAAGAGCTGGTTCCGCTCCTGCGGAGAGTAGGCGAGGCGGATATCGTACTGTTGCCACAACGAATCCCACAGCCGGTCACGCCAGAGCCGTTGGCGCCACTGCAAGTACTCCTCAAAGTCCCACCGTACTGGGGGCAGGAGTTCTATGCCATCGTACACCAACCGCCGCCGCCAGCTCCAAAGAGAAGTGTCTAGCTCGTAGCGCTCCTGCCAGAGTGGCCGTGCCCCTGGCCCGATTCCCTCTACTCCTGGGCGGTACTCCCACACTGACTGCCGTGACAAGAAAGGATAAGAATCCTCCTGGGCCTGAAGCGACCCGCTTCCTACTGTGACTGCAAGGAATCCCAGCGCGCCGAGGTAGAGGTGGCGCCCCAGCCAACCGTTGTCAGGCCGCATGAGTTCCAACCACTCCACGCCCTATTGCTGCACCACCAGTTCAATACCATACCTACGCCAGTAGCTCTGGGGCAGCTTGCTTCCTCCACTGTGGCTAAGACCCTCTTGCAAACGTCGCAAAAATACGCTGCCAGCGACAGCATCGGTTATCCATCATCTCTGCTGTAAAGCAGGTTCGATAGGCTCGTCGTGCACCGGCGGATGGTCCTCTCCCTCCAAGTGTGAAACGATGTCGGCTCGGACGGGCAAGGCCTGGGCAATCCGCCGTTCCGCGGCAGTCGCCAAGGCATGGGCCTGCTCTATCGGGGTGCCGTTAGCAAACTGCAGGTGGAAGTCGATGTGCACCTGTGGGCCTGCTTGCCGAAGGCGGAAGCGGTGGTAGCTTAAGCCGTGCTCAGAGCAGAATGCCTCCAACGCCTGCAGTGCTTGCTGCTCCAGCTCCGGGTTCGTTCGGTCCATAAGGCCATGGATTGCCTGCCGTACCTGCAGCACTCCTTCGCGAATGATGTTAGCCCCAATGAGGAGGGCTATGATCGGATCCAGCACCTGCAACCCCGTCACGTAAACCACCAATAGCCCCGCAACTGCGCTTCCACTGGTCCAGGCGTCGGTCAAGACATGCTTGCCGTTTGCCGTCAAGATTGGGGAATGGGAGCGCCTCCCCTCACGTACAAGTGCCGTCCCCAGAATGCCGTTGACGAGGACCGTGAACAACGTCAGCCCCAAGCCGTATTCCAGACGCTCCAGCGAGACACCTATGAGGAGCTTCTCCACTGCAGAGCCAACGATGAAGAGCGCTGCAAGGATGATCAACCCCCCCTCCATACCAGCGGAGAAGTACGACACCTTGAAGTGCCCATATGGGTGCTCCCGGTCTGGTGGCCGGAAACTGACCCTCAGGGCGTACCATGCCAGAGCTACAGCAACTACGTGGACGATAGACTCCAGAGCGTCAGAGAAGATCGCCACGGAGCCCGTTAACACGTATGCGGTCCACTTTACAAGGAGCAGCAAGATACCGACCCCTAAGGAGGTGTTCATCAGGGCTCGGTGTCGGCGTGCAAGGGGAGAAACCGAGCCTGAGGCCTGCATCATCCCTCGGGAGCGTTATTGCGTCGTCAGCGTGTTGAGCGTTGCCAGGAATTCGCGGTTGTTGCGCGTCCGCCGCATGTGTTCCAGTAGCAACTCCATCGCCTCCACAGGGGGAAGCTCGCTGAGGACTTTGCGGAGGATCCAGACCCTATTGAGCTCCTCCGGGGTCAGCAGCAGCTCCTCCCGACGAGTCCCCGAGCGATTGATGTCAATTGCTGGGAAGATACGCCGCTCCGCTAGCTTGCGGTCTAACACCAGCTCCATGTTCCCCGTGCCCTTGAACTCCTCGAAAATGACCTCATCCATCCGGCTCCCCGTCTCGATCAGTGCTGTAGCAATCACAGTCAGCGAGCCTCCCTCCTCAACCTTGCGAGCAGCACCAAAGAAGCGCTTCGGACGATGCAGAGCATTCGCATCCACTCCTCCAGAGAGAATCTTGCCTGAATGCGGGATAACAGTGTTGTTGGCCCGCGCTAGCCTGGTGATGGAATCCAGGAGGATGACGACATCATGCTTACACTCCACCAGGCGCTTCGCCTTCTCCAGTACGATATCTGCCACCTGTACATGCCGCTCCGGAGGCTCGTCAAACGTGGAAGAGATGACCTCTGCACCCCGAACCGAACGCTGCATATCGGTGACCTCCTCCGGACGCTCGTCAATCAGGAGGATGATGAGCTTCACCTCGGGGTGATTGCGGCTGATGGCGTTAGCTATCTGCTGTAGCAGAATTGTCTTCCCAGACTTTGGCGGTGCTACAATCAATCCACGCTGTCCCTTCCCTATCGGACACAGCAGGTCAATGATGCGAGTTGAGTGCTCGTTGGGAACCGTCTCCAGCCGAAAGCGTTCCGTCGGATACACTGGTGTGAGGTCCTCGAAGAGGGGGCGCTCCTTGACAGCCTCCGGTGGGAGGTAGTTCACTGACTCTATCTTCAGCAGGGCGAAGTAGCGCTCCCCTTCCCTTGGTGGACGCACGTACCCACGAATCGTATCCCCAGTACGCAGCCCGAAGCGCTTGATCTGAGACAGCGAAACGTAGACATCATCAGGGGACGGCAGATAGCTGGAGTCCGAAGAGCGCAGGAAGCCGTGGTTTCCTTCAGGGACAATCTCCAGAACGCCTTCAACTGGGGTCCCCCCAACCTCCGCCTCTGGCGCTCGCGCTTGCTGCTCCCGCAGCATCTGTCCTTGAGCTTCCATGATTCGAAAGATGAGCTCCTGCTTTCGCATGTCAGCGTAGTTCGGGATACCGAGCGCCCGGGCGATTTCAAAGAGCTCCGCGATCTTCCGGCTCTGCAAGGTCTCTACATCGAAGAGGGAGGGGATACCTGCAGCGGGTCCGTTCATGCGGTCCTGCTGTTCCATGGATTGCGTCCCAACTAAATCAACTTACGCGAGTACTGGCCTAGGCTTAGCCTACCTCACACGTACCCAGCCCACCTACGCCAAAACCTCGAGGGAGAATGAGTCCGAAAGGAGTAGAGCGCGCTGGCGCCGCAGACTTCTCTGTCCACCGCCCCGCTCCAAGGCTGCTACCATAGACGTACCATCGCTGCCAACATTGCCTTTAGCTCCGCCAAGCCGAATATCGCTTGAGCAACCGTACCAACAACGCTCCGCAGACAGCAATACCGAGGATACTTCCCCAAAGTTCCGGTAGCTCTACATCTCCCGTCTGGCGCCACGTGAGCATTCCCTCCAGCAGGGTATAGCTGGCCAACACTGCCAACCACGTGGAGTATTCTTGGAACACAAGCTTCTTCCACTGGAATGCCCGTGCAGAGGGACGATACATCCCAGCGTGCAAGAGTACAGCTGGAGTTTGGGCAGCCCACTGCTGGAAGGAGTCTCCAAATCGCTGCAACAGGAACGCCTCCTCTGCCAACATGATGCGCTCGTAGACCACAACAAACCACCCCATGCCTACCAGCCACAGCCACCAGATACCAGGACGGAGTAGTATCCCTGACCAGAGAAAGGCATTGGCAACATACAGTGGATGGCGCACAAGCGAATATGGCCCCGTTGTGTTGAGCTGCTCAGCGATTTGTTCTCGAGTGTTGCGGCCAGAAGTTCCCTCGGGAACCTGCCCGACTACCCATCCACGCAAAACCAGTCCTGCAGCGATCCACGCCCAGCAGACCAACTGCCACCAGAGGGAATCCACAAAGTCCGGAACTGGCCCCTGGAAGATTGCTGTAACAACTATCGGTAGCAGCAACAGAGGTACCCAGCTACGGTTGCGGAACAGCCACTCTCCCTGTCGCCGCAGAGTCTCCGCAAGCGGTGCTACCATACCCCAAGTACGCCCCCAGCTATGGCCGTAGAAACGCACAACGAGGCGACCCTCGTGTACGCCTGGGAAGTATCCAGGGCCAAATGGCTAATTTTGTGTGCTACTCATGTAACACGCTAGCCTCTTCGTCAGTGAGCGCTTCTGCACAACCACGCATAGCCCCTCGCAGTTCTGCGTGGAAGGAACTGGCGGCATATGCCAACCTCGGCATGACTATCGCCGTAGCCTTTGGAGGCTGTGGACTCCTGGGCTGGTGGATTGACCAGCACCTCCACAGCTCACCTATTGGGCTACTGAGCGGGTTGACTGTTGGGTGTGCAGTCGCTCTCCGAGAGATATGGAAAGTGGTTCGCAAACTCAACGCTTCGTCGGAGGGACATCACCCATGAGCTCTGAAGCCTTAACTGGCGTCGTGTGGGGAGTAGGCTTATGCAGTGCTAACTTCCTGCTCTCCTACCTCACTGCTCGCTGGGCCTTCCGGAAATCGCTACAGCTCTTCCTCCGTTGGGTGCTCGGTGGGATGGTAGTTCGGCTCTTGGCGACTAGTGCTGCAGCAGGCTACCTGTTAGCCGTCGAGAAGGTCCACCCGCTCGGGTTTGCCCTGTCGTTCTCTGTGGGGGTAGCCGTGCTACTGACTGCAGAAATCGTAGACTTCCACCGACGGTACGAGACCTTTCGTCTCCGCCCGCTCACAACACCGTAAGCCCTGAGAATGAGCGCTACGCCGACCGGAGACGGCAATGTCTTCACCCAGCTCTTAGGGAAGCTGGGCGACCACCACGGGTTCTACATTGGCCCCTACAAGGTACTCAGCCTCCCCATCATCCTGTGGGACGACGGCCAACTCCATGTCTACCGATCGCCTTCAGAGATGGAGGCGGCTGGCAAATACCGCATGGTTATGGGGCATCCCGTGCGGACGCTCGACGGAGCAAAGCCAGCCTTAGACCTCTCCATCACGAACTTGGTCGTATACCAGTGGCTGGGGATGCTGCTCCTCGGGTGGCTCTTGTGGCGCACCGTGAGCCGTTACCGCAAGGCACCGCTGCAGCCCCCGCGCGGCCTGCAGAACGCCATAGAGGCTATCGTGCTCTTCATTCGGGACGAAGTCGTCCGACCGAATATCCCTGCCCACCATCTTGCCCAACGCCTGTTGCCGTACTTCCTGACGCTCTTCTTCTTCATCCTCGTGCTCAACCTGCTAGGGCTGCTACCTGGTGGGCACACGGCCACAGGCTCCTTAGCGGTTACGGGAGCGCTTGCGCTGACAGCCTTCCTCGTCATCAACGGTGGAGCGATCGCCACAATTGGGCTTAAGCGCTGGCTCCGCCACCTCCTCGGCGGCGGTCCTCTGTGGCTGAGCCCAATCCTGGTGCCGATCGAGGTCATCGGAATGTTCGCTAAGGCCTTCGCCCTCTGCGTCCGATTGTTCGCGAATATGACAGCAGGGCATATCGCTCTGCTAGCCCTCGTGGGGCTCATCTTCTTCTTCGGCACCGTGCTCATTGCACCGGTGTCCGTTGCTTTCTCGGTATTCGTGTACTTCCTAGAAACCCTGGTGGCCTTCCTACAGGCCTACATCTTCACAATTCTCACTGCGGTCTTCCTCGGCTTAGCGACCGAGGAGAGCCACTGACGTTGGCACTATTCAGCCTCCCTCCCGTGAGGGATGGCAGGGTGAGATGGTGTAACAACATAACGGAGTGACGTGCCATGGAGCTAGGACTGGCGTGGTTAGCTGCAGGCATTGGTGTTGGCATCAGTGTCTTGGGAGCAGGTACCGGCATTGGGCGTCTGGGCGCAGCAGCTCTGGAAGCCGCCAGCCGCCAACCAGAGACAGCCGCTGAGACGCGGACACTGATGCTGATTGCAGCTGCCCTCATCGAGGGAATTGCCCTCATCGCCTGCATCGTCTGCATCCTGTTGGCTGTCAAGACTGCATAGTGTCCCATCCCAAGAGAGAGCACCATGCCCAACTTCCTGGAGGTCTCTCCCGGCTTGATGTTCTGGACTCTCCTCAATTTCGGCATCTTCCTGGTGCTGCTAGCACGTTTTGCATGGAAGCCCATCTTGAATGCCGTAGAGCAGCGCGAGCGCACGATTGCAGAAGCGCTCAGTAGCGCTGAGACCGCACGCCGAGAGGCTGAGCGACTCCTCCAAGAGGCTCACCAGCGCCTCCAGGAAGCACAGCAGGAGGTCCATCGCCTACTCCGCGAGGGCAAACAACAGGCGGAAGCTCTCCTGCGAGAAGCCAGCGAGCGTGCTGAACAACTGAAGCGGCAGAAGCTGGAGGAGACTCAGCTGGAAATCCAACGCCAGCTGGAGCGTGCCTATGCCCAGCTCTACGCCGATGTTGTCAACCTAGTGATAGAGGGCACAGCCCGTCTGCTCCAACAGACGCTCGATCCGGAAGCCCACCGAAAGCTGGTAGAATCCTTCGTCAACGAGGTTGCACGGCAGAACTGAGCCGAGTGGGATGTCGCCCCTGCGGATTGCGCGTCGGTATGCTACAGCACTCCTAAGGTTAGCGCAGGAAGGCTCCCTCCATGCTCAGGTCTACGACGAGCTCTGCTGGTTGCGGGATCTCATACGGCGCTCCTCGGAGCTACGAGCCTTCCTACGGAACCCCATCATCCGAGCGGAGCGGAAACGGGCTGTGGTAACGGAGCTCTTTGGCGAACGGCTGACACACTTGCTGCTGCAGTTCCTGTTGCTGCTCGTCGACAAGCGGCGTGAGGCACTGCTGCCGGAAATCATCACTGCTTACGAGGAGCTCTACTTCCAGTACACCGACCGCCTAGCGGTCACAGTCCGCTCCGCTATCCCGCTGGAGGTATCGCTCCAGAACCGGCTCGTCGAAGCCTTACAGGAGCGTACTGGAAAAACGATTGTCCCGACCTTCGCCGTAGATCCTACCCTCATCGGAGGGGTGCAGCTCCGGATTGGGGACACCGTCATTGATGGCTCTCTCCTCCACACCCTGGAGCGCCTCCGCCGCGACCTACACCAGAAAGCCCCCACACGCTGGCTCCACTCAAACGGCGAGACAAGTCCCCTAACGGATCACAAGCCATGATCGAGCTCCGACCGGAAGAGATCTCGACGATCCTTCGGCGCCAACTGGCTGGATTTGAGCGTGAAGTTGACATCTACGATGTGGGCACCGTCCTTCAGGTCGGCGATGGAGTGGCCCGCGTTTACGGCCTACGCCAGGCGATGATGTCTGAGCTCGTTGAGTTCCCTAACGGGGTCGTGGGCATGGTCCTCAATCTGGAAGAGGACCACGTCGGAGTCATCCTCTTTGGTGACGATCGCCTGGTAAAGGAGGGCGATGTGGTCCGCCGCACCGGCCGCGTGGCCTCTGTTCCCGTAGGCGAAGAACTGTTGGGCCGCGTCGTCAATCCATTGGGGGTCCCTTTGGACGGTAAGGGCCCTATCAACGCCAAGCAGTATTTGCCGATCGAACGAAAGGCCATTGGCGTCATCTACCGGCAGCCCGTCAAGGAACCACTCCAGACTGGTATCAAAGCCATCGATGCCCTCATCCCGATTGGACGAGGACAGCGCGAGCTCATCATCGGCGACCGCCAGACTGGGAAGACGGCTATCGCCATCGATACCATCATCAACCAGAAGTACACCCACACCGAGGAAGCCCGTCGCCGCGGGATTAAGCCCGTCTACTGCATCTACGTCGCAATTGGACAGAAAGCTTCCACCGTCGCAAACGTCGTGGCGACGCTACGGGAATACGGGGCCATGGACTATACGATCGTTGTAGCTGCTAACGCCTCTGACCCTGCCCCGCTGCAGTACATAGCACCGTACTGCGGTGCTTCCATGGGCGAGTACTTCCGAGATACAGGACGCCATGCGCTGATTGTCTACGACGATCTCTCCAAACAGGCTGCAGCCTACCGGCAAGTCTCCCTTCTGCTCCGCCGTCCGCCAGGACGGGAAGCATACCCGGGAGACATCTTCTACGTCCACAGCCGTCTGCTGGAGCGTGCAGCGAAGCTCAGCGATGAGCTCGGTGGAGGTTCGTTAACGGCCTTACCGATCATTGAGACCCAGGCTGGGGATGTAGCTGCTTACATTCCTACGAACGTCATCTCCATCACTGACGGGCAGATCTATTTGGAAACCGGACTCTTCAACGCCGGGATTCGCCCCGCGATGAACATCGGGATCTCTGTCTCCCGCGTCGGTGGCAACGCCCAAATCAAAGCGATGAAGCGCGTTGCCGGGCCGCTGAAGATAGAGCTCGCGATGTACCGTGAACTGGAGGCCTTTGCCAAGTTCGGCTCAGACTTAGACCCAACGACCCAACGCCAGCTCCGCCGTGGAGCCCGGCTAGTGGAGATCCTCAAGCAACCCCAGTACTCACCAATGCCTGTTGAGGAGCAGATTGCCATCCTATACGCCGCCACGAACGGCTGGCTCGACGAGCTCCCGCTAGAGCTGGTTGCAGCCTTCGAACGGGAGTTTCTGGAGTACCTCCGTACCTTCCACCAACGCTCCATCTTAGAAGCCATCCTGGACACACAGGACCTCACACCAGAGATCTCTCAGCGGCTGGACGAAGCCCTACAGCACTTCAGCGCCGAATTCCGGCAACGCCACAGGCTCTCGTAGCATAGCATGATTCTACTCACCGGCGGTGCCGGCTTCATCGGTAGTTGCTTCCTCTGGAAGCTGAACCAAGAAGGGATCTTCGATGTCATCGTCGTAGATCGCCTCAGCGGCGAAAAGTGGAGGAACTTGGTCGGCAAGCGCTTCCGCGAGTTCATCCACAGGGATGACCTCCTACCCCGCCTACTACGGAACGAGCTAGGTACACTAGAGGCCATTGTCCATCTGGGAGCCCGTACCAACACGACGGATTCTAACATCGCTGCTCTGCTGACCGATAACTACGAGTACAGCAAGGTCCTCGCGCGCTATGCGGTCGAACGAGGCATTCGCTTCATTTACGCCAGTAGTGCGGCAACGTACGGTGCAGGTGAGCAGGGGTTCCAGGAATCTCGGCTCTGGGCTCTCCGCCCACTCAGCCCGTACGGGTTTTCCAAGCACCTTTTTGACTGCTGGGCAGCAGCGGAAGGGATTCTAGAGCATGCCGTCGGAGTGAAGCTCTTCAACGTCTACGGTCCCAACGAGTACCACAAGGGGCCGATGGCGAGCATGGTTTGGCATGGTTTCCGCAAAATCCAGCAGACGGGCAAAATGCAGCTCTTCAAATCTACCGACTCGCGGTACGCCGACGGTGAACAGAAGCGAGACTTCACGTACGTCAAGGACGTCGTCGCAGTGCTATGGAAGCTCTTGACACAGCCAAAGCTCGTGGGTCTCTACAACGTCGGTACTGGACAGGCTCGAAGCTGGAACGAGCTCGTCCGTGCACTATTTGCTGCCCTAGGCAAACCCGTGCAGATTGAATACATAGAGATGCCCGCTGAGCTGCGTCCCCAGTATCAGAACTTCACCCAAGCCGATCTTAGCAAATTGCAGGCCAGCGGGGTTGTTCACTCCTTCCGGTCACTGGAGGAAGGGGTGATGGAATACGTGCAGGAGTATCTCCTCCCCGGACAGTTGTACTTGTAGGACCACGCAAGCATGGCGACGTTACGAGACATCCGGCGACGAATCCAGGCAGTGCGAAACACAGCGAAGATTACTGCAGCCATGCGCATGGTCTCCGCAGCCAAGCTGCGACGGGCCCAAGAAGCCATTTGGGCAGCTCGGCCGTATGCCCGCAAGCTCACGGAAATCCTCTGGCACTTGTCTGGGACAACCCGCGATTTCCTCCATCCCTTCTTCGAAGCACGAAAGGAGATACGCTCCGTCCTGCTGGTGGTCGTCACAGCCGACCGCGGGCTATGTGGGAGTTTCAACAACAACGTCCTCCGGGCAGCGCTCCAGCGCTTGGAAGCTCTACGGCGCGATTTCCCCAAAGCGACTGTGCAGATAGCCGCCATCGGGCGGCGCGGGATCTCGTTCTTCCGCAAGCGCGCTAGCGAACCTATCGCTTACGAGAAACCGGATGCCTTTTCACCCCTACGGTACGAGACGGCTCAGGAAATAGCGCAGTTCTGCATGGATGCCTATATGGCAGGACGCTATGACCGAGTAGAGGTCCTCTACAATGAGTTCCGCTCCATCCTACGGCAAGAAGTACGCCACGAGCTCCTTTTGCCGATTACCCCACCAGCGCAGATGGAACCCCCACGCCGAGAGTACATCTACGAGCCCTCCCAAGCAGACATCTTGACGGCGCTTCTTCCACTCTCTATCCAAACCCAGCTCTGGCGGATTCTGCTGGACTCCTCCGCAGCCGAGCATGCCGCCCGGATGATTGCCATGGAGAACGCAACCTCCAATGCCCACGAGCTGATCCGCCATCTTCAGCTCCAGTACAACAAAGAACGGCAAGCAGCAATCACGAAGGAGATGGTAGAGATCACCAGCGGAGCTGAAGCACTCCGCGGAACAGGATAGACAGTTGCATGATGGATTCCCCCTCCATGGCGCTGTTAGAAGATTTGGGTCCCCTCATCGATGTCCGTCCGCTCCTAGAGCCACGCTCCATTGCTGTCATTGGGGCCTCTCGTCAACCCCACACCGTCGGATGGCTGATCTTGGATAACCTCCTGAGCTGCGGATACACGGGGGTCGTCTACCCCGTGAATCCCCATGCCCATGCTGTGCGGGGTGTTCGGGCATATCCCAGCATAGAGGCTGTTCCCGAGAGGGTAGAGTTAGCCATTATCGCAGTACCTGCCCCCACAGTCCCCGAAGTCCTAGATGCATGCGGGCGGCAGGGAGTGCGAGCCGCCATTGTGCTGAGTGCTGGCTTCAAAGAAATCGGTCCTGAAGGAGCCCGACGTGAGGCTCTCATCCGCGACCTGAGCCGGCAGTACGGTATAGCCCTCCTTGGCCCGAATTGCTTAGGAGCCATGAACACGGATCCCACAGTCCGCCTCAATGCCACCTTTGGACAGGCAATGGCACAAGAAGGAAGGATCGGCTTCATCAGCCAAAGCGGAGCTCTATGTGCTGCCGTCTTAGACTACACTCGTGCCCAGAACATCGGACTGAGTAAGGTCATCAGCCTCGGCAATAAAGCTGGAGCAACAGAGGTAGACTTCTTAGCCTACCTTTGGCAGGATCCGCAGACAAAGGTCATCCTGCTCTACATCGAAGAACTCTCCGATGGCCGCCGCTTCCTAGAGTTAGCCCACCGGATTACGAGCGATACCGATAACCCCAAGCCCATCTTGGCCCTGAAGGCTGGGCGGACGATTGCCGGTGCCCGAGCCGTTGCCTCGCACACAGGCTCCCTTGCTGGTAGCGACGAGGTCTACCAGGCCCTCTTCAAGCAGGCCGGAGTCCTGCGTGTGGAGACGGTAGAGGACCTATTCGAGTACGCTCTTGCTTTTGCCCACCAGCCCGTGCCAAAGGGTCCGCGGGTGGCTATCGTCACGAATGCTGGTGGCCCGGGGATCATGGCAGCCGATACCTGCATTCAACATGGGCTGGAAGTCCCCTCCTTGTCTCAACCGGAACAGTTTCGAGAGCGTTGCCAACTTCCACAACACGCTGGGGTAAGCAATCCGATAGACCTCATCGCTGATGCTCGCTCGGAGCGATACGCCTGCGTCCTCGACGCACTGCTCCATGATCCTGCGTTTGACGCCCTTCTGGTACTCTTCGTCCCGATCCCGACAGCAGACACAGAAGAGATTGCTGACGTCATCTTGCAGGCAGCCCGCCAGCGCCTTAAGCCACTCGTGACCTGCTTCATGGGTGTCATCGACGTTGGTCCGGCGAAGACAAAGCTCCGAGCAGCCGGTATCCCCTGCTATGACTTCCCTGAAGATGCTGCTCGCGCCTTAGCTGCAATGGTGCGATACCATCGTTGGCGTACACGTCCATTTACCGGTTACCGCACCTATGTTGTCCAGCATGACGTAGCACGCCGGCTCTTAGAGAATGCTCCTACTACCCCCCACGGATTCATCGCCGAAGACATCGCTTTCCGCGTGCTGGAAGCGTATGGGTTCCCTCTACTGCCGTGGGCAACGGCACGTTCGCCAGAAGAAGCCGTCGCTGTTGCAGCCCAACTCGGCTTTCCCGTTGCACTCAAAGTGCTCTCGCCAGACATCATCCACAAGTTCGACATCGGCGGAGTCCTGCTGAACGTGCCCTCTCCAGAGGCTGTCCACGCTGGATTCCGGCACATCCAGCAAGCTGTCATGCAGAATGCGCCCCAAGCCCGGTTTGAGGGGATCATCGTCCAGAAGATGGGCGCGCGAGGACACGAACTCATCTTAGGCATCAAGCGCGACCCACAGTTTGGACCTATCATCATGGCCGGTCTAGGAGGGATTTACGTTGAGGTCTTCCGTGACGTTGCGTTCCGGATCGCTCCACTTCGTGAGCGTAGTGCTCACCTGATGATTGAGGAGACCCGTGTCGCTTCACTACTCCGGGGCATCCGCGGCCAACCTCCAGCCGACATTGACGCCGTTGCTGACTGCCTCCTCCGCCTTTCCCAGCTATCGCTGGAACAGCCGCTGGTAGACGAGTTGGACATCAACCCCCTACTGGTCTATCCGAAAGGCAATGGGGTTGCCGTCGTTGACGTCCGTATAGCCGTTCGGCGGCGCCCTGAGTCCAAGTGAAGGTCCGTACTGTTTATATCTGCCAGAACTGCGGCGCGACCTCCGCCCGTTGGAGCGGACGCTGTCCCTTCTGTGGCGAGTGGGGGACCTTCGTTGAGGAACGGCGGGAGGTCTCCTCTGCATCCCAAGGGGACAGCGATTCCATGGAGCTCGTACAGCCCCTACCACTCAGTCTCATTGCCTCCCAGAGCGTCGAGCGCCTGCCGACAGGAATCCGAGAGCTAGATCGCGTCATCGGTGGCGGCTTCGTACCAGGAACACTCGTTCTCTTGGCTGGAGACCCAGGGGTCGGCAAGTCCACGCTACTACTCCAGGTCTGTGCCCATCTCGCAGAGCAGCATCCCCTGTACATCTCTGGCGAAGAGTCATTAGAGCAGCTCCGGCTCCGTGCCGAGCGCCTCATACCCTCCCCCTCTACTACAGAGGCACTCTCAGAGACGGAGCTAGAGCGAATTGAAACAGCCCTTGCACGCAGCCCCGCGACGCTGGTTGTTCTTGACTCCGTGCAGACAGTATACAGCCCGGCGCTGGAATCCCCGCCGGGTTCCGTTGCTCAAGTTCGGGAGGTTGCTTCTCGCCTACAGCGCTTAGCAAAACGGACCGGTAAGGTCATCATACTCGTTGGACACGTCACCAAAGAAGGACTGATTGCTGGTCCAAAGGTACTGGAGCACGTCGTGGATGTAGTCTTGCAGCTGGAAGGGGAGGTTGGATATACTTACCGTGTCCTGAGAGCGCTCAAGAACCGATTCGGCCCTACCTACGAACTGGGCTTCTTTGAGATGACCGCCGAAGGACTTCGGGAGCTGTTGAACCCTTCTGAGCTCTTCCTTAGCGACGGGACAGCGGGACAGTCGGGGGTCGCAATCGCCGCTGCAGTAGAGGGAACTCGCCCCCTACTGGTCGAGGTACAAGCACTGGTGACACCGACGCATTACGCTGTCCCTCAGCGGAATATCACGGGCTACGACTACCGTCGCCTGCAGATGATCGTGGCCATCTTAGAGCGCCGGTTAGGAATTCCACTCCGGCAGTACGATCTCTTCGCGAATGTTGTCGGCGGACTCCGTCTCAGCGATCCCGCCAGCGACGCCGCTCTGGCATTAGCGATTGTGAGCTCCTACCGTGACCAGCCCTTACCGCCAGGCACCGCTATTTTCGGTGAGCTGGGACTGACCGGTGAACTGCGTCTGGTGCGCCTACCGGAGGTGCGCATTCGCGAGGTTCAGCGCATTGGCTTCCGGCGGGTCGTTCTGCCTGCGATGACCGCCAGAGCTCTGCAGGCAACTGTCACGGACATAGAACTCATTGGCGTAGACCGGCTCTCGGTAGCACTCGTCCAGCTCTTTGCCTGATGTCCCACTTGCGTCGGGAAACAAATGGCTCTCCGTGCCGGTGAGCTCAAAGCCCTTGGGCAAATGAGCGATGAAGAGCTCATGCGGCTCTTCCAGCAGGAGGGATCCGAGGCCGCCTACACTGTTCTGGTGCGCCGCTATAAATCTGCAATTGTGAATTTCCTCTACCGCTACACTGGCAACTACGACGACGCCCTTGACTTAGCGCAGGAAACCTTCCTGCGGTTGTACAAGTATAAGAGCACGTACGTTCGCAACCAGCGCTTCGCAACATGGCTTTACACAATTGCCACGAACGTTGCCCGCACTTTCTATCAACAGCAACAGCGGCATGGTATAGTTCCCCTATCTTCGCTCAACCAGCAAGATGACGAAGAGTCACAGGAGTGGGAAATCCCTGACACTAGCTATGTGCCTGACACCCGGGTTGACTCCTCATACATTGCTCAGCGAATCCAACAAGCTCTCATGCAGCTTCCACCGGCATTCCGAGAAGTCATCGTGCTCCGAGACATCATGGAGCTATCGTACGAGGAAGTCGCTGCTGCCACGCAGACGGAGCTTGGGACAGTGAAGTCGCGCATCAACCGTGCGCGTCAACGTCTACAGGCCTTGCTCCGTGACCTTTACGAGGAACTGTACGGTACACCTCCGACACAGCCATGACAGAACATACCCATCGCCAGCCACACCGACTCAAAGACTTGCTGCCAGAGGTCCCGGTACCACAGGAGTTTGAGCTGGAGCTGTGGTTGCGCCGCGCCTTACGAGAGTTACCTACAGCACCGGTCCCGCAAACCTTCGAGCAAAACCTCTGGACTCGGATTCGCCATGAACGACGGCAGGCGATATTCCGTAGAACTCTTGGCATCCTCGCAGTCACCCTTGGGCTGCTAGGTGGTGGACTAGGTCTGTGGCATCTACTAACTCCGACACCACCCTCCCAAGCCCCTCTCCAGAGTGTCTCCACGATTGCCCCGCTGATCGTCCCAGAGGTGAAGGCTGTCTCATCCCGGGCGCTCTCAAAGTCATCTCCGAAGCTGCGGCATTCTCCTACCCCTCTCCGGGGCGCAGAAATCCCGCTACCTCCTCCTGAGGACTGAACTTCCCTACCCCCAACTGCACGAGGAAAGGAACAGCCCCACAAAACGAAGGGGCATCCCCACTGAGGATGCCCCTTGCTGTTCTCTCCGTTCCATCATCCCTTGCTGCGGGCACCCCGGGCACCTTGCACCCAGGGACCCGCACACAAGGGAGACAGCTTCCCCGCGGTCTTTCAGCGTGCCGGTTGGGGTGGTTCCATGACAGCCCCGCACTGCTTGCAAGTGCGGAGCTCAACGGAGCTGTAGAAGCGCTCAAAGACCCGTGGAAGCTGCTCTACGATGTCGCTCACGTGGAGGAATTCCTCGTACAACTTGTTTCCACACTGCTCGCAGAACCACATGAAGCCATCCAGCTCATCCGGACGGCGCTTGCGCTCAATGACTAACCCAACCGTGTTAGCTGGACGCTGTGGTGAATGCGGTACACGGGGGGGTAAAAGGAAGATTTCGCCCTGTCGGATTGGAATCTCTTTCGGCTTCCCATCTTCGATGACCTTGAGCACGATATCGCCCTCAATCTGGTAGAAGAACTCTTCACCCTCGTCGTAGTGGTAGTCCTTGCGAGAGTTAGGACCACCGACAACCATGATGATGAAGTCAGCGTTGTCTTTGTAGACGACTGCATTCCCCACGGGGGGCTTCAGTAGGTGCCGGTGCTCCTCTATCCACTGTTGGAAATTGATTGGCGGCAGTAGTGGCATGGTGTTCCTCCGGTCGATGCAACCACCTCTGGCTTGGTATGTCTGGGGGCCGCAATTTAAGGAAAAAGGGCCGAAGGACAGTTTGCACAATTTGTTGCATTCCAACAGCTTAGCAACGGCCTTCCACGCCTACGGTGGAGCGCCTCCTCCCTCCCCAGAGGGTGCTGGAAAAGACGGCACAACGACGGGTGGTGCTCCTCCAGAATCCAGGACTGGCTCAGCCGGTGGAGGGGAGGATTGGGGAGACTGCCGCTCCTGTTGCTGCGGTTGGCTAATCTCCGAAGGTGGAGCCCCACGGTGCATACGAGCGTATGTGACACTGGTTCGAACATCAGCAGCGTAGTCCGTCTCGGGATAGCGTTCCACGAGGAGCTGGTAGTACATCAAGGCGCTGTCGGTATTCCGGAAGGGACCATGCTCATAGCTCCAGCCCAACGCATATAGAGCTTGAGGAGCGGAAGGAGACGTGGAGAAGTTGCTGACGACTCGTCGCCATTGCTCCCGGGCGAAGGCGTGCTCGCCAATCCGCCACAGACGCAGGCCCGACTCGTAGAGCTCCGCTGCGCTATCCACAATCGCCTCCGGCGTGTAGCCCAGCAGGAGTTGCGCTTCTCGACCATACGGCGTCTTCGGACAGCATGCAACGAGCTCCTCCAGCAGAGAATCTGCCACCGATGATGGACCTGTAGCAGAAAGCAGCGACGCTAGTGCGAAGAGTGCTCGAGGACGCTGCAAGCCTGTATCCGGGGCTACGTGCAGGGCCCGATCGTAGTAGTACCGTGCCGAGTCCTGGTTCCCTAACCGGCTGTGGACCCGGCCTAAGTCGTAGAAAGCATCGCTGAGCTTGGCTCGGAGGCTATCCGAGAGGGCAGTCGAGGGAGAAGCTCCCCGAGCAACTGCCGTAGTTGCCATAGCCCGTTCCCAGCGAGCTAGGAGTTCGCTGTAGTCTCTAGCTTTGGCAAAGACTGGGGAGCGTGTCACGCTGGCACGAGCGAGGAGCCGCTGAGCTTGGCGGTAGTCCCCTTGCCGCAGGAGCTGGAGGGCATGTTCGTACTGCACCGCTAACAGCGCCGGATTGCCAGGGAAGGCAGAATCTGCATGCCGCTCTAGCATCCGCAGGGTATCCTCCGAGGCCTTCATGAGGCGTCGAAGGGCCAGCTCTTGGGCTACAGTGTAGCTATTCCACTGCTCATACCGGCGACGCTGCTTGAGCTTGGTTAAGAGTTGCTCTGCTTCTCGAAAGCGTCCAACCCGCGCCAATGCCGCTGCCCGGTAGAGTTGCGCCTCGTACTCTACCACCACCGACGGGCTATGCCGGAGGACCTCAGCGAAAGCAGCCTCCGCTTCCGCAAAGCGACCCAGGCGGTAGTAGATCGCTCCAATCTCAAACTGCCAGCGAGCCCGTAGCTCCTCGTCTGGTGCCAACAACATCGCCTGACGATACGGACGGAGGGCCGCCTCCACATCACCCTGGCTCAGCGCTAGTTCCGCAAGCAACCGAAAGGCCTCGCTGAGCACGTCGTACCGCCGACGGTGCCAGGCAATATCAATCGCTCGGGACAAAGTCCGCTGTCCAAGGGAGAATTTGCGCTGCATTAGGTATGCCTTCGCCAACAGTAGCTGGGCGTCTGGCGCTAAATCCCCCTTCGGCGACAGTTGCAGCAGCTCCTGGCACTTGATCTGCGCAGGGAGCCACTCGCTGCGATAGAAGAAGGCCTGCGCCATCAGGAACAGAGCATCGTCCACGAAGTCCGACCGACTACGGAAGGCCAAAATTTTGGACCCCTTCTGGAGGATGGAGTCCAACTGCCGTGTGACCGGTTGGAGCTTCGGTGGGTCAATGACAAACCCCTGGAGGAACGGCGGGACTTCGCCTGTCTGTGCCGTTGGAACAATCGCAGGGTCAGGCACGATGACACGCGGACGCTGCACTCGACGCGTCTCATCGTAGTAGCCAAACTCCTCCTCTACTTCGCTCATGAGGCGGCGCATGTTGTAGTAGGTGTTGAAGTAGGCCTCCGCATTCCACCAGAGTTGGCAGCCGGAGGTCCAGAGGAGCAATACCCCTACGGCAGCTCTCGCCACTCGGAATCCCATGGGGACCATAAGGCAAGGGGGACAGCTTCACTCAGCTGTGGTTTCAGCAGAGGCCTACGCAGCCATGCCTCCAGGAGGCGGAACTGAGGACTGCCTTCAGTGGCAGCCACCTCTAGCTGCGGACGGCAGCGAGGCTCTGAGTTCAACTGTGTTGTATAGAGTCGTCCGTCGCTAGCAGCTAGAATCTCAATAGGGCCTTCCGCCATTCCGAGGAACGCTTCCAGCTGCCCAGGAGTCCGCAGCCGGATACCATTCACGGCTATCAACTCATCGCCAACGGCAATACCAGCAGCGGCAGCAGGCGAGAACTCCTCTACCGCTTCTACAACGACCGAGCTGCCTTCTTGGCGAAGTGTCAGCCCTGTGAAGCGAGCTGTCGGGATGCGGCCGAAGACACTTCTCTCCCCAACCAGGCGGTCCTGCTCACCACCCCTAGCCCACGATAACCGCAACCCAATGGCCGGAAGTATCTCCTCGTAGGGCAACTCGCCACGCTCTGTGAGCCATTCCATTAAGGGCTCCTTGAGACCGACACCTGTACCGGCCTCTAATGCTGCTACGATCTCCTCTTCGGCCCACCCACATTCAGGCTGCTGACGGGTCCAGCGCCATAGCTCTTGTAGGCCATCCTGGAGGCGCTTCTGTCCTTGGGTCTGTGCTATAATCCAGGCATCTAGCAACCAGGCGATCTGGGCCCCCTTGAGGTAGTACGATGGGAACCGATTTGGCCCGTCAGGGCTCCTGGCGTATAGCTTGACCCAAGCCAGAATGCTACTATCGCGAACGGAGAGGTAGTAGCGCCCGGGGACGTGGGATAGCTGCTCCACTTCCCAACTCAAGTGCGTCAGAAGCTCACGCCGAGTGAGGAAGCCACACCAGTAGGCCAGCAGAACCTCGTAGTACGATGTCACCCCCTCCACCAGCCACAGTAGCGGCGTATAGAGCTCGCGCTCATAGTCAAAGGGTCCTAGACCTGCCGGGCGAATACGCTTCCCGTTCCACGTGTGGAAGAACTCGTGGCACAGCAGCCGTAAGAACCGGTGGACCCCAGCGATCTCCCGCAACGCCGCGGGATCTACTGCCAAGACGTGTGCCCGAGCATGTTCTAGCCCTCCGGAGCCATTGGGAACGAAGTGGAAGAAGAAGACGTAGCGGTCATACGGGAGCTCTCCTCCCCAGAATGCAGCGGTAACACGGACGACCTGCTCTGCGGACCGGAGGAGCCACTCTTCGTCAACTGGCTCATCGCTGACAATGGCTACCTCATGGAGCCGGTCCCCTACGGTGAAGGCAGCTACGCGATGGCTACCCACCTGGAGAGGGGAGTCCGCCAGGACATCGTACGTTACAGCACCGAAGCGCGGAGGGAATCCGATGTCTACCGGCGCCAGAGGAGTCGTTACCCGAGGCCATCGCGCAGGGTCGTGTTCCACGACAACGTGGCAAGGCTCCTGCAGCCGCCCTTCGACGTAGGGGCAGCAGGTAGAGGGCATAATGAAAGCCGACCACCGATTCACGTGGGTTGTCCGAACGGAGCGCTCGTTGGCGAAGTAGACGGCCTTCAGGTAGAGCTTCTGTGCGCCTGGGCAGAGCACACGGAAACGGTTCTTTGCCCGCCACTCCACCTCCAGCATACGCCCACGCTCGTCTAGCGCATTCTCCACCGTGAAATGGGTGCTGAACTCGCGCACCTTGTAACTGCCCGGTGTCCAGGTAGGAAGGACGAACTCCAGTGCATCCTCCCCGCGGGTCTCAGCCTCTATCCGCAAGTCCAGGAGGCGACGCTCGGCCCGCTCAAAGGAGAAGGTGTAGCAAATCGAAGCTGGCAACCCGAAAACCTCCGTATCGCGCTGGTCAATTCGGTACATCGGCGAGCTTCAGCGACTCGGACCAGAGACCGATCTGGTATCGTTGGCGCTGTATCTCGAAGAGCAGGACGGCAGCAGCGGCAGCAGCATTGAGGGATTCCACCCGTCCACGGTGCGGAATCCGCACGATGAGATCACATAACGCCCGAATGCTCGGACGCATACCACGATGCTCACCACCAACGACCAGCACAACAGGCCGGTCGTACAAAGGCTCCCAGCAGAGCCGCTCCCCTTCTACGGCAGAGCCCACAATCCACCACCCTAACCGCTGCAAGCGCCGAAGCACATCCCCTAAGTTCACCACGTGGGCCACCGGCAGATGCATGAATGCCCCTGCAGCCGCCTTTACCGCAGCAGGGGTCAGCGGAGCCGCACGGTGGCGCGGTACGATCAAGCCCTGAGCTCCCGCAGCTTCAGCACAGCGCGCGATTGCCCCAAGGTTTTGCGGGTCCTCCACGCCGTCTACGGCTACCAGCAGGCCTTCAGCCGTTGGAGCCACACGTTCGAGAAGCTCCTCGGCACTCAGCACCGGTAGCGGATAGACCAACGCAATGACTCCTTGACTCTCCTTCAGCGTCGTACCCGCAGCTTGCGCCAACTCTGTAAAGCGCTGGCGCGATAGCACGGACACCGGAACACCAGAACGTCGTGCTCTCTCCTGGATGTCCGCAGCAACGCCGTAGAGCACGTAGAGCTTCTGCACTCTGCCAGCCTGTCGTAGCGCCTCCACAATGGAGCGACGTCCGTAGATGTAGAAGGCCTCTGACATCAAGCCATTTGGAGACTACTGCTCTTCTACCTCTGTAGCCGCTGCCCGGCGCCGCTCACGCAGTTTGCGTCGCTCCTTGAGGCGGAAGTAGCGTTGCCGAGCTCGTTCTCGATGCTCGGCCACCAATCGCTCCACCTCCTCAGGTGGTTTCCCACTCTTCAGCAGTCGGCGGCGGAGCAAGACCCCGTCGTAACTCAAGAGCAACCGCACAATGTGCGTCGGTCGGGCGCCGACGTCCAACCAGTAGATTGCCCGCTCATGGTTTACCACGATCGTAGAAGGCGACGTGTTTGGGTCATAGTACCCAATCCGCTCTATGAATCGCCCATCACGGGGGGCACGACTATCGGCGGCGACGATGTCGTAGAAGGCATAGTTGCGCCGTCCTCGGCGCCGCAGTCGGAGCTTTACCATCGGTAGCAGTGCTCACAGCTTGTGGAACTTACCCATCATCCCCAACGGGAAGCGCCCGCGTTGCCACTGCTGAAGCAGCTTCCGCATCTGCTCAAGGTGCGCAACAAGACGATTGACCTCCTGGACCGTTGTGCCACTACCACGGGCAATTCGGCGACGCCGCGAGGCATTCAACAGGTGCGGGTTGCGCCGCTCTTCAGGGGTCATTGACAGGATGATCGCTTCCGCTCGGACCAGGGCCTTGGGATCCAAGGTCACCCCTTTCGCCCACTGGGCCGCCCCAGGCAGAAGCTGCAACAACTCCGTCAATGATCCCATTCGGCGGATGGAGCGGATGTATTCCAGGAGCGTCTCGAAGTTGACCTCCTCCGCCGTGCGCGGCTGCGCTTTCGGAGCCGCTTCCGTCAACTGCTGCTGGACTCGCTCTACTAGCGTCGCAATATCCCCCATGCCCAGAATGCGGGAGGCAATCCGCTCGGGATGGAATGGTTCGAGCGCCTCGGGGCGCTCGCCAGTGCCATAGAACTTGATCGGAACTCCAATCGCAGCCCGCAGAGAGAGTGCAGCCCCACCCCGCGCATCCCCGTCTAACTTTGTCAGCACAATCCCCGTCAAGCCGACAGCAGCATGGAAAGCCTGAGCCGTCGGCAGGATGTCCTGGCCGCTCATAGCGTCTCCGACGAAGAGGACCTCGTCAGGCTGCAGGGTTCCTCGGATTCGGACCAACTCTTGCATCAAAGGCTCATCAACGGCTAGCCGTCCGGCCGTGTCTACAATCACCACATCGCGGGCGCCGAGACGTGCCCGGTGAAGTGCTGCTTCCACGACCCTTTCTGGCTCTGCAATCCCCTCGGGACGAAAGAAGGCAACGCTTACCTGAGCTGCCAAGCGCTCCAACTGTTCAATAGCCGCAGGGCGGCGCAGGTCAGCGGACGTCAGCAGGGGATGTCGGCCCTGTCGCCGGAGGTAGAGTGCGAGCTTGGCTGCTGTCGTCGTCTTGCCAGACCCTTGGAGACCTACAAGCAGAATCCGCGTCGGAGGTTTCGAGGCAAAGCGTAGTGGTGTCCACTTCGTCCCTAAGAGCTGCAGCAGCTCTTCGTAGACGAGCTTCAGCAGGAACTGCTCTGGTAGTACCATCGGCGGTATTTGCGCCCCAACCGCTCGTTCGCGGACCCGCTCCAAGAACTGCCGCACGACACTGACATGGACGTCCGCTTCCAAGAGAGCACGGCGGAGTTCTTGGAGTGGCTCTTCCAACTCGGCCGCGCTCAAGCTACGAACCCCACGCAGTCGACGCAGGATTTGCTGGAAACGCTCGGTCAGACGCTCAAACATCCGGCTCTTTCATCGTCCCAGTAACTTGCAAAACTACGCCTGCGGCCAACTCTATGGCTCGCCGACAATACGGTGCCAACCTCTTGCATCTATCCCTGCGAGTGCGTAATTTTGCAGCGCCTCCTAATGGCCTCCTTTGTGGTGGTGAAAGGTGGGAAGGGGAGTGCCCCTCGGCAGCCAACTGTCGAGGGGCATCTCACTTTTTAGAGCCCCAGAGGCACTCAAGCATTACCGCCCTGCGTCAACAGTCGCCGAGGTCTGTCCACAAGGAACGGCACCCGATGGCGGTCTCTCTGTTGCTGCTCTGTTGTAGCAGCATACTCCTGGCCCAGGTCCCTGGAGCACCTCAGCAGAGGCCAATAGCCCTCGTGAATGCAACCCTCTACACCGTCTCGCAAGGCATCATAGAGGGTGGTACGCTGGTCTTCGACAAGGGCCGCATCGTTGCTGTTGGAAAGGACGTGGCCGTTCCCCCGACAGCCCTCCGCATCGACTGCACTGGCAAGCGGGTGTATCCTGGCTTCATTACCGCGTTCTCGCAGCTAGGACTTGTTGAGATCGATGCCGTCCGTGCTACACGAGATGTGGCCGAGGTTGGGGACTTCAACCCAAACGTCGTAGCGGCCACTGCTTACAACGCCGACAGCGAAATCATCCCTACCGTCCGTTCTACAGGCGTCCTAATCGCCCATGTTGCCCCCTTGGGAGGGCTCGTTGCCGGACGAAGTTCGGTGATGCATATGGACGGCTGGAACTATGAAGACGCTACTCTCCGACGGGTTGCCGGGATTGTGGTCTCTTTCCCCTCGCTGAGCCTCCGTGGTGGTTGGTGGGACCAGCGCTCTGTGGAGGAACGCCGCCGGGAACAGCGAGGACGGCTGCAGAAGCTCTACGACTTCTTCGAACAAGCCCTTGCTTACCACCGGGCGGCCTCA
Organism: Chlorobiota bacterium; assembly: GCA_039630485.1. GTDB lineage: Bacteria > Bacteroidota > Ignavibacteria > Kapaibacteriales > HRBIN21 > HRBIN21. The sequence goes on along the minus strand of JBCNUX010000001.1, from coordinate 43,761 downwards.
GCCGGGGTAGTTCGCCTGGTAGACTTGCGATTTGAGGCGATGCGGGCTGTCTTCCGAGATTCGCTACCGGTCTTTGTCCTGGCGGACGAATATGCCCAGATTCTGGAAGCCCTCCGCTTCGTCCGGCGCTTTGGGCTTCGGTGTGTGATCGTTGGAGGTGCTGACGCATGGCGCTGTCTGGAGGAGCTACGGGAAGCACGAGCAGCCGTCATCGTGCACGTCCATCGGCTCCCTCGGCGCGAAGAGGACCCGTACGACATCGCCTATCGGCTTCCGGCAATACTGGAACAGGCGGGGATTCCGTTCGCAATCACCGAAGAGCACACTTGGCCTCAGCGGAATCTCCCCTTCAACCTCGGCACAGCTATAGCGTTTGGCCTCTCCCCTGAAGCAGCCCTCCGCTCTGTGACACTCTCCGCCGCAGAAATCCTGGGAGTGGCCGACCGTGTCGGCTCCCTGGAGGTTGGCAAAGACGCGACACTCTTCGTCTGCTCTGGCGATCCCTTCGATGTACGCACCAACCGCGTGGAGTATGCTTTCATCCAAGGGCGTGCTGTTGATCTCAGTAGCCGCCACACGCGCCTGTCGGAGAAGTATCGGCAGCGCTACCGCCAGTGAGTCCGAATGACCGGACAACTCGTTGACCAACAGCCGGTAGAGATCCCATCGAACATCCGCTCGCTCTACCGGCGGCGCCTTTCTCCGGAAGCCTTCGAGCGCTTCTGCCGAGTTCGGCTCTACAGCATCACGTACCTCAGCGATGGCCTGCGAATTCGAGGGTTTATGGCGCTACCTCCCGAAGAGCACTTGCCAGCCCCGGCCCTCATCTTCAACCGCGGTGGGGCAGGCGAGCGTGGGGCCTTGACGGCACGAACTGCTGCAGCAACCATCGGGCTCTTCGCAAGCTGGGGATACGTGGTGCTTGCTAGCCAGTACCGTGGCGTTGGGGGCAGCGAGGGGACGGAGGAATGGGGCGGAGCAGATGTTGACGATGCGTTAGCCCTCCTCCCTCTCCTGGAGCGCCTCCCGTGGGCTGATCCTGATCGGATTGGACTCATCGGCGGCAGCCGAGGTGGGATGATGGCCCTACAGATGCTGCGTCGCACGAGTCGCTTCCGCGCTGCCGTAACGATTGGTGCCCCCACAATGCTTCACGCCCTGCCCCAAACCGATCCGCTCTATCGGACGATGCTCCGCTTCCTCCCGCCCCATGTCTCCCCCTCGGAAGCAGCTGTGGAGCGCTCAGCGGTGCTTTGGGCCCACGAACTCTGCAAGACGACACCACTCCTAGTACTCCACGGCACCGGGGATCGCCGCGTCTCCCCTGAGCATGCACTCTACCTCGGCTTAGCCCTCCAGCGCTCGCTCCATCCGTATAAGCTCATCCTCTACGACAACGCTGACCACGTCCTAGCTGGCCGGTGGGCCGAAAGCCTTGCTGATATCCGGTGGTGGCTGGACCACTACGTGCGCGACCGCGCTCCACTCCCCAAGGTAGGCCCCCATGGGGCTTGAGTGCCTGCTGAGCACCACTGCTGCAGCACCTCTATGGCGTGGAGCACATGGTGGGGTTCCAACGCCGTCATACAGCGGAAATGTCCCAACGGGCACCGCTCCCGGCCAATGTGAGTGCAGGGACGGCAGGGCAGCGGGTACTGCACTACAATGTGCGGCACTCCGACCGGCTCAAACCCTAGCTCCGGTACCGTCGAGCCAAAGATGACAACGCTCGGAATCCGCCGTGCCGCGGCCAAATGGATGATACCACTGTCGTTCCCCACAACGAGGTCCACCCCATCCAGCCGACGCGCAAGCTCCAGAAGGGAGTTGGTCACAACGAGCTCCACATCCGAGCCGATTTCGGTAGGCAGGGAATGAGTGCGGACGTCGGCGGGATCCGCAACCACGACGAGCTGATATCCCCGCTGTCGCAGCAGCCGTCCGAGCGCTTGGAACCGTTCCAGGGGCCACCGCTTCGTCTGATGCCGGGCACCAGGCACAAGCGCAATCCGCTCCCACCGCCGTGGGCAGGACCGCAGCGAAGGCGGATAGACCTCTGCCGTCCGCTCCTCCGGCAGCCAACACTCTAGCCCCTGTCCGTCATCTTCGATACCGAGCTCCGCAATGGCCTGCCGATACCGCTCCACCACCGAAGGCAGCCGCCACCATCCCCATCGCTTGGCCCATACCAGCAAGAGCTTCCCCCAGCGCTCCTTCGGAGCCTGAAAGAGACGAGCCCGCGGTCCCCAGCGTAGAAACGCCGTCCGCCAGTTGCGGTGGAGATCCACAATCCACAACTGCTCCCTGGGATTGAGCAGTCCAGCCCGCAGCAGACGGCGCTCCCTCTGGGCACTCCAGAAACCACCGGAGGCCTCGTAGGACACCACAGCCGTCAAATATGGGTTGTACGCCAGCAGCTCGCGGTAGGACGATCGGACCACGGCAACGAGCTCGGCTGTCGGGAAATGCCGCCGCAGCTGCCGAATCAGAGGGGTCATCAGCAGGACATCACCGAGCGAGCTAAGCCGCAGCAGGACGATGCGGAGCATCTACTCGGCTGCCTCGCGTTCAATCCAGATCGTGACCGGTCCATCGTTGAGGAGCTCCACCTCCATCATCGCCCCGAAGATGCCCGAAGCTACAGGAACATCGTAGTCACGGCAGAAGAGGAGAAACTGGTCGTAGAGCTGTCGAGCCTGTTCTGGTGGAGCAGCATCGGTGAAGCTTGGGCGAAAGCCACGCCGGACGTCACCGTAGAGCGTAAACTGTGACACCACCAACACCCCTCCCCCAACCTCGCGCACAGAGAGGTTCATCCGCCCTTCAGCGTCCGGGAAGACTCGCAAGTGGAAGAGCTTATGCGCCATCCAACGCAGCACCTCCGGGGTATCCGTTGGGGCGAAGCCGACGAATGCAAGGAGTCCCGGACCAATCTCTGCGACTACCTCTCCATTGACCCGAACGCGAGCGTAACGCACACGCTGCACCAATGTCCTCATCGCTCACCAGGGCTGGAACGGATACCCATTCCCACTTATGTCCCTGCGGCGACGCCAGCGCCGCAGTAAGTACATCACCAACGGCGGGGCAAAGACCAGCACCAGCAGCACAACGCCCGTCAGCCAGTAGATCACCGCCGCCAGCAGAAGCCCCAATACCACTCCCAACAGCGAGAGTCCCCACGCTTGGCGTTCCAACTCATCCATCTTCCACCGCAACGACTGTCTGCAGACTCCGAGGGATCTGGGAATGGAGCTGCCCACGGGCATAGAGCCCACAGCCAAGCTCAAACTCGCGGTAGCGCACGTGGACGAAGCCAGAATCCGAGAACCCTGCAGCTACATTCTGGGACTGCCCACTGACGAACCGAAGCGCCACTTCGCGGCTCTGCAGCTCAATAACGTGGCGCTGGATTGCCGCACCGAATAGTTGGAGAGCTGCTGTCTTCGGCTTCACATGGCGTCGCTTGTAGCTCAGCAGCGGGATTCCGATGCTCTCCGGCGGGAGCAACGACGGCGGAGTGGTCTCAGGCGTGCTCATCCATACGACCTCCTGCCCACGCATCCAGTAGCGGTAACGGTCGAACAGCTCTGGATCTATCCCGAAGTGCGCCTTCATCCACTCTATCCCCTCTAGCCGAGTAGCCGGAGCCATCGAGGCAGACTGCCGAGGTAGCGTCTTCGCTTGCAGAGGTGGCAGAGGCACATCGGTGCGCCGAATCCGGGCCACGAAGAAGCCCCCTGTGTCGTTCAAGTGCGGCCAGTAGCGACACGCATGGACGAGATCGCTCCGCAGCCGCTTCCCTTCCCACTGCGTGATCCCGGGCATCGCCTGGAGCCCGGGGATGGAGTATGGCTCAATGACTCCGTAGTCTCCAAGCACTGCGTCCAGCACCAACTCATTCTCCTCCGGGGCAAAGGTGCATGTGCTGTAGACGACCACTCCACCCGGCTTGACTAGCCGCAGGGCATGGCGGAGCAGAGCCCGCTGGACGGCTGCACAGTATTGCCGGAAGCGGTCCGTCACAGGCCGCCAGCTCTGGCCCGCCTTTCGTACCGTGCCCTCGCCGGTACAGGGAGCGTCCACCAGTACACGGTCCCAGACGTCCTCAGGAAGAGGCAGGAAGCGCCCGTCGTGCCAAGTCACCAGAACATTGACCAGCCCTAGGCGGTCAACTGTCGTCCGCAAGCTCGACAAGCGCTCCCGCTGGAGCTCATTGGCCAGTACGCTCCCTGTGGGATAGACACGGAGAGCAAGCTGGGCGGTCTTCCCCCCTGGAGCAGCGCATAGGTCCACTACGTGTTCCCCCGGCTGCGGCTCCAGCGCCACCACAGCTGCCATAGCGATCTCCTCCTGGACGTAGTACCAGCCCGCGATAAAGGGCAGTGTAGCGCCCGGACGGTCAGAATTCCGCAGCCGGAAGGCCCCTGGATACCACGGCACTGCCTCCAGTTCCAATCCTTCCTCGGCACAGTAGGCCTGCAGCGCTTCTGGCGTGGTCTTGAGGGGATTGACCCAGATGCACGGTGTCAGCGGGACCTGCAGGCAGGTCCAGAAGCTTGCTGGGTCATCCAACAGCGGCACGTACCGCGCGAAGGCTTTCTCGATTCGCTGCCACTCCATGCGTCCTCGGCGCTCCAGAGGTAATGACGAGGGGCCGCCTAAATTTGCGAGCGGCGCAGTACCTATGTGGCGGCTGACACTCTACATCATACGCCAAATTGCTGCAATCTTTGGCTTCGGGATTGCAGCGCTCTGCGTCATCTTCATCGTGGTCAACCTCATCGAGAACCTGGACGATTTCCTGGACACCAACACGCCACCAGCGGTCATCGTGGAGTACTACCTCCTCTTCCTGCCGGAGATGTTGAAGTACGTCGCCCCAGTGGCCACCCTCCTGGCATGCCTCTTTGGGGTCGGCCGCTTGACGCAGCGCCACGAAGTGACAGCAATGAAGGCAGCCGGGGTAGGACTCCACCAGATCACCGGCCCCGTTGTCGGTGCTGCGCTCTTGCTGAGCTTACTGCAGCTCGGCTTCAACGGCTGGATAGTACCGAAGGCCGCTGAGCGGAAGCTCAGCATTGAACGGCGATACCTCCATCGCTCACCCGGCAGCTCCACGCTTTTCCACTTAGCTTTCCGTGAGAGTCCCACGCTGACCATTCTCATCCAGCGCTACGAACCCGAGCGCCAACGAGCTTATGGGGTGGCCGCAGAGGAGTACTCCTCAGAATCCTCACCCCGGCTGCTGCGCCGTATAGAGGCGGCCGAGATGGTGTGGGACAGCTCCCTACAGCGATGGCGACTGTGGGACGTCCATGAGCGGCACTACGCTGGAGGAGGATCGACCGTGCGGGCTTTCTCTGAGCAGACACTGGCTCTGCGTCTCCGACATGAGACCATCCTGCAGCTCCAGCGCACCCCTGCAGAGATGACGCTGCCAGAACTCTCCCAGTACATTGCTACCCTCTCCGCCAGCGGCCAAGACGTGCGAGCACTCCAGGTGAGGTACGTCAGTGAGTACGCCTTGCCATTCGCCCATGCAATCGTCGCACTCCTCGCGGTGCCGCTCGCTTCGGTCTACCGTCGCGCAGGACTGGCGGCTCAATTCGGGACAGCGGCCGTGTTGGCGTTTGTCTACTTAGTTGTCGCCCGCATGAGTCAGACAGCAGGTGCTGTTGCTGGACTCCCGCCGCTAGTGGCGGGGTGGCTTGCAAATGGGTTGTTTCTGCTCATTGGCCTCGTCATCCTATGGCGCACGCGGACGTAAGGGACTCCACTTCCCAACTCTCGGAGCGAGCACGGGAACTCCTCAGCACTCGAGGAAGGCTCTCCGCCCTAACCTCCACGCTCCGCCTCAGCATCTACGGTGACCCTCAAGAAGGACTCCCCCGAAACGGCTGGGGCAAGGGGATCGCGACCTGGTGGCGTGCCGTTGTGGTTCCGTTCTACTCACACTGGATCTCCAGTGCCGTCTATGCTGGAGCTGCATTGCTACTGTTCCTGGTTGGTCTCCGGCGCTTTGCAGATGCCGTCAGCACCGAACTCCTCATAGTGGGATTCGCCGTCGAGGCAGTGCTTCTCCTCCTACTTGCGCTGGCGTCGCTCGCTGCACCTGCGGAAGCTCCCCAAAGCCCGAAGGAACTGCAAGCTCTGACAGGACACATCGAAGAGATGGCCTCACGTGTTGCTGACATCGCCGAAATTCTGAGCCACTCGCGGGGGCAGACGGCTACGTTGGAGCAAGGCATAGCCCAATTGACCCGATCCGTTGGCGAGCTTGTCCAGTTACTCCGGCGGACAACAGAGGAGCTCCAGCAGTGGCGCACCCAGGAGCTTCGGAGCCTGGTCCGCCAAGAGTTAGAGCAACTCCTCAGCGACGCTGTTCGGGAGAAGTTGAGTAGAGGCGGACGGGACACCGCCGAATGATGCATCCTTCTCTGCGGCGCGTGGAACTGTACTTCGTGCTCTACCTGATTGCCCTCTTCCTGCTCCTTGACCCCGCACCAAGGGCGACGGACCGACCTCGCACACCGGTGCTTGACGAGCCCGCAGCCGTGGAGTTCTCTCTGCAGCCCACTGAACTCCGCTGCATCATCGTTGACAGCAGTGGCCGCAGATTTCTCCGACACTACGACTCCGTTGCAGAGCTACGATACTCTCGTCCGCTGGGATCCGCACGGCTCTCTCTGCAGTTGGACTCCGCAGGGCATACGATTTGGCGCTCCGAAGCCAGCGACGTAGCCCCAATCCTCGCCGAGCATTCTCCACAGGAACGCCGCTTCCGAATACTCTGGCGTTTCCCTTGGTGGAGGCCGGTGCTTCCATTGGGGGAGCATGTCTACACGCTGTGGCTCCTACTCCGCCACTCCGGCCCGGCAGGACACTTTACGGAGCGCCTCTCTGCAGCGCTCCGCATTAGCGTCTTAGCCCATCCTCAAGCGGGCACCCAGCCAGAGCCCGCGCCACCAGCTATAGCGTCGCAGCCTGCCCCTCCACCACCCCTACTGCTGGTGGCACCAGACACCGTCCTAGAGACTGCCCCATACAGCTCGTGGGAGCTAGACATCCTCGTCTATGGGGCGAGCCTCCCTGCCGATCTGGCTGCTCCCCCAGAGATTCAAGTCACGAGCTCTGCCGGAGGCACTGCAACCGTGATCCGCTACACAGACAACGCTGTGCGCCTTGGCGGCGTAGCCCCCCGTGAGGGAACGATGGACATCCGCCTTACACTGCTCCGCCGCGACGGACAGCGAAGCAGCGTCAGCCTCAGCGTCACAGCTCGTGCCCTACCTAATCCAGAGGTACCCTCGGAACTCTACCCCGAGCGTACCTACACCATCAACCCCGCGCTCCGCCTACGTGGACAACGCACCCGCGCCGAACTGTGGGACGGAAACCGCCTGTGGGCATCCTCCACCGGCACGCCCCTCTCTATCTCTCCCCAATTGGCCGATACCGGAACAACACTCCTCCTCCGCCGTTTCGTCAACGACCGCCTGGTAGACGAGTTCCGCCTACCCATCCGCGACTTTCCTGCGCCGGAAGTAGTGGAAGTCCTTGCCGAAGGCTCAACACTTGTAGCCCGGACGCGGTGCTTCGGCACAGTCCGAAACGAGCCCAACCGTTGCGAGCTCCGCTGCCGTGATGGGGCTGTCCGCGAGCTCTACGGAAATCGACGCCGCTACACAGTCGAGCCCTACGGGGTCGTGACAGAACAGAGCTTCGTCATAGAGAGCGCGAGTCCGGCCACCGGCGTAGAGTTCTCCGTACTCGATGCCGCCGGACGGGCGACCTACTGGCGCGGACGTCCGCGCAGCCGATAGCCACATGCTCACTCTGGTAGCCCCCACACGGCCTGGCGGAAGACCTCGCCGCGGTGCTCGAAGTTGAGGAACATATCGAATGACTTACATGCCGGCGACAAGAGCACCACATCCCCTGGCCGAGCAGCATGGGCCGCAATCTGGACTGCTTCCTCTAAAGAGCCCGCCCTTTGGCATCGGACCATCGTGCAGAAATGCGCAAAGAGAGCGTCCGCCTCTTCGCCGATGGCGATGAGCATCCGAACCCGCTGACGCACGAGGTCGTCTAGTAGGCTGTAGTCGTTGTGCTCCCCACGTCCTCCAGCAATCCAGAGAATCGGCTGAGTGTAGCTGGAGAGGGCATACCAGGCGGCGCTGACGTTGGTCGCCTTGGAGTCATTGATGAAGTCCACCCCCCGCCACCGACGGACGAGCTCCAGCCGGTGCTCCACGCCTGAAAATCGCATAAGGCTGTCGCGGAGATCTTCGTTGCGGATTTCCAGCGCCCGAGCCGCTACCGCTGCTGCCAGAGAGTTGTAGAGGTTGTGCACTCCTGGCAGGCGCACCTCGTCGGTTCGCATCACCACTTCCTCTCTCTGCTGCCACACAATCACGATGTCCTTTCCTCGGACATAGGCACCCTGCGGGACGGGCCTCTGTCCGAAGTAGGCACACCGTGCTCGCGTCCGGCGCTCTGCTGCACGAGCATGCCGGTCGTCCGCATTCAAAACTAGCAAATCCTCCTGGCGCTGCTGTGCTGTGATCCGCCACTTCGCACGGCGATAAGCAGCAAAGCTTCCGTGGTAGTCCAAATGGTCCGGCGTAATGTTCAGCAGCATGGCAATATCGGGTCGGAAGTGATGGCAGAACTGGAGCTGGAAGCTGCTGACCTCCAGAACGACGATTGCCTCCGGCAGGATTCCCTGCAACACAAGCTCTGAGAGCGGTGTCCCAATGTTGCCACCGACGACTACCGGCCTGCCAGCCTGTCGAAGGATGAACCCCAGAAGAGCAGTGGTTGTCGTCTTGCCGTTCGTTCCTGTCACGGCCACGACCCTCTGCCCAGAGAGCTGCCGCCAGGCGAACTCCAGCTCCGAGACGACTGGAACCCTCCGGCGGAGGGCTTGCTGCACTATCGGCGTGTGTGGGGGAATTCCAGGAGAGATGATGATCTGCGCTGCTTGGAGTACACGCTGGCTGTGCCCTCCGAACTCAGCCGGTATGTCCTCTTGCAGCAGTGTCTGAGCCGCCTTTGGACACTGCTCTGCTGGCAAGCGCTCAGAGACGAACACCGACAGCCCCAACCGCCGGGCTAATCGAGCAGCCGCTATCCCGCTGCGCGCTGCCCCGAGAACGGCAACGTCAGTCATTGTCGGGCTGAGTTACGTCGAATTGCGCCACCACAGGGCAGTGATCGGAGAGGCGCTCGGCCTCGGAGAAGGGGTACTGGGCATAGAAGTTCACGACATGGGCACTCCCCGAACGGAAGCGCTGCCAGAAGCTACTGCTGACAACCACGTGGTCAATCACATACGCCCGCTCATATCGGCAGCTCCGTAGCTCCGCAGTGAGAAACACCAACGCGGGGTTCTCCAGCAATGGGGTCAGCGTCGGGTACTTCCGCCGACGCGGAGTGTCGTTGAAATCCCCGACGATCACGATATCCCTCTCCCTCGATCTTGCCAGCAGCGAATCCACCCACTGGGAGAGGCGCTGTGCTTGTCGGAGGCGTAGCTGACGAGACAACTCCTGCAACTCAGGAGTGTCGTCGTAGCGTGAGGTAGACTTCAAGTGGACCACCATCAGGTAGAAGTCCGCATTTCCGGCCCGGCAGTATGCCAGGAGGCCTGGCCGAGTCCGCCCTGGCTGAACCATCAACGGCGTGTACTCCCCAAGGGAGCGGACCTGCACCGAGCGGCGATAGAGGAGTCCGAGGTTCTGCTGTCCTCCCAAGGAACCAACAATGCCCTCAAAATCCGGCAGATACCGCAGCAGCCGCCGAAGGGCCCGGTCGTTCTCTACTTCCTGTACCCCCAGGAGGTCTACGCCTGAGCGCTGAATGAGCTCTCCCAGACGCCGTAAGTCCTCTTCTGTACGAGGCTTGCGGTCGTTGATTCCGTCGCCCAGCCACTCGATGTTGAAGGTCCCAATCGTGATGAAATCCAGCGACTGAGCATCCCGTTGGGCCGATTGCTGCTGGAACTGGCATGAGCCGATGCCGAAGTAGACGAGGAGTAAGAAGCCAAAGCGGCAGCCTCGCATGGTGCCCATCACTGCTGCCGATCGAACTGGAGGAGGGTTCGGAGGATATGCCCGACAATGTTGGGATTCTCCCGCAGACGCCGCAGGGAGTAGCCGTACCAGTTATGCCCAAACGGGATGTAAACCCGCACCGGATGGCCCTGCTGCCGCAGAAGGCGACGGCGCTCTGGACGGACACCCAAGAGCATTTGGAACTCGTACTGGTCGGGCGGCACTTCGTATCGCCGAAGCGCTACTTCTGCGAACCGTAGCAGCTCTTCGTCGTGGGTAGCAATGGCCGTCGGTATACCATGCCGCAGCATGAGTTCCAGGAGCTCCTTGTAGCTCCGCCGGACTTCTTCTCGGCTCTGGTAGGCGATCTCTCGAGGCTCGATGTAGATGCCCTTGCACAGCCGTATGAACGGTCGCAACGGCAGGAGCGACTCTACGTCAGCTCGGCTTCTCCGAAGGTAAGCCTGAATGACGATGCCAACGTTGTCGTAGCCTTCGCTACGGAGTCGTCGGTAGAACGCGAAGGTGATGTCCGTGTACGGCGAATTCTCCATGTCGATCCGCACGAACAACCCTAGCTGGCGAGCCTGCTCGACAAGCCCCCGCAGTAGCCCATAGCTGGCCTCGCGGTCAATATCGACGCCAAGAGCTGTTAGCTTCACAGACAGATAGGCTGGTAGCCGATGCTGTGCTATCGCCTGAAGCACCTCCGACGCTTGTATAGCGTACTGCTGCGCTTGGGCCCAGTCCGTGACGAACTCCCCGAGCACGTCTAACGTACTCCGGATGCCTTGAGCAGCGAAGGTGGCAGCACACTGCACGGCGTCACTCAACTCCGTGCCAGCAATGTAGCGGCGCCCTACCGCCCACACGAGCCGCCGCGGCAGCAGCGGCAGTACCCGTGCAACCACTGCTGCAATCGCCCCCATAGTCTAGCCCTTTACCAGATGACCCTCAGCGGCAGGCTCCACTGGGCGCGATCGGACAGGAATTGCAGAACATACAGTCCGCTGGGAAGCCTGGCCGAAAGCGCAACACTCAGCACCTGCTCCCCCGCTGGCAGTTCCTCCCAGTGCTCTTCACCAATGAGCTGTCCAAGGAGCGTAGACAGCCGGATTCGGACCCTCCCGAGAGGTTCTTCTGTGCGAATCCGTATCCATGCCCATGAGCCTTCCACCACAGCGGACAGCGGCTGCACCGGAACGGGCCGGTCAGTCTGCGACACGGAAGAAGCAGACTCGATGGCAAAGACAGCAGCGCTCTGGACAGTCTGGCTGGGATTTGCCACGTTGCGTAGCCGCACCAACGCCTGCTCTGTTGGCGTATTCGGCACTTGCCAGAGGTACTCCTGCGGAGCTGCCTCCTGAGAAGCTCGGATGACAATCCAACTCTGCCCACCATCGGTGGAATACTCAATCCGTAGGCGGCTGAGGAAATCCGAACGCCATCGAATCCGCTGCTGGCTCCCGACCGCCCACCGCTCGCCTCCATTTGGAGCCAAAAGCTCCAAAACCGGCGCTCCGATAGCAAATGGCTGGCTTTGATCGGCCACCCTTGGATCTGCCGTATCCTGAACCCGCACCACTGCTCGGTCTGTCACGATCGTTGGGACAGTCCACAGGTACGAGCGTGCCGTTGTGGCCCTCGCTAACGTATCCCACCGAGTCCCGCCGTCAGACGAAAAGAGCAGATGGACAGCGGAGACCAGAGTCGTAGTCCAGTCAATACTGACCCGCTCCCGGTGGCCGTACCGCTCCCCACCGCGTGGGGCATTGAGAGAGACAGTTGGGACAGCAAGCGCGAAGCTCGCCATCGTTGTATCCCCAACTTGCGGATTCGTCACGTCGTAGATCCGCAACCACACCCGAGGAAAGGTCTGCTGCGGTGTTACCCACCGGTAGCTTCGCTGCGCTGCCAGTATTCCCGAGGCAATCCGCTGCCACGTCCGCATGGTGTCTGTGGAGTACTCGATGGCCACGACTTGGACCTGTGCGGAGGTCCAGCGAATCTCCACGGTATCTCCCCCTCGGAAGTTCTGGTTCCCGACAGGGTGCTGAAGGAGGAGTTTTGGTGTCGTCGGCACAGGCAAGCAGCTCTCAGCACGGCTATTCCGGATGACAACGGCCACGCGTGGCCGAAACGTCAGCGCGACGGACGGCTGCACCAGGTGGCAATAGCTCATGATGCTTCCCCCATCCCACGAGCTGCGCGGTCGAATCGGGGACCGATAGCAGGCATCTGGCGTTGGATAGGGCTGCGCGTCCTGCGTGACGCATGTATCCAGCGGCGGACTCCACACACAGGCATGCGTATGGGGAGCGCCGAACACATGCCCAATTTCGTGAGCGACGACATGCACGTCCCACGTGTAGCTCAGCGTGGGGTACTGGTAGCTCCCTCGGACACCACTGATGCTGTAAGCGCCTCCACGATCACACAGCGTGTTGAGGCGTGCGATCCCGCCGACTATTGTCCCGCCGGGGGCACTCATCACATGGACAAGGTCGCGCGGAACATTTCGGCGATGGGTATTCCAGTACGATGCAACCTCACCCAAGAGCGCACCGATGTCGTTATTGTTGTCACTTACGTACGGGTCCTCATCCCCGTCGGGAGGAGCCATCCAGATAAGCACCCACGAGAGTTCCAGAGTGACGTTGACCTCGTCCTCGTAGATGCGGCTCACCATCGCAAACACCGAAGCCACGTAGGCGGCAACTCGGTCGTAGTCTCTGTTGAGGCGTTGATAGAGCGAAGAGGTGGTCTCTACAGCAACTCTCGCCATCCGCAGAGTCAACATCTGCGGTAATGGCAGCGGCGGCTCCTTGAAAGAGCGGAGTTGTTCCCAGTACTCTGCTGTCTGCTCAATCCTGCAGACCCAGGGCTGGAGCTCGTGGAGGGCATCTGAGCCGAAGGTATGCTCATAGCGCTCTCCCCGGCTCTGACCCGTTGGGACCATTGCGAACCGGCGGCCATCCGCACGCCACACTATCCCGTAGAGCTCTCCACCGACGATGCTCAGCACGACTCTCGAGCCCTGTTCGCCGATGATCGTGCCGGTGAAGACGTGCTGAGCTCGGCCAGGCATCGGCTCAAGGTGCTCTGACTGTCCAGGGCGGGCCGGACGCACTCCGCGCCACCACTGGGTCTGCCCATCCACCACCGAACGGCTGCGCTCAAGAGCAACGGTGGCTTCTTCTCCGCTACCTACCGGAAAGTCCCGAAGCTCCAGCGACGCAACTGGCAGCGTTGCTACGGCAAGGAGCGCTTGCCTGTCCACCCAATACCGTGCCGCTACCTGCGGAGCCAAGACCTGCTCGCCAGGCTGCAGGAAGAGCCGTGCTGAGAGGGGCTCCCGGGCCGCCGCGCAGATAGCAGCAATTCCGAAGATCAGCCCATAACGCCACATCTGTCCTTACGCTGCAACGGTTCGTAGTAGCGAAAATACTAACCATAGCCGTCCCCGCTGGCAACCCCTACAACGCTCACGACACCGGTATGTCTCAGCGTCTATACTCCGCGGCTATTCAGGCAGGAGCTATGCCACGGCAGCAGACAAAGGGTAAGCGAAAAACGGCTAGCAAGGTAGCACATCGCCAATCTTCGGCAGCTTCAGCAGCGGCTGCCATGACGACTTCTGCCCGGCACCTTGTGGTGGTAGAATCTCCAGCCAAAGCACGGACAATCCAGCATTACCTCGGCAAAGACTACACTGTAGAGGCATCCTTGGGTCATGTCAGGGACCTGCCAGAGCACAATTTAGGGGTGGATATTGCACGTGGCTTTCAGCCACGCTACATCCTCATTCCTGAACGGCGTAGGATCCTCGAGCGGCTCAAAGCTCTTGCCGCAAGCACGGATAGCGTTCTGTTAGCAACAGACCCAGACCGTGAAGGGGAGGCTATCGCGTGGCACCTTGCCGAAGAGCTCCGCCCCATCAACCCGAATATCCGCCGCGTCCTCTTCTACGAGATCACCAAAACCGGTGTCCAGAACGGCATCGCGCAGCCGCGGGAGCTCGACCGTGACCTCGTCCTCTCCCAGCAGGCTCGCCGTGTCATGGATCGCCTCATCGGCTACGAGATTTCCCCATGGCTGAGTGACGCACTGGCTCACGAAGTCTCGCATGCCCTCTCCGCTGGCCGTGTCCAATCGGTGGCACTCCGCCTCATCTGCGAACGCGAAGAGAGCATCGAACGCTTCCAGCCTATTCCCTTCTGGCGCATTCGCGCCTACTTCCTCCTGCCCTCAGGTCAGGGATTTTGGGCCGAGCTTATCGCCTACGACGACAAGCCCATTCGGAACCCTGAGGGTTCGATGCACGAACTATCGCCAGAACAGATGAGCAACCTCCACTACCTCCGCTCGGAGGCAGAAGCTGAACGCGTACTGGAAGCGCTCCGCAGATGCTCTTCTTGGGAGATAGCCGAAGTCCGCAAGCGGCGGCAGAAGCGTCAGCCTCCCCCACCGTTCACGACCAGCCTCCTCCAGCAAGAGGCCTCGCGCCGGCTCGGACTCTCGCCCCGGCAGACAATGCGCTTGGCACAGCAGCTCTACGAAGGCGTCACCGTAGGAGGCGAAGGGCCCGAAGGGCTCATCACGTACATGCGCACCGATTCTATGCGCGTCAGCCACGAAGCCCAGCAGGCTGCCCGTACCGCCATTGCAAATCTATTTGGCCCCGAGTATCTCCCGCCGGAACCACCACAGTACACCAGCAAATCCGCCCATGTCCAAGATGCCCACGAAGCGATCCGGCCTACCCACCTGGAGTACACCCCAGAGCGCATCCGCCCGCACCTACCGGAGGAGATGGCGGAGTTGTACGAGCTCATTTACACTCGCTTCTTAGCCTCTCAGATGCAAGCAGCAGAGTTGGAGTCCGTCACGGTCATCGTCGCCGGAGACGACTTCCGCTTCCGCGCTAGCGGTAGCAGCATCCTCTTCGACGGCTTCCTCCGCGCCTACGCTGAGTTCAGTGATGAAGACGACGAGGAAGAGCGCCAGACACTCCCAGCCGAGCTGACCGAAGGGCTTTCACTGAGTCTCCAGACATGGGAGGTCAAGGCAAGCCAGACAAAGCCGCCTGCCCGATACACAGAAGCCACCCTGGTCAAAGAGCTCGACGAGCTCGGCATCGGACGGCCAAGTACGTACGCCACGATCGTCAGCACACTCTTCGAACGCCAGTACGTCCGTCGGCAGCGTAAGCAGTTGGTCCCAACCCCGTTGGGACGGAAGGTAAACGACATCTTAGTGCGCTTCTTCCCGGACATCTTCTCCGTTGGCTTCACCGCCGCCATGGAGCAAGACCTGGACGCCATTGCAGAGAAACAGGCCAGCTACCGCTCTGTGCTGGAGCGCTTCTACAGCCCATTCCGTAGCGCCCTGGAACGAGCTCAGCAGTCGCTACAGTCTCCTTTCGCCTGTCCCGCATGCGGTGCGCCGATGCAGGTTGCGCGCTCACGCTGGGGGAAGCGATACTTACGATGTCCACAGTGCGGCAAGACCCAGCCGCTCCCGAAACCGACGCAACTCTCAGAGCTGCGGGCCGACCTCCCCTGCCCAATCTGCGGAGCACCGATGGTGCTGCGGCAGAGTCGGTACGGTGCCTTCTACGGCTGCTCGCGCTATCCTGAGTGCAACGGTACCCGCCCGCTGAGCTCTGGCGTCCGGTGTCCACAGTGCGGCGAAGGAGAGCTCGTCGAACGGATGGACCGCCATCAGCGGCGCTTCTGGGGATGTTCGCGCTATCCCGACTGCCGCTACGTATCCCGCTATCGCCCTCTCCCCTCGCCATGTCCCCAGTGCGGCCATCCATACGTTGAGGAACGCGGACGATGGTCTGATGGCGAATGGGTTACCCTCTGGCACTGTCCGCAGTGCCACTCCGAGCTAACGCCCACCCCTCCGCCAGAGGCAGAGGAAGAGCCGATCTCCTCCGGCAATCCTATCTCAAAAACCCCCGCATAGCCAGTTCCACTATCGCTGTTCGCCTACCATGTTGGAGCGGATCGAGATCGCGCGCGGAGACATTACAACGGAACAGGTGGACGCAATCGTCAACGCCGCTAACTCAGCACTCCTGCCAGGCGGCGGCGTCTGCGGAGCCATCCACCGTGCAGCAGGGCCAGAACTAGCGGAGGAGTGCCGACGAATCGGTTACTGTGCTCCCGGAGATGCTGTTATCACGAAAGGCTACCGCCTCCCGGCCCGCTTCGTCATCCATACTGTTGGACCGATCTGGCGCGGTGGAACTCACGGCGAAGACGAGACCTTAGCATCGTGCTACCGCCGTGTGCTGGAGCTCGCTCACACGCATGGCATCCACACCATCGCCTTCCCATCCATCAGCACCGGGGCTTACGGCTTCCCCGTCGACCGGGCCTGCCGCATTGCCCTGCGGGAGCTCGCCGCTGGACTGCCCCAGTTCCCAGACATCGAGCGTGTCCGCATCGTTTGCTTCGACGAAGCAACTTACCGCTCCTACCTCGAGGCCTACCAGCAGATGGTAGACGCACAGCAGTAATGGAAATCGGCTTCTGGGGTGCAGCGCAGACTGTTACCGGTTCGCTCCACATCGTGCACGTCAACGGCCACTACATCTTCTTGGACTGCGGCCTCTTCCAGGGCCGACGGGCAGAAGCGTACGAGCGGAACCGCACCTTCCCAATCCCTCCTACAGACGTCCATGCTGTCGTGCTCTCCCATGCCCACATAGACCACTCGGGCAACCTCCCCACACTCGTCAAGCATGGCTTCCCAGGGCTGATCTACGCAACCCCACCAACTCAAGACCTCTGCGCCATCCTCCTTGCCGATAGCGCCCAGATCCAAGAGAAGGACGCCGAATACCTACTCCAGGAGCGGGGCGAGCACATCGTTCCACTATACTGCGGGGAAGACGTACCGCGCACAATGGCGCGCTTCTTCCCGATTGCCTACGAGGAGCCCGTGCAGATCGCACCGGGGGTTCTACTGCGCCTGCGCCAGGCAGGGCATATCTTGGGTTCAGCGCAGATACTCCTCGAGCTCTCTGAGCGTGGGCGTACAGTCCGCGTAGGCTTCACTGGTGATCTTGGCCGTCAATGCCCTCTTCTACTCCCTCCCCCTGCTCCCCCAGAACCCGTGGACATCCTCCTTGCTGAGTCTACCTATGCCGGGCATCGGCATGAAGGGAGCCAAGCTGTCCGCCAGCGGCTCTGCGACATCTTCTACGAGGTCGCCCGTCGAAAAGGCGTGCTCCTTATCCCTGCCTTTACTGTCGGGAGAACCCAAGAGCTCCTCTTCCACCTCAACGCATTGGCACGCGCAGGGCAGCTCCCACTGATCCCCGTCTTCGTCGACAGTCCATTGGCCGAAGCAGCAACCCAGCTCTTCCGGACCCATCTGGCGGAATTCAACCAGACCGTTCAGGAGCTTCTCGCTTCAGATCCCGATCCATTCGGCTTTCCACAGCTGCGCTTTACCAGGAGCGTGGAAGAATCCAAAGCAATTCTCCGTGAAGCCCCACCGTATGCTGTCATTGCCGGCTCGGCGATGTGTGAATCCGGGCGCATCCTGCACCATCTCAAGCACCACATCGGGAACCCGCGTACGCTCATCCTCTTCGTTGGCTACAACGCGGCCCATACCTTAGGACGCCGCCTGGTAGAAGGAGAACGGCGAGTGCGGATCTTCGGAGAGCCGTACACGGTCCATGCCCGCGTGGAGGAACTCCCCGGTTTGAGTGCTCACGCCGACGGAGAGGAACTCCTGCACTATCTTCGTCAGCTCCCCACCAGCACGACGATTGTGCTCGTCCATGGAGAGCGACCCCAACAAGAGCTACTCCAACAGCAACTGCAGGCGTATGGCTACACCGTTATCATCCCTGAGGCAGGCGAATGGCTGACGCTATGACCGCAGTGGATGTCGTCGCCGGCGTCCTCGTGTCCGACCAGCACGTCCTCCTGTGCCAGCGCGCACCAGATGTCCCATACCCGCTCCAGTGGGAGTTCCCCGGTGGCAAGGTAGAACCCAACGAAAGCCCTGAAGAGGCCCTGCGCCGCGAGCTTCGAGAGGAGCTGGGCATTGCTGCCCAAGTAGGAGCTAACCTCTGGCTGACGGAGTTTGAGTATCCTGACGGCAAGCGTTTTCGCCTTCACTTCTACGCCGTAGAAAGGTGGACCGGAGTCCCCCAGCCGCGGACGGGCATCTCCCAGGTGGCCTGGGCCCCTCTTTCGGACTTAGAACGGTACAACGTCTTGGAGGGGGACCGGGAATTCTGCCTTGTACTCCCGTGGCTCCTGGACCCGACGAGTGTCGAGACCGATGTCCTCTTCATGCGGATAGCCCTCTTGGAGGCGCAACGGGCATTCCACGAGGGGGAAGTCCCCGTGGGCGCAGTCATCGTCCGAGATGGACGCATTGTCGCACGTGGGCGCAATGCCGTTGAGCGCGGCGGGGACGCTACGCTCCACGCTGAAGTCAATGCCATCCGACAGGCCTCTAAGCACCTCGGACGTCGCCTTGAAGGCTGCACCCTCTACGTTACCCTGGAACCCTGCCCCATGTGTGCAGGAGCGATTGTCTGGTCACGAATCCAGCGCCTGGTCTACGGTGCCCCCGACCTCCGAGCGGGGGCCTGCGGAACCCTCTACAACATCGTGGAGGACGAGCGACTCAACCACCGTTGCGCCGTCCGCAGGGGAGTTTTGGCCGAAGAGTCTGCCGCACTCCTCCGTCGGTTTTTCCAACAGCTACGAGCCGAAGACCGTGGAGTGGACACCGGAGCCGCTTCAGAATAAGCTCTACGTGGTGCCGACTCCCATCGGAAACCGCGGGGACATCACCCTGCGAGCGCTGCATGTGCTGCACAACGCGGAAGCCATCGCCTGCGAGGATACCCGCCGAACAGGACTGCTGTTGAAAGCGTATGGGATCGTCCCCCGCCGCCTCCTACGCTGCGATGAACACACAGAGACCCGCTGTGCTGCAGAGCTTCTGCGCCTCCTGCAGGAGGGAAAGAGCGTCGCGCTGGTGAGTGACGCTGGTACGCCTGGAATCTCCGACCCTGGGGCTCGCCTCATTCGGCAGGTACTCGAGGCAGGCTATGGCATCACCGTCCTCCCAGGACCAACAGCACTGATACCTGCTCTCGTTGGCAGCGGACTCCCTCCGCAGCCGTTCGTCTTCTGGGGTTTCCCGCCCGTCCGTGGTAGCCAACGCCGAGAGCGACTGGAGGCGATTGCAGCATGCCCCTGGACCAGTGTCATCTACGAGGCCCCTCACCGACTCCTACTGCTGCTGCGTGACCTCGTTGAGCTTTGCTCCCCTGACCGTCGTGTCTGCATTGCCCGCGAGCTTAGCAAGTTCAACGAGGAGTATCTCCGCGGTACCCTCGCCGAATGCTGCCGTATCTTGGAGCAGCGCCCGCGAATCCAAGGTGAGTGTGTGGTAATCCTGCAGGGAGCGGCGTCGTGAAGGGCATACTCATCAGCTTCGAAGGCCTCGATGGCTGCGGGAAATCAACCCAAGTTGAGCTCCTCGCCGAACGGCTACGGTCGCTAGGCTACACTGTCCAGGTCTTTCGAGAGCCTGGGGCAACTCCACTCTCAGAATCCATCCGTCAGCTTCTCCTCTACACCCCTACGGAGATCGTCCCTGTAGCAGAGATGCTGCTGTTCAACGCAGCACGCGCCCAGCTCGTTGAGAGTGCAATCCGTCCGGCATTAGCGGCTGGTGCTATCGTACTCTGTGACCGCTTTGCAGACTCCACCACCGCATACCAAGGGTATGGTCGTGGTCTGCCGATAGACCAGGTGCTGCTCTGCAATCACATTGCCACTGGCGGCCTCAAGCCAGCTTTGACGCTCTTCCTGGACGTCCCTGTGGAGGTAGCTATCCAACGCAGCCAGAAAGGAGACCGCATGGAGCGCTCAGGATATGAGTTCTTCGAGCGTGTCCGGCAGGGGTACTGGGAAATTGCCCGCCGAGAGCCAGAACGGGTTGTCTGCATAGAGGCCTCCTCCTCACCTGAACGAGTTCACGCCACTGTCTGGGAACACGTCCGACGACTCCTCCCGCAGTCCCCAGGGTAAATCCTCAACGTCGCAAAGCTTCCAAGATCACCTGCTCCAACGTCTTGCCCGGTGGCAACTCCCCGAGGATGCTTCCTCGAATCTCCCGCTCGCGAGCGATGAAGAAGGACGGCAGGGTCTGTATGTGGAGCCACTGCTGGTGGGGATGTTTGTCGGCAGCAGTGTACATCGCGTAGATTTCGCACTCCCCCTCTGGCACACCGACCTCATGGAGGATTCGCAAGAAGCGCGGGAAGAGCTTCTGCGTCCCTACACATGAGCACGTCGGCTTAACGTAAACGTAGAAGCGATACTGTCCCGGAACATATGCTGTCCGGATCTGCTGCACCAGCGCTGAGTCTGGCTGGTACGCTTGGAACTCTGCCTCAAACCACGCAAATCCGGGAGTAGAGCGCAAGGCTTGCAACGTAAGCCGCTCAGCAACTCCCTCCGGCTGTGTGCTCTGCGTACAGGCAAGGAGGGCGAGCGCCCCTACTGCCACCACGTATCGCATCTCCCTACGCCACTACGCAGCACCACTTCTAGTCGGGGCGGTGGGATTCGAACCCACGACCTCTTGGTCCCAAACCAAGCGCGCTCAACCAGGCTGCGCTACGCCCCGACTGGCAAGCAAAGATACAGAATCTCTCGCGCCCATATCCCCACCCGTCAGCGGAATTGCCCTAATTTTTCTTCTACGAGCCATGCCAGCGAACATGCAGGACGAATACCACAGTTGGAGCTTCGAGGCAATCTCGCGCAAGTTCAAGCAAGCAGCCGATTTTGTCTGCCGCCGGGTGGTCAACCGTGAAGAGGTGGTGGAACAGGCGTTCTGCGCTCTCATCACTGGGGAGCACTTACTCCTGCAGAGCCGGACAGGGGTCGGCAAGAGCCTACTGGCAGAGCAGATCTTCCAGATGTTCTCCGGGGTTCACGTCTTCCGTGTCCAAGCCAGTAAAGAACAGCAGCCCGACACCTACTTTGGTGCCCTGGATATCGAGGAGCTCAAGCACGGCCGCATTGTCCACAACATTGAAGGGTCCATCGTGGACTGCGAGTTTGCCTTCATCGACGAGATCTTCGACGCCAACGACTTCACTCTCCGGGCACTTTTATCAGTTCTCAACGAGCGACAGCTCATGCGAGGGGTGCAGTGCGTACCAGCGAAGCTGCATACCGTCATCGCAGCTACAAACTACCTGCGGGTCAGTGAGATCACCGAGGCAATCCTAGACCGCTTCCTCTACAAGGCCCTCATCCTTCCCGACAAAGAGCCGTACATCCAGTACAAAATTGCCCAGCAGTTCTTGCTGCACGGAGGCAAGCCAGCTCAGCCGCCCGAGCAGATTCCATTTGCGCTCCTCCGCTACGTCCACAGTATCGCCACCGGTCAGAATAGTCGGCAAATCCGTATTCGGCCCGAGCTGGTTTACTTCGCTAACCTTGTCATCCGCCAGTACGAAGTGCTTCGCAATCGCGCCCTCCGTGAGCAATACCGCGGGGCCGCCCCACCGATCGACTACTATATCTCACCCCGAACCCAGGCCAAATCCTTGAATCTGCTCCGTGCCATAGCCCTCCTCCACGGGCGAGACGAAGTGGTTGTGGAGGACATTGGCAAGCTCTACTTCCTCTTCGCCACTGTGGGGGTACCAGAGGAAGTGGAGCTCTTCCGGCGGGCTTACACAACAGTCCTCCACTCCCTCCATGCCTCCCACGGTTTTGAACAACTGCAGCTCCTGCTATCCTTCCAGTCGCTGCTAGAACAACTCCAACAGGACCGCAGTCTCTTCTTTAAACCGCTGAGCAGCCTCACCAACTCGCCTCTCCGTCGAACATTCCTGGAGTGGCTCAAAGAGACGTTTGGAGGTGCCGACCAGACCGTACAGCAGAACAAGCGTGTCCTGGAACAGTTCCTGCGCGACTTTGTCCCAGCTTGCGAAGAGGTCCGAGAACTGAAGCAGGCACTAGAACGCGAGCTCGCCGCACTCTTGCGGGCCCTCGAGTAGAGAGCCTCATCACGCCCGATAGCCCTTTTCCGTAGTTTTGTAGATGCCCCGCACATTCAGCATTACGTAGCAATGCCCCAGCAGAGGCTCCAACTCACCCATGGCCTACGTCAGCAGCTCAAGCTCAATCCTGCTCTCATCCAACAGCAAGCACTATTCCAGAAACTGCTCACGTTACCACACGACGAGTTGGAAGAAGAGCTGCTGAGCCAGTTAGCTGAGAACCCCTACCTGGAGCTAGAAGAGTCCCAGAAGGAAGAGCCACAACGGCTGGAGGTATCAGACACTCCCGAAGCAGAGTCTGAAGAGAGGGGCACTGAAGAAGCTGCCCTGGAAAGCGCAGGCGAGCAACTACGAACGCCAGACACAACAGGGTACGACACGCTCCTTGACCCATTCATCTTCCACTCCATGTTCTGGCAGCCCCAGGCTCCCTCGCCTGCAGAAGGTGATGGAGAGGAGGAGGAAGAGCCTTTCCAGCCTGATGCACGCCCCAGCTTCCACGAAGAGTTGCTGCAGCAGATAGCCCTCTTGAATCTGACCCCTGAGGAGCGTATCCTTGCTGAAGAGATCATCGGCAACCTGGACCACAACGGCTACCTTCGGGAATCTCTCAGTGACATCCTCGCCAATGCAAATGCGCGGATCGCTGAGTTGAACACAGAACACCTCCTCTCTACTCGGCGGAGCACATCTGATAACCCTGCCCATCAGTATGCTCTGGATCCTGTGGCAGCACACCTGGTCCTCCACCATGAGCTCCCCTCGGTGATGCTACTCCAACCGCTGAATTACGAACAGGCAGAACGCCTACTCTGGCGGCTGCAGCGAGAGCTAGACCCGCCTGGCCTCGCTGCCCGTAATCTCCAAGAATGCCTCGTTGCCCAGTTAGAGGCTCGGCCACTCCAGAGTGAAGCTGAACGCTGGGCACTCCGCATCCTCAAGGAGGCTTTCCCGAGCCTGACCCGCCGCACGTGGTCCGAAGTCATTAAGTACTTCGGTGATGAATTGACCCCTGAGATGCTACGTGACGCCCTAGAAATCCTTCGCCACCTCAATCCTGCCCCTGGAGGTACCCTCTCCGAGCCTGCACAGCAACGATCCCCCGATTTCATTGTCACCCGAGATCCCGAGACCGGCGAACCGACCCTTTCGTTCAACGATTCCTCCCTCCCGAGGGTAAGCATTAACCGTCTGATGGAGAGACTGAAGCAGCTCTCTCGACACTCTCCCCTCCGTGAGCAAGCCAAGCGGAACCTATCTGCCTGGCGTCAAGAGTACTACACCAAAGCCCGAGCACTCCTTAGTGCACTCCAACAACGCAAAGAGACCCTTGCCCGCATCATGACGGCGATTATCAAACTCCAGCGGGACTTCTTCGAGCATGGACCAGAACATCTCAAGCCGATGATCTATGCCGATGTTGCTCGAGAGAGTGGGCTGGATACTTCCACAGTCTGCCGGGCCGTGGCGAACAAGTCCGTAATGACCGACTTCGGAGTCTTCGCGCTAAAGGACCTCTTCTCAGAAGCCCTTCCAAGCACAGAGGGCGAGGGCGGAGTCTCTGTGGAAGTGGTCAAGCAGAAGTTGCGAGAGCTGCTGGAACGGGAGGACCCCAAGTCACCCCTCAGCGATAACCAGTTAGCTGAGGAGCTTCGAAAGATGGGATACCAGATCTCTCGACGGACCGTCGCCAAGTACCGAGAGGAATTAGGCTTCCCTGCCATGTGGAAGCGGAAAGAGCTTGCATGAGCTGGGGACAGCACCTTCTGCGGCAGGGGCACCAGGCCCGACTACTCCCTTTGCCATTCCCGCTAGCCTTGAGGCTCAACAGTTGGGGACGCCGCTTCCTGTGGAGGCTGTTGACTTCCCAATCCCCCCAAGAGAGCTTCGCTCCACCCCCTGCCTTCCAACGCCAGCTCTGGGGATTGAGCTTCCGCTTCCCACTGTTCAATGCTGCCGGGATGTTCAAGTACGCTGAAGGATACAACTGGGCATATCACCAGGGCGCAGGGGCCTACTTGGTAGGGACCACCACGAGCCATCCCCGTCCAGGGCTTCGCTGGAACGGAATCCGTCAGCCCTTCATGAGTTACGTCCGATCACGAGCTGCTCTCAATGCGCTTGGTCTCCCGAACCCCGGGCATGCTGCCGTTGCTCGAATCCTAGAGCGGTTGCCACGATATCCTGATTTCCCGGTGGGCGCTAGCGTCGCTCTAGATCCAGAGCTTCCCCCGTCAGAGGCTCTACACCTCCTGCGGGAAGGTATGCAGCTTTACGTAGCCGCTGGCGTCGATTTCCTGGAGCTCAACGAGAGCTGTCCGAACGTACCTCACGATCCTGCTTGGGGTTCTTTGGAAGCCCGTCTTCGGTGGATTGCTGAGCATTTCCTCTCGTGCCGAGAGCGCTTTGTCCCGGTCATCGTCAAGGTCTCGGTTGACCTAGCACCGGAGCTCCTTGCTGCTCTTTTGGAGCTCTTGCTCGAACTTGGGTACGACGGGCTCTGCATCGGGAACACCTCTACGGCCTACGAGGCGCTCCTACCAGCCATCGCAGAGCAAGAGCGCCCCGACTTCGTTGCCTTCTGGCGACGCATCGGCGGTGGGGTCAGCGGAGCCCCGATCGCTGACCGACGCCGGCAGTTGGTCCGATTTGCTACCCAATGGTTGGCCCAGCGGCGGCCCCAGCGCGAGTTCTACATCATTGCTGCTGGTGGAATCCTAAGTCCCAGCGATCTCTCTAGTGCCCTCGCAGATGGCGCTAGCCTAGCGGAGTGGTACACGGGCTATATCTTCGCCTACGCTGAGCACGGGGATAGGGTCTACCAATGGATGGCCTCCTGTCTTGGAGCAGGCTCATACGAAGGCAGTGCTATGCCCTCGTGCTGACAGCCCTCGTGGGGGGCTGCCAGAGCGAGTGGAGTCCAGAGGCCGAACGCTTCACTCAGACGTATGCAGAGATTCTCGTTGCCCGTGAGCTCTATCCGGACACTGCTCAGGGTAACCGACAGGTTCGGGAGCTCTTGCGGCAGCACGGCTACTCAAGCGAGCAAGAGTTCCGGGAAGCCTTCCTCCGGTTCGCCCAGGATCCCGAGCTCATCCGTCGCATCTTCGACTCCGCTCTCGCCCGTTCGCAGCGAATGCTAGCTGACTCACTCCGCCAGCGCCCCCAGTAGCAGCCTCTCGTCACATGGCTCCAGCTCCGCTACGAGCTGGTCCATCAGCTGCTGGAACGCGGGGTCGTGCCAGTCCTCCTCAGACTTCGTCTGCTCCACGAGGGCATCTAAGATGCGGTCCTGCAGGTGCCCACGCCGAAGCGCTTCCGCGTAAGGCATGTGGCTGAAGGTTACCATCGTGTAGAGCGGCACGAAACGGTCGGGATACCGGTCGGCAAGGTACTGCTCCAGGCGTTTCCGCAGCAGGAAACATGGATCGGCAACTTTGTCGCGCATCTCCACGAAGTTCTCCAAAGCTAGCTGCGCAATGGCGTCCGCATGGGGTTTGCGGAAGCGCTCAAAGGCTCGAAAGGCTATCCCCCAGTCCGAATCATAGCGCTGGAGGAACTGCAGTAGGAGCACGCAGTCTTCGAAGCCGGCGTTCATCCCCTGACCGTAGAACGGTACGATGGCATGGGCCGCATCCCCTAAGAGGAGTACCTTTCCGCCGTAGCTCCACGGAAAGCAGCGGATGGTCAGCAGGCTACCCGTAGGGTTCGCGAAGAACTCCTCTGCCAAAGCCGGCATGAGTGGCACAACGTCTGGGAATTGGTTACGGAAGAAGTTCAGCACGTCGGCCTCGGTGCGCAGAGCAGCGAACGAGAGGTCTCCTTCGAGGGGGAAGAAGAGCGTGCAGGTAAAGCTGCGGTCGGGATTGGGGAGCGCGATGAGCATGAAGGAATGGCGGGGCCAGATGTGGAGCGCCCGTGGTTCCAGGGCCCACTGGCCTGAAGGCGTCGGCGGAATGGTAAGCTCCTTGTACCCGTAGTCCAAGTACTCCTGGCAGTACGAAAAGCCCTCTAGACGCTGCAAGCGAGCACGGACAGCGGAGTACGCTCCATCAACCCCGAAGATGACCTCCGCCTCCAATCGCTGCAGTTCGCCTGAAGGGGTCTCCAGGACTACCGCGGGGGTGTCAAGGTCAACATCAACACAGCGGTGTTCGAAGAGGAGCGTAGTTCCCGGCAGTTCCTCTACGGCTGTCAAGAGCAACTCGTTGAGCCGGCGGCGGTGGAACGAGTAGATAGCCTGTCCCGGCCTGCCGTAGGGCTGGAATCGCTGCTGGCCATTGAGGTCGTGGATCATCCGCCCCTCCATCGGAAGCGCGAAGGGTCGGACCCGCTCTTCTAAGCCTGCCAACCGTAATCCACGCCATCCCCGGTCGGAGACGGCCAAGTTGATGGAACGCCCACTAGAGATATTCGTCTGCCGCATATCCGGACGGCGCTCCACGAGCGTCACGAGGTATCCGCGCTGCGCCAAGAGGCGAGCCCACAATGACCCGACCAACCCAGCCCCGACAACGATCACCGGACGCTGCTGTGCCATTACTCCTTTACACCGAGCAAAGGAATGACTTCCTGCAGAGCGAGTCCATGCAGCCAGACCGTAGAACCAGGCAGTGGCTCTATGAGAACCCATTCTGTCAGTGCCCCTTCAACCGGAATCCACCGCTGGGGCAGGCACTCGAAGCGTATCCAGTAACCACGCTCTAACTGCACGAGCTCCCACCGGTGCCTACCAGCGGGTAGCTCCATCGTGTCCTGAATGGTCGGCGCTCGAAGGGTGCAGGTCCCCATCGAATCTACCGTCAGCGCCACAGGAGCGGTACGCCCTCGCTTCTGCTCCGTCGGTGTACTCCGCAGGAGGAGACGGTAGCCGCGGGTGGAGGAGACATGCAGTGTCGCTCGGAACATCGTTAGCCCAGGAACACGCACCCCAATCCCACAGCCTGGGGCAACCTGCAGCCCACCATCTTCCGCATACCACCACCTCGGCTCAGCTCCCCATACGGCGACATCCACAGGTAGTAGGCCTCCCTTCTGTTCCACACGGAACCCCTCAGGAGTCGGCAGGGCATCAAGCAAGAGCGAGACGGCTAGCCCACAGCCTCCGAGACTTGCAGCAAGGATGAGAGCAGCCACCGCCTTCATATGCCGACTGCTTGCTCTGCTGGCACCGGCAACAGCTCTGCTTGACGCAGGACTTCTACTGCGACATCGTACCGCCGAAATGGAGGCATGAGATAGACCCCGTCAACCGTATGCCGCACTGCCCGGAGGAACTCCACTGCCAAGGCTATGCCCTCGCGCAGGGCCGCCTCTGGGGTCGTAGCCCGTGCCATCCGCTGCCGGACCCACCGCGGAATGCTGATTCCAGGCACCTCGTAGTGCAGGAACTCAGCATGGCGCAGGCTCCGCAGTGGCAGCACGCCCACGAGGACCCGTACTGGCAAATGTGCAATACGGCTTCGGAAAAGCTGCCAGAGCTCCACGTCAAACACCGGCTGTGTAAAGACCACTTGCGCTCCCTGGGCAACTTTGCGTTCCAGCCGCTCTATCTCTTCCTCCCACTGCTCCGCCACTGGATTACAGGCACAGGCGATGCAGAAATTCGCTGCCTGCCCCAGCGGATTCCCCATCGCATCTACCCCCTCGTTGAGCGCCGCAAGGATGCGGATGAGCCCGATGGAGTCAACGTCAAACACCGCCGTCGCGTTTGGGTAATCGCCAATGTGCGGCGGATCGCCGGTTACAGCAAGGATATTGCGCACGCCCAGCGCGTGGGCTCCAAGGAGCTCCGCTTGGAGCGCCACAATGTTGCGATCACGGCAAGCGATGTGCGTGATACACTCTATTCCCGCCTGGGTCTGCACCAAGTAGGCCAGAGCAATCGGGCTCATTCGGAGCCGTGCCCGAGCCCCGTCGGAGATGTTGACGGCATCAACACCATGTTGGCGCAGGAAGCGGGCACCCTCGATTACCGACGCCATTTCCAGCCCTCGGGGAACATCAAGCTCTACGGTGACAACGAACCGCTTCCCCAGCGCCTGTTGAAAGCGAGTTGGCAGAAGTTTCTCCTGGCTCACAGAGGAAGGCATTCCCGGCGAAGCCTCAGCAGTTTCCGGCACCGTCGGTGGCGGAGCCTGCGCGGCTGCGCGTGCTACTGCCCGAACACACTCCACCGTTGCGCCTCCATCGACCCCCACGATGCGCACCCCAAGCGCGATGAGTTCCTGCACCTTGCGGGCGATGTAGTCGGGATCGGGATCGTAGAACCGCCGTTCGCCGACAATCCGAGGCACGCTCACATCGGGCAGCGCCGCAACTGGCACGCTCGTCCCACTGACGAGAGAGCGGGCGATCCCAACCATCCGCTGTGGACCTACTGTCCCCGCAGCACCGATCGCCGCAACAGGCTGCTGGCTAAGCTCGACGGCAACCTTCTTGGGAAAAGAACCCATCAGCACGGCGCCATCCTCCGGGAAGGCCTTCAGTGCTACGATCGGCAAGTGAGGACTAACCAACTGCGCTGCCTCGATGGCCAGCAGTAGCTCCCGCAGCTCGATGAATCCCTTGAGCAACAGCAGCTCTGCACCTCCATCCACCAACGCGACGATCTGTTCCACAAACACCTGCCGCGCCTCTTCGTGCGATAAATTCCCTAGCGGAGCCAAAAACCTCCCCGTCGGTCCAACAACGCCAGCAGTGTATGCACGGTTGAGTGCAGCACATCGGGCTAACCATACGCCCGTTCGGTTGAGCTCGTAGACCTTCTCTGCGAGTCCATACCGTTCCAGAGCAAGCCGATTGGCCCGCAGTGTGTTTGTCTGCACCAGCCCTGCTCCAGCCTCTACGAAGTCCCGGTGGATTTCCTCCACAATGGCCGGCTGTCGCAGCACGTAAAGCTCTGGCGGGAACTCCGTCAACCCCCGCCGCCATAGCTCTGCTTCCAAAGAACCGTCGCAGACGAGAACACCCTGCCGTAGCCGCTCCGAGAAGGGTAGCTTCATAGCGACCGCCGCAAGTACCGCTCTACGCTCCACCGACGTGGCGTCCAGACGATCAGCCACAGCGATGCAGCCAGCAACGCAATATCTTCCACCACCCGCCCCCACCCAATTCGCTCCGCTGCCGTCTGAGAGAAGCAGCCACAGTGGATGTCCAGCCCTCGCACCAAGGCCGAGACCAGAGCCACCGTGAAGATTCCCAACAGAACGGCGCTGACAAGCGCCGCTGCCCGAACCCGTACCCCCGCTACAAGCATCAGCCCCACGAACAGCTCCAGCCACGGCAGTATGATCGCTGGTAGGTTGACCAGCTCCATCGGCAGCAGCCGGTAGTTAGCAATCGTGCGTGCGAAGAGTTCTGGATTTGCGAGCTTATCCGAGGCGGCAACCAGGAAGACCATTCCCACCACGACCCTCAAGGCAAACCCCACAAGCTCTCGCAGCCGTATCAACCCGGGAAGCAGACGCGTCGCCATGGGAATCCGAGCTCGCTGTAGCATTGCAGCACCGAAATTACAGCAAACCCCTAAACCCACCGACTCCGCCACCGCCACCAACCGGCCAAGAGCAGGCCGCCGAGGAAGGTCCCCAACCCCCGAGCTACCAAATCGCCACTCCCCACAGCCACGGCTGCAAGGACTATAGCCCACGCCACCCCTACCGAACCCCACGGATACGGCACCGGACGCAAGCGCTGTCCAACGGCAAGCATAACACCTGCCGCCACGGCAAAGGCCGCTGCCGTTGCCCACGCTGCCCCAACGTAGCCCAGATGAGGCACCAGGAGCCAGATGAGTCCAACATTCGTCAGCACCGCTAACCCCATCGCCAGCGAGAGATGCTCCGTCTGCTTCCGAATGTGGACCGCCGCCGCTGCGATAGTGTAAATGCCCAACGCAACATAGCCAGCAGCCACAATTGGCACAACCCCCAACCCCTCCCAGTACGTCGGATGGACCGGCGGGCTCCCCCAGAGCGGTATCCGCACCACGACAGGCATCCACAGGACCAACACCATGTACACGAACGCAGCCGCTACGTTCCAGTGCCAAAAGACACGAGCAAAGAGCCTCGGCGCATCCGCTGCCTCAGCCCGCTCCAGGAAGAACGGCCGCCAAGCGTACTCAAATACCGAGACCATCAGCAGCATCGGTAGTGCCAACCGGTAGTTCGCCTGGTACAGCCCAACGGCAGCAGCATCCATCAGCACCATCAGCAACGGACGATCCAGCACATGGAGGGCAATCCCAGCCAGAGCCGCCGGAACCGTCGGCAACCCATACCGAAGCATCTGCCGCATAAGCTCCCCACGCCATCCCCACCGGAACTGGCGCATGACCAGTGGGCTCACCGCTACCGCTGTTGCCGCGGAAGCAAGCACCCCCGCACCTAAGACACCGAGTGCACCCCAGCGCAGGACGAAGAGGAAGTAGACCGTCGCTGCCACCATCAGGACAATATTCCCAAGCCGGAGTGCGGCGAAGAGGCCTAACCGCCGCCGTAGACGCAGCTCTGCAAAAGGCACAACAGCCACCGCATCGCAGACGGCAATCAACGCCGCCCACCGAACCCCATCCGCCCCAAGGTGGCGCAACCCCAGCCACTCAGCAACATCCGGAGCCCCCCACCAGAGCAGGGCCCCGGCAAGTAGGCTGTTGAGGGCCACCATTGACCAGGCGAGCGTAAAGATGCGGCGGCGTTCCTGATCCGGTGCCTCAACAGCAAAGCGCATGTACGCCGACTCCCATCCCAGGGTTAGGAACACCATCGTGAACGCAAGCCCAGCGTAAACGTAGCTGACCTCCCCTAGTTCCGCCGGCTGAAGTGCGTGGGTGTAGACCGGGGTCAACAAGAAGGTGAGGAACCGGACCAGAACCGTCGTGATACCGTACGCAACAACGTCCCGGGCTAACCGCCATAGGACGTTTCTACCCGAGCGCAGTTCTGCTGCTCCCCGAATGGCTTCGGAAAGTCCTATTTTTGCGCGACTTTGCGAGCCTACCGACCTGGATGCAAAGCTACCGCTTTTCGGCGCTGCCGTTGTTGCTGTACTTTCTGACGTTGGGCCTGTCCCAAGCCACCGAGAGCCTTTCGCCAACAGCACTCCGACTCCGAGGACACGTCCGCTTCCTGGCATCGCCTGAACTAGAGGGACGTGCACCAGGCAGTCCCGGCAACTACCGTGCTGCCGCATACATTGCCGAACACTTCCGGCAGGCCGGAGTCTCGCCAGTGGCAGGCCGGTACGAGCATCCCTTCCCGCTCGTTGTAGACCTGCGCATCGGGGCTGGAACACGAGCGGAATTCACTATCACCGTAGAGCGTCCTGACCTCCCCCGTGATATGTGGCGCTCTTACAAGATGCGGTGGACGCCCGGCAAGGACTTCGTACCCTTGAGCTTCAGTGCCAACGGGACTGCCCGTGGGACCCTCGTCTTCGCTGGCTTTGGCATCTCCGCCCCAGAGCAAGGCTACGACGACTACGCAGGCCTCGATGTTCGGGGAAAAGTCGTGCTCGTCCTCCGCGGGACTCCATGGGATGAGCGGTTGCGCTCTAAGCTCGTGCGTGAAAAGCTCCAGGAAGAGAAGCACTCCGTAGCCCCCCACCACGCCTCGCTGCGCTACAAGGTCTCCACTGCAGAGAGCAAGGGTGCAGCAGCCGTGATCATCGTTGACCCGCAGGGCGATTCTTCCAACGTCTTGCTCCCGCTCTCCCCCGAGGCAATGACGCCCCAGGCAAGCATCCCCGTCATCCACGCCCAACGCGTCGAAGCCGCCAAGCTCTTTCCGCGAGACCGCTCACTGTACACTCGTGAGCTGGAAATTCTGCGCACGCTCAAGCCCCACAGCTTCGAACTCCCACTGGTGGAGGCCCACATCACAGTGGAGCTGGAGACATCACAGGCAGAAGTGCCGAACGTCATCGGCTACATCCGTGGGAGCGATCCCCAACGAGCGCATGAGTACATCATCCTGGGTGCCCATTTCGACCACTTAGGCTGGGGTGGTTCTGGCTCTCTGGCATCCCCTCAGCAACCGGCAATCCACCCGGGCGCCGATGACAACGCTTCAGGAGTCGCACTCCTCCTCGAGCTTGCCTCTCGCCTAGCCCAAGCCCCACCACCCCGGTCAGTGCTGTTGATTGCCTTCAACGCGGAAGAGCGCGGACTTCTCGGCTCCAGCTTCTACGCACGCCATCCCTTACTCCCTTTGGACAGCGCGATCGCGATGTTCAACTTCGACATGGTAGGTCGTCTACGAGACAGCACCCTCATCGTACACGGCGTAGGAAGCTCTTCGGTGTGGCGGCCTCTGCTGGACTCCATAGCGCCCCTATTTGGCCTTCGAATATCAACAGCCGAAAGCGGCTTTGGCCCAAGCGACCATACGACCTTCCATGCTCGCGGCCTACCAGTCCTCTTCTTCTTCACTGGCCTCCACGGCGACTACCATCGCCCTAGCGACACCTGGGACAAGCTCAACTATAGCGGCATGGCAACACTGGCTGCTGCCGCTGAAGCCCTCATCTGCACAGTTACCGCTCTCCCTCAACGTCCTGATTTCCGGCGGACGCAGGCCCCGGCGGACCTGCGCACCCCAAGCCGCCTACGGGTTCGCCTTGGCATCATCCCAGACTACAGCGACCATCCTGAAGGACTCCGTCTCAACGGTGTCAGTGAAGGGAGCCCAGCCGAACGGGCTGGACTTCGATCGGGAGACATCCTGACGGTGCTGGGAAGTACCCGGATCCACACCATCTATGACCTCATGCAGGCACTCCAGGATTTCACCCCCGGGGACACAGCAACGGTAGAGTTCCTCCGTGATGGCACCCTCCGGAGAGCAACAGTTCACTTCCAGCAGCCATAAGGCACCGCTGGTATGTCCATCGCGACGATTGTAACCGAGCGCTTTCGACTGACCTCTACCTCTGGCGAGCACATCCTAGGAGACCTCCGTTGGCTCCCGACCCGTGGGAGCGGCCCGATGGTCATCATGCTCCATGGCTTCACTGGGTTCAAAGATTGGGGCTTCTTCCCATACGTAGCCACAGAACTTGCACAACGAGGAGCCTGCGTGGTAACGTTCAATTTCTCCCTCAGCGGCTACATCGAAGGGTCGGACCGCGTCGAGCGCCCCGAGCTCTTTGCACGCAACACCATCCGCCAGGAGATCGAGGACACCGTCACCGTCCTGACAGCGCTTCTGAAACGGACGGTAGAGGCTCCCCCATCGTGGTGGAAGCGCTGGAACAAGCAGCTGTTTCTCCTTGGCTACTCTCGCGGAGCTGGAGTTGCCCTCATTGTACTCCGAGAACATCCTCAGCTCTCGGTCCAGCGGTTAGCACTCTGGTCCCCCGTCACTACCTTCCACCACTACACCGAACGCCAGAAGAAGCGCTGGCGGCAACGCGGAACACTGGAAATCTCCCACACCCGCACCAGCCAAATCCTCCTGATGAACGTGCAGTACCTGGATGACCTGGAAGCCAACAAGGAGCGATACAACCTCTTTCAGGCAATGGCCTCGCTACGCTGCCCTACACTGGTTGTCCACGGAATGCACGATATCACCGTACCGCTGCGCTCTGTACAGGAGCTTGCAGCCGCTGCTCCGCCTGGCATGGTTCAGCTTCATGTCTTGCCTCACACGGGTCATACGCTGGGCGTGGACCACCCCATGCGCCAACCTTCCCCTGCCGTTGTCGAAGCTACAGCAGTTACGGCGGCTTTCTTTGGTCTCTGACTATGGCGGCCCCAGCTCTTCTATGGCTGTGCCTCCTCTTAGAGGCTTGCCGGAGCACGCATCCTAAGGTAGCCCAGGCTTCCTGTCCGCTCCCATTGCAGTCCACCCCCCTAGGAACAGCCCTCCTCTTCAAAACAGCCATAGACAGCGGGCGGATTGCTGACGCGCTCTTGCTCTTCGCCCTCGCTGACGGTAGCCCACTACTGGCTGAAGAACGCTATGAACTTGCCCCTGAGCTGGAACGGCTCTCTCGGCCGATTGCCCGTTTACCGATCACACGCACCCGTACCGATAGCCTCTCGCCAGTGCTAGTCCGCATTGAGATGGAGCTTGACTATTGGCAAACCCTCCGTTTCACCTTGCGGCGTCGTGGCAGTTCCTGGGCTGTTGCAGGATTAGAGCGGATCCCGTGGAATCGTCCTGCCGTCCGTATCTTTCCGCAGCCAGTGGAGTAGGGCACTCCGCGACCAGCACCAACCACCAGTGCTGGTAAGAAGGCTGCTGTCTCACAAGGATGGGCTCTCTCGATGAAGGTCACGGGCATGGTTAGCATTACGCCGATTGGGACAGGGCTATCGCTCTCCCACTACATTGCTGTATGTGTCCGTACCCTTCAGGAAGCCGGACTCCAGTGCCACCTCCACGCACACGGCACAAACGTCGAAGGAGACTGGGAGGTTCTCGCTGATGCTCTCCGTCGATGCTTTGAGCGGCTCCAGCAGGAAGGTGTGTAGCGCATTACCCTATGGCTCAAGGTAGAGATGCGAAGCGACCGCGAGCCTTCGCTGGAAGCAGCGGTTCGTTCCGTCGAACGACGCCTTCAATCTTCAGTGTAAGTCCACGTCCAGCTCCGTAGCCCGAGGGACGCCCCGCTGGTCCTCTGGCTCAAGGGTGGTCGGTTGTTGTAATTTTGCTCCCGACTCTCTGCTCACCGTCCTCGGCGGTGAGGATCCCCTCTTGAGGTTTGTCCCATAGCCCCCACCTACTCCCCATGCAGATCCCCCGACGCTTTACAGAGGCTGGGCGGTCTCCCTACGACTACTTCAGCTATGAGCGCCGCTCCTCCGTTCTGCGCAATCCTGATGGTACCGTCGTGTTCGAGATGCACAATGTGGAAGTTCCTATCCATTGGTCTCAGGTGGCCACAGACATCTTAGCCCAGAAGTACTTCCGTAAGACGGGAGTGCCGCAGTACGATGAGCATGGCAATCCACTCCTGGACAGCGAAGGCAGGCCGATCTTGGGTCCAGAGCGTTCCATCAAGCAGGTAGTCCACCGACTCGCCGGCTGTTGGCGATGGTGGGGCGAGCAGTACGGCTACTTCGATACACCCGAGGATGCTCAAGCTTTCTACGACGAGATCGCCTACATGCTGCTTGCCCAGATGGCGGCACCTAATTCCCCGCAGTGGTTCAACACAGGGCTCGCCTACGCCTACGGCATCACAGGCCGGGGACAAGGGCACTGGTACGTTGACCCCGCTACTGGCCGCCTCCAGCGCTCCAAAGACGCTTATACCCACCCGCAGGCCCACGCCTGCTTCATCCAGTCCATCCAAGACGATCTGGTCAACGAAGGAGGCATCTTCGACCTCCTAACGCGCGAGGCTCGGGTCTTCAAGTACGGTTCCGGTACTGGTACCAACTTCTCCCCACTGCGGGCGGCAGGTGAACCGCTCTCTGGTGGTGGCGTTTCCTCGGGGCTGATGAGCTTCTTGAAGATTTTCGACCGGGCAGCGGGGGCTATCAAGTCGGGTGGTACTACCCGCCGTGCAGCCAAGATGGTGATTGTCGACATTGACCATCCTGACATCGAAGAGTTCATCCTGTGGAAAGCTCGTGAAGAGGAGAAGGTCGCCTCGCTCGCTACCGGTTCGCGGATCTGCTCCACGTTCCTCCAAGCCATTATGGATGAAGCCGTAGCCCGCGGTACGGATTGGCGGAGCAACCCACGCTTGCAGACCCTCATCCGCCGAGCACTCCACCGCGGAGTCCCCCGCGCATACATCCTACGAACGCTCTCCCTCGTTGAGCAAGGCTACACCCGCCTTGACTTTCCCGTCTTCACCCTGGACTACGAGGGCGAAGCTTACTTGACTGTCAGCGGCCAGAACTCCAACAACTCTGTGCGTGTTCCCAATGAGTTCATGCAGGCTGTCCTCCAGGATGGCACGTGGGACTTGCGTTGGCGCACTGACGGACGCGTCTGCCGGACCGTACGAGCCCGTGACCTGTGGAATGCAATCGCCCTCGCAGCATGGAAGTGCGCCGATCCGGGGCTGCAGTTCGACACGACCATCAACGAATGGCACACCTGCCCCAACTCCGGCCGCATCAACGCCTCCAACCCGTGCTCGGAGTACCTCTTCCTGGACGACACGGCCTGTAACCTGGCGAGCCTCAATCTGCTGAAGTTCTACGATGAAGAGACAGGACTCTTCCGCGTTGAGGACTTTCGCCATGCCGTCCGCCTCTGGACCATCGTCCTAGAGATCTCCGTGCTCATGGCCCAGTATCCCTCCAAAGATATCGCCCGGAAGAGCTACGAGTTCCGCACTTTGGGGCTGGGCTATGCTAACCTTGGAGCACTCTTGATGGTCAGCGGTATCCCCTACGATTCTCCCCAAGCCTTCGCTATAGCTGGTGCAATTACCGCGATGATGACCGGAGAGGCTTATGCCACCTCCGCTGAGATGGCTCGTGAACTGGGGCCATTCCCTGGATTCGCCGTCAACCGCGACGCGATGCTCCGTGTCATTCGCAATCACCGCCGAGCAGCGTACAATGCCCCACCCCACGAGTATGAGGGCCTCAGCATCATCCCTATGGGAATCGACCCCAAGTACTGTCCCGACTACCTGCTCCATGCCGCCCGGGAAGCATGGGATCGAGCACTTGCACTCGGAGAACGCTACGGCTACCGCAATGCCCAGGTAACGGTCATTGCTCCTACGGGGACCATCGGGCTACTCATGGACTGCGATACAACGGGCATCGAGCCCGATTTTGCCCTCGTCAAGTTCAAGAAACTTGCTGGTGGAGGCTACCTGAAGATCGTCAACCAAGCTGTCCCGAAAGCACTCCGCAGACTAGGCTACAGCGAAGACCAGATCCGAGACATCGTAGCATACTGCGTCGGCCACGGGTCACTCGTAGGCTGCCCTACGATTACTCACGAGCGCCTTCGGCAGAAGGGCTTCACGGACAAGGAGATAGCGCTCGTAGAATCCCTCCTGCCGAACGTGTTCGACATTCGCTTCGCCTTCACGAAGTGGACTCTCGGAGAAGAGTTCTGCCTGCGATTGGGCTTCAGCCGCGAACAGTTAGAGTCGCCGACATTCGACCTACTGCAGGCCCTCGGCTTTACGCCCGAAGAGATTGAAGCCGCAAATGAGTATGTCTGCGGCACGATGACTGTAGAAGGGGCTCCGCATTTACGCCCCGAGCATCTCCCGGTATTTGACTGCGCAAACAAGTGTGGGAAGCGAGGCACACGCTACATTGACTACCTGGCCCACGTACGCATGATGGCTGCCGTCCAGCCGTTCATCTCCGGCGGAATCTCCAAGACTGTGAATATGCCAATGGAGGCAAGCGTTGCTGACATCGCTGAGGTCTACCTCCAGTCCTGGCGGATGGGACTGAAGGCAATCGCGCTCTATCGGGATGGCTCTAAGCTCTCGCAACCCCTCAGCACTGGAATTGCAGAAGGCTTGGAGGATGAGATCGTCATGCTCGGCGATGAAGAGACCCTCGACGAGACGAAGGGTCCGAAAGAGGTGCAGGAACGCATCGTAGAGCGGATTGTCTACCAGCGTCCCCAACGGCGTCGGCTTCCCAAGAAGCGCCATGGCTTCGTTCGCGAAGCCTACGTCGGCGGACACAAGGTTTACTTACGCACTGGCGAGTATGAAGATGGCACCCTTGGAGAAATCTTTATCGACATGTACAAGGAGGGAGCATCCTTCAAGGGCCTACTCAACTGCTTTGCCGTTCTATCTTCAAAGGCACTCCAGTACGGTATTCCGTTGGAAGAGCTGGTGGATACCTTCACCTTCACCCGCTTTGAGCCTTCCGGCCCCGTTGAGGGTCACGAAGCGATCAAGTACGCCACCTCCGTACTCGACTACGTCTTCCGCTCCCTGGCCTACGACTACCTGGGGCGCACTGACTTCGTCCACGTCAAAGCCGTTGACGAAGTCCCGCCCGACACTTCCCATCCCACTGCATCGGCCGGGGAAAAATCCGCATCGCCAACAGCAGCTCCTCCTGCACATCCCAGCGGCGGGTCAAGCGGGTCACCTCCACCAAACCCATCCTCGTCTGGAGCGCCTCCGCAAGCTCCACAAGTGACCCGAATCATCGAGTGGGAACATCCCTCAGCTACGGAGGAACCCGAACCCGTCGTTGCAGGTGGGATTGGGACCAACGGTACCTATGCCCGCCGCGTTGCCGAAGCAAAAGCCCGAGGTTATACTGGTGAGGTATGTCCTGTCTGTGGCTCGATGCGGATGCGGCAGAGCGGGAGCTGCTCTGTCTGCGAAGACTGTGGCACAACCAGCGGCTGCTCGTAATTGCGATGAGGAGTGGGATTTGGATTGTCGATCACCACACCGAAGATTTGGAGTTCCACTACCGGGTCACGGAAGTCCTGTATTCTGGAACCACCGCCTACCAGCGCGTCGACATCGTGCGTGCTCCCGCCCTGGGGAAAGCACTCTTCTTGGATGGGCGTATCCAGTCGGCCCAGATTGACGAATTCATCTACCACGAGGTCCTCGTCCATCCTGCGCTCCTCGCACATCCCGAACCACGACGGGTCCTCATTATGGGAGGCGGCGAAGGAGCAACCCTGCGAGAAGTGCTCCGCCATCCCTCAGTCCAGCTTGCCACAATGGTTGACATTGACCGCGAACTCGTAGAGCTCTGTGAACGCTACTTGCCGGAGTGGCATCAGAACTGCTTCCGTGACCCGCGCTCTCAGCTCGTCTTCGGAGATGCCAGGGCCTTTGTGGAAGGGACAACCGAGCTCTACGACATCATCATCTCCGACCTGACCGAGCCGATAGAAGGAGGTCCTTCAGTGATGCTGTTCACCGTAGAGTTCTACGAGTGCCTAGCTCAGCGGCTCACTGACAACGGGCTCTTCGTGGCCCAGGCAGGGAGTGCCGACCCGGTATATCCCGAGTTCGTTACTAGCCTCTCCCGAACCCTTCGAGAAGTCTTCCCGTATGTACGGGTCTGCTGGGCTTTCATCTACTCCTTCCAGCTCCCCTGGGCATTCGTGTTGGCAAGCAAACGTGATGATCCTGCTGCGCTTTCTACTGAAGAAG
Organism: Chlorobiota bacterium; assembly: GCA_039630485.1. GTDB lineage: Bacteria > Bacteroidota > Ignavibacteria > Kapaibacteriales > HRBIN21 > HRBIN21. The sequence goes on along the minus strand of JBCNUX010000001.1, from coordinate 4,551 downwards.
TACGAGAACGCTATGCTGAACGGGGACTCAAGACGCAGTACTACTGTCCCGAGCTCCACTCAGCACTATTTGCTCTACCGGTTTACTTACAGGACGCACTCCGTCATCGGGGACAACGCATTACCGATCAATCAGCCTTCATATGGCATGCTTAAGCCCTGCGACGAGAGGAATACTGCAGTATATTTGTAGGTTGTCTACACAAGAGTGGCTGTGCTGTCTCACAATGAATGAGTTACGGATGCACATCCTGAGTTTTGGAGCTACGACAGCTCTCCTGTTGTGCTTGAGCGTCTCTCACGTCGTTGCTCATGACGGCTGCGCCCAACGGGCGCAAGCTTCCTGCTGTCGAGCGAAAGCCACAAAACAAGTCGAGCAGCAAGAGGCAACGCTAGAGCGGGCTGCAGTGCCAACGATTGCTGACCGAGAGCAAGGGACAACGAAGGAAGAAGGGTGCTGTCGCAAAAGTTCATCTGCAGCAAAAACGGCAGCAAAGTCTGATTCTTGCCATGACGACGAAGCAACTCAGGCCCAGGATGGCTGCTGCAGTAGCACCCGAGCTACAACGGAAGAAGGACCCTCCTCCAGCGAGGAGACCCCACAGTAACACGGTTGGACTACTCTAAGGAGCTCTCATGGCGCGTGGTGGTGGTGCTGGCAAAGTCTACTTCGTGCTCTACTTAGCTGTAGTCCTGGAGCTACTTCTCATCATCGTAGAACGGGATGAAGCCGAGGAGCACCTACTCAAGAAGCAAAAAGAGTCCATGAGAATCGTGCAGAGCATCCTGTCACAGCTCCAGGTCGGGACAGGGACGGAAGGCATCAGCACGCGCCCAAAGGACGAGATTACGATTGCCGAAAGCTATCTCCAGACAGCCGGTGGCCCGCAGATTCGCCAGGACCGCTACTACGAGGTTGAGGTCGGGGTCACCGACGTCAGTGGCATGGGAGCAACCGAAGGCGTGGATCCAGTGGAGGCGAAGAAGCGACTGGAAACTCTGATGCGCTTAGCAAATGTCCAGGAGCTCGACTACCAAATCTTCTACCATCCTAGCCCTAATCCCCAACAGCCACCCTCATTCCCTCCCGACGATACCCTCCGTCGCCTCCGCTGGGAGACCTTCACGGAAGGTCAGCCCATTGGCCCAGAGGTGGAAGGTTCCCCATGGCGGCTACTCGTGATGAGACGCCTGGAGCTAGACCTATCCGCTATGCGCGACTATCAAACGCCTACCTACAAAGCTTACACCATCGCCATCGGGGATATCCGGCGCTTTGCTCCACCAGATGCGGTTGCCAAAGACAGTATCTACTGGTACGACCACAAGCGAACGCTGGAACGCGCCCAGCAGAACGGTGGACGTATCAAGAAGCGTGTCTTTGCTGTTCGGTTCCAACCACCCGCGCAACCTGGTTGGTACAAACTCCGCTTCGCCTCCCGGACGAACCGTATTCTCGGTATCCAGGCTGAGCAGCCGCTGGAGCTTGGCGGCGAGGAGACCGTCAATATTGGTACAGTACAGATCAAGGTCAAAGACCTACAGCTCGTCAAACGCGAGTTGGAGTATGAGCTAGATGCTTACAATCCGCCGTTAGCCGATGACCTCATCAGCGGACGCATAGATGCTGAAGGATTCCTCAATGGCCTTGCGGCCTCCATGGAGTACGTACGCCGCGAGTTTCCAGAGAAAGCCCCCGAAATCGTCAACAAGTTGGAGCTCTACGGGTACATCGCACGGCTGCTCGCCCCAGGACAATCCGCCGGCTTCGAACAGAACCGGTCCAGCATTGCGATCGATATCCGTGTCATTAAGCCTGCTGTGCCGCCACCAGCAGATCCCAAAGTCTTCTTGGCTCAGGAGGAGTTCTACTCGTTTGACAAAGCCCTGCGCACTGTTATTCCCTTCACAGCAGGCCCCATAACCCCCGGAGGTAGACCACCGACAGTTACGATCCAACCACCCCTCTCCTTCCGACTCGTAGACCTGGGCCCCGAGTTGGTCGCAGGAGGTCCCGCCACTGGGGGTGGAACGAACCATAAGTTTGAGCTCCAAATCAACGAGCCAATAGCAAGCGGAGAGTACACTATCCAAATTACCCACACGAACATAGTAGGGAAGCGTACGACCTCCGAAGCCCGCCTGGTTGTCTTTCCAAGCCGCCTGAACAATGCTCAGGACATTGACGCTGCCCTTCAGAATAACCTCTTCTACGGCTACACTTTTCAGGTCACTGCTGATCCTAGCTCAGGTGGAAAGATCCCAGCAGCCCAGTTCCGTACGAGCATTCAACTTGGAGCTGACCAGCAACCTGCTGCTCCGGGATTGCAGGCTGAACGAGACATTCCTGCAGCTGCAACGACAGTCAACGTGCGAGTCACATGGCAAAATCCATATACTGGTGAAGTCGTGACCCTCTACGAAGGGAGTGGAGCCCCACAGCAGCGAGCTCCACGCTTCTCAGCCAGCGACTTGAAGATTGACCCTACGATTGACCCACGCAATCCGGAGCTCCTCGTTACCGGCATTACAATCCTGCCGCCCTTCGTAGACATCCAGCGGCTGGCGACTCCGGAGGATATCCGAGACGTTCGCGTCCAGATCACGCGGGCTGACATTCCAAATTACAAGCCCTCGGCCACGATTAGCCGCGTGGGGGCCAATACTTATGAGGTACGGATCCGCTTGGACGGCCCGCTTCCCCTACGCCGAGGCCGCGTAGATGGAACGGTCTCCCTCCTGGTCACCGCAAAGGTCCGGAACCCCATCAATGGAGCTGAATCCCGTGAAGGACGTGCAGCCATCCCGAACATTCCGATCACGTATTGATTTGGATCACATGTCAGAATACCAGTGCTGACAGCGATGCAACGGATAGCCCAGAAACTGCTTGTAGCAATTAGCTTCTGTCTCTTCCTCTCCTGGGGAGTGGGAACCTATGCGCAGGATGCTGAACTTCGGGCTATCTTGCGCAAGTTTAAAAACTACCGCTACAGTACCATCTCCCTCTTCCGCTTAGAGGGACAGGTCTTCTCCGACGTCCAAGAGTTACTGAACCCGATGCCGAAGGCCCCCCAAGTCGTGGCCAATCTCCAGTCTACCAATCCCTCTCTCTACCAGCAAATCCAAGACCGAGTGATGCTGGAGGGGTGCGCGGCTGAAGTTCAAGAGGTCTTGCGAAAGCTACGCGAAGAAGATGGGGTTCCCCCAGGTATAGTAAACCGTGCAGAGACGATTGAGGCTGTCAAGTACGCCGTTCAGGTGATGCAGAATAACTGCAATGCCTTTAAGAATGCCTTCGTCGTCACCACCCGCTTCCGCCCAGGGGAACCGTTCAGCATCATTGCTCTCATCAAAACCCGTGACCGCTCACGCACAATCGCCCGTGATCTCCGAAGCGTTCAGGACGCCGATATTCTGCTGTTCTCCGACCTGCGTCGGATCGCCGCACCTCCTACATCACCATCACCGACGCTGTACGACTACTTAGCCAATGCCATTATCCAGGGCGCCGTAGAAAATGTCACCCTAGAAGCTCAGGGTATCGGTGACGAAACAACCCAGTTTGCTCCCCCGACGTTTGGTAATGCTGAGCCTGTTCCAGAAGACGATATCCAAACCTACCTGCGAATCTCAGAAGGCCAGTCCTCAGCTTACAGCCATCCTAATGAATTGACTGTGAGCTTTCCTGACCTCCTCCGTTACCGGTACTACGCTGTCCGAGCTGAAGAGGCAGGAACAGTTGAAAATACCGAGGATACCGTCCGGATCTACAATCTCCATCTGCCCCACTTAGGAGTCGAGTTTCGGCACGGATTAGAAGAGCTTAACTACCCGTCAGTATGGTCTCAACGAGTAACTCTCAATGCCCTTTGGAGCAGTGCTCGACTAGGGGTCATCCTACCAATGAAAGGGTGGGGCGAGCTCTCCTCTAAGATCGGCCCTAAGCCCCGCTTGACCCACGCCGGTTGGGGCCTCTATGGAACGGTGGATTTCCCAATCAAGCTCCTCTACGACGGCGGGGTCTTCCATGCCTCTGCCTCGTATGTCTTTGGGGATGCCAAGTCATCAGGCCGGCCGGCTTGGAATCCCGAGCTCCAAAGATTCTCCGATTTCCTAATCCGCTATCACGTTCAGCTCCAGTACTCCTTCGCTATTGCCGTGGATAAAAATTACTTCTTCCGCTTCCGGCTTGGGGGAACTGTCTACGAGGCAGAGACTTGGACACAGCACGAGGACACCACAGAAGACCGGGAGATTATCCGCCTCCTTCGAAGAGCACGTAGCGAGACGGTTGGCGGCATCAGCGGTGGGATCGATTTCCTTTCTACTGGAATTCAGACCCCCTATGGCTTTGCTCTCAACTACTTTGATGGCACACTCCTCAGCACTATATGGCTACAGATCCCCGTTACCCGAGGCCTGTCGCTACGCTTTGACGGACGTGTCTTCACCTGTCTCCTGCGCGATCCACGCCTTTGGGAAGAGCGAGTCCTCTTCCTCCCCTCTGCACGCGTCGTGTTGAACTTCTGAGTTGGTCAGTGACTATGTA